>JAYMNP010000001.1:625833-1251666 GCA_036941025.1 Lachnospiraceae bacterium JLR.KK002
CGCCCAGATTCTGTCCGCAATAGGTGGCCATGGTGGTTCCCAGCGCAGGCATGGTCTGGGTAGCCAGATTTTCTACTTTGGAAGCGGCTGTATAGGAAGCCACCACACTGGAGCCGAATACATTTACAGCGCCCTGCAGAATCATAACGCCCACTGCGGTTACCGAGTAATTGACGGACATGGGAATGCCCACGGACAACAGATCCCGGATGCTTTTCCAGTCAAAATAAAAATCCTTTCGCTGCAGTTTCAGCAAATCTATGCGGGCAAACATATAGAAAAAGCACAGCAGAGCAGAAATTCCCTGTGCGATGATGGTTGCCCAGGCAGCTCCTTCCGGTCCGGAATGAAGCACTACAATATAAAATAAATCCAGAAGAATATTCAAAAAAGAAGCAAAAATCAGAAAATACAGAGGTGTTTTGCTGTCCCCTACCCCTCTTAATATGGAAGCGGAAATATTAAATGCCATGGTGGCGGCAATTCCGCCGTAAATGATGGTGATATAATCATTTGCCATATCCAGAATATTTTCCGGTGTTTTCATAAACAGCAGCAGGTTCCTGGATTCCGTAATGGTCAGGGCGGTGATGAGTAAAGATACCGCCAGGCCAAGAATCAGAGAAACAGCCACGTAATGTTTCAGACGGCTTTCGTCTCTGGCGCCGAAAGCATGGGAAATCAGAACGCCGAACCCCTGCGCAATGCCCATGGCAAAGCCCAGTACCAGAAACATAATGGAGCCGGTGGAGCCAACGGCCGCAAGAGCATCCTCTCCCAGAAACTGGCCTACAATCACAGCGTCTGCCATATTGTAAAACTGCTGGAATAAATTGCCCAGCAGCACAGGGATGGAAAAGAAAATAATGATTTTCCAGGGATTTCCCGTTGTCATATCTTTTGTCATATTGATTCCTCCTTATCGAATGCGGGGCAGGTTCCAGCGGTAACGGGCTGCCAGCAGCCGAATCACCACCACAGCGGCAGAACTGACGAGCATGGCGGCAATATCCGGAATCAGCCTGTACAGGAAAATATACAGAAAGGCTCCGGCCAGTGCAGCGCAGGCATATACATGTTTGACAAAGACAAAAGGCGTATCGCCTGCCATAATATCCCGCATCATGCCGCCGCCGATACCCGTTGCCACACCCACAAAAACCAGAAGAAACAGGTTATGGCTGTGGCTGCTTTCCAGTTCCATGGCGGTACGGATACCCATCACTGTGAAAATCCCAAGTCCCACAGCGTCCAGCGTGCTCATCAGGCGTTCGTACCGCTCCAGAAACGTGCTTTCCAGCAGTTCCTTTTTCAGATAGAACAGAAGAAACAACAGGCAGGAAGTCAGAATGGCGGTTCCCACATAGGCAAAATTCCGGAACATTTTGGGTGGATGAATGCCCAGAAGCACATCACGGACACAGCCTCCGCCCACTGCCGTGGTGATTCCAAGCACATTGATGCCGAAAATATCCATATTTTTCCGGATGCCCAGCATGGCGCCGGAGGAAGCAAAGGCAATGGTGCCGATGATTTCCAGAAGAAAAATAAAAAGTTCTGAGTAAGACATAAAAAACTCCTTTGATTCAGTGAATTCTATCATTATACAGAATGCGGGTGCAAAATACAATAGAAAAATACCATAACAGAATAATCGAAAGAAAGGTGTCGATTTTTGCTCATGCCTGCTGTATAATAAAAAAATATGATGGTAACAGGAACAGTAGAGAATATTCAGTACCTGAAGGCAGGAACAGGGGCGGCATGTATGGTAGATATCAATCTGGAGTATTATAAAATTTTTTATTATGTGGGCAGAGCCGGAAGCATTACTCTGGCGGCGGAAGAACTGTCCGTCTCCCAGCCTGCGGTAAGTCAGGCGGTCCGGCATCTGGAGGAATCCCTGGGCAGTCCGCTGTTTGTCCGAAATCCCAGAGGCGTCCGATTCACACCGGAAGGAGAAATGCTCTATTCCTTTGTGCAGCGGGGATACGAGTACATCCGGCAGGGAGAGCGGAAGTTTCGGGAAATGCTGAATCTGGAAACAGGGGAAATCCGAATCGGAGCCAGCGATATGACATTGCAGTTTTATCTGCTGGAAGTGCTGGAACAGTTTCACGAACAGTTCCCCGGTATTAAGGTGGCGGTAACCAATGCGCCTACGCCGGAGACTCTGAAACATCTCCAGGACGGGAAAATTGATTTCGGCGTGGTGAGTACGCCCCTGAACAACCGCAGGGACTGGAATGTGAAAAAGGTGCGTCAGATTGAAGACGTGTTTGTAGCCGGAAAAAAATTCAGTTTCCTGCAAAATCAGGTGCTCTCTTATCAGGAGCTGGGACGCCTGCCGGTGCTCTGCCTGGAAAAAAATACCTCCACACGGAATTATGTGGATGGATTTCTGGAAAAAAACGGTGTGGTGCTTTCTCCGGAATTTGAACTGGCCACCAGCAATATGCTCATCCAGTTTGCCAGAAAAGGGATGGGAATTGCCAGTGTGATGAAAGATTTTGCAGAAGAATTTCTGCGCACAGGGGAACTGTTTCTGCTTGAATTTGAAGAAAAGATTCCTTTCCGGGAATTCTGTGTGGTGACGGACGAGCGGATACCGGTGCCGGCTGCCGCCGGAAAACTGCTGGAAATGATAGACGAAAGGCATGGAGAAAAGAAAAAACGGTAGAAGAAAAGCGATTCCTTTCCGGAAAGACCGTCAAAAGAAAACTGTTATGAGAAAACTGTTATGAGAAGACTGTCAAAAGAAAACTGTCGTGAGAAGGCTGTCATGAGAAGACTGTCATAACAGGAATTTATGTTAAATATAATAAACATTGATTTTACTTATACAGAGAATTGGGGTATACTAAACTGGTGTCCGGGAAATGTTTCCGGCATAATCCAGGAAGTAACGAACAGAAAGCAAAGGATTCCCTCTGGAAGAAGGGAAATAAGGAGGAACTTTACATGGTAAATGCAATTGTTGGTGCAAACTGGGGAGACGAGGGAAAAGGAAAAATTACCGATATGCTGGCAAAAGAAGCTGACATTATTGTGCGGTTTCAGGGAGGGGCAAATGCAGGCCATACCATTGTCAATGATTATGGGAAATTTGCACTGCACACCCTGCCAAGCGGCGTATTTTATGGCCACACCACAAGTATTATCGGAAATGGAGTGGCATTGAATATTCCGGTACTCTTTGAAGAAATCCGCTCCATTGTGGACAGAGGAGTACCCCGGCCGAAGATTCTGGTGTCCGACCGGGCTCAGATGGTAATGTCCTACCATATTCTGTTTGACCAGTATGAGGAGGAACGGCTGGGAGGAAAATCCTTCGGTTCCACCAAATCAGGAATTGCGCCCTTTTATTCTGATAAATATGCAAAAATCGGGTTCCAGGTCAGTGAACTGTTTGAAGAAGAGGCATTGAAAGAAAAAGCAGAGCGTATCTGCGAGACGAAAAATGTGCTGCTGGAACACCTGTATCATAAGCCTCTGCTGAATCCGGAAGATTTGCTGAAAGAGCTGAAAGAATACAGGACTATGGTGGAGCCTTATGTGTGCGATACCTCCGCGTACCTGTGGGAGGCGGTAAAAAACGGCAAAAATATTCTGCTGGAAGGCCAGCTGGGCTCGTTAAAAGACCCGGATCACGGAATCTATCCTATGGTTACCTCATCTTCCACACTGGCGGCTTACGGGGCTATCGGGGCCGGGCTTCCCCCCTATGAGATTAAAAAGATTATTACCGTATGCAAAGCCTATTCCTCCGCAGTGGGGGCAGGAGCCTTTGTCAGCGAAATTTTCGGCGAGGAAGCAGATGAACTGCGCCGCCGGGGCGGCGACGGGGGAGAGTACGGAGCAACCACAGGAAGGCCCAGACGTATGGGATGGTTCGATGTGGTGGCCAGCAAATACGGCTGTCGTATTCAGGGCACTACCGATGTGGCTTTTACAGTGCTGGACGTACTGGGATATCTGGATGAAATTCCGGTGTGTACCGCATATGATATAGACGGGGAAATTACCACGGAGTTTCCGGCTACCGTGAAACTGGAGAAAGCGAAACCGGTGCTGGAAACCCTTCCGGGATGGAAATGCGATATCCGCGGTATCCGCAGATATGAGGAACTGCCGGAAAACTGCCGGAAGTATATTGAATTTGTGGAGGAAAAAATCGGTTTCCCCATAACCATGATTTCCAATGGACCGGGCAGGGAGGATATTATTTACCGAAATGGAAAATAAGGGAAAAAGTATGATAAAAAATATTGTGTTTGATGTGGGAAAGGTACTGGTGGATTTTGACTGGCAGGGATTTATGGATACCCTGGATTTTCCGCCGGAAGTTTATGAGAAAGTGGCCAGTGCCACCGTTTTGTCGGAGCTGTGGAATGAATTTGACCGGAGCAGAATGTCAGATGAAGAAATTCTTCAGGGATTTCTGGAGAAAGCGCCGGACTGTGAAGCGGAAATTATGCGGTTCTGGGACAATCTTGGCAACTGTATCAGACGGTATGATTATGCTCATGACTGGATTCGGAGTCTGCAGGCTCAGGGATATAAGGTATATCTTCTTTCCAATTATCCCAGAAGGCTCTATTCTCAGAGTATAGAAGAACTTTCCTTTGTGGAGGAGGTGGACGGAGCCATTTTCTCCTATGAAGTGCAGGCCACCAAGCCGGAGCCGGAGATTTATGAGGCGCTGCTGAGAAAATATCATCTGGATGCGACGGAATGTGTATTTCTGGATGATAACAGGGGCAATATCATTGCCGCAAATCAGCTCGGCATGGCAACCATCCACTTTCATACAAAGTCTCAGGCGGAAGAAGAACTGCGCAGCCTGGGAGTGGAAGCGTAACCCTTTGCATCTGTCCGCGTCTGCATATATTATGTTTATCCGGTCAGGCATACCAGATACAGCCGGTTATCCGCCATGGCAGGGACGCTCCATGAGCTGCATATTGTCTACAGGGAAGGGGTGTCTCCGTTGTTTTCGGAAGACTGAGCCTCATGGGTTACGGTATCTTCGGAAGTATTTTTCTTAATCAGACGGTAGACAAATCCATAGACCCAGAGAAGTACCGGAAGCACAAAGCTGGAAAAGAGAGCCGCCATGAACATGGGGAAGAAATTTTTTCCCAGCAGGGCGAAAATCAGGGTGGCAAGGTAAAGGCCCAGGAGCAGGATAACGCCGAGAACTGCCAGGATACGCTGTACTTTTTTCATGATTTCCTCCATTCCTGCGCCTGCCGGCGCAAATGAACCGTACATATGGTTTATGTTCCGTTCTTATCATAGCCTGAACATACCGGTTTGGCAAGGGTTAATTTGGAAAGCTCTGTTGATTTCCATGATGGGAACTGTTCGGAATAACAGATAAGAGGATGAGAAAATGAAACAGTTTTTACAGGGAATAAAAGATGGAAGTCCTATTGGAATCGGGTATTTTTCCGTTTCCTTTACCTTTGGGCTGGCAGCAGTTGCCTCCGGTCTTGGATGGTGGGAGGCTTTGCTGGTTTCCATGATGAATATGACTTCTGCCGGGCAGTTTGCGGGCATTACGGTGATGGCTGCCGCAGGCTCTTATCTGGAAATGGCTGTGTCTCAGTTTGTCATTAATCTCAGGTATGCGCTGATGAGTATTTCTCTGTCTCAGAAAGTGGACAGCCGGTTCGGCGCCGCTAAAAAACTGGTTCTGGGTTTTGCGAATACGGACGAGATTTTTGCAGTGGCCATGAGCCGGGAAGGGGAGGTAAACAGCCGCTATTTTGCCGGTCTTGCGGTACTGCCTTATCTGGGCTGGACGTCCGGGACACTGGCCGGGGCAGTCTGCGGGAACATTCTTCCAAAACAGATCAGCGACGCTCTTGGCCTGGCCATATACGGGATGTTTATTGCCATTATCGTGCCTGCCATGAAAAAAGAAGCTAAAATTCTGAAAATGGTGATACTGGCAGTAGTTTTGAGCTGCTGCATTTACTATATTCCCCTGTTCCAGGGAATTTCCCAGGGCTTTGCCATTATTATCTGCGCAGTGGCCGCTTCGGCAGTTGGAGCCCTGTGTTTTCCCATGGAAGAAGAAAAAGAAAAGGACGGACAGGAGGACACATAATGGAATCAGGAAATTTCCGGATATATCTGCTGGTGATGTTTGGGGTGACTTATCTCATCCGGGTACTTCCCTTTGTGGCATTTCATAAAAAGATTGAAAACCGGTATGTGCGTTCTTTTCTGGCATATATCCCTTATACGGTGCTGGGTGCAATGACTTTTCCGGCTGTGCTCTATGCCACCGGCTCTCCGGTGACAGCCATAGCCGGGGTAGCGGCGGCTTTTGCGGCAGCCTGGCGGGGAAAGGGGCTGTTTGCCGTGGCGGTCTGTGCCAGCATAACAGCCTTTGCTGTGAGCCTGATACCGGGCCTGTAAATAAGGAAGTGACAGTGGCAGGAAACCGTGTTACAATGGAACTGTGATTTACAGGGAAGGGAGGAAAAATCATGTCAAACATACCAACACCTCATATTGAGGCAAAAGCCGGAGATTTTGCAAAAACTGTGTTAATGCCGGGGGATCCCCTGCGTGCCAGGTATATTGCCGAGACGTATCTGGAACAGGTAAGATGTGTGAATCAGGTACGGGGAATGCTGGGATATACCGGACTTTATAAAGGGAAAGAGCTGTCTGTGATGGGCTCCGGCATGGGAATGCCTTCCATAGGAATTTATTCCTATGAACTGTACCATTTTTATGATGTGGATAATATCATCCGGGTGGGCTCTGCAGGTGCTATTCTGGATGATGTGAATGTGCTGGATGTGGTAATCGGAATGGGCGCTTCCATTGTATCAGATTATCCGGATCAGTTTGACTGCCCCGGTCATCTGGCCCCTCTGGCAGACTATACTCTGCTGAGTACAGCAGTGGAGAGCGCGAAGGATCTGGGAACTCCGGTAAGGGTAGGAAATATTCTGTCGGAGGACGCATTTTATACGGACCGTCCGAACAGCAAAGACTGTTTCCGGAAAATGGGTGTGCTTGCTGTGGAGATGGAGAGCGGAGCCCTTTATCTGAACGCGGCCAGAGCAGGTAAACGCGCGCTGTGTATTCTGACTATTTCCGACCATATTTACAGGCCGGAGCAGCTTACTGCTGAACAGAGGCAGACAGGATTTGGAAAAATGATTGAAATTGCGCTGGAGACAGCTTATCGGGTGTAACTATGTATACGGTTGCCATGTTGTTCTCAGGCAAAAATTTATTGTCACAGATATTACACAGATGACGCTGTTTGGTTAGGAATATAGCCGGAATGATAATTTAAAAACTGTTACTTATTCCGAACAGATACGAGCAGGATAAACTTTTAAAATTACAAAAGTATTACAAACCATCAAAAAAGAATAGGGAAGCCTATTCTTTTTTGATGGTTTGTCTGCTATATTTATTTTAGAATGCTTATATCAGAAAGGAACAAAACAGGTATGGCTAAGAAATCAACCCGTCTGGAGGCGCTACACAGTACTTTTGAAGAAAACGGAGTTTCACCTGATACAATACAGTTGAATGATTCCCTAATACAGAATATCAAAAAATGTGCGGATGCTGTGCCGGATTACAGGCATCCTTCCTATACCAGACATCTTCTGGGCGACATTATCATGATCGTCTTTTTTGCAGTCCTTGGAAATGCGGATGAATGGGGAGAGATAGAAAGCTTCGCAAAAAGGAAAGAGAAATGGCTGCGTAAATATCTGGAACTTCCATTTGGTATTCCAACAGATGATACTTACCGTATCGTGATGGGAAATGTTAATACGGAACACTTTTACCAGACTGCGGTAGAGCTGTTGCTCCATACAATAGAGGGGATTGTGCTACTGTCTGGAAAAAACGACGGTATCCATGAGAAAGCCATCGTATCTGTAGATGGAAAAGAAAGCAGGGGATCTAAAAGGAAGTCCGGGGTGCAGGGGGAAGTAAAGGCATTGCAGACTCTGAATGTGTATTCAAATGACTGTGGAATATGCCTGTCACAGAAATTTATAGAAGAAAAGACAAATGAGATACCGGCGGCGCAGGAGCTGCTGGGACTGATGGACCTGCGGGATACGATCGTAACGGCAGATGCCATGAACTGCCAGAAGGATACCGTTTCTGCGATCGTGTCAGGGAAAGGGGACTATGTGCTGGCGCTGAAGGGAAACCAAGGGCTGTTTTATGAAGAAGTCAGGGATTATTTTGGGAAGGACGTACTGGAAGAATTGAAAGGGAAAGAAGGCTGTTATAAAAAGACAGTGGGGCCGGAACATGGAGGAACCGCGGTCAGGGAATACTATATCACGGAGGATACAGGCTGGTACAGTGAACTGGGAAAGTGGAAAAAGCTCAAGAGTTTCGGAATGGTCCATAAGAGGGTGGAAAAGGCAGCTGGAACGAAGGAAGAAGAATATCGATATTATATATGCAGCATAGGGGAAGATGCAGAAGAATTTGAACGGGCGGCAAGAGGGCACTGGGGAGTGGAGGCAAAGCTTCACTGGCACCTGGATTTTACATTTGGGGACGATAAGAATACAAGCATGGGGAAGACAAGCGCAAAGAACCTGCAGATCATGAAAAAGATAGCGCTGGCGATTTTGGGTCTGGTAAAAGAAAGCTATAAGCTAAGCATGAAGCGGATCCGGTATGAGCTGTCCCTGGATTATGAAAACGAGATAGAAAAGATGCTGTCTATGCTGGATGTGGAGAGCATTAGAGCGGCATTAGAGTCAAAAGGGAAATCTCCCGTGAAATAGATCATCTCTTTATATTTTTTGCAGCATCAGAAATGGTGCTGCGGTGCATAACAGTTTATAAGTTTATCCTGAGATACGAGTATTTCCTCTTGACATTTCCTGATAGTTAGCATATACTAACTACTGAATGAAAACCATTCTCAGAAAGAACAGGAGGAGAAAAAGTGGGAACATTTATTGTCGGTGGAATCGTATTAATAATTGCCGCAGGTGCGGCAGCCAGCATATACAGAGACAGAAAAGCGGGAAAATGCGGCGGAGGCTGCGGCGGGTGCAGCGGATGCGGAAAGAACTGTTTTGAGAAACAGGAAATGTAAAAGTTTATAAAATATTAAGAAAGTTATAAAACACACCTTCTGAAATTATGTTATGATAAACATGCACAGATTTGTTCTAACATTAATTCAGGAGGTGCTGTTTATGCGAAAGAAAAAAGGTTTCATTTTGATTTTGGTGGTTCTGGCAGCAGCAGGTGCTTTGTTTGCCGGCTATCGCGCAGCAAAATAAAATTCAGAACATGCTGGAAACCCCGGCAGCCTGAAGTATGTCAGGATTGACGTCCTCCAGACTGCTGCGGGTTTTTTGACTTTCAGGAGGTATTAGAATGGGAAAGCAGAAAAAGCGGAAAAAACATATGACATTGCTGGCAGTCACGACAGTCCTGGTTGTGACTGCGGGAGTATTGTTTGCAGGCCGCCACGTTATTATACAAAACATAAAAACGAAAGCTGCTGTGGAAATCGGCAGAAAAATGCTGGAAGCGCAGATTGGGCAGACGGTTCAGATTGGCGGACAGGAAGCAGATGTTTCCGATATCGCCGCTCAGATAGAAGAACAGATGGATGAGGAAGATATACAAAAAGTAACGGAAATTGCAGAAAAGTATATTTCTCCGGAAAATATCAGACAGGCGGCGGATATGGCGGCCAGCGGAGATGCGGAGGGACTCAGAAATCTGGCAGAAGGCCAGATAAGTGAAGAAGACAGGCAGGAACTGCAGGGACTGTATGACAAATATAAGGACCAGATACAGAATTACATACCGTAGCGGACGGAAGGTAACCGTTCAGCCCTCGTCGTTTGCAAAACACACCTGTATAAATCAATTCCTTGCAAAAGAGTATATGAAATGCTACAATGTAAAAAAGAATCCTGCGGTACAGGATTCTTCGCCTGAGCCGTCGGTGCAGTCCTTTCGGCATACGGAATCTTAGTACAGGAGGAAAGAATGGGAAACATTATGGATAAGTTACAGAAGCAGACAAAAATCAGAGAGCAGGATCCGGAACGGGAGAAAATACTGAGCAGAATGCAGCAGGATGATTTTTTATTAAAACAGATTGATGAATTTAAGGAGAAAGCAAAACAGCTCCAGACCATTCTGGTGACCAAGGAGAATAAAGTGGATGAACTTCAGGGGGTACTGGAAGAACGGGAAGAACAGGCGAAGCAGCTTCAGCAGGTACTGGAGGAACAGCAGCAGGAAGCAGATTTGCTGGTGCAGGCAGTGCACAGGCAGATTGACACTCTGATTGCCAGAATTGACAGACAGATTAAAGTAATGGATGAAACCATCCATTCGGAGATTAATATACTGGATGAAAAAATTTCCGGTCAGATGGAAGAACTGGATAATACTTCCCGGCAGGGAATTGCAGCCATGGAACAGAACATGAGACAGAATTCTGAGCATATGGAGCAGAAGCTGGAGGAAGTCACCAGGACAGCAGACCGGAGGCTGGAAGAAGTTACCGGAACAGTAGACCGGAAGCTGGAAGAAGTTACCGGAACAGTAGACCGGAAGCTGGAGAACCTGTCAGGGACAGCAGACCGGAAGCTGGAAGAAATTGCCGGAACGGTAGACCGGAAACTGGAGGAAATTACCGCTGCGGTGGGAACAAATATGCAGAATGCATCCGAAACCACAGACTGTCGGCTGAGCGAGATTACCGAAACCGTAAAACAGAATATGCAGGATATGTCCGGTACAGTGGACAAAAAAATGCAGAACATTTCGGAACTGGTGGGACAGAAAATGCATGACATGTCCCAGGTGGTGGATTTGAGAGTGGGGAATATGTCCGAGGCAGTGGATAAGCGGCTGCAGCATATTCCAGATCAGGTGGAACGGAAGTTTGATGAACAGACAGGAACTCTGAAAACACTGATGGCAGACCTGACAGGCAGACTGGAGGAAACAAAGGCGGAGTTCACAGGCAGACTGGAGGAAACAAAAGCAGACCTGACAGGCAGGCTGGATGATACGAAGGCAGATTTTTCCGGCCTGACAGAATTTGCCCGGAAAGAACTTTCTGCGAAGCTGGAAGAGGTAAACGGAGAGATTGCAAAAATCACAGAGCTTACGCAAAGCGGAGTTGCGGATAAACTGGATGATGTGAAGGCTGAACTCAGTGAAAAGGTTCACAGCGAGAATGTGAAATGTTACCGTAATGTTCAGACATTGATTGAAGAACTGGAGAAGAAAACAGAGACTGTCGAGCTTGGTCGGAGCAGCATGAACGCTGTAAAGGGATATTTTAAGGCAATACTGGTTCTGACAGCAGTAAATCTTGCAGGAGTTGCCGGGATTGCGGCACATTTGCTTGGAGTTTTTTAGAAAACAGCAGTGAGGGAACTGAATGGAACAGGAAAAAAGTATATGGGTCATCGGGCATAAAAACCCGGATACCGATTCTGTCTGCGCGGCCATTGCCTATGCGGATTTGAAAAATAAAATTGGAAATGCCAGATATGAGGCCAGACGTGCCGGACGAATCAATGAAGAAAGCAAATATGTGCTGGATTACTTTCAGGTCCCTGTGCCGGAGTATGTGTCGGATGTGGGAGCCCAGGTAAAAGATATTGAAATCCGCAAAGCGTCAGGAATCAGCAGCCACATTTCTCTGAAAACGGCCTGGGAGACCATGAAAGCCCAGAATGTGGTGACGCTTCCCATTATAAGTCAGAGCGGGCTGCTGGAAGGACTGATTATCACAGGAGATATTGCCACATCCTACATGGATGTGTATGATAACCGGATACTGGCCAAAGCCAGGACTCAGTATAAAAATATTGCGGAAACCCTGGAAGGAGAAGTGTTTGTGGGAAATGCCCATGGATATTTTATCAGGGGAAAAGTAGTGGCAGCCACAGAAAGTCCTGAGCTGATGGAAGAATATATCGAGGATGATGATATGGTAATCCTGGGGAACCGGTATGAGGTTCAGCTCTGCGCCATTGAAATGAATGCAAGCTGTCTTATTGTCTGTTCCGATGCCAAAGTGTCCAAAACCATACAGAAGCTGGCAGAGGACAGGGGCTGTGTGATTATTACCACGCCGTACGACACCTATACGGTGGCCAGACTGATTAACCAGAGTATGCCGGTGAAATATTTTATGCGCCGGGAGAACCTGGTAACCTTTGAAATGGAAGAATATGTGGATGATGTAAGAGAAATCATGTCCAGAGAGCGGCACAGGGATTTTCCGGTTCTGGATGAAGAAGGAAAATATATGGGGATGATTTCCCGCAGGAATTTGCTGAATATGAAGCGGAAGCAGATTATTCTGGTGGACCATAATGAGAAAACCCAGGCGGTAGAAGGGGTAGACGAGGCGGAAATACTGGAAATCATCGACCATCACAGACTGGGAAGCCTGGAAACCATTTCCCCTGTATTTTTCCGTAATCAGCCGCTGGGCTGTACCTCCACGATTATTTACCAGATGTATCAGGAGCATGGCGTGGTGATTCCGAAACAGATTGCAGGGCTTTTATGTTCCGCGATTATTTCCGATACGCTGATGTTCCGTTCCCCCACCTGTACGCAGATGGACAGAATGGCTGCGGAAGCCCTGGCAGATATTGCGGGAATCGGAATTGAAGAACATGCAAAAGGTATGTTCCAGGCGGGAAGCAACTTTAAGGCGAAAACAGCCGATGAGATTTTAAATCAGGATTTTAAAACCTTTTCCACTGAAGAAATGGAATTTGGCGTGGGTCAGTTAAGCGCCATGAGTGATGAAGAACTGCAGGAAGTGAAGAAAAAGCTGCTGCCTTATATTCAGCAGGTACGCCATGAGCGGAAACTGGATATGATTTATGTAATGCTTACCAATATTCTGGAAGAAAGTTCAGAACTTATTTTTGTAGGTGATTCTGCAAAGGAAACTGCCTGGAAAGCCTTCCATGGCCATGCAGCCGACCGGGGAGACAGCCTGTGGCTGAAAGGCGTGGTGTCCAGAAAGAAGCAGCTGATTCCGGCTCTTATGCTCACTCTGCAGGAGAAATAAAATCATGAACAGCGGGAAATCTGTGAAGAAAAAACAACGGAAAACCATGGGAAAAAGGGCGGCAAAAAATCAGCCAAAGGCCGGAAGCCCGGCATTACATAACACTGTTCAGAAAAAGCAGCAGTGGAAGCCAGGTAATATGATTTATCCGGTTCCGGCGGTAATGGTGACCGTGTCAGACAGACAGGGAAGGGACAACATTATTACCGTAGCCTGGACAGGAACGATATGTACCAATCCTCCTATTGCATATATTTCTGTTCGTCCGGAGCGGTATTCCTACCATATGCTGCAGGAAACCGGCGAGTTTGTAATAAATCTGACCACCAGAGAACTGGCATTTGCCGCAGACTACTGCGGTGTGAAATCCGGCAGGGAAGTGGACAAATTTCAGGAACTGCGTCTGACAAGGCAGAAGGCGGCAGAAGTTGTCCCGCCTCTGATAGGGGAAAGTCCGGTGAACATTGAGTGCAGAATAACAGAATGTATGCCCCTTGGTTCCCATCATATGTTTCTGGCAGAAGTTGTGGCAGTTCATGTGTCAGAAATTTATATAGATGAAAAAGGGGCTTTTCATCTGGAACAGGCGGAACCTGTGGCATATTCTCATGGAACGTATTTTGACCTGAACCATGCGCTTGGAACCTTTGGTTACAGTATACGGAAAAATATCAGAAAACAGTAGAAGAATGATATTGAAAATGATATAATAAAAGAGGATACTGCTGTGGAATTATTGCAGCATAATCGGACAGATATGGCTGCCTCTGGCGGACTGGCAGGCCAAAATTACAAAAATACAAGTGAAGGAAGTGGTTTTTATGGAACGAGCATTATTATTTGAAAATGTAAAATTTTGTTCAATATGCCGTGGCGCCCTTCCACTGGATTATGAAGACGAACTGTGTCCCGCCTGTAAAGAGAATCAGTTGTTTTCTGAGGTGAAGGAGTATATCCGTGCCGGGGATGTAACGGAATATCAGGTGGCGGAATATTTTAATATTCCGCGGAGACTGGTTAAGAAGTGGATTACGGAAGGAAGGATTGAGTATAAGGAAGAAGAAGAAAAGCTCGATTCCCTCCATTGCGCCCATTGCGGAACGCCAATCACGTTCGGGCACCTTTGTCAGAAATGTTACCGTGAACTGAATAATCTGGAGAGAACAGGATTTGCAGCTTTCCAGGAAGGTGCTGAAGATCACAGAATGCGATTTCTGGATAATGAGGAACAATAATTCTCAGAAAAGCAGAATCCCCGCGGAGTTCCGCGGGGGTTTTTATTTTATCTTATAGGAAATACCGTGTCACTGTGAAGTGATAAATCATATGGATTCCCTATAGATAAAGCCCTCCGGGCGGGATGCGCAGCTCGCGGAGAGGAAATCTATTGCTGCGCAATCCGCTCGCGCGCCAAAATGTGAATCCCCTTTGCACTTCTATTTCATAAGTAAATCCATCAGATAACCATACACTTCTTCATTCTGCTTTTTCCAGTTGGCGCAGACTGCTTCCGCCTGTTCTCTTGTTCGGACTGTGATGGTCAGATCAATCAGAGAACGTTCCTTTTCTCTGATACGGCAGCGGACCGCATATTCCTGAAACGTGGTTTTATCGTAATCTGCCAGGACAGAAATTTCCTGTTTCAGCCGGATTTTATTTTCTGCAAAATAAGAGAGTACGTCCGTCTTGATGGCGTCGGATATTTTGTCCGGAAAATAGGAAAGGGTCTCCCTTCCGGCAGGAGTAATGTGATAACAGGTGTTGTTGTGGGTGGATTCCGGCTGTACCAGTTCTGCGCTGGTCAGTTCGCTGATGGCCTGCTGGATGGTAAAATAAGTGGTATATTCATTTTCCAGGACGAAGTTGGAAATCTGTGTGTTGGTCAGCGGGAAATCCACATGGTCCAGCATGTATAACACAATCAGTTTGTATTGAGTCAGGGCGTCTGCCATTTTTATCACTCCTTATGAATTTGGAACGTAATATTTTCCCTGCCAGGTATCCCGGCATTTTAAAGTTTTCTGAATCTGATTCAGAACGCTGCGTTTGGCGCTGCTCCATTCAGGAGCAATCAGCAGATGTTTGGGTCCGTCTCCGGTGAGCCGGTGTATGGTCATGGTTTCCGGCAGAATTTCCAGGCAGTTGGCAATCATTTCACAGTATTCTTCCTGAGAAAAAAGCGGAAAGGGATGCTTCCGGTATAAAACGCCGAGGTCAGTATCGGACAGCACATGCAAAAGCTGCAGCTTGATACCGAAAACAGGCAGGTGCCCCACATGGGAAACCGTCTCCAGCATCTGCGCTCCGGTTTCGCCGGGAAGGCCCAGAATCACATGGACGATAACAGGAATCCGGCGTCTGGTAAGCTGCTGTACTGCCTGGTGAAAACACTCCAGAGTAAATCCGCTGCGGATAAAGCGGCTGGTCTGTGGATGGATGGTCTGCAGTCCCAGTTCAATCCAAACCGGCTTCTGCCGGTTTAATTCATCCAGCAGGTCCAGGATTTCTTCTGACAGGCAGTCCGGCCGGGTGGCAACGGACAGGATGACCACGTCCGGGTCGGAGATGGCTTCCGTAAAAATCTGCCGCAGATATTCCGCCGGGGCGTAAGTATTGGTGTAGGCCTGAAAATAGGCGATGAATTTCCGGCAGTTCCGTTTTTCCTGAATCTGTTTTTTGGCAGCAGCTAATTGCTTTTTAACAGGAAGGCAGCCTTTCTGGGCAAAATCCCCGCTTCCTGCAGTACTGCAGAAAATGCAGCCCCTTTCGCCCACCCTGCCGTCCCGGTTGGGACAGGTCATTCCGCCGTTTAAAGCCAGACGATAGACTTTTTCGCCAAACGTACGTTTGAGATAGCAGTCCAGGGAGTAGTAACGTTTTTCATCCCAGAACATGGTGTTACCTGGAAATATGAGATTTCACTGCCTGGCTGACTGCCTGAGCAACCCGCGGGTCAAAGGCTTCCGGCATAATGAAATCTTCACTGAGCTGGTCTTCTGGCACAAGGTCTGCAATGGCAATGGCAGCGGCCAGTTTCATTTCTTCGGTAATCTGAGAAGCCCGGCCTTCCAGCGCTCCCTTGAAAATGCCCGGAAACGCCACCACATTGTTCACCTGATTGGGAAAATCGCTGCGGCCAGTGCCCACGACTTTTGCTCCGGCAGCTTTGGCCAGATCAGGCATGATTTCCGGTACCGGGTTGGCCATGGCAAATATAATAGCGTCATGGTTCATGGAAGCAACCATTTCCTGTGTAACGATACCGGGAGCAGAAACCCCGACAAAAATGTCCGCTCCCGTCAGGGCGTCTGCCAGTGTGCCGGTTTTTCCTTCCAGATTGGTGAGTTCTGTCATCTTCTGCTGCATCCAGTTTAAATCCGGATAATCTGTGTGGATGATTCCGTGGCGGTCGCACATGGTCAGATGTTTGAATCCATACGTCAGCAGCAGTCTGGAAATGGCGATTCCTGCGGAGCCTGCGCCGTTTACCACCACCCGGCAATGTTCTTTTTTCTTTCCTGTCACTTTCAGGGCGTTGATAATGCCTGCAAGAACTACAATAGCTGTCCCGTGCTGATCGTCATGAAATACAGGGATGGACAATGTCTCTTTCAGACGTTCCTCTATTTCAAAACAGCGGGGAGCAGAGATATCTTCCAGATTAATGCCGCCAAAACCGGGAGCCAGGTGAGTGACGGTTTTGATGATTTCTTCCGTATCCTGGGTATCCAGGCAGATGGGAACCGCATTGATACCGCCGAATTCCTTAAACAGGACGCATTTTCCCTCCATAACCGGCATGGCGGCATAAGGGCCGATATTTCCAAGTCCGAGGACAGCGCTTCCGTCTGAAATAACAGCTACGGTATTGGCTTTCATAGTGTAGATATAAGCATCTTCCGGATGTTTTGCAATCAGTTTGCATGGCTCCGCCACCCCTGGGGTATAGGCAATAGCCAGATCTTCTCTGTTTTTTACCGGAGATTTGGAAATGGTTTCGATTTTGCCGTTCCATTCTTTATGTAAAAAAACTGCTTTTTCACTGGTTGTCATAATGAACCGCTCCTTTTCTTTCTTTAAATTCCCATTTTGTTCAGTCCTTTTAGCATAGCATGAAAAAAAATACAAATCAAGAAAAAAGGACTTCCTATTTGGAAAAAGATAGTGTATAATGTAGCTTATTGAAATTTGCTTTGCAAGTTCTGCTGCGGAGTAAAATCATTGTCTGGTCTGACAGAGATTCCCAAATAATGGCAGTCAAAAGGAGAAAGAAATGAGAGAAAAGTATGAGAGTTTATCAGTAACGGTATTGCGGGAGGTGGCGAAAGCAAGAGGTCTGAGACATCTTTCCGGATTGAAGAAGAAAGAATTGGTGGAGCTAATGCTCAGAGAGGATGAGAAGGCTGCCAGTGAAAATCAGGAGAATGATACGGAAGAAAAACAGATACAGGCAACAGAGGACGGGAAAGAAAAACAGACGCAGACAGCAGAGGACGGGAAAGAAAAACAGATACAGATAGCAGAGGACGGGAAAGAAAAACAGACGCAGACAGCAGAGGACGGGAAAGAAAAACAGACGCAGATAGCAGAGGACGGAAGAGAAAAACAGATACAGGCAACAGAGGACGGAAGAGAGAAGCAGGCAAAGGCATCCGGGGACAGAAAAGAAAAGCGAAAAGAGGACAAAAAGGTTCAGCCATCCGAAGAACGGAGAATGCAGGTGCCGGAAGAACGGAGACAGCCGTCCGAAGAACGGAGAATGCAGCCCCCGGAGCGCAGACCTTCCAGAATTATTACTGTTGACGGAATTGAAATAGACAATCCGGAGCTGGACAGCGGGGTCAGCGCCCATGGAATCCTGGAGGTTATGCCGGATGGATATGGATTTATCCGCTGTGAGAATTATCTGCCAGGAGACCATGACGTATACGTTTCCCCGTCTCAGATTCGTAAATTCGGGCTGAAAACGGGAGATATCATCCATGGCAATACCAGAGTAAAGACTCAGCAGGAGAAGTTCAGCGCCCTTTTATATATTAAAAGCATCAATGGAAACCATCCTTCGGAAATCCTGAAGCGTCCGAATTTTGAAGATTTAACGCCCATTTTTCCCAATGAGAGAATCCGGCTGGAAACAGACAGAAGCGCTGTGGCCATGCGGATTATGGATGTGGTTTCTCCCATTGGCAAGGGCCAGCGAGGCATGATTGTGTCACCTCCCAAGGCCGGAAAGACCACCCTGTTAAAACAGGTGGCAAAGGCTGTGACCCGAAACAATCCGAATATGCATCTGATTATTCTGCTGATTGATGAACGTCCGGAGGAAGTGACAGATATCAAGGAGGCTATTGAGGGGAAAAATGTGGAGGTCATCTATTCCACCTTCGATGAACTTCCGGAACACCACAAACGGGTATCGGAAATGGTAATTGAGCGGGCAAGGCGCCTGGTGGAGCATAAAAAAGACGTGATGATTCTGCTGGACAGCATTACCCGTCTGGCCAGGGCATACAATCTGATTGTTCCGCCCAGTGGAAGAACTCTGTCCGGCGGTATTGACCCGGCGGCTTTACATATGCCCAAGCGTTTCTTCGGAGCAGCCCGCAACATGCGGGAAGGCGGAAGCATTACGATTCTGGCAACAGCCCTGGTGGATACGGGAAGCCGGATGGATGATGTGATTTACGAGGAATTTAAAGGAACCGGTAATATGGAACTGATTCTGGACCGGAAACTTTCAGAGCGGAGGATTTTCCCGGCGGTGGATATTACCAAATCCGGTACCCGGAGAGAGGATCTGCTGCTGAACCGGGAAGAACAGGAAGCGGTGGAAATTATGCGCCGGGCAATCAACGGCATGAAGGCGGATGAAGCGGTGGAAAGTATCCTGAATCTCTTTGTACGTACCAGTAATAACCGGGAATTCTGCCAGATGATAAAGAAAACAAAACTTTTGTAAATTTCTCAAAAGAACTTGCATATATGGAAAAATTATGATACAATAACAAAGCTGTTGTGTAAGCAGTATTAAATGTGAAGAATCCATGAATCAGATTTAAAATACAGTGTGAAGAGGTGAAAATCATGAGAGAAGGAATCCATCCAGAGTATTATCAGGCAACGGTGACATGTAACTGCGGGAATACATTTGTTACAGGTTCCACCAAAAAGGATATTCATGTGGAAATTTGTTCCAAATGCCATCCATTCTATACCGGACAGCAGAAAGCGGCTCAGGCTCGTGGACGTATTGATAAGTTCAATAAGAAATATGGCATAAATAATCAGTAAAATCACTGACGGGAACCGTGAGCAGTTATGTACAGGCGGTAAAGGGAGGATGTCTTTCTATGGGACATCCTTCTTCTGTTTTTATACACAGGCCCGCACAGGGAAAGGGGTGAATATATTGGCTTATTCCGGAATTGGCGGGCAGGCTGTTATGGAAGGCGTAATGATGAAAAACAAAGAATATTACGCAGTGGCAGTCCGCAAGCCGGATCATGACATTATTGTTGAAAAAAGAGAATACGGTGGAATCTGCAAAAATGCTGTAATTCGGAATCTGGTTTTTGTAAGAGGGATTATCAACTTTCTGGAATCCATGATACTTGGCATGTCCTGTCTTACGTTTTCTGCTTCTTTTTTTGAAGAGGAGACGGAAGAAAAGGGAGCAGAAGAAAAGGAAAAGGACAGCAAAAAGGAGCGGCTTGAGATGGGAATGACCATCGGCCTGTCCATTGTGCTGGCTCTGGCAATTTTTATGGTGCTTCCCTTTTATCTTTCCCTGCTGTTCCATAAATTTATTTCTTCCGAAACTCTGGTGATACTGATTGAGGGCGTCATGCGGCTTATGATTTTCCTGGGCTACATTCTGCTGATTTCCAGGATGGAGGACATAAAACGCGTGTTCATGTATCACGGTGCGGAACATAAATGTATTAACTGTATCGAACATGGTATGGAGCTGACTGTGGAAAATGTCAGGAAAAGTTCCAGGGAGCATAAACGCTGCGGAACCAGCTTTCTGTTTTTTGTTGTGATTATTACAATTTTTGCCACCATGTTTATCCGGGTGGATTCCAGAGTGCTCCGTCTGGTGCTGAGACTTGCCATAGTGCCTCTGATTGCAGGAATTTCCTATGAAATTATCCGACTTGCAGGAAGAAGCGAGAATCCTCTGATTAATGCTCTGAGTAAACCGGGACTGTGGATGCAGAAGCTGACCACGAAGGAGCCGGACGACGAAATGATAGAGGTGGGAATTGCATCCGTGGAGGCGGTATTTGACTGGAAAGAATATCTGGAATCCATAAAAGGAGAAGCGTCATGACACTGAGAGAAGCACTGCGTTATGGCAGAGAACTGCTGAAAAAGGCAGAGGTTTCGGATTATAAGCTGGATGCCTGGTATCTGATGGAATACGTCTGTAAGATGGATAAGAGCGAATATTATCTCCGTGCACCGGAGGAAATGCCGGACGAAGATTTCCAGGAATATGAGCTTTTACTGAAAAAGCGGGGAGAGCATGTACCCTTGCAGTATATTACCGGGGTGCAGGAATTTATGGGACTGGAATTTAAGGTGAATTCCCATGTGCTGATACCCCGGCAGGATACGGAGACTCTGGTAGAGGAAGCCCTGAAAATTCTGGAGTCAGGCATGGAAGTGCTGGATTTGTGCACCGGTTCCGGGTGTATTATCATCAGCCTTCTGAAACATGCGGGAAAGAAAATCAGAGGAACTGCCAGTGACATTTCCAAACAGGCCCTTCTGGTTGCAAAGGAAAATGCCAGAAATCATCAGGTGGAGGTGGAGCTGGTGCGCAGTGATTTGTTCCGGAAAATTACAGGAACCTTTGATATGATTATTTCCAATCCTCCTTATATTCCAACGGGAGTGATTGCGGAACTGATGCCGGAAGTCCGGGATTTTGAGCCTGCGGAGGCATTGGACGGTGAAGAAGACGGTCTTGCCTTTTACCGGAAAATTGTACGGGAAGGAAAGGGATTTTTAAAATCCAACGGGTATCTGTACTTTGAAGTGGGGTATGACCAGGGAGGACGGGTGGCCCTTCTGATGGAGGAAAATGGATTTCGGAATGTAAAGGTAATCCAGGACCTTACAGGAAATGACCGGGTGGTCTGCGGTAACCTGCCGGCAGTAAAATAGAAAGGAAGAGTAAAATGTTTGATAAATTAGAAGATATTCTTCTTCGCTTTGAAGAAATTATGAATCAGCTGAGTGAGCCGGATGTGGCCAATGATACCGGTCGTTTTCGTAAACTGATGAAAGAACAGAGTGATTTAACTCCCATTGTGGAAACATATAAAGAATATAAGCAGGCAAAACAGAACGTGGAAGATTCTCTTGCCATGTTAGAGGATGAAAGCGACGAGGAATTGCGGGAACTGGCCAGAGAAGAACTGAATGATTCCAAAAAGAAAATAGAAGAACTGGAAAAGAAACTGAAAATCCTGCTTCTGCCCAAAGACCCCAACGATGATAAAAATGTAATTGTGGAAATCCGCGCAGGAGCAGGCGGGGATGAAGCTGCGCTTTTTGCAGCGGAAATTTACCGCATGTATGTACATTATGCGGAAGGCAGACGCTGGAAGGTAGAGACAGTGGAATGTGAGGAAATCGGTATTGGCGGCATGAAAAATGTAACTTTTATGATTACCGGACAGGGAGCCTATTCCGTAATGAAATATGAATCCGGTGTACACCGGGTACAGAGAGTTCCGGAAACGGAATCTGGCGGGCGTATTCACACATCCACCATTACTGTGGCGGTTATGCCGGAAGCAGAAGAAGTGGATGTGGTCATTGATGAAAAGGATATAAGGATTGATGTTATGCGTGCGTCGGGAAATGGCGGACAGTGTGTCAATACCACGGATTCGGCAGTTCGCCTGACCCATTTTCCCACCGGAATCGTAATATACAGCCAGACGGAAAAATCTCAGCTCCAGAATAAGGATAAGGCTTTTGCGCTGCTCCGCGCAAAACTTTACGATATGGAGTGCCAGAAACAGCATGACGCTGAGGCGGAAGCCAGAAGAAGCCAGATTGGAACAGGAGACCGTTCTGAAAAAATCAGAACTTATAACTTTCCCCAGGGACGTGTGACAGATCACCGAATCAATCTGACATTGTATAAACTGGATAAGGTCATGAACGGCGATATTCAGGAAATTGTGGATGCATGTATTGCAGCCGACCAGGCGGCGAAGCTGGCGAACATGGGGGAGAGTGCCTGAGAATTGTGTTTTGAGTGGGGATTTGGAAATTTAGAATGGGTGAGAATTGAATAAAAACAGAAAAAGACGGTCATGGACAGCTTCATCGACAGTCTTTTTTTGTTTTCCGGGCTTTATAGATGCACGGTATATCTCTGTTTGGGCAATATGGATGTTTGTATAGTTCCTGCAGGAAAAAGTGATGGGCTTTTTTATGTTGTGGGGACATTGGGCGGTGTGATATACTTGTGATAATAAAAAGCGTTACAGGAATATTTGAATGTAAAAAATACAGGGAGGTTTTTGTATGTCTGAAAGATTAACATGGGAAGAAATTCAGGAAAGATACCCGGACCAGTGGGTAGGATTAGCAGAGGTAGAATATGAACCGGATAATGATGCAACGATAAAGACTGCAATTGTGAAATATACGGATAAGTCGAAAAATGAGCTGACGCGGATGCAGATTCAGACAAATGGTAACTTGCCGGGGAGCTATACAACGCCGGATCATGTTTTCCAGATGGGGCAGTGGGGTATTTCGGATGAGGCAATTTACATTGAATATGAATATAAAATACCAGACCGTATACCTGAATTTCCCTGATGCACATATCTTTGCCTGCTAATGTAAGGAGTCTCCGAATAGAAGATTTTTGTTTGTCTCAATATAAGTTCAGTGGCGGTGTCATCAGGTTCCGTGCAGGAGCTTATCAGATAGAATCCCTATAACACAACAACTATTATAATAATTATTATAAGTAACGTAAACATGAGTGATGCCAGTAATAAGCAGGGTTTATGTGCGAGAGGTTCTGTTTGTCTGGAATTTGGCATGATACCTTTTTCGTAGTCCGTTAATATTTTCCTGGCTTCTTTTAAAGTCACACCTGTTGCTGCACGTAATTGGCGTGCGGCTTCTGCGCTGCGGGCATCATGATGTTGTAAAAGTTCATTTAAATCGTATTCTACATTATTTATTTTCATTGCAATGCTTCCTCAAATATTTTAAATGATTTATTTCGTATTCAGGTCTCCCCTCTGGCCTTCAGGTCTCCTCCCCAATGCAAATCTCAATATTTATTATACCACAGAGCCGGGAAACTGTAAAATAATTTAATATCAGAAACCGCAGAAAAACAGCGTTAGTAAGAATTTTCTGATAAATTCATTGACAGAAAGAAATATTGCCCATATAATTAAACCATAAGTTTAATTATATGGGGAGAACATATGGGACGAAGAAAGAAAGAGCCGAGAAGTGTGCACAGGGAGCACATAGCCTCTGCGGCATCCGTTTTGTTTATGGAAAGAGGGATTACCGCAACTTCCATGGATGATATAGCGAAAGCCGCCGGATACAGCAAAGCAACAATATATGTGTATTTTAAAAACAAAGAGGAGATAGTTGGTATTTTAGTATTGAACAGCATGAAAAAACTTTATGACTGTATATCTTCTGCATTGGTACAGCAGCAAACCACAAAAGCGAGATATGATGGTATCTGTCATGGTCTGGTACAGTATCAGGAAGAATTTCCATTTTATTTCAGAATGGTGCTGGATAAAATCAACATTGATTTCGATGATGAGGCCTGCCTGCCGGAAGAAAAGGATACTTATCAAATCGGAGAAGAAATAAATGAAAAAATAAAGGAATTTTTAGTATGCGGTATGGAAAAAGGAGATTTGCGCTGTGATTTGGAAATTATGCCTGTTATATTTAACTTTTGGGGTATGCTTGCCGGAATTATTCAGCTTGCCGCAAATAAAGAAGACTATCTGAAAAAGTCAATGGGTTTAACGAAAACACAGTTTTTGGACTATGGTTTTTCCATGCTGTATGATTCGATTACAGCCAGGAAACCGTCCGGGCGGGCAGTTAAAAGACTGGGAGGCGCCTGAAATACGGACATTGATATTCCGGAGAAATGTTGACATTGTATCAGGTGCAGCAAATTCGAGTATTGTCATAAAAAAGAGGTTGAAAATGTCATTCTCAGAAGCGAGGGAACTCGTACAGGAGGAAAAATATGCAGATTACAATTATACACGGCCAGAGCCATAAAGGCTCCACTTACCATATTGCCAGAATGCTGGCCGGGAAACTGGAAGGAAATGTTACGGAATTTTTCCTGCCGAAAGATTTTTCATCTTTTTGCGTGGGATGTACCGGTTGTTTTGAAAAATCAGAAACTCTGTGTCCCCATTACGAAATGTTAAAACCCATAACGGAAGCCCTGGACCAGGCAGATGTGATTATTCTGGCAAGTCCCGTTTATGTCTATCATGCTACCGGAGCCATGAAAAATCTGCTGGACCATTACGGGTATCGCTGGATGGTACATCGTCCGGAAGAAAAGATGTTCCGCAAGCAGGCAGTCTGTATTTCCACAGCAGCTGGCGCCGGGATGAGAAGTACCAATAAGGACATGGCTGACAGTATGTTTTTCTGGGGAGTTGCCAGAACCTGGCGGTATGGCGTGGCGGTGATGGAGGTGTCCTGGAAAAATGTCAGACCGGGAATTAAACGGCGCATTGACGCAAAAACCACCATACTGGCAAGGAAAATCAGAAAAAATTACGGACATGTGAAACCTTCCATAAAAACCAGAATCTTTTTTAATATTATGCGGCTGGCACAGAAAAAGGGTTTTAACGAGGCAGATGGGGAATACTGGAAAGCGAAGGGATGGACGGGAAGAAAAAGGCCCTGGGGGAAGGAAGTATAAATTTTGCCTGTTTGACAGGTGTATGAACAGTGTGATAGAGTAAAGTATCATGTGTGGGAATGAAGCAAATAAAAATGTCAGGGAGTGAGATAATTGCATAAGATTCAGATAGAATATATGGGGCCTGTGAAGGAACTGGAAGTGAAGGATTTTAATCTGCTTATCGGGGAACAGGCAACAGGGAAAAGCACTGTGGCAAAGGCGGTATATTTTTTCAGGATTATAAAAACCACGCTGGCAGATTATCTTTGCCAGTTGTATGATACATCCCTTTACAATGGAAAAGATGTCAGCGGCGGATTCCATAAGGTTTAAAAAAAAGAACTGAAGTCAGTTCTGATGTCACTGTTTGGGTATAGCTGGGATTTGGATAAACGTCTGCATTTAAAGTATGAATATACAGATACTATCTGGATTGAGGTAAAATTGAAAAAAGGAGATAAAAAATTTTTTAATGTTATTTATTCTCCAAAACTGAATTATGAGATAGAGAAATTAGAGAAAGAGGCACTGGAATTGTATCAGCAAAAGCAGGAGACTACTGTTATCAGCCTTGCCTATGCCAGCAGAGAGCGGCTGCGGAATTACGATAATTTCAGGAACAGTGTGAATCAGATATTTGATGACTATAAAGAAACCTATTATATACCGGCCGGGCGCAGTATGATTGCATTGCTGGTTAATAACCGTTTCCTGATTGAAAATGAAAATCTGGATTTAATAACCAGACAGTTTATGCAGATCATTGATAATATTCATGGATTATTTTCAGATGGAATTCGAAATGTTCATAAGCGCTATCCGGATGGAGAACGAAAATTTGATGTTGAAAAAACATCGGAAATGATAATTTCTGATTTGAAGGGGGATTATCAGTATTCGGAGGGAAAAGAATATATCGTTGTACCGGGCGGTGAATCTTCGGATGAAAAGATACCAATCAATTTTGCCTCGTCAGGACAGCAGGAAGTGTTATAGCTGTTGAATCAACTGTACATTCTGATGTTAAAAAAAGAAGAAGCATTTGTAATTGTTGAAGAGCCGGAGGCCCATTTATATCCCTCTCTGCAGCATAAGCTGGTTGAATTTATCGCTTATTTTGCAAATATCAATCACAGTTCTGTATTGATTACGACACACAGCCCCTATATCCTGACTTCGGTTTCATTATGTAAAAGTAACAAAATCGGACAGATACAGCAACGGGAGACAAATCATATGTTCACCGGAAGCACCGATATCGATTCCCTTTGACAATCAGGAAGGTAAATAAAGAGAAATCTGTTCCAGATTTTACAGCAAAAGTCCCCGGCTGCTGAAAACACAGAAAAATGTTTCAGCAGCCGGGGACTTTGAAAAATATCCTGGTCATTCCGTGATTATGCAACAGAATGAACCTTTCCATTGGAATGAATGGTCTTATGATACTTGCAGTATTTCTTACAGCTCTTAATGTTCTTGTGAGTGGTTTTGTGATAAGGGCAGTAATGACTGCAGCTTTTCAGGTTCTTATGAACCGTTTTGTGGTAAGAACAGTAATGATTGCAGCTCCTGAGGTTCTTATGAACCGTTTTGTGATAAGAGCAGTAATGGTTACAGTTCTTGAGATTATTGTGTACTGTCTTGTGGTAAGAGCAGTAATGATTGCAGTTCTTAAGGTTGCTGTGGATTTCATGATGGTAGGGGCAGTAATTCTGGCAGCTTTCCTCACTGTCATGATGCGTATGATGGTAAGGGCAGTTAAATCCGGAATTCGTTCCGCTGTCATTGTAATTGTGGTGCCCGCCGCCATGATGCCCGTGAGCCATTACAGGTGCAGAAAAACTGCCTGCCAGAACAACAGTTGCCATTACAGCGGCCAGGGCTTTTTTGCAGTTCTTAAAAAAATTCATTCCCAATTCCTCCCAATTCCAGTCTTTTACTTATAATACGACGCAGCAACCGAAATCCTTGCAAAAATTTCGCAAAATAAAAAATTATTTTCCAAGGTAGTAATGTCCATATGCGTCAGCAGCTTTGATAGCAGCGCAAACGGTTTCCGGAGTAACTTCAAAAGGCATGTTATGTAAGGTGTCAGTTTCCGCACATGCGGCAGCGGCTACTGCCATAATCTTTTCGTCTGTCACTTCTTCCACGCCTAATTCCTTCAGGGTAACCGGAAGTCCCAGGTCGATACACCAGGTAATGATATCTTCCAGCTCATCGGCAGGAATGTTTTCCAGTACAAGCTGGGTGATGGTTCCGAACGCTACTTTTTCACCATGATACATGTGATGGCATTCTTCCAGTACGGTCAGTCCGTTGTGAATGGCGTGCGCTCCTGCCAGACCGCCGCTCTCAAAACCAATACCGCTTAAGAGAGTGTTTGCTTCGATGACTTTTTCCACTGCGGGAGTACATGCGCCTGCTTCCAGGGCCAGTTTTGCTTTCATGCCTTCCTCCATCAGTGTGTTAAAACACAGTTCTGCCAGAGTCATTGCAGCAGAAGTTGCCAGGCCGCCTGCACAGGTAGCTGCTCCGCTGTTTTTGCAGGCTCTTGCTTCGAAATAAGTAGCCAGCGCGTCTCCCATACCGGATACCGTCAGACGAACCGGAGATTTTGTAACGATTTCCGTATCCATCAGGACCAGATTTGGATTGGCCGGGAGGAACAGGTATTCTTCAAACACCCCTTCGTCCGTATAAATGACAGACAACGCACTGCAGGGAGCGTCGGTGGAGGCAATGGTGGGGCAGATCAGAACCGGAAGAGATTTATGGTATGCCACAGCCTTGGCAGTATCCAGAATCTTACCGCCGCCGATACCGATAATCATTTCGCACTGATTGTCTTCCGCAACTTTAATTAATCGATTGATTTCTGTTTTGCTGCATTCCCCGTTAAAATAGTCGAAGACAGTACTGACTTCCTTTCCTGCGAAGCTGCCTTCCACAATATCCCCAATTCTCTTAAAGCCTGATGCTGTAATCAGAATCAGAGCTTTTTTGCCGTATTTTTCAGCGTATTCCCCCAGTTTTTTCATTTCCCCTGCGCCCTGCACATATTTGTTCGGGCTGATTAAAATGTTTGCCATGTAAAAATACCTCCTTTGGTTGTGTCTGATGGTTGTTTGCTGCATGTATTCATTGTATGCCCTGTTCCGGTGTCTGTCAACGGAGAAAGGGAAAAAGGTTGCAAAAAAAATCCACTTGAAGTATGATATGGAAGAAAAATGGAAAAAAATGCAAATTACATAAAGAATACAGAGGATAAAACGGATGATGATTCGGGAATACCAGAAAGAAGATGTGTACGAGGCACTGCAGCAGAGATTTCATTTTCTGTTTCAGGAATTTGACAATATTTATGTTTCCTTCAGCGGAGGAAAAGACAGCGGGGTGCTTTTGAATCTGTTTTTGGATTTTAAACGCCAGTATTATCCGGCCCGGACCGTAGGGCTGTTTCATCAGGATTTTGAGGCCCAGTATACGGTAACCACAGAGTATGTGGAACGGACGTTCCATCGGCTGGAGGATGAACTGGACCTTTACTGGGTCTGCCTTCCCATGGCAACAAGGACAGCTCTCAGCAGCTATGAAATGTACTGGTATCCCTGGGATGACACCAAAAAGGATATCTGGGTGCGGCCCATGCCTCAGTATCCCTATGTAATCAATATGGAGCGTCCCTTTACCCATTACCGTTACCGGATGCCACAGGAAAATCTGGCAAAACAGTTCGGAAGATTTTATAAGGAGCAGCATGGCAGGAAGAAAACCGTCTGCCTGCTGGGCATACGGGCGGAAGAATCCCTGCAGCGGTACAGCGGTTTTCTGAACCGGAAATACGGATACAAAGGAGAATGCTGGATTTCCAAACAGTTTAAGGACGTCTGGTGTGCGTCGCCTCTTTATGACTGGACCAACAATGACGTGTGGGCGGCTAATTTCAAATTCGGATATGATTATAACAAACTGTATGACCTGTATTATATGGCCGGCTTAAAGCCCAGCCAGATGCGGGTGGCTTCTCCCTTTAACGATTATGCCAGAGACAGTCTGAATCTGTACCGGGTCATTGATCCGGAAATCTGGGCCAGACTGGTAGGCCGGGTGCGGGGCGCCAATTTCGGCGCGGTGTATGCCAGAACCAAAGCTCTGGGCTACCGGAATATTACCCTTCCGGAGGGGCATACCTGGGAATCCTACACGAAATTTCTGCTGGACACCCTTCCGGTGAGAATCCGCAATAATTATGTGAAAAAATTCCGGACTTCCATGCGGTTCTGGCATGAGACCGGCGGCGGCCTGTCGGAAGAAACCATTCAGGAACTGCTGGATCACGGTTATCAGATTCGCAGAAACGGGATTTCCAATTATACGGTGAATAAAAGTTCCAGAATTGTATTTACCGGGAAAATACCCGACGACACAGATGACATTAAAACCACCAAAGACATTCCAAGCTGGAAGCGCATGTGCTACTGTATCCTGAGAAACGACCATATCTGCAGATTTATGGGATTTGGACTGACCAGCAGGGAAAAGGCACAGATTGAAGCCATACGAAGAAAATACGGTGAATTTGCGGAAAAGTAAAAATATGGACAAAAGATACGGAGGATTTTCAGAATGAACAGTGCATACAAAAGTCCGGCATACCGGGTAGTACCGGTGCCCATAGAAAAAATCGTACCCAATTCTTATAACCCCAATGCGGTTGCGCCGCCGGAAATGCGGCTTCTTTACGACAGTATCAAAGAGGACGGTTACACCATGCCCATTGTATGTTATTACTCCAAAAAAGAAGACGTTTATGTGATTGTGGACGGATTTCACCGTTATCGGATTATGAAAGAGCATAAGGATATTTATGAGAGGGAAAACGGTATGCTTCCGGTAACTGTCATTGACAAGTCCATTTCCAACCGGATGGCCAGCACCATAAGGCATAACCGGGCCAGAGGCAGCCATGATGTGGATTTGATGAGTAATATCATCAGAGAACTTCACGAAATCGGCAGGTCGGACGAATGGATTGCAAAGCATATGGGCATGAGCAAAGATGAAATTCTGCGGCTGAAACAGATTACCGGCCTGGCAGCCCTGTTTCGCGATGTGAATTTCGGGAAAGCCTGGAAGCCGGTGGAGCGGGAAGAAGAGGATGTTGATTCTTTTTCATAATATGTCAAAAATTGTCACCATGTCTGTACTTCCAGGAAAAGTGACGTCAGTTAAGACGGAAACGGGTTCAGAAGAAAAGCGTGGCTGCGAAAGATTTAAAATCAGTGCATGATAAAAATGGCAAAGCCACCTCGAAAAAAGAAGTGCTGATATCTGCCGGTAAAATAAAAAAAGGCCAGTTTATGAAAGTCCAAAATCAAAATGGAAGAAAGTGGCAACTACGTCAAAGACAAAGTATGTGTTGAAATATGCTTCTTCTGCTTCGAAAGGAAAGGTTTATTGTAAAGTAACAGCAAATAAAAAGGTAAAGGGCAGGACATATACGAGCACACCGGATGGTTATATCAGCTGGTCCTGGTGATTTGAGAAACAATATGTATGATAATTTCAGATAAAACGTAATATAAGAACAGGCTGATTTTTGCCGCCGGGTAAGAGTTAAGTGCCAGCTTTTCTGTCGTCAGGCCATGGAAGACAGAAAGTGCTGGTACTTTTTTCAGGAGGAAAAACCATGAAACATAACATATGAATGAAACCAGATAAGGAGAAAACTCAAAATTTTGTTTAAGACAGTAGACATAACAACGTGGAGTGAATATCTTATCTGGAGAAAATAGAAAATGGCAAATATATTATTTGAGAAACTGGGCGGCAAATATGAGCGGCAAGGAGATTACTTAATACCATGCTTGACTGTACTCGCCGAAGAAGAACAGCCGATAGGCACATGGGGACAGCGGCATCTGGACTATCTGAAGCAGTATCGCAAGGTTACATACACCAATCTTCTCACAAACGGCAAGCTGAATACATACCTTGCCGACATCGATAGGCAGGCACAGGAACGCTTTGAAAGGCTCATAGAGGGCATGAAACAAGCGCAGGGCATAACGGAACGCCTAAAGGAAGAAAATGCCTTAGAATGGGTACAACACTTAAATAACATAAGGGCATGTGCGAGACAGATTGTGAACGAGGAAATTGTTTTTGCATAAGTACAGAAAGGCGGCAGAAAATTGCCGCCTAAAAATTTTCCGAAAAAGTCTTGCTTGTTACGTTGCGTAATGATTTATAATATGTTTCAGGAGGTAAAGGACTATGGCAAAATACAGGGCAATCCCAAATGGATATATGACAGTTGATTGATACCAGATAAGGATAAAAATAGATATGTATGGGCAGGAGCATAGACTTTCTCCTGCCACGCCTATATTTAGGCGGTTTGACGTTTGGTACGTTTTCCGTATTCACGTTCTATTTCCCGCATTTCTTCATCCGTTGGAATATCAACAATCCCGACATAGGAATAGTAGATGTCAATATCCTGTGTCCGTTTCCCGTCTTTTTTCTCGCATTCATGGACTACGATTTTATCCACAAAGGTATTTAAGATTTCGGGCGTTAGCTCGTCAATACGAGTATATTTTTTGGTGACGGCAATTAGCTTGGAAACATTGGTTGCTTCTGTGTCGGCTTCGCTGACTTCGGATTTCAAGGTTTCGATTTTGTGTTTTAGCTGTTCCTGCTCAGCTTCATAACCATCTGACAGCTTGTAAAAGCGTTCGTCATTCAGCTTTCCGTTGACATTATCTTCATAGATTTTGCGGAACAGGCGGTCAAGTTCTTCCATGCGCTTTTCGTCTTTTTCAATCTGTTTCTGCTTTGCGTATAACTCGTATCGGCGTTCCGCAAGGGTAGTGTCAATCTGCTGTCGGATAAATACCCTTTCAAACTGCTGTAAATAGGACAGGAAATGCTGAAGCTGTTTTAATACCAACTGGTATAGGACATCTTCTCTGACTGCTTCGCATCGTGGTGTGCCGATCAGTGCGGCTATCTGGAAAGCGGCATCATACCGAAATTCTCCCTCTGCTCAGACGGCGTGAACTGGTTTAAGGGCAAAGGGCAATGGCAAGGCAAGAACTATGAGCCGCAGGCAGGCGACCTTATTTTCTTTGATTGGGGGAGCGACGGCTCAATCGACCATGTGGGAATCGTGGAAAAATGCGAGAATGGGACGGTCTACACCGTGGAGGGCAACTCTGGCGATGCCTGCAAACAGCAGAGCTATCCAGTCGGGAGCGGCTCAATATACGGCTACGGAGTGCCAAACTATTAGCAGGGCAGGGCAAAAGGAAACCAGAGGGACTTAATCCTCTGTCTGTTCCTTTGCCTTACATAAGGCAATTACTTTAAAAAAGGTTAGATAAAAAACACCAGAATAGGTTTTTGATTTTTTGAAATATCATAGTTGCTCATAATATAACAAAATGACTATTTGAATAGTTGACACCACATGACTATTGTGATAGTATACTCAAAAAGAACTATTACAATAGTCATTTTAGGAGGTGCAGAATGAGGATGAAGTTATTTGATTCAGAATTAAAAGTGATGGAAGTATTATGGAAAGAGGGAAACATTACAGCAGGACAGATTTCAAAAATACTGAAAGAGGAAATTGGCTGGAATAGGAATACAACTTACACGGTGATAAAAAAATGTATAGAGAAAGGCGCAATCGAAAGAATTGAACCTAAATTTATCTGCAAGGCAATGATTTCCAAAGAAGACGTACAGGCATATGAAACAGCGGAATTGATTGAAAGGGTATTTGACGGTTCTAAGAAAGAATTTTTTGCCGCTTTGTTGTCTGAAAAAACCTTGACACATGATGAATTGCAGCAATTAAAGAATTTGATAAACCAGATGAAATGAGGTGAAAAGTATGTTGCTTAAAATGAGCATCTCAAGCAGTATATTGATTATCTTGATTGTTATTTTGCGCTTTGTTGCTTTAAACAGGCTGCCGAAAAAATTTTTTGTGTTGTTGTGGAATATTGCAATACTAAGATTGCTGATACCCTTTGACTTACCGATACATTATGGACTTGCTTCACCTATGACAAAATTAGCAGATAGCGGCATCAGTCACTATAATACTGCTAACAGTCCGCTTATAACAGAATCATTAAAAGAACCAATTACTGATACAACAGTAGCATTATCTTTAAACAACGTCGCATGGATGACGATTGTTTGGGCAGCAGGTATGGCAATCATGCTTGTGGTTTTCGGGGTTTTATATTGGAAAGAATATCAAAAGATACGGACAGCATTACCTATTTCAAAAAAAAGCGATGATTATTTTAGGTCAGTGACAACGATTCCTAAACGTGTAAAGTTATTGGTATCGGACAGAATCTCAACACCTTTGACGTATGGGGTTTTGTCACCTAAAATTATATTTCCGAAAATTTTTAAGCTTTCGGACAACACGAAAATAAAATATGTCCTTACGCATGAAGTGATACACATAAAACGGTTGGATAATCTTTGGAAAATTATTATCCTTATAGTGGTGAGCGTACACTGGTTCAATCCTTTCGTTTGGATAATGTATCGGCTTCTCAACCGTGATATTGAATTATCATGTGATGAAAAAGTGGTCGCTCTTTTGGGGGAAACAGCAAAAAAGGAATATGTTACAACGCTTGTAGATTTGGCGGAAAAGCAGTATCATTGGTCGTTTATCTCAAATGGATTTGGAAAGAACGCCATACAAGAAAGGATTGTGGCAATCATGAAGTTTAAAAAAGCAACTTGTATAAGCATAGGCTGCACAGTGGTTTTATTAGCAGGCGCGATTACAGTATTTGCACAAAATGATTTTAAAGTGGCAGGTACTGATGCTGGTACAATGTCTAAAGCCCACATTACGGAAGACAAAAAAAATTATTTGGAAAAAACTGAAATCGAAGATGGTGAGTATTTACATCATGGAATTACAGTTATCAATGGAGCTTATTATTACCAAGGCGTGCGCATCCGCATATTCATGGATTTAAGGGAAAACAAATCTTTTGAAACTTTCAGTTTTGATAAGGAAGGAACCGTTGATATACGGTTAATACGGTCAAAAAATAATTCTATTAAAAAAATTGAGTATCTCACAAAAGAAGAAGCAGATGAAATCCTTAGTGATTTTGAAGATAGCGAGTTGGATGGGCAGACGGAAGAACAGCATACGGGTGTGATAACCAGATTAGCAAAAGAAGAACTTCCGAATAAGGTTATAGATGCCATAAATTCTTGTGATGATGAAAAATGGTATGTGATTAATGACAAGGAATATCAATATGTTTATTTTAATGGTTTGACTGCCAATTATGCTTTCCAACCAGAGATTTATGCTGACAGCCATAGCGGGACTTTACAAATATATGATATGGGTACTTCAACTGAAAATTATGTATTGCTTGAAATTGAACGGAATATTTCACTGAAAATTTTATACAACCATTCGCAAGTTGCATATACAGAAATAGCTTTATGATGGAAGCATGGTATTGAAACTGGTATGCCATAAAGAGCGGATAAAGGAGGATAATTTCAAATGAAAAGAAAAACAATTTTTTCAATAGTTACAATATTTATTTTTATATTCATGGTTTCTATGCCAATAGCTGCATCTGCAAAGGGTACGCCATCTAGTAAGCATGTTTCTGAATATGCCCAATTAGGTATTATAAAGAAAGATGATGCGTTCTTTTATAAAAATAAGCGTATCCGTATTTTTTTTGATGAAAGGGCTGACCGTTCTTTTGAATACAGCTTCGTGGATATTGATGGCACAATTGATATACGTCTGTTGAGAAATAAAGCTGGAAATATTAGCAGGCTGATACGGATACCAAAAAAGAAAGCGAATAAAATATTGAAAGATATGCTTGGTTTTGTTCCAAAACATCCCACTGAGAATACGAAACCTCACAAGAAAAAAGAGTATACTGACATTGAGCGTTGCCAGCTTAAAGATGTCCCTGTCGGAATTAAGAAAGCTATTAAAAAAAGATGCTCTAAGAATAAATGGTACATTATCAAATCTCCAAATAGAGATTATGTATATTTTAAAAAAGTGCCAAAAGACTTTGCGTTCCAAATTATCGGCAAAAATTTAGATATACAAGATATAGGGAAAAAGAAAAAAAATGGTTCTGTACTGCTCTCTATCGGCAAGGATTTTAACTTTACTCTCACTTATAATTCCAAGCCAGTAAAAACCATTATTATAAAAGCTAAATAGAAAGAAACGACTCAAGCAAATGTGTCTGCGTGGATATTTGGCGATTATCACGAGAGTTAATACCCCGCTGTTCACAGCGGGGTATTGGTTTATTAATGAAATTCATTTATTTTAGTGCTTGCCAAAATTTATAGATATATTATCTGTTTATGTAATGATATTTTTTACATATTTTGTTCTTTTTATAATCATATGTAAGACAAGCCCACCAAATAAAAAAAACGATGTTCGGGTGGGCTATTTCGTCATACCCTGACCACCCTCCGACTTCGCTTTTTGAAGTTTGGAGGGATTTTAGTACCATATAAGTGTAAGAGATAAGGCATATCAATAGTGCTTTACCTTCTGCACTTATTTTTTTATGATAAGGGAGTAATTGGTCTGGCGAAGCGATTTTTGGATTAACCACATCCGTCATAAAAACCGTCAACCATCCCTTATTATAAGCAGTCGTTTAAGCAGGTTGAAACCCGTAAGGTGCTTTCGTGTAACGAACTAAAATGAGTGGTAATAAGTGTGGATGGGACAATTACAGATTTATTTTGGAGGTTACAGATGATAAGTGTAGGAATTGATGTGTCAAAAGAAAAAAGTACCGTATGTATCTTAAAGCCTTATGGTGAGGTTGTGAGCAGGCCTTTTGAAGTCTGTCATGTGGAGAAAGAACTGTCCGAACTGACTTCCATGCTGCTGCGTCTGAATGATGACATCCGTGTGGTCATGGAAGCTACTGGGATCTACCATCTGCCTGTATTAAGCTATCTGAAAGAAAAAGGGCTGTTTGTGGCAGTGATTAATCCATTTGAGATGAAGGAATACCGCTGTCAGGGGTTAAGACGTGTGAAAACGGATAAGCAGGATGCCATTACAATCTCTAACTATGGGATTGACCATTGGTACAGGCTGAAGGACTATGAGGCAGAAGAAAGCGTCTATGCGGAGCTGAAGCTTTTGGGAAGGCAGTACCGTCACTATATGCGGATGCGTGTGGAGAGCGTGTTGGAACTGACTCATCTTCTGGACTATACGATGCCTGGGATCAAAACGCTGCTGAAAGGCTGGAATGAAACAAATGGGAAAGATAAGCTGGGGGATTTTGCGGAAGAATACTGGCATTATGACAATATCACGAAGAAACCGGAGGAACAGTTTATAGAGAGCTATCTGAAATGGGCAAAAGAGAAGGGATACCATCAGAGCCAGGATAAAGCCGTCAAGATCTATGCACTGGCAAAAGAAGGCATCCCCACAGTACCCTCCGATACCCCATCGACCAAAATGCTGGTACAGGAGGCAGTACGGGTGTTACGAGAAGTCGATAACACTCTGATGACCATTCTAACACAGATGCAGGCATTAGCCAAGAGTCTGCCGGAATATCCGGTTGTCAGGGCAATGGGAGGTGTTGGAAATGTCCTTGCGCCTAAATTGATTGCAGAGATTGGGGATGTGAGAAGATTCCATAGCGGAAAAGCCCTGATAGCCCACGCAGGAATCGACGCGCCGCCCTATCAGTCAGGGCAGTTTATGGGGACAGAGAGGAAAATATCCAAGAGAGGTTCTTCCAGCCTGCGAAAGATTGGATATGAAGTGATGAGATGTCTGAAAACCCATAAAGAGCCAGCAGACGCAGCAGTGTATAGATTTATTTTGAAGAAAGAAAAAGAAGGAAAGTCAAAACGTGCAGCAAAAATAGCGGGATTAAATAAATTCCTTAGGATTTATTATGCACGTGTGATGGAAGTATACCAGAAGTAAAAAGAACTAAAACAGCGGATACGGCAGACCGGATTTTCCACCGGTCTAATTGTCGTAGGAAAAATTCATACGAAAAATATATTTAAAAACCTGCTAAAAAGTCTTGACTTTTGTTAGCAGGTTTGGTACCCCCAGTTCTTTGGCGGCTTTTGCTTGTCCGATTTCCTTTGCGAGTTTCACTGCCTGTACTTTGTATTCATGGTCGTATTGCCTGTTTTCTGCCATTTTTGTTCACTCCTTATTCTCTTGATTATATCTCAAATCCTTGAGAATGGGCTGTCAACTTTTTTTATACCATATCAATTGTGCCGACTGCGGGGCGAAACTCAGCCTAGCCACAGCAAACGGATATACGCATTTCCGCTGTTCTATGTATAAACGGACGAGCAGGGCAAAGGAATGTACGCAGCACTATATCCGAGAGGACGCATTAAAACAGTTGGTTCTGAAACAGCTTCAGCAGTTCCTCTCCTATTTACAGCAGTTTGAGCGTGTGTTTATCCGACGGCAGATTGACGCCACCCTTGCAGAACGCAGATACGAGTTGTCCGCAAAGCAGAAACAGATAGAAAAGGACGAAAAGCGGATAAAGGAGCTTGACCGCCTGTTCCGCAAAATCTACGAGGATAATGTCAACGGAAAGCTGAATGACGAACGCTTTTACAAGCTGTCGGACGGATATGAAGCCGAGCAGGAACAGCTGAAGCAGGAAATCGAAGACTTGACAGCCGAGGTCAGCGAAGCCGACACGGAAGCGACCAATGTCGCCAGGCTGATAGCCGTCACCAGGAAATACACCCGCATTGACGAACTAACGCCCGAAGTCCTAAACGCATTTGTGGATAAAATCGTAGTCCATGAGCGTGAGAAAAAAGACGGGAAACGGACACAGCAAATCGACATCTACTATTCCTATGTCGGGATTGTGGACATCCCCACGGATGCGGAAATGCGGGAAATGGAACGGGAATATACGCAGCGTACCAAACGTCAAACCGCCTAAATACAGGCGTGGCAGGAGAAAATCTATGCTCCTGCCGATACATATCTATTTTTTATCCCTATCTGGTTTAACCCATGTCTGAAAGAATTTATAAAATATTCTGTTCTGAATATGCTGGGGATGACGGCTTTATCCTGTTATATCCTGGCGGATACTTTTTTTGTGGCGGATGGGAGCGGACGGACTGGCAGCTCTGAATCTGGCGATTCCCGTTTACAGTTTTATTCATGGAAGCGGCCTGATGCTGGGTATGGGCGGAGCTACCAGATATACTATTCTGAAAAGCCAGGGCAGAGAGAAAGAAGGAGACCGGGTTTTTACCTGCACCCTGAAGATGGGGGTTCTGCTGTCGGCAGTATTTATGGGAATGGGCCTGTCTGGTTCACAGGTAATTGCCCGCCTGCTGGGTGCGGAAGGAATAGTTTATGAAATGTGCAAAACATACCTGAGAGTTCTGATGCTGTTTTCCCCGGCATTTCTGCTCAATGAAATCCTGATCTGTTTTGTGCGGAATGACGGAGTGCCAGGATTGTCCATGAGGGCTATGGTGGGAGGAAGTTTTTCCAATATTCTGATGGATTATATTCTGATTTTTCCTCTGGATATGGGAATGTTCGGCGCTGTTTTTGCAACCGGAACATCACCCCTTGTCAGTATGGCTCTGATGTCTCCGCATTTTTTACAGAAAAATCATGGATTCCATTTCAGAAAGGGAAAGGCGTCTCTTTCTGAGAGCAGATTTATTCTGGCAGGAGGGGTTCCGTCTCTGGTGACAGAGCTGTCTTCCGGAATTGTGATGATTATTTTCAACAGTATGCTGCTTGGGCTTCAGGGAAATATCGGAGTGGCGGCCTATGGGGTAATTGCCAACCTGTCTCTGGTGGTGATTGCGCTGTATACAGGGATTGCTCAGGGGATTCAGCCTTTGCTGAGCAGATATTATGGCTCAGGGAGAAAAGAGGAGGTTCAGGCTGTATTCCGATATGCGGTAATTACGGTGATTTTATTGTCAGTTCTGATTTACGGGCTGGTATTTGTTCAGGCAGACAGCATTGCAGGAGCCTTTAACAGAGAAGGGAATGTAATGCTGCAGGAGATTGCGGTTTCGGGAATGAAATACTATTTTACCGGCGGTTTATTCGCAGGAATCAATATTGTGCTGGCCATGTATTTCACTTCCAGGGACTGTCCGGGGCCGGCAGGCGCGATTTCCATTCTCCGGGGATTTGTTGTAATTATCCCCCTGATTTTTTTGCTGTCTGCCCTGTGGCAGATGACCGGGCTGTGGCTTACCTTTCCCATTACGGAACTGCTGGTAGCAGTCCCTGGAATTCTGTGGTATCTGAAAGAAAGAAAATCTTCTGCCTGAAAGGCAGAAGATAAGTCTAATCCAGCAGTTTTTCCAGATCCTGATAAAAGGATGGATAGGAAACGGTTACACAGTTTTCGTCGTCAAAGGTGGTGGTTCCCTCCGCATTCAGTCCTGCAATGGCAAAGGACATGGCAATCCGGTGGTCGCCGTACGTTTTAATCCGGGCGCCGTGAAGGGTATTGCCTCCATGAATAATCATTCCGTCCTCTGTGGGCGTGATATCGGCCCCCATGGCCTTCAGATTCTCCGTTACGGTGGCAATCCGGTCAGATTCCTTTACTTTCAGTTCCTGGGCGTCCCGAATCACGGTGGTGCCCTCTGCAAATGCGGCCATCACTGCGATAATGGGAAGTTCATCAATTAAAGTGGGAATAATACTTCCTTCCACCGTTGTACCGTGAAGGCTGCTGGAAGTTACCAGAATGTCAGCCACAGGTTCTCCGGAAACGGCGCGTTCATTCAGAAGGCTCAGTTTTCCTCCCATAGCATACACGACCTGAAGGATACCGCTTCTGGTGGGATTGACGCCCACATTCCGAATCAGGATTTCTCCCTGGTTACAGATGAGGCCAAGAGCGATAAAATAAGCGGCGGAAGAAATGTCTCCCGGCACATGGATAGCCTGCCCTTCCAGCTTTGGCTCCGGCCAGATGGCAGCGGTGGTGTCCGTGGACAGAATATCGGCGCCGAAACCGGCCAGCAGCAGTTCCGTATGGTTTCTGGACAGTACGGGTTCCGTTACTTTTGTGATACCGTCTCCGTAAAGGCCGGCCAGGAGAATTGCAGATTTTACCTGTGCAGAGGCTACCGGAGACTGATAATGGATATGTTTCAGACTGCCGCCCTGAATGGTAAAAGGCGCGCAGCCTGAGCTGGTTTTTGTACGGAAATCAGGGAATGACCCGGCGTCCCAGCACTGAAAACGGGCCCCCATTTCCGCGAGAGGGATAAAAATGCGATTCATGGGGCGTTTGCGGATAGAAGCATCGCCGTTTAAGGTGCTCTGGAAAGACTGGCCTGCCAGAATACCGGAAATCAGCCGCAGGGTGGTGCCGCTGTTGCCCACATCCATAATCTGTTCCGGCGGAGTCAGGCCATGGAGCCCCCGGCCGTGTACCAGAACTCTGGAGCCGTCATTTTCAATGGAAATACCAAGCTGACGGAAACAGGAAATAGTGGAAAGACAGTCCGCACCCTGCAGAAAATTAGTTACTTCCGTCAGGCCGCCGGAAATGGCGCCGAACATAATTCCCCTGTGGGAAATGGATTTATCGCCGGGAACAGAAAGTTCTCCCCGGTAAGCATGTTTTTTTGTGAATTCCATGTCAATCACCTCTCATGTACTGTATAATGATATTTTCGCAATAAGACCAGGGCCTGCCGCAGGGCTTTTTCTTCGTAAAATTCTATGTGAAGCACACCTTCCTGAAATTCCCGGTTGTGTATAATGCCAATATTTTTGATACTGATCTGATTGGTGGCCAGAATAGTGGCCAGGGCTGCGATTCCCCCGGCTTCGTCTACCATATCGCAGTAGATTTCGTAAATCCTGGGAAGGGTGCCGGAGCCTGTAAGGGGAAGGGAATCCCGGTAGTCTTTGGCGGACTGGAAAAAATCAAACAGGCTGTGTTCCTGCGAGGAAGCAATTTCCCTCCGCACCTGTTCCAGAGAAGCCAGAAATGCGTCCAGCAGCTTTAAAATCTGTTCCCGGTTGGTCAGGCAGATTTGCTGCCACATAACCGGGGAAGAAGATGCAATTCTGGTGATGTCTTTAAATCCTCCGGCAGCCACGCGCTTCATGATTTCTTCATGATTATCCAGATTTTTTATCAGATTTACCAGGCTGGATGCCAGAATATGGGGCAGATGGCTGACAGCGGCCGTAATAAAATCGTGTTCCTGATAGTCCAGCAGAATCGGGATAGCTCCCAGAGACCGGATAAACTGCTGAAATTCTTCTGACGTTTCCGGGTCAGCTTCCGGAGAAGGAGTCAGAATATAATATACATTTTCCAGAAGATAGGGAGTTGCGTGCCCATATCCGCTCTTTTCCGAACCGGCCATGGGATGACCGCCGATGAAAAAAGGAGACAAAGGCGTACCGGCAATTTCCTGGTGAATGGAGGATTTTACGCTTCCCACATCTGTGATGATACAGTTCTTTCCGGCGAAAGAAGATAAACGGAGGAGGAAATCTGCGTTTTTCCGTACCGGAGCGCAGAGAAAAATATAGCGGCAGTCTGCAAAATCATCCGTCAGGGTTTCACAGGCGGCGGCAATTACCCCTTCTTCCAGGGCAAGCGACAGGGACTCCCGGTTCACGTCGTATGCAATCAGAGTAATATCCGGATGAATCCGGTGAATGGTTTTGGCGATGGAGCCTCCAATCAGGCCGAGACCGATAAAACCGATTTTTTCAGGTTTCATATGTAACTGTTCCTTTCTCTATGGTATATGCAGCAGATAATTACGAAACTGTCAGTATCCATGTATCATTACTGCATTTATCATAGTGGAAACAGACGGAAAAGTCAATACTTCGGCACGTCAAAGCATAAAAGCGGCTGATTCCAGGGTATTTGTAAAAAATGAATAAAAAGGGTTGTAAAATCACAAAAATTTTAGTAGAATATATACATCACAAAATATACTTGTATTGGAGGAATTCATATGAACGTTTATACAACTGACAAGATAAGGAACGTGGTCCTTCTGGGACATGGCGGCAGCGGGAAGACGACTCTGGTGGAAGCGATGGCTTATCTGTCCGGTCTGACAAAGCGTATGGGGAAGATCAGTGACGGGAATACCATCAGCGATTATGATAAAGAAGAAACCAGACGTCTTTTTTCTGTTAATACCTCTGTAGTTCCGATTCCCTGGGAAGACACCAAGATTAACATACTGGACACGCCCGGCTATTTTGGATTTGTGGGAGAAGTGGAAGAAGCGGTCAGCGTGGCAGACGCCGCAGTTATTGTGGTATCCGGTAAGAACGGAATTGAAGTGGGAACACAGAAATCATGGGATATCTGTGAGAAATACAAGATTCCGAGAATGGTATTCGTGACAGAAATGGATGATGACAATGCAAGTTTCCGCCAGGTAGTGGCAGATTTACAGGAAATGTATGGAAAGAGGATTGCACCGTTCCATCTTCCCATTCGTGAAAATGAGAAATTTGTGGGTTATGTCAATGTAGTGGCTCAGACGGGAAACCGCTGGGATGAGAATGGCAAAGTTGTGGAAACAGAGATACCGGATTATTCACAGGCTAATCTGGATATCTGCCGGGAAGCTCTGATGGAAGCAGTGGCAGAGACCAGCGAGGAATTTATGGACCGCTATTTTGCCGGTGAGGAATTTTCTGAATTTGAGATTCGCTCCGCACTGCGTACCAATGTGGCAGACGGAAGCATTGTTCCCGTTTCCATGGGCTCCAGTACGCTGGTACAGGGTGTATATACACTGCTGGACGACATTCTCAAATATCTTCCAAGTCCGGAAAAGCGCCCCTGCAAAGGTGTGAATATGAAGACCAACGAGGTATTTGACGGGGATTATGACATTGCGAAACCGAAGAGCGCCTATATTTTCAAGACCATTGCAGACCCGTTTATTGGAAAATATTCTCTGATTAAAGTGAATTCCGGCGTACTGAAAACAGACGATGTGCTGTTTAATTCTGAGAAAAATATGGATGACAAGATTGGTAAAATCTATATCATGCGGGGCAACAAACCGGAGGAAGTAAAAGAGCTTCATGCCGGGGATATCGGAGCGCTGGCAAAATTGAACAAAGTTGTTACCAGGGATACCCTGTCCACCAAAGCAGTACCGGTGGTATACGGCAAGACTCAGATTTCCGTACCGTATACATATATGCGTTATAAGGCAAAGAACAAGGGAGATGAAGACAAGGTTTCCCAGGCTCTGCAGAAACTCATGCAGGAGGATCTGACACTGCGCACGGAAAATGACAGCGCCAATGGTCAGACGCTGATTTACGGTATCGGCGACCAGCATCTGGAAGTGGTAGTCAGCAAGCTGGCAGAGCGTTATAAAGTGGAGATTGAACTGAGCCGGCCGAAGATTGCTTTCCGGGAGACCATCCGTAAGAAATCAGATGTGGAATACAAATATAAGAAACAGTCCGGCGGACACGGACAGTACGGACATGTTAAGATGACCTTTGAACCCAGCGGGGATCTGGAAACCGCATATACCTTTGAGCAGCAGGTAGTGGGCGGGGCTGTGCCCAAGAATTATTTCCCGGCAGTGGAAAAGGGGCTGCAGGAATCCGTACTGAAAGGGCCCATGGCAGCTTATCCCGTAGTGGGTGTGAAAGCGGTGCTTTACGATGGCTCCTATCATCCGGTGGATTCTTCTGAAATGGCATTTAAGATGGCAACCATCCAGGCATTTAAGAAAGGCATGATGGAGGCTTCTCCTGTTCTGTTAGAGCCCATTGCCAGCATGAAAGTGGTTGTGCCGGACAAATATACCGGAGACGTTATGGGAGATCTGAACAAACGCCGGGGACGTGTGCTGGGCATGAATCCTGCGGAGACAGGCAAGACAGAAATCGCTGCCGACGTACCTTACATGGAGATTTACGGATATATGACAGATCTCCGCTCCATGACAGGCGGAAGCGGCCTGTTTTCCTACGAGTTTGCCCGTTATGAGCAGGCTCCTTCCGATATTCAGGAAAAGGAAGTTGCCGCAAGAGCGAATAAACTGGAAAACGGCGAGGAATAAGACGACGGAACGATAATGTAAATCTGATTTCAGGAAAAGAAGGTGGGACCGTATGAAGAAGACAAAAGCACATACGGACAGGAAAAAAGGAAATTTAAGTATCCATGAGTTGAAGAGGCTGTACCATGAGACCATTAAGGGGAGAATTACCATATCGGTGCTGACACTGGTAATTGTTTCCCTGATGGTTCTGGGAATTGCCACCAGTGTGCTGAACAATCACAGTACCAATTCCACACTGGAGCGTAATATGACAGCCACAGCGAAGGTGGCGTCGGAGCGAGTGGAATGGGAAATGACGTCCTACCGGAATCTGGCGGCGGATCTGGGGCTTATGACGCGGCTTTCCAGAGAAGATGTTTCTGTGGAGGAAAAGCAGGAAATTATAGACGAACGTGTACGGGCCAATGAGCTGACCAGAGGGAATATCCTGGACAGAAATGGAATCAGTATTTTCTCCGGAGAAGATTTTAGTGACCGGGATTATTTTCAGAAAGCCATGACAGGGGTTTCCTGTGTTTCAGAACCCCTGGTGAGCAAGATAACCGGGAAAATCAGTATTATCATTGCGGCGCCCATGTGGAAAGACGGAATTATGGGAACGGAGGTAACAGGCGTCGTATACCTTGTTCCGGATGAGAATTTTCTGAATGATATCATGGTAGCTACAAACGTGAGCAAAAACGGTTCCGCATATATGATAGACAGTGAAGGAACCGTGATTGCCCATGAGGATATGAAACTGGTGGAGCAGAAAGACAACTCCATCGAAGCTGCCAAAACAGATTCCAGTCTGAAACGGCTGGCGAAGCTGGAAGAAAAAATGACTGCCGGAAAAACGGGGGTTGGAACTTACCGTTATGGAGGCGTGAAAAAAGTCATGGCATATGCTCCGGTGGGGAACAGCAACGGATGGAGTATTGCCATCACAGCGCCTCTTTCTGATTTTAATATTGAGACGATTGTGGGAATTATCCTGACAATTGGAATCGTTTTGGTATCTATTGCCATTGCAGTGGTAATGGTCAGAAAGCTGGCGGACAGTATCGGAACCCCCATCAAACAGTGTGCGGAACGTCTGGAGACTCTGGCCGGAGGAGACCTGCATACGGAGATTCCTCAGATTACCTCAGAGGATGAGACACTCATGCTGGCAGATGCCACCCGCACCATTGTGGACGGCATGGGGAAAATTATCGGAGATATCAAATATCTTCTGGGAGAAATGGCTGAGAATAATTTTGATGTCCGTTCTCAGGCACGGGAATATTATGTGGGAGATTTTGAAGAAATTCTGCTGGCAGTGCGCAGAATCAACCATTCTCTGTCAGATGCCCTGGGACATATCCGGGAATCGGCAGAACAGGTGGGACTTGGTTCTTCTCAGCTTGCAGAAAGCGGGCAGGCTCTTGCAGAAGGGGCCACGGACCAGGCGGCTTCTGTGGAAGAATTGCTGGCTACGGTAAATGATGTGACTGAGCAGGTGGACCGCAATACGAAGAATGCTGTTTCCACCAGCCGGAAAGCAGATGATATCGGAAAGCAGGCCCGGACCAGCAGCAAGCGCATTGCGGAGATGACAGGCGCCATGAAGAAAATCAACGACGCTTCCATGGAAATTTCCAATATTATTCAGACGATTGAAGAGATTGCGGATCAGACCAACCTGCTTTCTCTGAATGCCTCTATTGAAGCTGCAAGAGCAGGAGAAGTGGGACGGGGATTTGCAGTGGTTGCCGGGGAAATCGGACATCTTGCAAATCAGAGTTCGGAAGCTGTGGTAAATACCAGACAACTGATAGAAGCCGCCCTGAGTGAGGTGAGCAGTGGCAATCAGATTGCAGGAGATATGGCGAAGGCTCTGCAGAGTGTGATTGACGGAATGTCAGAGATTGTCAGTGCTGTGGAGGAAGTGGCAGAGAACTCCAATGAGCAGAACGGTTCCATGCAGCAGATTAATCTGGCCATTGAGCAGATTTCACAGGTGGTACAGTCCAATTCCGCCGCAGCGGAAGAAAGTTCTGCTACCAGTCAGGAATTGTCGGCGCAGGCCATAGAACTGAACGATATGATTGACCAGTTCCGTCTGGCAGATTTATAGAAATCTATTTTATCTTGCAGGAAAGACCTTGTCACGCTAAAGTGTGAAAGCGTCTTCCTATAAAATAAAACCATTATGCGCACTCGTGCGAATAGAAGATGTCACTACGTGACTGTCCTAAGGTATCCCCCAGGCAAGCCTGGTACCCCTTAGGACAAATCCGCACTCGGCGCAACAAAATGTGCAATCCCCTCAAGATTGAGGGGCAGGGGAGTTGAAGTGGGTTTGCCCACTTTGTTCTAAGAAAACAAAGATTCCACAGCATATGGCGGCGGTATTGTCTGTAATGTACACTATATGCCGTGGAATTTTTATCTCACAGGAAAGACTTTTTAAACCGGTTATATCGCCTGAATGGTGCCGCAGGCAATTTTTGTGCCTGAATGGCCGGCGGGCTGGGTGGAAAAATCATCCGGACTGCTGTGGATGATAACCGTTTTGTCGATAATGTCCGGAACCCTGAAGCGGTCGGTGTAATACATCATCCAGGCAGAACCGTTATTTCCAAACAGAGGCGGTAAATCCCCTTCGTGGGCCGGATGAGGACAGAGGGCAGGATTGTAATGAGCCCCTGCGTTGGCGTAGGGGTCGCTGCTGTCTCCGGTACAGGAATGGCCTTCATGGATGTGAAAGCCGAAAATATCAGAGCCGCAGGGCACTGTGCTGACCGGGAGTCCGTAAATTTCCGCATTTACCAGGACGCCGGCGCCGATGGGATAGAAGCGGACCATGCCGTTGATTTCCCCTGTTCCGGGATTTCCCGTAAGTTCCGCGTAGGCGGCAGGCATCTGTGTGAGAGCGGTTTCCAGATAAAGCCTGCCAGGGTTTTCGTAGCTGTTGTCTGTATGATAATCTGTCATTAATATTCTCCTGAAACTGTTTTTATTGCAATGTTATGATTATAATATGACGGAAGGAAAGGAAAAGTGATTTTCCTGATGGAACAGAAATTCTTGACAAATGACTTTAGTGTGATAAAATTTTCCTATGAACTTATACCATGCACGGCCTGACGTCAGGCAGGCCGCATGGCCGGAAAATATTTTGGTGGAAACACCGGATTCAGGAGGATATAAAATGGCAGTACCATACAATCACAGAGCTTTGGAAGAAAAATGGCAGAAAATATGGGATGACGAGCGGGCTTTTGCGGCCACCGAAGATTATTCCAAACCCAAGTATTACGCACTGGTAGAATTCCCATACCCGTCGGGCCAGGGGCTTCATGTAGGACATCCCCGTCCTTATACAGCCCTTGATATTGTGGCCAGAAAACGCAGAATGCAGGGCTATAACGTGCTCTATCCCATGGGCTGGGATGCATTCGGACTCCCCACGGAAAACTATGCAATCAAGAATAAAATACATCCGAAAATTGTAACTGAAAATAACGTGGAGCGGTTTAAGGCACAGCTTCATGCTCTGGGCTATTCCTTTGACTGGGAGCGGGAAGTAAATACCACAGACCCGGAATATTATCACTGGACCCAGTGGATTTTCCTGAAATTATTTAAAGAGGGCCTGGCTTATAAGACAGAAATGCCCATTAACTGGTGTACTTCCTGTAAGGTGGGACTGGCCAATGAGGAAGTGGTGAACGGCGTCTGCGAGCGCTGCGGCGCTCCGGTGGTCCGCAGGGTGAAAAGCCAGTGGATGCTGAAAATCACCGAATATGCGGAAAAGCTGCTGGAAGGCCTGAATGATGTGGATTATATCGAACGGGTGAAAGTTTCTCAGAGAAACTGGATTGGAAAGAGCCAGGGAGCAGAAGTGGATTTCAGGATTGCAGGAAAAGAAGACAGGCTCACCGTGTATACTACCAGACCGGATACGCTGTTTGGAGCCACCTACATGGTTGTGTCTCCGGAACATCCCATACTGGAAAAATATAAAGATGAAATTAAAAACTGGAATGAAGTTGCTGCCTATCAGGAACAGGCAGCCAGAAAGTCTGATTTTGAGCGTTCCGAGCTGGCAAAAGAGAAAACAGGTGTGGAAATAGACGGTCTGCGGGCCGTTGATCCGGTAAACGACGCGGAAATTCCAATCTGGGTATCAGACTATGTACTGATGAGTTACGGAACAGGTGCGATTATGGCAGTTCCGGCCCATGATACCCGCGACTGGGAATTTGCGAAAAAATTCAGTCTTCCCATCATTGAAGTGGTGGCAGGAGGCGAGGACGTACAGAAAGAGGCCTATACGGACGTTGCCACCGGAAAGCTGGTGAATTCCGGATTCCTGGACGGACTGGAAGTGGCGGAAGCAAAAAAGAAAATTATTGCATTTCTGGAAGAGAAGAAAATCGGAAAGGGAAAGACTAATTTCAAATTGAGAGACTGGGTATTTTCCCGCCAGCGTTACTGGGGCGAACCTATTCCCATTGTGAACTGTGAGAAATGCGGTTATGTGGCGCTGCCGGAAAGTGAACTCCCGCTGCAATTGCCGGAAGTGGACAGCTATATGCCCACAGATACCGGTGAATCCCCGCTGGCAGCCATGACGGACTGGGTGAATACCACATGTCCCTGCTGCGGCGGGCCGGCAAAACGGGAGACGGATACCATGCCTCAGTGGGCAGGATCTTCCTGGTATTTCCTGCGCTATACGGACCCGAAGAACAGGGAAGCCCTGGCCAGCGAGAAGGCTCTGAAGTACTGGCTTCCGGTGGACTGGTACAACGGCGGAATGGAGCATACCACCCTGCACCTTCTGTATTCCAGATTCTGGCATAAATTCCTCTATGACCAGGGGGTTGTGCCCACATCGGAACCCTACCGGAAACGTACCTCCCATGGCATGATTCTGGGAGAAAACGGGGAAAAAATGTCCAAGTCCCGCGGGAATGTGGTAAATCCTGACGATATTGTCATGGAATACGGTGCGGATACTCTGCGCACCTATGAAATGTTTATCGGAGCCTTTGATTTGAGTGCTTCCTGGTCAGAAAACGGCGTAAAGGGCTGCCGCAGATTCCTGGAGCGTGTCTGGAAGCTGCAGGACATCCTTGTGGATGGAGAGGGATACCGCCCTGAATTTGAGACCAGAATGCACCAGCTGATTAAAAAAGTAAGTTCTGATTATGAAAACCTGAAATATAACACAGCCATTGCGGCCATGATGTCCATGCTGAATGATTTTTCAAAGGCAGGCAGTATCAGCCGGGGAGAATTCCGGACATTTCTGATTCTTCTGAATCCGGTAGCACCCCATATTACAGAGGAAATATGGGAAGCCTGCGGATACGAAGGAAGGGTGTACCAGTGTACCTGGCCGGAATACGAGGAAGCCAAAACAGTGGAAAATACCGTGGAACTGGCGGTTCAGATTAATGGGAAAACCAGGGCAACCGTAACCCTTCCGGCGGATGTGGACAAAGATACTGCCATTGCAGCAGGAAAAGAGGCAGTGAGCGAAAAACTGACAGGGAATGTGGTAAAAGAAATTTATGTGCCCGGACGGATTATCAATATTGTTATGAAATAAATTTTACAGGAAACATAACACCCCGCAGCAGATACCGGAACTGGAATTTCCGGTATCTGCTGCGGGGTATGTATATTTCCGGTTTTATTTCCGCATATTTTTCATCATCTGCATCAGCAAATCTACTTTTTTCTGCTCCTGGGGAGGCATTCCCTGTTTCAGTACCTCGATAATCAGGTCCCGTTCGGTGGAGGAGAAGTTCATGCCCTGATTTTTTACGCTTTCCGAGGCATTTTTCAGAGATTCGGCCATTTCCTGAGGGTTGGAAGTGCCGGAAGAATTGTTTCTGGCAAGTTCCAGCAGAAACTGCAGTTTGTCAGGAGAAATATTTTTCTGAAGTTCCGGGTTGTTTAGTAAATCCTGTGGGTTCATATACTTCCTTTCTGTGAGGGATTCAGGTGGCGGAGAACAGAGTTCCATAGGTGGAAAACATCTGGACAAAGCCTATGATATTGTCGATTACTTCTTTTTCCCTGTCTGTGCAGTATTCCCGTATGGCAGAGAGCATCTGCACCGGATCTTCCCGTTCTTCTTCCGAACACATTTTCAAATCATTTCCGGGATTCTGGAACAGTGCCATGGTGCGCTGCAATTCCATGAATTTCACCAGCATTGCCATGTTTTTCTGCCGGGAATTATCCAGATAGGGAATGGCGGCTTTTATCATTTCAAGGTGCCTATCCTGAATCAGAGTATCAATTGCTTCCATTGTGTTCACCTTTTTTATTTTAATTTATGAGGGACCGGTGCGGGATATGACAGATTTGAAAAATGCCCCTGAACATTAGCAGTTCAGGGGAAAAAAGAGGAACCCCCCTGAACATTGGCAGTTCAGGGGAAAAAAGAGGAACCCCCCTGAACATTAGCAGTTCAGGGGGTATATAATAATAAGAACGAATTAATCTGGTAAGGAGTAAAATGATGGGAAGATTAGTAATAGATGGCAACAGTGTATATGAAATTGATGAAGAATGTATCCGGAGAAAGGAACATCAGGAAAAGGGGCAGGAAAGCAGGAAGGGGAAAAAGGCGGAATCTCCCTGGCTGAGAAGGGACAGAAAATAAAAGAATTCAGGCGTTGAAAGAGCCGGAGGCAGCCCCGGCAGTATGGCAGGCTATCTGCTGCCCATGGCAGGCGATATTCCGGATATGTCCGGGATTCAGGCAGGAAAGCAGCAGGTTGCCGGGCCAAATTTTGACGGTAATTCCAAAGTACCAGATTTGGATTTTTATGCAGAAAGTATATCAGAAATTGTTCCGGGAGGGTAAAATGATGGTAAATTTACCATGAAGACGGGCTGTTTTCTATTGAATGTTTTGGAAGGTGTGTTATAATATGGAAGGATAAAGCAATTCTGAAACGACGGGATGTAAGTAAAGACCTGCTGATATTCAGGAAAATTGCGGAAGCACAGGGAGAAAGGATGGATTGAGTGATGAATGAACAACAGGAGAGTATAGAAAAACGGCTCACCAGCTCTTTTTTTAAGGTGTCAGCCATTACGGTAGCAGTTGCAGCTCTGGGGCTGCTTGCATTGTTGGTGGTGTCTAACAGGTATTCTTATGCCTTACATAATTATGGATTTGCTCAGGGGGATATCGGGAAAACCATGTTCGCCTTTGCAGATGTACGTTCCTCGCTGCGGGCAGCCATCGGTTATGACGACCCGGATGCGATTGACGCTGTGGTAAAGCAGCACGAGGAAAGTAAAGCCGCATTTGAAAAATCCTTTGCAGATGTGGAGAAGACCATTGTGTCGGAAGACGGAAGAAAGACTTATGATGAGATTAAGTCAGAACTGGATACATACTGGGAGCTGGATCAGAAAATTATGGATATCGGAGCTACCACGGACCGCGAACTTTGCAGACAGGCACAGGATATGGCTCTCGGTGAACTGGCCGGTGTATATAACAGCATTTATACGAAACTGGAAAGCCTTTTAACAGTAAAGGTAAATGAAGGAAATCAGCTGTCCTCATTCCTGAAAGTAACAGGATGGGTGCTGGCCCTGGTGATTGTGGCTGTTGTAGCGGCGGCAATTATGTTTTCCACAAAGATTGGTAAAAATATTGCAACAAGGATTTCCGGTCCTCTTGGAAAACTGGGAGAACGTCTCAAAACATTTGCGGCAGGAGATTTGTCATCTCCGTTCCCCATGGTGGAAACCGGGGATGAAGTGGAGCATATGGAAAAAGATGCAACAGAGATGGCTAATAACCTGAATACCATTATTCATGATATTGGAGAAGTGCTGGGTGAGATGGCGGGAGGAAATTACGCAGTCCACTCCAATGCTTCCGATAAATATACCGGAGATTTTGGAAAATTATATGAATCCATGCGCGGGCTGCGGGATCAGATGACGGAGACGCTGGTATCAATCGGAGAAGCATCCGAACATGTTTCTGTTGGCTCCGGTGATCTGGCAACGGCCTCCCAGTGTCTTGCAGAAGGCGCTACGGAGCAGGCGCAGGCTGTACAGGAACTTCATGCCACAATTTCTGACATTACGGTTACCATGGAGAAAAGTGCGGAACGTGCGGATGAATCTTATCTGAAAGCTCAGCAGTATGCCAATGAGGCGGATAACAGCCGGGAAGAAATGAAATATATGATGGCAGCTATGGAGCGGATTAATGAGGCCTCCACAAGAATTGGAAATATCATCTCAGAAATTGAATCTATTGCGGCTCAGACAAACCTGCTGTCGCTGAATGCTTCCATAGAAGCGGCAAGAGCGGGAGAATCCGGACGGGGATTTGCTGTTGTGGCAGATCAGATTCGGGAGCTGGCTGACCAGAGTGCTCAGGCGGCAGTGGATACCAGAGAGCTGATAGAAGGCTCCATTCAGGAAGTTACGGAAGGAAACCGTGCGGCGGAACGTGCGTCAAATGCCATTGAATCTGTGGTGGAAGGAATCAAGGAAATTGCGGATTTCTCCAGAAACCTTAAGGTTATGGTGGAGGATCAGACAGAAGCCATGCGTCAGGCGGAAATCGGTGTAAATCAGATTTCTGAAGTAGTGCAGAGCAATGCGGCAACTGCCGAAGAAGCCTCTGCCACCAGTGAAGAACTGTCGGCACAGGCCAATATACTGGATGAGCTTGTGGGCCAGTTCGTACTGTCGGAATAAGAAATTGAAATCAGACGCAGACAGGCGGACGCAGGTTATGTGTGCAGACGTCATTGATAAATAATGAACAGGGAACTGCTTTCCCGAAAATTCGTGAAGGCAGTTCCCTGTTTTTATGCGCAGCGTGCGGAGAGGAAGACGATTGTTTCACAGTCCGCCGCAGGCGGAGAATCCTGCAAAGCAGGATTCTTTTTTCTTCCTGACAGAAGAAAAATAATATGCGCGCTCGCGCAATTTAAAGTGGACGTTCCACTTTATTTTCAGCAGCAGAATCCGCCGCCGAATCCGTTGCCGTTACCACCGCAGCAGAAAAGCAGAAGGATAATCCACAGGCAGCTGTTGCCGCCGCATCCACATCCGTCGTTGCCGCCGAAGAATCCGTTGCCGCATCCGCCGCCGCAGCAGCAAAGCAGGATAATTAACCAGATAATAGAGGAGCAGCCTCCATTGTTATTTCCTTCGCATCCACATCCACAGTTTGTTGCAGCTAAATCACTCATGTTCAAATCCTCCAATATTTTGATTACAATGTATCATATGTGGGCAGCTTGTATGTGTTTCGCATTGTTTTGAAAAAAATTTTGTAAAATAGAGAAGAGCGTGTTATAATCTTAGGTAAGGCAAAATGATAAGAAAAGAAAGGAAGGGAAGCAGTCTGAATTCCCCTGAAGGGAGAAAAGTTATGAAGACAGTGGTGATTTTGGATTACGACAGCAAAAGCATGGAAGGCTACAAACGGATGCTGGAGTGTGTTCAGGGACAGTTTGAGTGTAAATTTTTCCAGATGCCGGAACAGGCCATGGAATATGTACGCAGTTATCCGGTGGCTGTATTAATCAGCGAACTGGATATGCCTGTCATGTCAGGAAAAGAAGTGTTTGACATGGTGGAGATGCTCTCACCTTTAACGGTCAGGATTGCCATGACCCAGATAAAGGATATAACCCGGACACTGGAGATTTTTAATCATGCCAGGCTGTTCAAGCTGATATTAAAGCCTTTTTTTCTGGCAGAAGATATTGTGAACCCCATTCGGGAAGCATTGAAATATCATGAGGCGCTGGAGAAAGAGGAAAATCAGCGGAAGAAAATGGAAGCGGAACTGGAGCGGCTGAACGGAATTGTTCGGGAGCTTTCCATGAAGCTGGAAGAAAAGAAATGGAAACATACAGGAATTTATAATGTGGCAGTGGGCGTTATCAAAGGGAATCTCAATTCGGAAATGAAAGGGATGGATGCGGCGGCAAGCGGTTATGCGGCGGCAGCCTGCGAGGAACTGCTGCAGGAATTCATGCGCTATTATATGTATGAGGAGCATGGATATCAGTTTTATACGGAACATCTGCAGAAAATGTTCCACCTTCCCAGAGAAGGCTGCGTATTTCAGATACAGAACAAAACAGAACGGCCGATACCCGGAGAACTTATGCCTCAGATAGCTTATGGCATGTTTCTGGGCGGATATCTGTGCCAGCAGTTACTGACCGCATATCGCGCTATTATGCTGATAGAGACAGAAAAGTCGGATTATGTGCTGCGCATGTTCTGCCAGTTTTCCGGAAAAGGAGAAATGTACCGGATTCCGGATGGGAAGACGAGACAGGCAGTCAGAGAAGTCATAGAAGAAATCGCAAAAGCCCTGGCCACTGACATGGTCAGAGGCAGCAGGGACCAGCAGTTTGCCCTGAGACTGTATTTCCGGAGGGAGGATGGACTAAGTGAATGAGATTATTATGGGCCTCTATGAAATCGAAGAACAGGCAGGAAAAATGATGGAGAAGGCCGCTGCGCGCAGGCAGGAACTGCAGGAAGAGAATCGAAAAAAAAAGGAAGATTCTGCTATGGAGATGGAAAAAGAACTGGAAGGCCGGCTGACAATTCTCAGATCCCGGCTGGAGGAACAGGCTGCACAGGAGGCGGAGCAGCTTGCGGCCCGGAATCAGGAAGAAATCACCAGGCTGAATGAGAATTATGAGAAGAATCTGAGCCGGTTTGCGCAGGAAATCGTAGAGAGGATAACAGAGGTGTAGCCATGGCGGGAGAATTGCTGCAGTACAGCGGGCTGATTACCAAGACGCGGGCAATGCGAAGCCGGCTGTTAAAACGAGAAGATTTTGAACGGATTACGGAATTCCTGACGGTGGAAGAGACCATAGGTTTTCTGAGAGAACAGGAATCTTACGGGAAGATTTACGGCGGACGGGAAGAAATCAGGCACCGGGGACAGGTAGAAGAACTGATACATAATTCGATTCTGGAAGATTACCGGAAGCTGTACCTGTTTGGAAACGGTCAGCAGCGAAAAGCGCTGGAGCTGTATCAGGTCCAGCTCCAGTACAAAGATTCCGTTCCGGATGTGGAAATATCCTATTTTGTGGATGTCTGGAAACAGATTGACAAATTTTCCGGCAGCCAGATGCGGAAAGTGCTGCGGGAAGTGTTTGGAACGCAGATTGACTGGCTGAATATCATGTGGATGTACCGGGGCAAAGAGTTTTTCCATCAGAAACCGGAAGAACTGGAGAAAATGCTGATTCCGGTGCAGTATAAGCTGAAGAAAAAAGAGTGGCGGAAACTGCTGGAAGCAGAACAGACAGAAGAATTCTGCCGGATACTGGCAGATACGGTGTATTTCAAAGGCAGAGATGCTCTGGTGAAGATGCAGGATGAGGTTTCCTTTCATCAGGTGATGGAGAAAATGTATCAGAGAATCTGCCGGAAATATCCCGCTTCCATGGCGCCGGTATTCTGCTATTTTTATGAGAAGGAACAGGAGATTGAGCATCTGACCACTGCGCTGGAGGGCATACGCTATCAGGTTCCGGCACGGGATATCCGTCAGTTGATTTTGCCTGGTACGGGCACTTAACCATCAGGTTGCGTGCGATAACATAAAATTTAAGGAACGGAGGAGACGCTTTGATTGAGAAAATGAAGTTGTTGCATATTACCGGGCCAAGGAATGATATTGACCGGGTGGTGAAGCTGTATCTGGATAAATACGATATTCACTTTGAAAATGCAATGACAAGTCTGAATAACCTGAAAAATGTACGTCCCTTTGTGGAAACAAATCTCTACAAAGAGACCGCCCGTAAGGGGGAAGAACTGAAACAGTATCTGGAGACTTCCAGGAAAACGGATCTGGAGGTGACGCCGGAACAGGCGGAGGAAATCGTTCTTACGGTCTACGGGCATCTGGAAGAAATCGTCCGGAAGAAAGAGGAACTGAGCGGCAAAATCCGCCAGCTCAGAGAATGGATGGCTCAGACAGCGCCCTTTATCGGCCTGGATTTTGAACTCTGCAAGCTGCGGGATTTTCATTTTATTGATTTCCGGTTCGGAAGGATTAAGGTGGAGAATTACCACAAGCTGGAGCAGTATGTGTTCCACAATCCCTATACGCTGTTTTATGAGTGCAACAATGACAGCGAATATGTGTGGGGCGTGTATTTTGTACCTCATACCCATCTGGAGGAAATTGAAGCGGTGTATGCTTCTTTCCAGTTTGAGGATATTCAGGTGCCGGAAGACCTGGAAGATACGCCAAAACATGCGTTTGAACAGGCAGGAAAACTTCTGGCAGAACGGGAGCAGGAGCTGGAAAGTCTTCAGATGCAGGCCGTGGAACTGGTGAAAGCCAGGGAGCAGGAACTGCTGGCAGCCTGCGAATGTCTGGACTGCTATTGCAGGAATTTTGAGATACGCAAATTTGCGGCATGTACCAGGTCCCAGAGCGAAGGAGACGAACGCTATATTCTGTATGGATGGATGTCCAAAGGAGATGCGGAGAAGCTCCAGCGGGAAATCGCCATGGACGAGAGAATCAACTGTGTGGAAGAAGAACCGGGAGATGATCTCAGCAGCAGACCTCCCACCAGGCTGAAAAATCCCGGAATTCTGAAACCTTTTGAGATGTTTGTGGAAATGTACGGGCTTCCCGCCTATAACGAGATGGACCCTACCATGTTTATTGCGCTGACCTACACCTTTATGTTCGGGGTTATGTTTGGAGATGTGGGACAGGGGGCATGTCTGGTTGTGGCAGGAATACTTCTTTATAAGTTCAAAAATATGCGTCTTGCAGGCATTGTGGCCGTGGCAGGAGTCTGGTCTGTCATCTTCGGATTTCTGTACGGAAGTTTCTTTGGATTTGAGGAGACCATACCGGCGCTGTGGATGAAGCCCATGGATAATATTATGACCACGTTGATGCTGGCCATCGGATTCGGCGCCGGATTAATCCTGGTTGCCATGGTGCTGAATATGATTAATGCAGTCCGGGCGAAAGAATACGGAAGGCTGCTGTTTAATCAGAGCGGTCTGGCCGGGCTGATCTGCTATGGATTTGTGGTAATCTGTGTATTGCTCTTTGCCACAGGAAACGGACTTCCGGCCACGATTCTGATTGGAATTGCAGTGGGAATTCCCCTGATTGCCATTCTGATGAAAGAGCCCCTGAGCCATCTGGTGGAGAAAAAGAGCCGGATTTTCCCGGAGGGCAGCAAGGTGATGTTCTTTGTGGAAGCGCTGGTGGAAGGATTTGACGTGGTGCTGAGTTATGCCACCAACACCATTTCCTTTGTGCGTGTGGGCGCTTTTGCACTGAGCCATGCAGGCATGATGGGGGTAGTGATGACCCTTGCAGGTCTGGAAAAAGGAAATCCCAACTGGGTGATTATTGTACTGGGGAATATTCTGGTGGCCTGTCTGGAAGGACTGGTTGTGGGAATTCAGGTGCTTCGTCTGGAATATTACGAAATGTTCAGCCGTTTTTATACAGGAAATGGAAAACCATTTGTTTCATTTAAGAAAAGAGAACAGTAGGAGGATATGAAAATGATAACAAAAATTATATTAGTGGTGATTTTACTTTGCAGCATGATTATTCCCGTAGGCGGATTTTTACTCAGCAAACGGAAAGAGGGAGGCTTTAAAGCAGCCCTGGCCAGCAATATTTTCTTTTTCTTCGGTACGGTTCTGGTAGCGGATGTGCTCCTGTTTAAAGGAGATGTACAGGCTGCCGGAGAGGTGGCGGAAGCAGTGGCAAGTGTGGAGGGCTGGCGTTATCTGGCAGCAGCGCTGTCCACAGGCCTTTCCTGTATTGGCGCAGGTATTGCGGTGGCAAGTGCGGCAAGCGCGGCTCTGGGCGCTTTGAGCGAAGACTCCGGTATTATGGGTAAAGCCCTGATTTTCGTGGCGCTGGCAGAATCCATTGCCCTTTATGGTCTGCTGATTTCCTTTTCCATACTTGGATAAATGCAGGAGACGGGCCATGAAAATGTATTTAATCAGTGATAATAAGGATACCTGGACGGGTATGCGGCTGGCCGGTGTGGAAGGCGTTGTGGTCCATGAGCGTCAGGAACTGAAAGACGCGCTGGATGCGGTGTTTCAGGATAAGGAAATCGGAATTGTGCTGCTGACGGAGAAGTTCGGCAGGGAATTTCCGGATTTGATTGACGATGTGAAGCTGAACCGGCGGCTGCCCCTTCTGATTGAAATTCCGGACCGCCATGGGACCGGCCGGAATGAGAATTTCATTACAGATTATGTCAGTGAAGCCATTGGGCTGAAACTGTAGGCGGGAGGGAAAGGAATGCAGATAAAGGAAAAGCTGGAAGTGTTTCAGAAGTTTACCATCAATGTGGCGAACAGTGAAAGCGAGGCACTGATTCAGGAATACCGGGAATCCTGTGAGAAAGATCTGGAGGAGTACCGGAACAGCAGGCAGGCGGAGATGGAACACAAGTTCCAGATAGAAGAAATCAAAATCCGCAGGCAGGTAAGAAAAAGGGTATCGGAGGAATCCATACGCCAGAAAAGGCTTCTGGACAACTGCAAACAGGAATGGAAGAAAAAACTGATGGACCAGGTGCGGGAGCTGCTGGCAGAGTATCAGCAGACGGAAAAATACCGGGGTTATCTGACTGCAAAAATCAGAATGGCAAAAGAAGTTGCGGGTACAGAAGAGGTCATTATCTATATCAATCCCTCCGATGCAGATAAAAAGGAAGAACTGGAAAAACAGACGGGGGCGGAACTGACCGTCAGCACCATGGATTTCGTCGGAGGAATCCGGGCAGTTATCCGTTCCAGAAATATTCTGATTGATGAATCCTTTGTGACGAAATTAGAGCAGGAGGAGACTTATCTATGAATATAACAGGTAAAATATATGGAATCAACGGGCCGATTATTACTATAAAGGGCAACCTGGGATTTAAAATGTCAGAGATGGTCTATGTGGGCGAACACCGTCTGGTAGGGGAAGTAATCGGTCTGACAAAAGAACAGACCACTGTCCAGGTGTTTGAGGAAACCACGGGACTGCGGCCCGGAGAACTGGTGGAAGGGGCGGGAAGGGCGCTGTGCGTGACCCTTGCACCGGGAATTATCACCAATATTTTTGACGGAATAGAACGTCCCCTCCAGTTAATCGGGCAGCAGTCCGGATCCTATATTCCCAGAGGCGTCAATGTGGACCTGCTGGACCGGGAGAAAAAATGGGAAGCGAAAATCACCGTAAAGCCGGGGGATATGGTAATTGGTGGGACCGTAATTGCGGAAGTGCCGGAAACACCTGCTATTGTACATAAAGTAATGGTGCCGCCGGATGCGGAGGGAACCGTGGTAAGGACTGCGGAAGACGGATTTTATACCATAGAGGAGACACTGGCGGTTATCCGCACGCAGGATGGAGAGGAGAAGGAGCTTACTATGACCCAGCAGTGGCCCATCCGTATTCCAAGACCCATTCGGAAGCGCTATCCGGCAGACCGTCTTCTGGTGACGGGACAGCGTATTCTGGATACATTGTTCCCCATTGCCAAGGGCGGAACCGCAGCCATTCCGGGAGGATTCGGAACAGGTAAGACCATGACCCAGCATCAGCTTGCCAAGTGGTCGGACGCAGATATTATTATCTACATTGGCTGCGGAGAGCGCGGAAATGAGATGACCAACGTGCTGGAGGAGTTTTCTCATCTGGTGGACCCCAAAACCGGAAATCTTCTGATGGACAGGACCACATTGATTGCCAATACCTCCAATATGCCGGTGGCGGCCCGTGAGGCAAGTATCTATACGGGACTGACGCTGGCGGAATATTACCGGGATATGGGTTATCATGTGGCTATTATGGCAGACTCCACCTCCCGGTGGGCGGAGGCTCTGAGGGAACTTTCCGGGCGACTGGAAGAAATGCCGGCAGAAGAAGGGTTCCCGGCTTATCTGGCAAGCCGTCTGTCTGCATTTTATGAGCGGGCCGGGTATGTGGAGAATCTGAACGGAACCGACGGAAGCGTAACGATTATCGGTGCGGTTTCTCCCCAGGGCGGGGATTTTTCCGAACCTGTCACCCAGAATACCAAGCGGTTTGTACGCTGTTTCCTGGCGCTGGATAAGTCTCTGGCTTATGCGAGGCATTATCCTGCCATCAACTGGCTCACCAGCTATACAGAGTATCTGAATGACCTGGAGGACTGGTATGTGACCAATGTGGGTGCGGATTACATTCCCTGCCGGAATGAACTGCTGAATATTCTCACCACGGAAAGCCGCCTGAATGAAATTGTAAAATTAATCGGAAGCGATGTGCTGCCTGACGACCAGAAGCTGATTCTGGAGATTGCCAGGGTGATACGCCTTGGATTCCTGCAGCAGAATGCATTCCATGCGGAAGATACCTTTGTCCCTCTGGAAAAACAGCTCCAGATGATGAAAGTTATTCTGTATCTCTATGAAAAATGCAGGGAACTTATTGAAATGGGAATGCCCATGGCGCTGCTGCGGGAGGACAGGATTTTTGAAAAAATCATTGCCATCAAATACGATGTGGCAAATAAGGATTTGTATAAATTCGAAGAATACCGGCAGATGATTGACATGTTCTACCGTCGCCTGCTGGAAACCAATGCATAGGAGGGTGGATATGTCAATTGAATATTTAGGATTAAGTGAAATCAATGGCCCCCTGATTGCACTGGAAGGGGTGCGGGATGCTTTTTACGAAGAGATGGTGGAATTCGTGGTGGAAGGCGGCCTCCGGAAAAAGGGAAGAATTATTGCGGTGAACGAAGACAAGGCGGTTATCCAGGTATTTGACAATACAGATGAAATGTCTCTGAAAAACACTCACACCAGATTAAGCGGACATCCCATGGAAATCGGTCTGTCTCTGGATATTCTGGGACGTACCTTTAACGGGCTGGGGGAGCCCATTGACGGTCTTGGAAAAATCAATCCGGAAGTAACGCTGGATGTAAACGGACTGCCATTAAATCCCTGTGTCAGAGAATATCCCAGAAATTATATTCAGACCGGAGTTTCTGCTATTGACTGTCTGACTACGTTAATCCGGGGACAGAAACTCCCTATTTTCTCAGGAAACGGACTGCCCCATGACCAGCTTGCAGCACAGATTGTGGAGCAGGCCTCCCTGGGAGAAGGCTCTGACGAGGAATTCGGCATTGTATTTGCAGCCATGGGTGTAAAATACGATGTGGCGGAATTCTTCCGCCGGAAATTTGAAGACAGCGGCGTAAGCTCCCATGTGACCATGTTCCTGAATCTGTCCAACGACCCGGTGGCGGAACGTCTGATTACGCCCAAAGTGGCGCTGACAGCGGCAGAATATCTGGCTTTTGAGAAAGGTATGCATATTCTGGTAATTCTGACGGATATGACCTCCTATGCGGAAGCCATGCGTGAGGTGTCCGCTTCCAAAGGGGAGATTCCCAGCCGGAAGGGCTATCCCGGATATCTTTACAGTGAACTGGCCACCCTTTATGAGAGGGCCGGAATTGTGCAGGGCCGGAAGGGAAGCGTAACCCAGATTCCCATTCTCACCATGCCAAATGACGATATCACCCATCCTATTCCGGATCTGACCGGATATATTACTGAGGGACAGATCGTGCTGGAGCGTTCCCTTCATCAGAAAAATGTTTATCCTCCCATCAACGTACTGCCTTCTCTGTCACGTCTGATGAAGGACGGAATCGGTGCGGAATATACCAGAGAAGACCATCAGGATGTGGCAAACCAGCTCTTTTCTTCCTATGCCCGTGTGGGGGAGGCAAGGGATCTGGCAAGTGTAATCGGCGAGGATGAGCTTTCGGAGACAGATAAGAAATATCTTCAGTTCGGCGTGAAATTTGAGCAGGAATTTGTGGCTCAGGGGGACAGCGAGAACCGTACCATAGAAGAAACGCTGGATATCGGCTGGCGTCTGCTGCATATCCTGCCCAAAGAAGAATTAGACCGGATTGACACGAAAATATTAGAAAAACACTGGTGAGGTGACCTGAATGGACCCGAATACATTTCCAACCAAAGGTAATTTGATACTTGCCAAAAATTCTCTGGCCCTGTCCCGGCAGGGCTATGAGCTGATGGATAAGAAACGGAATATTCTGATTCGTGAACTGATGGATCTGATAGAACAGGCCACGGATATTCAGCGGGAAATTGACGTGACCTTTACCAGTGCCTATCAGGCTCTGCAGAAAGCCAATATACAGATGGGCATACATGAAGTGGAAGTCTTAAGCAGGAACGTACCGGTGGAAAATTCCATTTCCATTAAGCGCCGGAGCGTTATGGGAACCGAGATTCCCAAGGTGGAATATGAGAAACAGGAGATGAAGCCCACCTATCCCTTTTACGGCACCAAGATGTCCCTGGACGAAGCATGTGAGCAGTTCCAGAAGGTGAAGGAACTGACCATACGTCTGGCCCAGATTGAGACTTCTGCCTATCGTCTTGCCTATAATATCAAGAAGACTCAGAAACGGGCCAACGCTTTGCAGAATATTACCATTCCCAGATATGAAATGCTGACCAAAAGCATTCAGAGCGCTCTGGAGGAAAAAGAGCGGGAAGAATTTACCAGACTGAAGGTGATCAAGCGGATGAAAAGCCGCTGACCGTCCGGCATGAGTTCCGGCAGGAAGAAAGGGCGTAAAAATGGGCAGAATAACAGAAACAGAGACATATAAAGAGCAGATTCCCGCATTTGAAGTGATTCATGAAGTAAAGAAAGCGGTTGTCGGAAAAGACGACTGTATTGTAAAGACCGTAGCGGCTGTTCTGGCAGGCGGCCATATTCTGCTGAATGATATTCCGGGAGTGGGAAAGACCACCCTTGCCATGGCTCTGTCCAAATCCATGTCATTGCGGCAGAACCGGGTACAGTTCACCCCGGATGTGCTGCCTTCTGATCTGGTGGGATTTTCCATTTATCAGAAAGAGACGGGGCAGTTTGCCTATCAGCCCGGAAGCGTTATGTGCAACCTGCTCCTGGCGGATGAAATTAACCGGACGTCTCCAAAGACCCAGTCTGCCCTTCTGGAAGTGATGGAGGAACGGAAAGTGACGGTGGACGGCGTCAGCCGGGAAGTTCCCAGCCCCTTTATTGTAATCGCTACCCAGAATCCCTTTGGAAGCGCCGGAACCTGGATGCTGCCGGAAGCCCAGCTTGACCGGTTTATGATTTGCCTGCGGCTGGGCTATCCCGATATGGAGGATGAAATCAGTATTCTGAAAGGCAGACAGCTCAGGGAAGAGGTGCAGCCGGTGATTTCCAGGGAAGTGCTGCTTAACATGCAGAAAAAGGCAGACGAGGTGTTTGTCCAGGAGGAAATTTACCGGTATGTGGGACAGCTGGTACACCGGACACGAACCCATTCCATGATAGATTTGGGCATCAGCCCAAGAGGGGCCATTCATATTTTACAGATGGCGAAATCCCTTGCATTTTTAAGGCAGAGGGATTACGTGGTGCCGGAAGATATCGGGGATGTGTTTCTGTGCGTCTGTGTCCACAGAATTATGCTGAATGCAAAAGCAAGAACAGCCCATATGGACGGGGAACAGATTTTAGGGGAAATACTGAAAGAAATATCCCCGCCGGGAACGGTGAGGTAAGATGGGGTTATGAGAAATTTTTGTCTGTATGTGCCTGTGGCGGCAGGCCTGATTTATATGGCGGTTCTTTATGAGAGCAGAGGACTTCTGATACTGGCCGGGGCGGCAATGCTGCTGCCGCCTTTTTTCTTATGTATGCTGTGCTCCGTAAGGAAACATCTGGAGGGCAGAATTCTGGTCTCACCCTGGCCGGAAACAGGGGATTACCGAGTCCGTTTCTGTCTTGAGAACAAAAGTCCCTTTTATCTGCCGGGAATCCGTATGAAAATTGCTCTGAAAAACAAAGGAAACGGAAAAGTCCGTAAAATCAGCCTTGCCGGCAGTATTTCTGCCAGAGGGAAGGCGGAGCTGACGGGAGTATTCCGGAATCCGGAATTCGGCCTGTGGCAGGCGGAGTGCGGAAAATGTTTCTGCTATGACTGCCTGGGCCTGTTCCGGCTGAAGAAACGATGGAAGGAAACGTTGCAGTTTATGGTGTTTCCCTCCTGCTATGAAACCAATATTAAAGTGGGAGTCCGCACCAGACTGTTTCTGTCGGACGGTTCCTGGTATCATCCCAGGACAGGAGGCGACGACCCTGCAGAAGTTCTGATACTGCGGGAATACCGTCAGGGAGACCGGATGAACCGGATTCACTGGAAGCTGTCGGCAAAAAATGAAGAACTGATTGTATCGGAAATGAGTATGCCCATGGGCTGTAATGTGGTGATTTTTCTGGATGCCGAAACGGAGAACATGAACAGAAAGACAGGGACTGCCTACTGGGAGGTTCTGCACACCATTTCCCAGGGATTGCTGGAGCAGGAATGTTTTCATTATCTGGTGTGGTATGAGAAGGAAAGCAGGCGGCTGTACCGTAAGGCCATCCGGGAACCGGAGGATGTAACGGAGTTCTGGACTGAAATTCTCCGGCACAGGACAGGACGCTGTCCGTTTCCCCAGGAATATGAACAGGAGTTTCGAGGAGAACCTTATGCGTCGGCAGTTCTCTGGAAACAGGAACTGGAATTATATGCAAATGACAGATTTCTGCTCCAAATGATACCGGAACAGGTGGAGAAACAGTTACTGGAGCTGGAACTGACCGTGTAACGTATGGGCGGGAATTTCCGGGGAAATCTGTGGTACCGGACAACATGCAGAAAGGGCGGAAGAAATGACAGAGAGCTTGGCAGAGAACAAAGGGAAGAAAATACCGGCGGTTCTTCGGATTTACAGGGGAATCTGTCTGTTTCCGGTATTGCTGGGAGCCTTTCTGTGGGGGCGGAATCTGCTGGCAGTGAAGATTCCGCCGGGATTGCTGGTGCTGATTGCCGGTATGCTTTCTCTCTGCCTGGAAATTCTGTATCTGGGAAAAAAGCAGAAGATTTTCCTGAGTCTTGTGTTTTTTCTTTTTATGGCTTCTGTGACAATGCGTGAGTATGCTGTCCTGGCGGAAGGCGGAAAAGAGCTGGCCAATCGTATGATTGAGCAGATAAATCAATACCAGAGAACAGATTTCCTGCTGTGGCCTGTGGAAGAAAACAGCCGGGGAGCGGAACGGGTGTTTCTGCTGCTGTGTCTGTGTATGGGTTTTGCGGAGGTACTGCTGGTATCCTGTGCCAGGAAGAAAAGGGGCCGAAACCTGTCGGCCCTGTGTCTGCCGCTGCTGATGGCAGCCGCCGGATTTCCGGTGGGCAAATCGCCTTATGGGGGAGGCATGTTTCTGGTACTGGCCGGATTTCTGGCATTGCAGATGGAGCCGGGGAAAAAAGGAATGCTGTCAATGGTTGCAGGCATGGGGCTGATTCTTGGAATTGCCGTTGCTTTTTCCGGCAGTGATAAGGCAGAGCAGATGTTTGATTCGTACCACGAGTCCTGGCTGGAACGCCAGTTACATCTGGAAAACAGAATCCTGGAAAGGGTCAGGCAGCTGGAAGACGGGCAGATTTTTTTCAGGAACAGGATTCAGTCGGAAGTTGTTCTGGGGAATGAGGCGCCCGGACAGACCGGGGCGGAAGTATTTCAGATAACGGTGGACAGCCTGCCGGAACAGCCTGTTTATATCCGGGGATTTATCGGAGGGGGCTACAACGGGGAAAGCTGGGAAGGAGTATCCCGGCAGGAGTTTTCCGACTGGGCCGGGAGCCTGGGAAAGTCAGTCCGGGACTGCCAGGAGGCGGTTCAGAATTTTCCATATGAGAAGTTGGAAAAATGGTCAGAGAAAGAAGACGGGCCCGAATGCCGGAAGGTAACCATGGAACTGAAAGAGCCTGCGGAAGGCTATACCTTATCGCCCTATTATTCCAGGATTCCGGAAGAACAGAATATGGCGGGGGACGGTGCCCTGGCTCCCCGGAAACAGCAGGAATTTCAGTGGGAGAGCTTTCTGACCTTACAAAGCTGGCAGAGGGATGGGGCTGCTGCATACGGGAAGGAAAATCCTTCGGAGGAAATATGGGAGTCCTATCAGTCTTATGTAGGGAAATCATATACCCGGCTGCCGGAACAGGGCCTGGAACGTCTGCGGGAGCTGGCCGATGAAATCGGCAAACAGGCCTTTGACACCTTTTATATGGATTTTGACGTTTACGAGGAAGCGGTTTCTCAGGGGAATTATGCCGGAGAGCCTGTGGGCATGGTCTGGCAGGTACGGAACCGGATGTGGGAGGATACGTATTACAGCTGGGAGCTGGATCCTGTGCCGGAAGGGAAAGATTTTGCAGAATATTTCCTGCTGGAGCAGAAGAAGGGATACTGTGTGCATTATGCCACAGCAGGAACGCTGCTTCTTCGTATGTGCGGCATTCCGGCCCGGTATGTGAGCGGATATATTGTATTTCCGGATGATTTCAAAAAGAATAAAGACGGAAGCAACACCTGGACTGCTGTGGTGACGGATCGCCGGGGCCATGCCTGGACAGAAATTTTTCAGGAAGGACTGGGATTTCTTCCCATGGAAATGACGCCGCCCTCCTATACCGGCCTGCTGGCAGAAGTGGAAACGGAAGGAGATATGAAAGACGCCCTGCAGGAGCTGAATCAGCAGGAAGAATTCAGTGAAAACCAGGAAGAACAGCTTTTGGAGGAGCCTGAGCTTCCGGAAGAGCAGCCTGTCCGGAATCAGCAGCAGGAAGAACGCCTGAATGAAAAGGTTTCCGAGCGGCAGAAAGATACTGCAGATACCGGAAATTCTCAAAAACCGGAGAAATCATCCATAACGGACAGAAAAGGGCAGAAAGTCGCAATGATTGCCGCAGCCTTCCTGACCATAGCAGGTATTCTGTTTTTCCTGCTGTGGTGCCGGAAAAAGAGCAGACAGAAGAAGCGGCGGGCCGCTTTCTTTCAGGAAGACCGTGCGCAGGGCGCCCTTGCCCTGGGAAAAGCCATGAAACCCCTGCTGAAAGCTCTGAATCTGGAACAGAAAACAGAAACGGGAGATTTGGAATATGCGGCCTTTCTGGAAGAAAAGCTGCCGGGCATGGACTGGGAGCGGGGCATGTTTCTGCTCCAGAAATCGGCATTTTCCCGTCAGGGAATCACAGAAGAAGAATTTCGCTCCGTAGAAAAGCTGTATCAGACACTGGTACAGAAGGTGCAGGAAGAAAAGGGAAAGCTGCGGAAATGGTTTCTGATATAGAACTGTAAAAAAATAATATGCGCACTCGTGCAGGAGGAAAATGTCATTGTGTGACAGCACTCGGCACAACAAAACAACCAGGTCCCTCATTTATGAGGGACCTGGTTGTTTTGTTGTGCAAAAAATGGAAGCAATGGGGCTCGAACCCATGACCTCTCGCGTGTGAGGCGAACGCTCATCCCGGCTGAGCTATGCTTCCATAACAATTATTATAGCACGATAATCTGAAATTGCAACAAAATTCTGAACTGTTACAATATCTGAAATTTATGAAAGTTTGTCCGCAATGTCCGGATTGTCCGGAAAAGAAGTGCTACTATGTGACTGAGCCATGAAAGAAACATACACGGTACGGTTACTTTACAGTAAATCATACCGGCAGCACACAGAAAGGAGGGGGACAGGGGATGCTGATAACAGAAAAAGCAATAGCTGCTTTTGACCTGTCTCTGATTGGCAGAGGAGATTTGCTCTGGGGCAGGCATCGTACCTGGGAGGAAGGAAAATCCGGCTTTGTGACGTCGGCAACGGAAGAACAGCTCACAGTACAGTACCATTCGGGTATCGGGACTATGATAAATTATTTTGTTATCCCGGTGTCTGAGGCAGCAGAAGGCCAGTGGGAAATCCGGTGGTCGAAAGAACTGTTGGAAATACGGGAATACGGTATTGCAGGAGGCAGCGGAGAAGGGGATGGGATTCCTCAAATGGAAGGAGGGAAATCCGGTGACACTGGAAGAACTAATCCATAAAAGATTTGCAGATATTCCGTATCCGGAGCTGATTTACAGTCTGGATTTCCAGGCAGGCGAGGAGAAGCACAGCGCCGGTATCCTGTCGGTGTCATTCTTCTGCCAGAATACCGCAGAGGTCATGCCGGAGGCCCTGGAAACGCTGGTAAGAGACCGTCTGCGGGACGTTATCCTGAAACCGGAAGGCGGAAATCCCTGCTGTTTTGTCTGGCTGCGTACGGACGGAGTTACCGCAGAGGAGGAAAAGAGCAGCCTGACAATCAGGCGTGAAATCCGCTTTGAAATTCTGGAGTACCCCTGGCAGGAAAGCGCAGACCCGGATCCGGTGGCTGCAGCAGGAAGATATCTGAAATCGCTGTATCCGGAATGTCTTGTTATGGGCTGTGACAGTATGGGAGAAATCACAGAAGTTACGGAAACGCAGCCGGTGATTTACTGCAGACCGGACACACTGGAAAAAGCGGAAGAAACCAATACGGTGGTATGGATGGACAGCAAAATTGCCGTTCACATTATAAGCCCGTCTCATGAAAGCAGGATGAAACTGGCAGTTTCCATGGCAAACCGGATGTCTCTGGACGGGGAACTTATTCTTCCGGACCAGTCCCCCATGTTTCTGAAAGGGCTTTCCGTGCATGACCGGGCGGATGATCTGAAAGAGGGGCAGCTTGTATTTACCGGACATTACGGCCTCCTGCGGTATCGGCCAGAGCAGCGCCGGCTGCTGCAGGGAAAATTTCATTATGAATAAGGAGGAATCAGTATGGCAGCAGAAAAGACAGCGGAGAAAAAGGTATCTTCCGCGGAATCTGCGGAAAAGGCAGAACTGAAAAAGAAAAAACTGCCGGTTGAATCAGTGTACAGTGCAGAAGAACTGGCGGACAGTGCGAAAAACATGTTCCATACAAGAAAGGAATGCGTGCTGGCGGCACTGGAAGCAGCAGGGAAAAAAGAATGTACGGTTTCTGAGGCAAAAAAGATGGTGGAAGCATTTTTGAAAAGAGAGGTGGAATAGAGAATGGCAGGAACTTTTATACTGGGAGAAACAAAGGTAAGGCCCGGCGCATATTTCAATATTCAGAAAAAAGAGGAATCCGGGGAAGGCATACTGGAAGGCGTTACCGCTGTCCTGTTCCGGGCAGATTTCGGCCCCCTGAATACGGTGGTGGAGCTGAAAGCCGGGGAGCCATGGGAGAAAATATTTGGAAACGGGCTGACTACAGATGCAATAGGGGAAGCTCTGGAGGGCGGTGCCAGGACGGTACTTGCCTGCCGCATTGGAAATGGAGGCACGCCGGCAACTGTTGCACTGCATGACACCGAAGGTACGGAGGCGGTGGTTATTTCCGTGAATTATCCGGGAGATAAAGATTTTTCCGTATCTGTCCGGGAAAAACTCTCAGACAGTACCAGGAAGGAATGCCTGATTTATTCCGGGACGCGGGAATTTGAAAAACTGGAATTTGCAGCCGGAGAAGGTGAGGCGGAACGTCTTGTTTCTGCCCTGAATGCCATGGAGCATTTTCACGGGGAACTGAAAGAAGGGAAGGAGAAAGCGTTGCTTGCGGCTGTGTCTCAGGAACCCTTTGCAGGAGGCAGTAATCCCCAGGTGACAGCGGAGGATTATTCCAATGGATTTGCACAGACAGAAGCCTGGGAGTTCAATACCATCTGTGTGGATACGGAGGATCAGGAAATCCATCTGCTTCTGGCGGCATTTGTAAACCGGATGTTTGAGGAAGGCCTTCCGGTGCAGGCAGTAGTGGCGGAAAATCATACGGTACCGCTGGAAACCAGACAGAACCATGCGGCGGCTTTTAACAATGAAAAGATGAACTATTATAGCGAATATTAAATTGTTGATAGTTTAAATAGTTGCTGCTTCATCGGGATTAATTTCATCCATTTTATATGTCCAATGATAAACGATTGGATCGGCATTGATCTCATCGAAGTAGCGGTATATCCGCTCCGACAGTTCCTCCTTTGAATTGACGCGGATGCCTTTTAACATCTGCTTTGTCATTTTGCTGAAAAAGCTTTCAATCATATTCAGCCATGAAGTGTGTGTCGGGGTAAATACAAACAAAAAACGGCCTTCGGGTAACGTTGCAAGAAACTGTTGGGTTTCCTTTGAAGTATGGGCTGAGTGGTTGTCCAGTATCAGCCGTATTGTGTCACCCTCCGGATATTTTACATCAAGAATCTTTAGAAACTCGATAAAATCAGAACTTTTGTGTGTCTGGCTGACCAATGGAATTGCCTCCCCTGTCAAAAGGTCAATACCTGCAAGCAGTGACAGCGTCCCAAGCCGCACATACTCATAATCCCGGCGGACATAACCTTTTTCCTCTGTCGGGGTATGGTCGGGATATTTGTTGGCAACAGCCTGGATGCCGGGTTTTTCATCATATGAAACAGTATGTGTCAAATGCCCGTTTTCCGGTATGATGATATTCCCATCAATGCCAAACTGCATCTCGACCTGCTTATAGACCAGGAGGACGTCATGCATCTTATTCTCAAAATCAGGGTCTTTCCGTTCAAGATAATACTTGATCCTGAATGGTTTTATATCCATCTTTTTGAGATATTTTTGGAGCCATGGTTTGGTAACTGTCTTTAAGCGTGGATAGCCGGCTTCTTCAGCATATGCCTGTATATGTCTGTGCAACGCAGCCAGTGTCCATAATTCTGCAGCATAGCCAGGGTCACAGGGTTTTTGGCAGGCTATACTGACAATCCATGCTTTTGCATCGTCAGTAATCTCAACTGGTCTGCCGGAACGCTCGTCATCAAATATGGCAAGGTTAATTCCATTGTTAAGATAACGGTCAATACAGCGCCGGACGGTATTCACACTAATGCCCAGGCCGTCTGCGATAGCCTTGTCTGTCCTGGCTTCGGATTTCCATAGCAATATTCGGGCACGGTCAACAACCTGCGCCTGGATAGTTCTGGCTTTTATCAATGATTTTAGGTAATCACGTTCTTCATCTGATATTGTAATGCTATAAGATAACGCTGGCATAATCAGCCTCCATAAATTATATTTATTAAGTCTATTATACCAGATACCGAAACTATCAACAACTTAATTTATGATATACTATGTGCTGAACGCACATATGATGGAGCTGGGAAAAGATGGGCAGGAGCGTGAAATTGACGGTTACCGGACAGCAGCACGTATTGCCGGCATGATTGGAGCAACCCCTTCCGGCCAGTCCCTGACCCATACTGTGGTGGAAGGATTTACAGAAATTCTGGAGAAACTTACAAATTCGCAGATGATTCATGCAGAAAGTAAAAAAGGCTGTATTGTGTTCAGTCATAACAGAGAGAAGAAAGTCTGGATTGATAATGCAGTCAACACGCTGATTACACCGGCGGACAATCAGGATGACGGATGGAAGAAAATCCGGCGTGTGGCAACACGTTTTGAACTGCTCCGACGACTGAATGCGGCAGTGGAAGAACTGGTGGGGAAAACGGATAATGACAGCAACGGGAGAAGCACCATTGTCAGCAGGATGAACGACATTGGCACAGCCATGGTGGAGGAATCCAAACTGACGGCGTTTAAAGCGTCGGAAAGCAGTACATATCCTGCGGACGTGGACAGCGCATGGTTTGATATCAGCGTAACTGACAAAGATTCCATGGAACGTATCTATCTGACATATCAGTTCCAGTTCAGCACGAATGAATAACAGGAGGTAGAAGATTGAAAATGAAAAGTAGAGGGTATCCATGTCCTTAATCGCATCACAAACAAGCCATCTTTCGGTGGCTGCTTTAAAAATTGAATATCGTGTATGTTAAGGTTATGCAGTTGCTGACTTAATCTTATAACCTTGATTTTTTGCTATGATAAGAGCCTGCTCTACCGTGATTTCACGGTCGACAGGTGGTAAATCTGATTTGTGGTAAAGTTCCGCATTATAGTTTTCACCGTTCTTAAGCATGTGGTATAATGCAGTCAGAAGCATTCTTGCTATGGCAATGATTGCTTTCTTGTGACCGCGACGCTTTTTGAGACGGAGATAACGGTTACGAATCTCAGGATGCTTATTACTTTTAACGACAGCATTCGCGCACTGTACTAAAAGTGGTTTGATATAGCATCCAGCCTTGGAAACCCGGACAGATTTTTTCTTCCCTGCACTTTCATTGTTGGTTGGGGTAAGCCCAGCCCATGAGCATAAGTGTTTCGCCGAAGGAAAAGCCTCCATATTGGTACCGATTTCGGAAAGGATTCCGATTGCGGTGAAATCACTGCGGATACCAGGAGCGGTTTGAAGAATGGTAAGTTCCTGCTGATAGGGAGCGGCGAGCGCAAGAATGAGTTCTTCAAGCTCTGCTTTGCGGGATTCCAGGTTTTCATAATGATCTTTAATTACCTTAAGTTTACCAGCCTGTTCTGGAGTGATACAGCCATCGATGGCATCGCGAAGTTCGGGGAGCTTCTTTTTCAAACTTTTGTAAACGAGAGGTTCAAGGTCAAAGGAAGTATCTGCGGGATTTTTCAAGAGTTTATCCAGTATCGCCTGAGCAGATTTGCCGAAGGTGTCCGAAACAACGTTTCCCAACTGGATATTGGAAACCGTGAGACAGTTCTGCAAACGATTCTTTTCGCTTGATTGAAAGCAGGTCAGTTTGAAACGGTAACGCATAAGGTCACGGAGCTGGCGGATGTCAGCGGGTGGCATAAAGCTTCCGGCAACAAGATCATGCTTGAACAGGTCAGCAATCCATTTGGCATCTTTCTTGTCAGTTTTCTTTCCACGGATAGCCTTAACGTATTTAGGATGTGCAAGGACAATAAAGCATTCTTTTTCCAGAATGTTATAAACAGGGATCCAGTATTTACCAGTAGATTCCATACAAACGTCGTTGCAGTTATGTTCGAGTAGCCAGTGTAACAAATTTTTCAGACCCTTCGTGTAGGTAGAAAAACGGTGGCTCTCGTAAGTGGTAACGCCGTGCTTGTCAGTAGAGGCAATGCAGGCGACTACAAAAGTTTTGTGGACATCAATGCCACAGCAGATTTTGTACACGATTTTTAAAGCCATAGGGACTCCTTTCAGAACCGACAGGTTCACTAAAGATTATAGGGAGAGACGGCATTGACTGAACGCCTAAGCCATAAACGAAGATTGTTTATACAAAGATAAGATTACGTGCTCGAAGTCACACTTATTTGTGCTTGAAAAGGCGTACTACACATATAAAAATACGGTCATCCGGCAAGCCGGACAGCCCACTCATCTCCCCGTGATTTGTAGTATACCGAGTTCCCTACAAGAAGAATTATAAAGAAAAAATAAGCTCAGGAAAACATTTTCATAACGTTTTGTGCCTGAGCGAAGCGAAAGGAATGGATATAAAAATGAGAAATGTAAAGGCGGCCGGGGATGCCCGACATGCAAGAACCGGAAAAGACGGTCTGATTTACAGCAAAGACGGAGTGCTGCTTGCCACAGTGGATTCCTTTGCTTCCAGCGTAACGTATAACAATGCCAAATATTCGGTTATGGGGGACGCACAGGAGCATGAGACGTCCAATACCTTTTCCGTAAGTCTCACCATGTCCCAGGTGGTGATAGAAGATGATCAGTTTATCATTGAGCTGATGGAGGCAATGGAGACTCAGATCATGCCGGTGTGGGGATTCAAAGGGACTCTGATGGGAAGAAATGGCTCTACGGAGACCGTGGTATATGATGAATGTATTCCTTCCGGCCAGATTGATATTCAGAATCTTACTGTGGGGGATGTTATCAAGCGGAACTGGAACCTGTTTGTAAACCGTCCGCCTGCCCTTCAGCAGCAGCTTACGGTTGTATAAGAAGAAACAGGAAAACTTTTCAGTTAAACAGGAGGAAATAAGATGGAACAGAGCAAATTTATACCAGGAGTAACCACGGAAGAAAGCGGCGTTGTCATGAATATGGAATCTGCAGAGGAAGCAGTAAGAGAAGTGGATTTTACAGAGGATGAGGATTTGGAAATGATAAGGGGCAATGAAGAAGATTTTATTCAGGGCCTGATTCACGCCGCCGGGTATGCACAGACAGAAAAACAGAAACTTGAGATTATCCGGGACGGAAAACTGTTTTTTGCATTCCATATCCGGCCTTTATCGGAAGATGAATATGAAAGATGCAAGAAGAAAAATACCAGATTTGTCCGCAATAAAAGACTGGGCATGAAAGTGCCGGAAGAAACGAATGCCGTAAGATACCGGGCTTCTCTGATTTATCAGGCAACCGTTATGGAGGACAGGGAAAAACTCTGGGATAACCGGAAGGTATGGGAATCCTTAAAATCCATGGGACTGCCTGTGATGAACGGGCTTGACGTTATTGAATATTCGTTAAAGGCAGGAGAAAAAGACCGGGTGCTGGAAGCTATAGACAGCTTAAGCGGTTATGCGGATACGAATCTGGAGGAAGTGGCAAAAAACTGATTGAGGCCGGGGCAAAGCCTGCCTGCTCCATCATATCTTCCAGAAAACCGGCATAACGCCGGATGAATTCTACAGAAAAAGCAGGGGCGTACAGAAATTCCTGCTGGCTTCCATGCAGATAGCCTTGCGTCCCCCGGAAAGGAGTGAAGAAGATGGCTGAAACAATACGGATTGAAGTTGCCATAGATTCCCTGAATGAAACCGAAGCGGCACTTTCAGGAGTTATCCGTAATTTTGCAGGCGTGGGAACTGCGGCAAGGCAGGCGGGGGCTGCATCTGAGGAAGCCGGGGATAAGGTATCAAAATTTGACCGTTTTGCGGAAAAGATTCAGAAAAACCTGTCCGGATGGATGAAGGAAAAATACGAGTTCGTGCTGAAAGCTGCGGATTTTGTGACAGCTCCGGTGAAGGGAATCGTGAATCTTCTGAAAGATCCGGTGCTTCAGGTCGGTGAGGTATTTGATGTGAGTTTTGAGCTGGCGGATACAATTGATGCCTTCCGCGGATTTGAGGCTGCCATGTCCCAGGTGGAAGTCGTAAGCGGCGCTGCTGCTTCTGACATGGGCAGACTGACAGATAAGGCAAGGGAACTGGGGGCAACCACAAAATTTACTGCGGCAGAATCGGCAGAAGCCCTTCAGGCTATGGCCATGTCCGGATGGGAAGCAGGGGATATGCTGGATGCCATGGAAGGAATTTTCAACCTGGCGGCAGCCTCCGGAGCAGACCTTGCCCAGACCTCTGATATTGTGGCGGATGTTCTGTCTGATTTCGGGATGAAAGCCGGTGAAGCAGGGCATTTTGCCGATGTGCTGGCAGCAGCGTCCTCCCAGTCCGGTACGAATGTAGCACTGCTGACGGAAACCTTTCAGACTGTCGGAGCCATGGCCGGTATGCTGGGCTACTCCATGGAGGATGTGGCTCTTGCCGCCGGGCTGATGGCCGGCGCCCAAAGCAGCGGCGCCAGATCCGGCGCTGCCCTGAATGCCATCTTCACCAGGCTTTCCACCAATGTAGACGGCGCGGCAGACGCTCTGAACGGCCTTGGAATTGCATATTTCAAGGCGGACGGGTCAGCCAGGGGATTTGGGAATATGATACAGGAACTTCGTACTGCTACCGCAGGTTATACCCAGGAGCAGAAAGCAAATCTTGCAAATACGATAGCCGGTGCGGATGCCCAGAAGGAATTTCTGGCAATCCTGGACGCCACGGCAGAAGATTATGAGAATCTGTCATCTGCGGTCAACCATGCGGATGGCGCGGCCGGCGAGGCGGCAGAAAGCATGATGGATAACCTGGATGGCTCCATTACGCTCCTTCAGGGTGCGGTGGATGAGGTGAAACTGTCCTTTGGGGAAAGGATTGCGCCTTATGTCCGGGGAGTTGCGGAATGGCTGACAGACGCCATGCCCATGGTGGAGGAAGCGCTGGAGAGTCTGATGGATTTTGTGGACAGACAGGTGGACGCCGCCCGGCGTAAGCTGGATGAAATTGTAGAGTCAGAGGAGTGGAAAGATGCGGATTTCTTCGGGAAAGCGAAAATCCTGTGGGATGATATTATCATAGAGCCATTCAGTGACTGGTGGAGTTCCGCCGGAAAAGCAAAAGTTGCGGAGATTGCCGGGGATATTGGAGCTGGCCTTGGAACCGGACTGAAAACAGGTGTTATGGCGCTTTTGGGTATTGATTTGTCCGGAACTCTGGATGAAGGGGCAAGTATCGGTGCTTCCTTTGCCAGGGGATTTTCAGAAGGTTTTGATGTAAGCGCCATTACCTCGAAGCTGGGGGAGGCGTTTCAGAACCTGCTTTCCAGTGCAGGGAAATTACTGCCAGGCGGAGAAGCCGCAGATTTGTCTTCCCTCTTTTCTGCCGCCCTGCTGATGAAGATGGCCGGGCCGTTGATTGGCGCAGGGAAGATGTTGGCCGGAAGTTCTGTCGGGAAGTCGATAGCCAGTTCCCTTATGGGGTCAACCGGAAATGCAATGGTCAGGGGTTCAGGGATTATGGGACTTCTGGCGAATGCAGGGTATGGACTGTCGGGAGGCAGCAGTACGGCAGGGATGTATTTTGGCGATATGGCAGGAGCAATGTCTGGCGGTTCCGCTGCGCTTCTTGGCGCCGGCGCCACAGCCGGCGCTATTGCCGGAGGAGCCTCCGTTGTCAGCGGAGGAATAGATTTTTATAAGGCCTATAAGTCTGAAAATGAAGAAGAAGCGGCGGCATACGGGGAATCCGGTGCCTGGAAGATAGCGGGAGCCGGAACAGGCGCCCTGGCAGGAGCCTCTATTGGAGCAATGTTTGGTGGAGTTATGGCGGTGCCTGGAGCTTTAATTGGAGCAGGCATCGGCGGTATTGCCGGCTGGATAAAAGGAAACAAAGTCAAAGAAGAATATCAGGAGCATGTGGAAGAAATGGAGCGTGAGGCCGAGAAGGCCCGGAAAGTCTTTGAAGCCACAGGCTTTGATATGGAAGATGTGAAATTCAAAAGCGAAGCCCTGCAGAAAGCCATGGAAGATACGGAGGTCACCACAGAGCAGCTTGCACAGTACTTTCAGGAATCCTGTGCGCAGGTTATGAAGGAGGCTTTCGGGGATATGAAACTGTCCCTTACGGAAGTGAAGGAACTGGCGGAAGCTCTTACTTTTGGCAGTATGGCCGAAGGGCTGGAAGAATTTTCTGCCGCAGCGGAGGCTGCAGGGGAATCTTTTGCTTCTCTGGAACATGTAAAGTCCGCACTTGCAAAACAGAACTGGAACGTCAGTCTGGGCCTGGAACTGTCTGTGGAAGACAGGGAAGGGTATCAGGCAGCCATTGACAGTTATATTACTTCCGTCAGGGATTACTTAAAAGACAGCCATTATGAGGCGGCAGTGGCCCTGCAGCTTCTGACCGGAGGGACTGACACAAAAGGGCTGGATGATATGTATGCAGGGTATGAGACACAGGTAAATGAACTGCAGGAGGAAATGCAAAGGGTTCTGTCAGAATCATTGTCCGATGGAGTCATTTCCACAGAAGATAAAATTACTGTAAAAATTGGCGGTGTGGAAGTGGAAATGAGTGAAGCAGATGCTCTTACAGAACTTCAGGAGCAGATTGCAGGTATCACAGACAAGGTATCTCAGGCGGAAGAAAATGCAGGGTTTGAAAGTCTGAAAATCAAATATGGAGGGGCTGGCCTGAGTGAAGATTCTTTCGCTCAGCTCCAGACAGAACTGCAGGCCAATGGGGCTCAGTTCCAGCAGAATTACGATGAGGCTTTACAGGTGTCTTTAAGAAATCTTGACCTGGCGAGGCAGGAAGGAACAATTTGTCCGGAAGAGTATGACAGCCTCTACCAGCAGATAAAAGAAGGATATAACAGCCAGATAGAAGCGCTGACAGCCCGGATGGAAGAATTTCAGCTTGATACCATTGCATCCGCATTCCCGAAGGAGCTTGACGGAATACTGCCGGATCTGGAAGGCAGCATGACGGAAAAACTGACGCAGGCCATGGAACATGCGCTGGCGGTAAAGCCGGATGTTTCTGAATGGAATGATTCTTTTATTGCTGAAATGTTTAATCTGGAAGAAATGGAAGGAGAAGTGCGGGGAGATCTGGAGCAGTTGCTGAAATCGACTGCAGTTACCATTCCTCGAAGCTATATATCGGCTCTGCGGGAGGACCTGCCTGCAACCGATCCGTCCATGGAAGAAGAGACGAATTCTGAGGATGGAATGGATGTGTTCAGTAAGCGAGGAAATTTACATGGGGCTGCAATGGTTAAAGGGATTCAGGAAGGAATTGAGGCAGGGAAACTACACATTCGCAGTTCTGCAGAGAATACGGTGAGGGACGCATTAAGCTCACCATTTGCTGTAATGGCAAAGATTAATATTGCGCCGAGTTTTAGTATGACTGCCGGTACGGGTATTGGAGCTTCCCTTGCATCACTATTTTCAGAAGAAGGGAGCGGTTCCAAAAGCGGCAGCGGCGGAGGAGGCGGCGGAAAGCCGGCAAATCATGGGGGCGGAAATCCTGTCACCGCCGGTCCAAAGCCTGAAAGGCTGGCACCGGGAAGCCATGGACCATACGCTGCCCCTGCCAGTCCGAGTTACAAAGGCAGTGCACTGGAACTGTATGGACAGGACAGGCAGGCTTCTGGTTTCGCTTCGTATACAGGCAGCGGATTTACAGGATATGCCATGCCGGTTCCGGATGGAAATGAAGAAGATACAGAAGAAATATGGGACAGCGGAGAACCCCTTCCCGGCGGCCAGAGCAGTATGACAGGGATTCAGGTATCGGTGGATGTTGCCATGTCTCCGGAATTTCACATCTCCGGCAGCGGAGGGCAGCAGGATGGAGATATGTTACAGAACATCCGGCAGCATCTGCGGGAACTGGCAGATGAAGTCGGCGGAGAAATTGCAGAGAGGCTGTCAGAAGTATTTGGAAACATGCCTCTGAAAGGACAGTGATATGAATGGGAAGTGAGCAGAATGCGGGGAAAAAGAAGAACCATTCTTCCGTTTCCATGTTGTCGGATAAAATTCCGGCCAGAAAGAAAGCCGGCGGTATCAGTATCAGACTGGTGACCGTCGGAAAGAAAAAGAAAAAATTCACCTTCCCTTCCCTGCCGGAAAAAATAACATGTAAAAGCGCGGCGAAATACCAGAGTTTTGACCTCCTCTCCCAGGGTACTGTGAAGGTGCCCAAAGGTACGGATGTGAAAGAAATATCATGGGAAGGGGAGTTTTTTGGAAAAACAAAGAAAAAAGAAGCCATTGTAAAGAAATCTGCCTGGAAGAAACCTTCGGACTGCGTGAAAACACTGGAAAATTATATGAAAAAAGGGACCGTCCTGAACCTGATTGTCACGGGAACTTTTATAAACATGGATGTGACCATTTCCTCTTTCCAGACGGTGGCCTACGGGGCTTACGGGAATATCCGCTACACCATATCCTTTGTGGAAAAAAAGCCGCTGAAAATATACACCACAAAGGAAAAAAAGAAAACGAGGAAGAAAAAAACGAAACCCAGGAACGAGGCGGAGCAGGTACAGGAAACAGCAGATACTTCCTATGTGGTGAAAAGCGGCGACAGTCTCTGAAAGATTGCCCAGGCCCATTATGGATCAGGGGCGCAGTGGACCAGGATTTATGATGCAAATGCGGGAACCATTGAAGAGGCGGCCAGACAGCACGGGAGAGCAGATTCCGACCACGGGCACTGGATTTATCCAGGCACAACCCTTACCATTCCGGCATAAGGAGGCAGAGGATGATTAATCTTGCAAATATACAGTACCATGTGGTGGCAGAGGATGAAAAAGGAAAGCGCTATAAAATCCGGGATTATATTGAAAATCTTGGGTGGGAAGAAAACGAAAGGGAGCTTTCCGTCCGGCTGTCTTTTACGGTCCGGAATGACAAAACGTCAAAAGGGTATCTGTCGGGGATTTTAAAGCCCGGCTGCCTGATTCTGGTATCATCTGCGGATGGCGGCTCCCTGAATCAGGAAGTGGCCAGGGGTTATGTGAACACCTGGAATCCATCTCTGCAAAACAGCGGAAGGGAGCTGAAATGTGTCTGCTATGACGAGCTCTACAGTCTGCAGAAGAGCCAGGAAAACCTTTATTTCCCTTCCGGTACCGGTACAAAGTCAGCCGTTACGGGAATCCTGAACGCCTGGGAACTGCCTTTAAGGAAGTATGAAGGGCCTGACGTGGCCCACGGAAAACTGAAATTCAATAACCGGTACCTCTCAGACATCCTGCTGGAACTGCTGGACGACGCAGTGAAAAAAGGCGGGAAAAAGTGTATCCTGCGGGCTGCGGAGGGAAAAGCGGAAATCACTCCGCGGGGCAGCAACCGAAATGTATATATTTTTAAGGCGGATAATATAAAATCCGTCAGCGAGAGCCATGGTATTGACAGCCTCATCACCCGCGTGACCGTAACAGGGCAGGCGGATGATGAGGGAAAAACCAGTGTGGAGGCAACACTGGATGGTCTTACCAGGTATGGAATCCGCCAGAGGATATATGTCAGGGGTTCCGATGAAACCCTGGAAGCGGCAAAATCTGCCGCTCAGGAAATCTTAAACGAAGACGGGACCATAAAAAAGGAAATCACCCTGCAGAGCCCGGATGTTCCCGTAATCCGGAAAGGGGACAGGATAGAGCTGGAAGCAGGACTGACAAAAGGAAGTTTTTATGTGAAAAGTGTCCGGCATGACGCTGATACCTGCAGCATGTCCATGGAACTGAAAAAAACGGAGCGGGAGGAAGTGAAAGGAGAAACTTCGGAAACACATAAAGACCATAATGTGGGAGACGTTGTGAATTTCCGTGGAGGGACCCACTATATTTCCTCTTATCCCGGAGCCAGAGGCTATCCGGCAGGTGCAGGGCCGGCGAAAATCACAAAAAAGAACGGTTCCGGAAAGGCGCACCCCTGGCATCTGATTCATACGGACAGCAGCAGTAATGTGTACGGGTGGGTGGATGACGGAACGTTTGACTGAGCGAGAGGATACTGTCCGGGAAACTCCGGACAGGAAAAGGAGGGAAAGATGGCATTTGAAGGAAATTCCGGGATCAGCAGGCTGGCGGGTGTGATTGCCGCAAGGATGCGGGAAGAATGCAGCACTCCGCTGCAGGTGGATTTCGGAGAGGTGCTGGAAGACGGAAGCCTTGTAACCAATACATTTCCGGTTCCGGTACCCAAAGGAGAATATTCCCTGCTGGGATATCTTTCCTCCGTCAGTCCGGGGAGCAGGGTACTGGTGGCATGGGTTGCCAGCGAGGCGGTGGTCCTTGGCACCGTGAAACGTTCCTGAATCCGTTCGGGAAGTCCATAGCCTGTTTTCTCCGGCTGTGAACTGTGATACGAGGAGGTGTGCAGATGGCAGGAGCTTTATTTCCGGTATTTGAAGTGCCGGAATTTACAGAGGAAAGTGCAGAGTATGATGTGCAGTATAAAAGAAGTGCGAAATGGGACGTACAGGCCGGGGATTTTGTCAGAGACGGGGCAAACCGTGTGACGGAGTGCAGCGGCCGGGAAGCATTTATGGTCTGGTGTTATAAAACAGCCCGGACGGAACGGTATGCCTGTCTGGCTTATCCTTCTGAGACTGGCGTGGAAATGGAAGCCGCCATGGAGGATGATGACGAAATGACGGTGGAATCCATGGTGGAGCGGACCATTACGGATGCACTTCTTGTAAATCCCAGGACAGAGTCCGTCCAGGATTTTGAATTTTCCTGGGACGGGGATGAAATGCACTGCCGGTTCCGGGTGAAGGGAATGGACTGGGAAGAATTTATTACAGTTACAATATAAATCACACCACTTTACAACTTTATAAATAATATCCCTGATGCTGAATCAGTTGTTTTAAAACCTTAATGATAGCTTTTGATTTTATGTGTGTTTCGGCTTTTTTCACGAAAATGGAATAAAATACCTGCTGGCGAATTTGTTCGCTCAGTACGAAACGAAATTCCTGGACGCTTTCTGTCTGGTATTTGGAAAACGTCTTGTCCTGATACGGCAAAAGTTTCATTGCACAATACGCTATGTTGATTAGATTGACAAGCATTTCTATTCCTTTGCGGCTCCGCACCATGTAGCTGCATAATGACCAGAAGGTTTTCTGTTCGTAATAACTAACTTCGATGTTCCACCGAAAAGCATAAAGCATCAGAGGTATAAACTGCATACGGCTGCTTCCTGTCTGATTCAGTGGGGATTTTTCCTGCCAGGCACAGAATATTTGCAGCTGTTCTGGAAAAACTGTGCTGAAATATAAACGCCTGCCACCATTTTCCTTGTCCGCTGATGTAACATATGCCAAGACTGTCCTTTTGCCAAAAATGTTTGTAAGGACACGACGCACAGCCATGTAATAGCCTCCAATTTTTTCATCAGACAGAGTAAAATCATCCTGGATGGAGAGCCTGTCGCCATGCGTTGCAGGACGTCCTCTTTTTCCCGTCCGCTGTGGCGGCAAATCATAAATGACGGAATCAAGCCTTGCATTTCCTATAAGGTCAAGGTTTTCATATTCGTCCACGATAGAAACAAGGCTCTTTTTTACATACCAGCTGTCACAAAGGAGGACGACGTTTTTCTTTGTACGCAAGACAGGCATTACATGCCGCACCATAGATGCAGCCAGTTCCAGTTTGGATTCCTTTTTCTGCCACATGCGATATCCGAGCGGTACGCACAGATAGTGAATCCTGTCCTTATTCCATACAGGGACACAGAGCATTACGCTCACAAAACAGTGTCCATTCAGGTAATTAGAGCCATTATGCGCAGCATGGTCAAAAAGCTTTGAAGCATCCTCAAATTTTTTGCCGAATTTTGCAATCATTGTATCATCAATACACAGGAAGACAGGCTGAGAGGACAATTTTTCCGGTATGAGCTTTAAAGCCATACCAGCAGTGACATTCATAAATCTGGAAAAATCAGCTTTTGCATAAGAACATGCATAGTAAAATGCATTCAGGGATTTTTCTGTAATCCCTGATAAAAAATGTCTGTACAGCGAACGGATGGAACCTGCTGACTCCATAGCAAGGATAGATAACACCAGCAGGAACAAGGTTTCAATAGTTGGTAAGGAAAAAGTTTTAAAATAAATATAAAAATAATGGTACAGTCTACCAATTAGATTGTTTTCGTTGTATAATAAGTCTGACGTACAAGGTCACCATCTTTCGTATAGTTTTGTGTGCAAACTTATTATACATTAGAAAGTGCCTTGTGCGTTATTTTATTTTTCAAAAAGTTGTAAAGTGGTGTATAAATCAGTAATACAGAGGAATTTATTACAGTTACAATATAAATCAGTAATACGGAGGAAGGAGGCAAAGCAGTATGCAGCCGGATTTTACAGCGCCGGATTTTATGGACAACAGTTCGGCGGAAGAAATTCATGAGAGGATGATGGAGAACCTGCCGGATGACATTGACGATATGCCGGGAGGATTCCCCTGGGATTTTACCATGCCCGCAGCCCTGGAAAAGGCGGAACTTCTTCAGTACCACCTGACACGGGCGCTGATGGCGGCTTTTCCCCAGTATGCATGGGATGAATGGCTGGATTTGCATGGAAAGCAGGTCCATCTGGCCAGACATGAGGCCGGGAAGGCCTCCGGAACAATATGTATAGCCGGTCTGGCCGGAACAGAAATTGCAAAAGGTACGGTGTTCTGTACGCCGGCAACGGAATCCGGGCCCTCCCTGGAGTTTGGTACGGAGGAAACCTGTACCATCGGAGAAGACGGAAAAGCGGAAGCGGGCGTTACCGCCCTGGAACCGGGGATCATGTACAATGTAAAGGCAAACGCTGTTTCCCTTATGGCAAAGCCGGTAAAGGGGATTACGGAAGCAGGCAACCCGGAACCAATGAAAGGCGGGACAGACCGGGAGAGCAATGACGATTATTATGACAGGGTTGCAGCAGAATATGAAAACAGCAGGACATACCTTGGGAATGACGGGGATTATGTCCGATGGGCGAAAGAAGCCGGGGCCGGAGCATGTATTGTGGTATCAGCCCCTCACGGGCCGGGAACGGTAAAGCTGGTGCTTGTGGATTCGGAAGGCCATCCGGCTTCCGAAAAGCTGGTGCAGAAAGTGTATGACTATATTGTATCACCGGATGACAGGGAAAAGAGGCTGCTTCCCACTGCCTGTGCAGAACTGGAATGTGTGGCTGCCTCAACGGTACCGGTTTCCTATATGTGCACCGGAATTCTGCATGACCATACCACAGATATGGAGCAGATTCAGAAAGAATTTTCCGAGGCAGTCAGGCAGGTCTATACAGATGCGAAGCAGGAAGGGGTTCTCCGGTATAACGATGTCCGCCCTCTGCTCAGCGCCATCCATGGGGTGGAGGACTTTGACACCTTCCTCATAAACGGAGCCATGGAAAATATCAGGATACCGGAGGAAGAGTACCCGGAAACCGGTACCATTACGTTCAGTCAGGAGAAAATATGAATACAGTAAAGAAAACGGATATGGCGGATTTCCCCGACAGTGAAAGCGCAAAAAGGCAGCTTTCTTATGTGACGGAAGGCTTTTATGACAATTCTTATGTTGGAAAATGGCTGTTCCAGGTAATGGGACTGGAATATGACGATGCCAGGAGGATTCTGGAAGAACTGCCCCGGCAGTTTTTCCCGGAAACAGCAACCTGGGGGCTTATGTACCATGAGATGAAATGGGGCCTGCCGGTCAGGGAGAACCTGCCTTATGAAGAACGACGAAAATTAATTTTCCGGAAGCGGGATTTTAAGGCTCCCATGACGCCCCGCCGGATGGAAACATATTTTACGAATCTGCTGGACTTTCAGGTCCGGGTGTCAGACATTCATGATGCCGGAAAATATGGATTTGTGCCGGAACATCCCAATATCTTCCGGGCAGATTTTACGGGGGACGGGACGCTGGACGCCAAAGCGGTGAAATCCGTGCTGGACAGCCTGAAACAGTCCCATACGGTTTATATTATAAATGACAGAGTTATCATAGAAGTGGACAACCGGGAACCGGAAAAATATTCCCTGTCCGGAATGAAGGTAACCGTGGCCTGTTCGTTCTGGAAAAAAGATACTGTGGATGGCAGCATATGTCCGGACCGTATCCTGCGGAGGCTCCATATGGGAATCCGGCAGGGAGCAGCAGTGGCAGGACATCAGGAAAAAGTGGAGGCCTCTGCTGTTTTCCGAAAAAATGAATGGTATCTGGATGGTACATATAGAATGGACGGAACAAAGGAAATAAGTGCAGAGATTACAGAGGAGGTATTATAGCTATGGCAGATCATGCAAACCATGCAGAAGCAGTGGTAACCCTGCTGGCACGTACAAAGATGATGAAAGCGAGGGCGGGGATTTCGCCCCTGCCGAAAATCGCAGGGATTGCTTTCGGGGATGGCGGAACGGACAGCGAAAATCAGGTTCCGGTACCGGACGGGAACCAGACAGAACTGAACCATGAGCTGCTCCGAAAGCCAATGGACCGGTACACCATCCTGTCTGACACGAAATGCAGGTATGAATGTACGCTGGAACCGGGAGAACTTACCGGGGCATACATCAGTGAAGCAGCCCTTTATGATGAAGAAGGGGACCTGGTCGCCATTAAGAATTTTCTTCCCAAAGGGAAAGACAGCGACCTTGCAATGACCATACAGATGGATGATGAATTTTAGGAGGGAAGGATATGGCAGATTTTGAGATCCCGGAAGAACCGGAATATAACAGAAATATAAGAAGATTTGAAACCACAGACCCGGCCCATGCGGATTTGTTTAATGCAGTGGCACAGACCCTTATCAATAATGACGAATTCCTGAAAAGAACAGTGGAACAGCAGAAAGAAACTGTTTTGGAGAAAACCGGGGACGCCGGGGATACCACGGTGACATTTACCAGCGGAGATACGGAGAATCCGGAGGACTGGACAGAGATTACACCTGTGGAAAGCGGAGAGAAACAGAGCAGCCTCTGGCAGAAAATTTCCCTGTTTGCAAAAAATCTGAGGTATCTCTGGAAACTGTGCGGAACCAGCGATATTTCCGGGGTGGCAGACGGGACACTGACGGGGGCGGTTAGTAAGTTAAACACGGATTTGATCGGGAAATCTCCAATAAAAATTGGAACATCAGAAACATCTTTTTGCAATGCAGCAGGCGGAGCCGGGATAACCAGCGTATTTGCAACTCTTGACAGTATTCACAACAGAATAACCGGCATGGAAAGTGGGTTTCATAATACTACCTCTGCAGGACCGATATTTGGTATTCTGTTACAAAAATCTGACAGCAGTGGGCAGGGATATAGTGGTCTCGCTTTCAGTTACGCAACCATGTCAATTGTATATTTTGCTTATATCGGAGGTACTTTTTATATTAAAATTTATGGCTGACAATATTACATTAACTGAGACACATACTTATTAAACGGTGATTCAGGCCGGATTATTTGCCGGAAGTTCTGACAAGGCAAGGACTGTCACGCCATTTATTGTCTCCTGAGTTAGAACAGGTGGTATAGTTTTCCAGCTTTGAATGTTACCTTCAGGAGAAAGGGCATCTTCTATTGAAATTAGCCACATATTAGCACTATCAGCATTTTGATAAATCTCCAGGTAAGATACATTATTTGTTTCGTCCCATGTTTCTCTGATTTTTGTCCATGCGTGCATGAGAGAAGCGGCTGATATGTTTATAAATTTTCGCAGAGTGTATACGCCAAAAAACTGAATTCTCTGGTATTCCGGAGGCATGTTATTATAAAAGCGCTTTGCACTTATCAAGCATGAATTACTGGAATATGCGCCTTCTGATTTTGCTATTCGATACCAGCCATGTTGTTCACAAAAAGAATAAGAACAGGAGATGTATCCCGGCACAATATCCGTGTTTAACTTACAAACCCACCAAACCCCATACTTTTGTCTGAACAAAACCACTTTAAGTTCATCTTTCCATGCTTTTCCTGTCTCCATATGACCAGTGTAACGTCTCCAAATTAACTCGACGCTGTATTTGTCTAAATTTTCATCTGTTACGTTAGATTTTCCAGACGCAGACACCGCTACGCCGTCGAAAATCTGCCTTGCAGACTGAAAATTTATCTTGCATATATAGTCGTATTATTTGGAAGACATTACACCAGAATATCAAAAGGTCTGGATTTCCTTTGCAGGCAATTTCCTGATCCTGCGCCACAATATTTATCAACGAAGCACCGCATCGCCTTAAAAGCCTGTATCACAATCCTGCAAAAATTTGCTCTGCAATGAAAGCAGACCTTTTGCTACCTTGATCGTAACAGTTCAGCCCGTGCCATTCGCAAAATGCACCTTTGATGCTTCCACGCTGCGTTGAACTGCTTTTGCTCATAAGTGTGCGCTCCCTGCGGGTGTTCCGGTAACGACATCCGGCCATTTAAAGTCACCTTCGGCGAGGGGCCGGATGCCCGGCAGCCACTACTTCTTTGACCGGACACTGTGCAGTGTGGTGCACGGTGTCGTGTGAACAGTAACGAACAATTGCCCTTAATCATATAAGTAGAGAAAATACCCCTTGACAGAAAAACCCATAAATGTGTACAATTATCAAAGATTTCATTGTGATTGGAAGCAGCATTTCAGGCTGCAGCAGGATAAAAACAGGAGGAACTGCTATGGAAAAAATTAGAATGACAACACCCCTGGTAGAGATGGACGGAGACGAAATGACCCGTATTCTCTGGAAAATGATTAAGGACGAACTGATTTGTCCCTTTGTGGAGTTAAAAACAGAATATTATGACCTTGGTCTGGAACACAGGAACGAGACAGACGACCAGGTGACCTTTGATTCTGCCAGTGCCACGAAAAAATACGGTGTGGCAGTAAAATGCGCCACGATTACGCCAAATGCAGCTCGCGTGACAGAGTATAATTTAAAACAGATGTGGAAAAGTCCCAACGGAACCATCCGCGCCATTCTGGACGGAACGGTATTCCGGGCGCCCATTACGGTGAAGGGCATTGAACCCTGTGTCCGAAACTGGAAAAAGCCCATTACCATTGCCCGTCACGCCTACGGAGATGTGTACAAGGCCAGCGAAATGAAGATTCCGGGAGCAGGAAAATGCGAGCTTGTATATACCGGGGAAGACGGAACAGAGACCAGAGAATTAATCCATGAATTTACCGGAGCCGGTATTATACAGGGACAGCATAACCTGAACGAATCTATTGAGAGCTTTGCCAGAAGCTGCTTTAATTTTGCTCTGGATACGAAGCAGGATTTGTGGTTTGCCACAAAAGACACTATTTCCAAGAAATATGACCATACCTTTAAAGATATTTTCCAGGATATCTATGACAAAGAATACGATGAGAAATTCAGGGCAGCAGGCATTGAGTATTTTTATACTCTGATAGACGATGCGGTGGCGCGGATTATGAAGGCCGAAGGCGGTTTTATCTGGGCGTGCAAGAATTATGACGGAGACGTCATGAGCGATATGGTAAGCTCTGCTTTCGGCTCTCTTGCCATGATGACTTCCGTACTGGTATCCCCGGAAGGATATTATGAATATGAGGCAGCCCATGGAACGGTACAGCGTCATTACTACAAACATCTGAAAGGAGAGGAAACCTCCACCAACTCTGTGGCGACGATTTTTGCATGGACAGGGGCTCTCCGCAAGCGTGGAGAACTGGACAGCCTGCCGGAACTTTCCGCGTTTGCGGACAAGCTGGAACAGGCCTGCCTTTCTACCATTGAATCCGGAAAAATGACGAAAGATCTGGCCCTGATTACAACACTGGAGCATCCCACAGTATTAAACAGCGAGGGATTTATCAAAGCAATCCGGGAGACGCTGGAGGGATTGCTGTAAAGGAGAGAGAACGATGATTTTAGCCTGCCAGAATATCAGCAAAGCCTTTGGCACCGATGAAATCATACAACATGCGTCCTTTCATATAGAGGAAAATGAGAAGGCGGCAATTGTAGGCATAAACGGAGCAGGAAAGACGACCCTGCTTCGTATCATTATGGGAGAACTTGAGGCAGACCAGGGAGAAGTGGTACTTGCTAAAAACAGAGCCATCGGCTATCTGCCCCAGAATCCGGACATTGCCGGGAATCGGACGATTTATGAGGAGGTCCTTTCGGCCAGAGCAGAGCTTGTTGCCATGCAGCAGGAACTCATTGAGATGGAGCAGAACATGAGCCGCCTTCAGGGAAAAGAACTGGAAAAGCTGATGGACAGCTATAACCGCCGGAATCTGGAATTTGAGCAAAAAGGCGGCGCTTCCTATAAGAGTGAGATTATCGGAGTGCTGAAAGGACTGGGATTTGCCGAAGAAGAATTCGGGAAACATATGCAGGCCCTGTCCGGAGGTCAGCGTACCAGAGTATGTCTGGGAAAACTGCTGGTGACAAAGCCGGATGTCATTCTTCTGGACGAGCCAACCAACCATCTGGATATCGGCTCCATCACCTGGCTGGAAACTTTTCTGCTGAATTATAAAGGAGCTGTGGTGATTGTGAGCCATGACCGCTATTTTCTGGACCGGGTGGTGCATAAGGTAATAGAACTGGACCGCAGCCAGGTATCGGTATTTTCCGGCAATTACAGCGATTATGCCGTGAAGAAAGCCCAGGTGCGGGAAGCACAGTTAAAGCAGTATTACAACCAGCAGCGAGAGATTAAACATCAGGAGGAAGTCATTGCGAAGCTGAAATCCTTTAACCGGGAGAAATCCATCCGGCGTGCGGAGAGCCGGGAAAAAATGCTGGGCAAAATCGAACGTCTGGAAAAGCCTGTGGAAGAGAACACCGACATCCACCTGAATCTGGAGCCCAGAATTGTCAGTGGAAACGACGTGCTTTCCGTGGAACATCTGGCCAAATCCTATCCGGGACAGAGGCTTTTTGAAGAATTGTTTTTTGAGCTGAAACGGGGCGAACGGGTGGCGTTGATTGGCGACAACGGAACAGGAAAGACCACTATCTTAAAAATCATCAACGATATGGTGGAAGCGGACCAGGGAACAATCAGGCTGGGAACCAATGTGCATATCGGATATTATGACCAGGAGCACCAGGTACTCCATCCGGAGAAAACACTGGTGGAAGAAATTTCAGATGCTTATCCGGATTTGACCAACACGGAAATCCGGAATGTACTGGCTGCTTTTCTTTTCACAGGGGACGAGGTCTTTAAACGGATTTCAGAGCTGAGCGGCGGAGAACGGGGGCGTGTATCCCTGGCGAAGCTGATGCTCTCGGAAGCCAATTTTCTGATTCTGGACGAGCCCACCAACCATCTGGATATCACTTCAAAAGAAATTCTGGAGCAGGCGTTAAACCGATATACCGGAACTGTACTTTTTGTGTCCCATGACCGATATTTTATTAATAAAACTGCAACCAGGATTCTGGATTTAACGGGAGCAACCCTGGTAAATTATATCGGTAATTATGATTATTATCTGGAAAAATGCAGGGAACTGACGCAGATATATGCACCGGGAAAGGAAACGGAGCAGAAAGCAGCCTCTGTAAGCAGTAGCAAGGCAGACTGGAAACAGAAGAAAGAAGAACAGGCCAGACAACGGAAGCTGGAGAATGACAGAAAGCGCACGGAAGAACAAATTGAAGAGACGGAGCAGCGGATTCAGGAACTGGAGGAAGCATTTTCAGATAATGAAATTGCCACTAATTCAGCCAGACTCCAGGAACTCCACCAGGAATATCAGGAGGAGCAAAAAAGACTGGAACAGTTATATGAACAATGGGAAGCTCTGATGTAGCACAGGGGTGCTGTGAACAGTAACATGAATTCAGTAACAGGTTGCGTTAAAATTTTCACACATTGACATCTGTTATCCCATTTATTATAATAAAACAGGAGAGAAAGCCGGGCGCAGAGCAGGAGGAAAATGAATGGAAAAAGAAATATCACAGGCGGTTGTCCGCAGAATGCCGAGATATTACAGGTATCTGGGAGAACTTCTGGACGATGGGGTGGAACGGATTTCCTCCAATGAACTTAGTACGAGAATGCGCGTCACTGCGTCTCAGATTCGGCAGGATCTGAATAATTTCGGCGGTTTTGGCCAGCAGGGATACGGATATAATGTAAAATATCTTTATGATGAAATCGGCAAAATCCTGGGAATCAACCACCAGCATAATATCATCGTAGTGGGAGCCGGGAACCTGGGTCAGGCCCTTGCCAATTATATCAAATTTGAAAAAAGAGGATTTGTAATTATCGGCCTGTTTGATGTGAATCCGGCTTTGAAAGGCATTTCCGTCCGGGGGATTAAGGTTCGGATGGTGGAAGAACTGGAGGAATTTCTCAGAGGGAATCAGGTGGATATCGCAGCCCTTACCCTGCCCAAGGAAAAAGCCGATCAGGTGGCCAATATGCTGGTGAGTCTCGGAATTAACGCCATCTGGAATTTCGCGCATCTGGATCTGGAGCTGCCGGAACATGTGGTGGTGGAAAATGTACATCTCTCTGACAGCCTGATGCAGTTATCTTATAACATTGCCAATCAGCGAAAACCAAAAGATAAGAAGTGATAAAATGGGGAAAAGAAAAAACACAGGCCATGGATTTGACAGAATTGTACAGGAGAAGAATCTTCCTCCGCTGGTACTGGACCAGAAATGGCATCATCTGTTTTCAGAAGACGGAAAACCTGCCAGAATTGCCAGGCTGGAGCAAAAGGTCAGCGGCCATCTGTCAAGACAGGGACATTTGAATCAGGAAAAAAAGGATTTAAAATCATTAAAAACCAAACTGATGAAAAATATTGTGGCAAATATGGATGAAATCGGGGAAGAGGGGCAGGAAACCCCAAAGCTGCAGGAGGACAGAAGGCTGATCACTGAAATTAACCAGCGTATGGAGGCCTGCCGGCAGGAACTGGAAGATTTGCAGGAGCTGATGAGAATGGATAACGAGCAGCTTATGATTGAAACCATGGAATACTGTTACGGTATTATGAACAGCAACGAGACGGAGCGGGAAGAACTGGCTGACTGGATTGGCAGAACCCGCGTGGAACTGAAGAAAAAAATCATACGCAAGGACATCATAGAAGATAAAAACCGGGAAATCTATACGTATCTTCATGATGTATTCGGAGCCCAGGTAATCGGGGCCTTTGATTTGAAGTATGGAGACGAATATAAAAAAGCAAAGAAATAAAAGACAGTCCTGACAGAACCGGCCAGGGGTGTCTTTTTATGCACAGGCCCATGCAGAGGAAATATATGACGTCGCAGCAGCGCACAGGCTGCAGGACGGGCAGGAGGAATTTTTCTGTCCGGCGCACGCAGTTCTGTATTTACAGGAGGAAAGGTATGAAAATTCTGGTTGACGGCAGACAGATGAAACAGTGTGATAAAAATACCATAGAACATTTCAGAATTCCGTCTCTGGTTCTGATGGAGCGGGCGGCACTGGGAACAGTGGAAGAGATTATATCCTGTTTTCCCGGAAAAGAGCAGGTTTCGGCTCTGGTGGTCTGCGGATACGGCAATAATGGCGGAGACGGACTGGCCATTGGACGTATGCTTTTGCAGAAAGGATATGACGTTACGGTAGTAATGCCGGAAGAAGGGCACCCGTCAGAGGAGACCGCAGTTCAGATGGAAATTCTTTGTGCGTATGGAATTGCGGTGGAACATAAACTGCCGGAACGGGAGTTTGACGTGGTTGTGGACGCATTGTTCGGCATTGGGCTCAGCAGGAATCCCGAAGGGATTTACAGAGAATACCTGACGGCAATGAACGGATTACAGGGACTGAAAATTGCTGTGGATATTCCCTCAGGCGTTCATGCAGATACCGGAACAGTGATGGGAACTGCTTTCCGGGCAGATAAAACCGTTACCTTTGCCTTTGCCAAACCGGGGCTGTTGCTGTATCCGGGCGCTGGCTGTGCAGGGACAGTTCTGGTGAAAGACATCGGTATCGGAAAGGAGAGCTTTCTGGAAGAGAAACCCTCTTTGTACTGTATGGAAGAAAAGGATTTGGCCAGGCTTCCCAGGCGCAGGCCCGATTCCAATAAGGGAAGTTATGGAAAAGTGCTGACAGTGGCAGGATGTAAAAATATGGCCGGAGCAGCTTTTTTCAGTGCAAAAGCCGCTTATGTAACAGGAGCGGGCCTTGTGCGGATGTTTACGGAGGAATCCAACCGGATTATTTTGCAGCAGCTTCTGCCGGAAGCTATTCTGACCACTTATGAAGGCACAAAATTTCTGGCAGAGCTCCTGCCGGAAGTATTGCACTGGCCTTCCGTTATCGTGGCAGGGCCAGGTCTCGGTACCGGAAAAACGGCCCGGAAACTGGTGAAACTGGTCTTAAAATATGCGGAAGTGCCGGTCATTCTGGATGCCGACGGACTGAATCTGACAGCAGAGCATCCGGAATGGCTGAAACTGGCGAAAGCTCCGGTTATAGTAACGCCTCATCCGGGAGAGATGGCGAGGCTCACGGGAAAGAGCATTTCTGATATTCAGAAACAGTTATTACAGACTGCGCGGGATTTTGCAGGAGAATATCATGTCATATGTGTGCTGAAAGACGCCAGAACCATAACGACTCTTTCCGACGGAACGACCTGGATTAATACCAGCGGAAATAACGGTATGGCCACAGCAGGTTCCGGTGATGTGCTTACCGGTATACTGGCAGGGCTGATAGCCCAGGGAATGACGGCGCAGAAAGCGGCAGCCCTGGGAGTGTATCTTCACGGAGCGGGGGCAGACCGGCAGGTAGCTGAAACCGGAGTCCGGGCTATGATGGCACAGGATATTATTGAGGGAACTGCCGCTGTGCTCCGGGAATATGATGCCAGGCCGGCAGGCGGAACGAGTTCCGGTATTCAGACAGAATGAAAGAAGGTAAAAACATGAAATCATACAGCAGAGTTTATGCGGAAGTCAGCCTGGACGCAATCCTTCACAATGTGGCAGGTATGCAGAAGCTCATCGGGCCGGATACCAGGATTATGGCAGTCATTAAAACAGACGGATACGGTCATGGAGCTGTCCCCATCGGAAAAGAGCTGGAGGAACTGGAAGTTATCTGGGGGTATGCCGTTGCCACGGTGGAAGAAGGGGAAATTCTGCGCAGACATAGTCTGAAAAAGCCCATACTGGTACTGGGAGCAGTGTTCCCGGAACAGTACGAGGCCCTTGGGGATTTGGATATCCGCCCTACGGTTTATTCCCTGAAACAGGCCCTGGAACTTTCAGCCTTTGCAGAAAAAGCCGGAAAAGATATTACCTTTCATATAAAAATAGACACGGGGCTGAGCCGGCTTGGATTCCAGGTTACACAGGAAGCGGCAGAGGAGATAGCACAGATTTCAGATATGCCGCATATGATAGCAGAAGGGGTATTTACACATTTTGCCAAATCAGATTCCAGAGACAAGACCATGGCGCAGGAACAGATAGAGCAGTTTCAGAAAATGACGGAAATGCTGGCGGAACGGGGCGTATCGGTTCCCATTCACCATTGCGCCAACAGCGCGGCCATTATTGATTTGCCCCAGGCCAATATGAATCTGGTTCGGGCCGGAATCAGCCTCTATGGCATGTGGCCCTCCGATGAGGTGGAGAAAAAACGACTGGATTTGCAGCCGGTTCTTTCCTTAAAGAGCAGGATTGTGTTCCTGAAAGAACTGGAAAAGGGAAGAACCATCAGTTACGGGGCAACCTATGAGACGGTCGGCAGCCGGAAAATTGCCACCATTCCGGTGGGGTATGGGGACGGGTATCCCAGAAGCCTGTCCAACCGGGGGTATGTGCTGATTCGCGGCAGAAAAGCTCCCATCTGCGGACGTATCTGTATGGACCAGTTTATGGTAGATGTAACCCATATTCCGGGCGTACAGGAGGGAGACGTGGTAACCCTGGTGGGTTCAGACGGGGGAGCCTGCATTACCATGGAAGAAATCGGAGACTTATCCGGCCGGTTCAACTATGAATTTGCCTGCGATCTGGGCAGGCGTATTCCCAGGGTTTACCGGAAGGAAGAGAAGATTACCGAAACCAGAGACTGTTTTGGAGAATAGAATACTTTTGGAATAAACTGTATACACACGAAAAAATTGGGAACAATAGGAAATGAAATCACAGCCGGAACTTCCGGCTGTGGAAATAACCTATAGAGTTTTGGAGTGTGAGAAAAGTGATTATTCATAGAGGAGATATTTATTATGCGGATCTGCGTCCGGTGGTAGGATCTGAACAGGGAGGAATCCGGCCGGTTCTGATTATACAGAATGATGTGGGGAACCGGCACAGCCCTACGGTAATCTGTGCGGCCATTACATCTAAGATGAACAAGGCAAAACTTCCCACCCATGTGGAACTGGAAGCAACGAAATATGATCTGATGAAAGATTCTGTGGTGTTGCTGGAACAGCTCCGCACTATTGACAAACAACGTCTGAAGGACAGAGTCTGCCGGCTGGACAGTGATATTTTGAAAAAAGTAGACAGAGCACTTGAAATCAGTTTGGAATTGTATACATAAATCTTGACTAATATACCCTGAAATGGTATATTTCAAGTGTTTGAGAATACAAATGCAAAAGGAGTAGAAGGGAATGGACGATGGCGGGAGTCCGGTCATAGGACTGATAGTATTTTTTTTGTTGGTGGCGGTAAACGGAGGGCTGTACGGATTTCTGACGGCTCTGGAGGAAGTTTCCGAGAGCCGGGTGTCAAAACGGGCGGAGGAAGGCAGTAAACAGGCGGCCTGGCTTTTGAAGGTGATGGATTCGCCTTATAAAATCAGACATACCATACAGGTGATGGTAACATTTGTCAGCGGTGTGTTTGGGATTTATCAGATTCGCCTTCTGGGAAATATTCTGATTCACAGCTTTCTGGAGCAGGGAACGGGGACGGCGTTCAGGGTTCTTTGTTTCGGGCTGGCGGCAGTGACCGGGATTTTTCTTTTTGCAGTGCCGGGAATTATTGCACCTCAGAAAATTGCTGCCAGACGGCCGGAACGATGGCTGTTCGCCCTGGCGGGCGTCATCCATGGCATGACAAATATTCTGAAAATATATATGTATCCGGCCGAAAAGCTGTCCAATCTGGTGGTAAGGATTGCAGGCATAGACCCTGATGCCAGCTTTGATGACGTAACCGAAGAGGAAATTATTTCCATGGTAAAAGAAGGGCATGAGCAGGGAGTGCTGCAGGCCAGTGAAGCAGAGATGATTCACAATATTTTTGCCTTTGATGACAAGGAAGCCAAGGATATTATGACCCATCGCAAACATGTGGCTGCCATTGAGGGAAGGATGCAGCTTAAGGATGTGCTGGAATTTATTCTGGAAGGGAATAATTCCAGATTTCCGGTATACCGGGAGGATATTGATAATATTATTGGTATCATACATATGAAGGATGTTATGATAGAAAGCCGGAAGGGAGAGCGCCTGGACTGGGCAGTGGAAGATATCCCAGGGCTGGTGCGGGAAGCGGTTTTTATTCCGGAGACAAGAAATATCAACGATTTGTTCAAGGGTATGCAGTCCAGAAAAAATCACATGGTAATCGTGGTGGATGAATATGGACAGACAGCCGGAATTGTGGCCATGGAGGATATTCTGGAAGAAATTGTAGGAAATATTTTTGATGAATATGACGAAGAGGAAACCATGATTATCAGCCAGCCGGACGGGAGCTTTCTGATGAATGGCATGGCTCCCTTTGACGAAGTATGCACTATTCTGGATTTGACGCTGGAAGAAGCGGATTATGAGACTCTGAACGGATTTCTGATTTCCCTGATTGGAAAAATACCGGGGGAACACGAACAGTTTGAACTGGACTGTCAGGGATGGCATTTTCATGTATGTTCCGTAAGGGACAAGATTATCCATACGGTGAAAGTGACAAAATGTCCGGAAGCGGAAGAAAACCAGTCAGCAGAATCTTGTCAGAATGACGGGAACGTGATAGAATAATAAAATATAAGGTGGAATGTGCAGTGACCACACACTGACAACAGGAAACAGCAGGAAAAAGAACAGAAAAGAGGAAACCATATGTCAGGACATTCTAAATTTGCCAATATCAAGCATAAAAAAGAGAAAAATGATGCGGCAAAAGGAAAGATTTTTACAATTATCGGAAGAGAACTTGCAGTTGCGGTGAAAGAAGGCGGGCCGGATCCGGCCAACAACAGCAGACTCCGGGATGTGATTGCAAAAGCCAAGGCCAATAACATGCCCAATGATACCATTGACCGGGGCATTAAAAAGGCAGCCGGAGACGCCGGGTCTGTCAATTATGAATTTGTATCTTACGAAGGGTACGGCCCCAACGGGACGGCCATTATCGTGGACGCTCTGACAGATAATAAGAACCGTACTGCTGCCAATGTAAGAAGTGCATTTACCAAAGGATACGGAAATGTGGGAACACCTGGATGTGTCTCCTACATGTTTGATAAAAAAGGACAGATTATCATTGATAAGGAAGAATGTGATCTGGAGGCCGATGACCTGATGATGACGGCGCTGGACGCGGGAGCAGAAGATTTTTCCGAGGAGGAAGACAGTTATGAGGTAATTACCGACCCGGATGCTTTCAGTGAAGTACGTCAGAAGCTGGAGGAAGCCGGAATTGCCATGGTCTCTGCGGAAGTGACCATGATACCCCAGACCTGGGTGGAACTGACAGATGAAACAGCCATTAAGAATCTGCAGAAAACACTGGATCTTCTGGATGAGGACGATGATGTGCAGGCGGTTTATCATAACTGGGATGAGTAAAAAATCACCGCTTGCGAGTGATTTTTTACGAAGACCTGCTTACAGAAGCGCATTGCAGCTTCTGTAAGAGGGATGGAACAGCGCCTGCGAGTGATTTTTTACGAAGACCTGCTTACAGAAGCGCATTGCAGCTTCTGTAAGAGGGATGGAACAGCGCCTGCGAGTGATTTTTTACGAAGACCTGCTTACATAAGCCTGTTTGGGCTTATGTAAGAGGGATGAAAAGACAGGCCTGCGAGTGATTTTTCAGGAAGACCTGCTTACGGAGCGATTTTAAGAAATCTGCTGGACAGATTGCAATTAATCTATTATAATCTAGTGTATGGAATAAAACAACAAAACTATAGAATCATTAACAGTTCCTCCGCTTATGCAGCTTTACAGGAAGAAAAAGCAGCAGGCGGCTGTTAGATGAAGTATAGGGGGATAAAGATGCGAAATTTAAAGATCGGCACAAAACTTTTAGTAACATTTATGATCATCATTGTTATGTTCTGCGCAACAGTAGTGACTTCCGTTTCAGGATTGCAGGAGAATGCGGAGAAGTATTCTGAATTTTACAAAGTAGGATATCAGATTACAAATAAAGTCATGAGTATGCGCCGCGGGCTGCAGATTATTGTGAAAGACCTTTCTTTTGTTACCATCGAAGATGAACCTGAAAAGACACAGGCCCATCTGGATGATATGGAGAAGGAACTGAAGCTGTTGCAGGAAAATGCCAACTGGCTCTTTGAACATTTTACCGGCGATTCTGAACTGCTGGATACCTTTGCAGATCAGATTGCTGAGGCAGTGGAATTACAGCAGTCTGTAATTGATACCTCCGAAGTAAATATGGATGCGGCCAGAACCATGCTTCTTGACGAATACCAGCCGTTGGTGGACGGTGCCGTAAATACGCTGATAGAAATCAGTGCGGTTGCCGAAGAGAATGCGGAAAAAGATTATGAAGAAACCACAGAAATGCAGAAAACTCTGGTTAATCTGCAGCTTGGACTGGCAGCAGGAGCATTGGTGATTACGCTGATTCTCTCCCTCTATCTGACAAGGGGAATTACCAAACCTCTGCGGGAGGTGGAAAAAGCGGCAGAACAGATTGTGGAAGGCCATTTTGATGTCGAGGTTACATATAAGTCCAGAGACGAACTGGGCAGCCTTGCAAAGACCTTTAAGAATATGACGAATATTCTGGATGATGTCATTTCAGATGCTTCCAGACTTTTAAGCGAGATGGCAAACGGTAATTTTGATGTGCGTACACAGGCAGAAGAACGTTATGTTGGAAATTTCCAGAGTCTGCTGTTATCCATACGTAAATTAAACCGTGATTTAAGTTCTACACTGGGACAGATTAACCGCAGTGCGGATCAGGTGGCTTCCGGTTCTGACCAGGTATCCATCGGTGCGCAGGCCCTTTCTCAGGGTGCTACGGAGCAGGCGGCTGCAGTGGAAGAACTTGCAACTACCATTGCAGGTATTTCCCATCAGGTAAAAGATACTGCAGATAATGCTTTGCTGGCAAGAGACCAGTCCAGTGCTGCCGGCGACGAAGTAGAAGTATGCAATAACCAGATGCAGGATATGATGAATGCCATGGAAGAAATTACCCGTACTTCCAACGAAATCGGTAAGATTATCAAAACCATTGAAGATATTGCTTTCCAGACCAACATACTGGCTCTCAATGCTGCTGTGGAGGCATCCCGTGCCGGAATTGCAGGAAAAGGCTTTGCCGTTGTGGCAGATGAAGTTCGTAATCTGGCCAGCAAGAGTTCCGCAGCTTCCAAAGATACCGCAGAGCTGATTGAAAGTTCCATTAAGGCTGTGGCCCGCGGTACGGAAATTGCAGATTCTACCGCCCAGTCTCTGGTAAAAGTAGTGGAAGAAGTCCGTACGGCTTCCACCAAGGTAGACCAGATTGCAGATGCGGCAGAAGACCAGGCAAGCGCAATCGAGCAGGTAACACTGGGCGTAGATCAGATTTCCAGCGTGGTTCAGACCAACTCTGCAACTGCGGAAGAGAGTGCGGCAGCCAGCCAGGAACTTTCCAACCAGGCAGAGATGCTCAAAGAACTGGTGGCAAAATTCATTTTGCGTGCAGAATATGCCATGGGATCTTCCAATACGGACGGATACGGCAGCGGGACGTCATCCATCAGTCATATAGATTTGGATTAAAACAGAAAAGGGGCTGTTGCACCTGGCGGTGTGGCAGCTTCTTTTTTGTCTTATAGGAAATACTGTGCCACGATAACGTGTGAAAGTATTTCCTGTAAGATAAAGCCCTCCGGGCGGGATGCGCAGCTCGCGGAGAGGAAATTTACAGGAAAAAAGAAGGAAAGTATGGCATATATTTGACATATGTGCTAAAATTGTATAAAAGAAATTTCTGGCAGCCATCTGCATTTTCAAAAGATGACTGTACATATGCAGGAGGAAGCGGTACATGAGTAATTACCAGACAGAGACAAAATGCATTCAGTCCGGCTGGCATCCGAAGCGGGGTGAGCCCAGGGTGCTTCCCATTTATCAGAGTACGACCTTTAAGTACGATACCAGCGACCAGATGGGCAGATTGTTTGATTTGGAGGACAGCGGGTATTTTTATACCAGATTGCAGAATCCTACCAACGATGCGGTTGCAGAGAAAATCTGCGAGCTGGAGGGCGGTGTGGCAGCCATGCTTACGTCTTCCGGACAGGCTGCAAATTATTATGCAGTATTTAATATCTGCGAAGCAGGGGACCATATGGTATGTTCTTCCACAGTATATGGGGGAACTTTTAACCTGTTCGGTGCAACCCTGAAGAAGCAGGGCATAGAATGTACTTTTATTGACCCGGATGCCGGGGAGGAAGAACTGGCACAGGCATTCCGGCCCAACACAAAGTTACTGTTTGCAGAGACCATTGCAAATCCTGCACTGGTGATTCTGGATATTGAGAAATTTGCAAAAGCAGCCCATGAACACGGAGTTCCCCTGATTGTGGACAATACCTTTGCAACTCCCATTAATTGCCGGCCTTTTGAGTGGGGTGCGGATATTGTCACCCATTCCACCACCAAATATATGGACGGCCATGCCATGTGTGTGGGAGGATGTATTGTGGACAGCGGGAATTTTGACTGGAATCAGTACAAAGATAAATTTCCGGGGCTGACTCAGCCGGACCCTACCTATCATGGAATTGTGTATACTGAGAAATTCGGCAAAGGGGCCTATATAACCAAGGCAACTGCCCAGATTATGCGGGATCTTGGCTCCATCCAGTCTCCTCAGAATGCGTTTCTGCTGAATGTGGGACTGGAGACACTTCATCTGCGGATGCCCAGACACTGTGAAAATGCCGCAAAAGTGGCAGAATTTTTAAACAGCCATGAGAAGGTGGCCTGGGTCAACTTTGCCGGACTGAAAGATAACAAATATTATAATCTGGCTCAGAAATATATGCCGAATGGTACCTGCGGCGTGATTTCCTTTGGCTTAAAGGGCGGAAGGAAAGTATCCGTGGAATTTATGGATAAGCTGAACATGATTGCCATTGTCACCCATGTGGCGGACGCCAGAACCTGTGTGCTCCATCCGGCCAGCCATACTCACAGGCAGATGACGGATGAACAGCTTGTGGAAGCCGGAGTTGCGCCGGATTTGATTCGTCTGTCTGTCGGAATTGAGAATGCCCAGGATATCATTGCGGATCTGGCACAGGCGCTGGAAGCCATATCCTGTTAAGCGGGAAATCTTTGAAAAATACAGAAAATAACTGATTTTGGAGGAGTAGCTATGAGAAAAATTCTGTTTGCAGCATCTGAGTGCGTACCATTTATCAAAACAGGAGGACTGGCCGACGTTTGCGGTGCGCTTCCGAAGGAATTTGACAAAAACGACTGGGATATCAGAGTGGTAATCCCAAATTATACCTGTATACCGGAAAAGTGGCGGAATCAGTTTGAGTATGTGACGCACTTTTATATGAGCTGCGGAAGCTATATACAGAACAAGTACGTGGGTGTCCTTCAGTACAAGCTGGATGGAATTACCTATTATTTTATTGATAATCAGGAGTATTTTGACTGCTTTTTGCCTTACGGTGATATCCGTTTTGATGTGGAGAAATTTGTGTTCTTTGACAAAGCGGTACTTTCCATGCTTCCGCTGATTAATTTCCAGCCTCAGATTATTCACTGTCATGACTGGGAGACAGGATTCATTCCGGTTTATCTGAGAACCGAATTCCAGGGAGATATGTTCTTCTGGGGCATGAAATCCATTATGACCATTCACAACCTGAAATTCCAGGGAATATGGGATACTAAAACCATGAAAGGCCTGACGGGATTCCCCACTGATTTATTTGTGCCTGATAAGCTGGAATTCAAAAAAGACGCCAATATGTTAAAGGGCGGCCTGGTATATGCAGATTATATCACTACGGTAAGCGATACCTATGCACAGGAGATACAGACCAATTATTACGGAGAAGGCCTGAACGGCCTGCTTTCCGCAAGGCATATGGATATGCAGGGCATTGTCAATGGTATTGATTACAATGTATACAATCCGGCAACGGATGAAAAGCTCTATGTAAATTATGATGCGGAAAGCCACCGGAAGAAGAAAGCTCTGAACAAGGAGCGGCTGCAGCAGGATCTGGGCCTTGCAGTGGATAAGAAACGTTATATGATAGGGCTCATTTCCCGTCTTACGGACCAGAAGGGGCTGGATTTGATTAACTATGTGATTGAGCGTATTATTGACGATTACACCCAGCTTGTAGTAATCGGTACGGGGGATGCCCAGTATGAAAATATGTTCCGTCATTTTGCATGGAAGTATCCGGATAAGATTTCGGCCAATATCTGCTATTCGGATGATCTGGCTCACAAACTGTACGGTGCGGCAGATGCTTTCCTGATGCCTTCCAGATTTGAACCCTGCGGACTGACTCAGATGATTTCTTTCCGCTACGGAACGATTCCGATTGTACGTGAGACCGGCGGCCTGAAAGATACGGTACAGCCTTACAACGAGTATGATAATGTGGGAGACGGATTCTCCTTTACCAACTATAACGGGGAGGAAATGCTGAACATTATCAATTATTCCAAACATATTTTCTTTGATAAGAAACGTCAGTGGAATCAGATGATAGACCGGGCCATGGCAAATGATTATTCCTGGAATGCTTCCAAATTCCGTTATGAAGGGCTGTACAAATACCTGATGGGTGAATGTTAGAATTTCATGAAGAATCCCTGCCGCCGAAAGGCAGGCAGTTTCCTGTATAAATTTTCAGCCGGATTCCCATACTAATGCAGAATGAGAAAATTATGCCATCTGCATACAGGAAAGGGAATTTGAATGGAAGAGAATTTAAAACAACAGGAAAAAGAAAAAAATGAAAATGAAGAAATCAAAGATATGGGGCAGCTTACCCTGGAGCAGGGAGAATCCAGACACAGAATTCATCTGCTTTCTGTAATCGGGGAAATTGAGGGCCATGAAACTCTTTCGCCTAATGCCAAAACCACCAAATACGAACACGTCCTGCCGAAACTGGCCTCCATCGAGGATGACGACAGGGTGGACGGAGTGCTGGTTATTATCAATACCGTAGGCGGAGATGTGGAATCAGGACTTGCCATTGCGGAGATGATTGCTTCTCTGAGCAAACCCACGGTTTCGCTGGTATTGGGCGGCAGCCATTCCATCGGGGTTCCGCTGGCTGTTTCCACCGACTATTCCTATATTGTTCCCACGGGAACTATGGTGATTCATCCGGTGCGTCTGAACGGGCTTGTAATCGGGGCGCCTCAGACCTATGACTATTTTCAGCAGATGCAGGACAGAATTACGGGGTTTGTGGCCAGCCACTGTTTTGCCACGCAGGAACAGCTGGAAAATATGATGATGAATACCAGTATGCTTACCAAAGACCTGGGAACCATACTGGTGGGCAGCCAGGCGGTGGCGGAAGGTATTATCAACGAAGTTGGCGGCATTGACGAGGCCATGAAAAGGCTGCATCAGATGATTGATGAAAAGAAAGAAAACAGTGAATCTGCGTAGTGAAGCGCAGCAGAGAGTAAAGGACAGGTGACGCATATGAAGAAATATAAAAGAGCTTCTCTGGAAGTAGAGGCAGTGGAGTATGAACTGGGAAAAGGAATGGAGGACGGCTTTATGCCCTGGACTTCTGTTGTGACCATAGGATGGATTTCAACGGAAAAGCTGATTAAAATCACCCGTGAAGACGGTGTGGTGGTGTGTCCTTTTGTCCAGAACCGGAGAGGCCTTATTTTCCTGAGAGAGGGAGATTATATTATACAGGAAAAGGATATGGAGCGTCATGTGTGTGGAAAGGATAAGTTTTTTAAACGGTTCCTTCCGGCGGAAGAATAGTATTACAGATATTTGTTTTGTACAATTCCGGGCAAATGGAGCGGTTTCGTCAGATTCGGCTGTTTGCCCGGATTTTGTTGCCAGTCCATTGGAAAAAGGAGTACATTTATGTCCCTGCAGTTGATTTTCGGAGGTTCCGGCAGCGGAAAATCCGATTATGTATATAAGAAAATTTTAGAACAGTCCGGCCGGGAACAGGACAGGACCTTTTTTGTTCTGGTGCCGGAGCAGTTTACCATGCAGACCCAGCGGGAGCTGGTAAGACGCCAGGAAAACCACAGTATTATGAATGTGGATGTGGTAAGTTTCCCCAGGCTTGCCTGGCGGATTTTTGACGAACTTGGAATGGAGCATGTAAATGTTCTGGAAGAAACCGGGAAAAACCTGCTGCTGCGCCGGGTGGCCGAAGAACAGCAGGAGAACCTTCAGCTAATCAGAGCCAGTATGAAGAAAACAGGATATATCAGTGAGATGAAATCAGTGATTTCCGAACTGACCCAGTATCGAATCCTGCCGGAACAGCTTGATATCTTTGTTCAGGATGAGGAACAGTCCCCACTGTTTCGCTATAAGATTCAGGATATCCGGACCATGTATCAGGGATTTGCGGATTACCTGGAAGGCCGGTTTATTACAGCGGAAGAACTTCTGGAAGTGCTGGCGAAAGAAGCAGGCAAATCCCGGATTCTGAAAGACGCTGTGCTGGTGCTGGACGGTTTTACCGGGTTTACGCCGGTGCAGTATCATCTGCTGGAGACCTTAATGCGGCTTACCAGGGAAATCCGGGTAACGGTGACGCTGGATGAGCGGGAAGATCCTTTCCGCTGCGAGGGAATTCAGGAGTTGTTTTACATGAGTAAAAAAACCGTTGCTGCCCTTTTGAAAATTGCAGAGGAGAACCGGATTGAAGTGAAAGACCCCTGCTGGATATCCCATACCGGAAAAAGCCGGTTTTCCAAATCTCCCGCCCTGCTGTGGCTGGAGCAGAATCTGTTCCGGCCCCGGCTAGGGGCCTGTCCCGGTGACGCGGGCCGGGAAATCAAACTGTATTCACTGATGAACCCAAGGCAGGAGCTTCAGTTTATTGCCAGGGAAATCCACAGGCTGGTACGGGAGCATAAGTATCGGTACAAAGATATTGCCATTGTGTGCGGAGACGTGGAAATGTACGGGAATTATGCCAGGGAAATTTTTGCTGCATATGAAATCCCCCTGTTTCTGGACGCCAGGAAAAATATCGTCTTTCATCCCATGACAGAATTTCTAAAACAGGCTCTGAGCATGACAGAACAGGATTTTTCCTATGAAACAGTGCTCGGTTATCTGCGGTGCGGCCTTTGCGGCTGGAATGTGGAGGATGTGGATTTACTGGAAAATTATCTGCTGGCAGAGAATATCCGGGGACTGAAAAAATGGCGGAAAGTCTGGGTGCGCCGGGGCCCGGTACAGAATCAGGAAGAACTGGAACGCATAAACGTACTGCGTGCCAGGCTGGTGGAGGAATTTGAGCCTTTATGGGAGATTTTCCATAAAAAAGAAGGAAAATACCACACTGTCCTGGAAGCATCCAGGGAATTGTACCTGCTGCTCTGCCGGCTGGAAGTGGAGGAGCAGTTAAAGGGATATGAGGAGCGGTTTCAGGCAGAGGGAGAGACTGCTCTGGCAAAAGAGTATGCCCAGATTTATAAGATTGTCATGGATTTGCTGGATAAGATGGTGGAACTTCTGGGGGAAGAACGGATGAGCGTCCGGGAATACCGGGAAGTACTGGAGGCAGGGCTGGAGGCTGCTGCGGTAGGCATTATTCCGCCGGGATATGACCGGGTTGTATTCGGAGATATTGAGAGAACCAGACTGTCGGATATTAAAGTGCTGTTTTTCGCAGGGGTCAACGACGGGCTGATTCCCAAAGCTGCGGAACATGGCGGAATTATTTCCCAGGCGGACCGGGAATGTTTTGCAGCCCATGGCATGGAGCTGGCTCCCACAGACCGGGAGCGGAGCTTCATCCAGAAATTTTATCTGTACCTGAACCTGACCAAACCGTCGGAAAAACTGTATATCACCTGGTTTCGGGTGAGCCAGGACGGAAAGGAAACCAGAAAATCCTATCTGGTCAGCACCATCCTGAAAATGTTTCCGGAGCAGAAGCCTGAGCGGATGGAGGAGGCTTTCGGCCTGCAGCAGATTGTCACGCCGGGGAGCAGTCTGAAATTCTTTGTGGAAGGGCTGAAACTGGCCAGACAGGGAACGGTATATCCGGAGTGGAAAGGGCTTTATCAATGGTATATGAGCCAGGATTCCTGGCGGGAAAAGCTGCTTCCCTTTCTGGACGCAGTGTTTTATCAGTATCAGGCCAGGCCCATGAGGTCGGAAATTACCAGAGCGTTGTACGGTACGGTGCTGGAAAACAGCGTGACACGTCTGGAGCAGTTCAGTGCCTGTGCGTTCCGGCATTTTCTCCAGTATGGACTGAAGCTGGAAGAGCGCAGACTGGGAGAATTTGCCCCTGTGGATATGGGAAACATGTTTCATGAGGCGCTGGAGCGGTATTCCCACCACATGGAGAGGGCCGGATACCACTGGTTTGACGTACCGGAAGAAGTGGAAGAAGAACTGATGGAACGTGCTGTGGAGGAAACGCTGGGAACGGGATTTGACAGTATGCTGTTCCAGGAAGCCAGAACGGCATATCTGGTGGAACGGATGAAGCGGATTCTGAAACGTACGGTCCAGGCCATTGCAGAGCAGATTAAAACCAGCCATTTTTCCCCGGAAGGCTATGAGATATCCTTTTCTTTTGCGGAACATCTGGACGCGGTGAATTTTACTCTGAGCGAGGAAGAAAAAATGCGGCTGCGGGGGAGGATTGACCGGATTGATACGAAAAAGACAGAACAGCAGGTGTACGTGAAGGTGGTGGACTACAAGTCCGGAAACCGGGAATTTCAGCTGCTGTCTCTGTATCATGGACTGCAGCTGCAGCTTGTGGTATACATGAATTCTGCGGTGGAACTGATGAAACGGAAGTACCCGGAGAAAGAAATAGTTCCGGCGGGCATGTATTACTATCATCTGGACGACCCCATGATCAACGGCCAAAGGGGGATGACTGACGAGGAAATCCAGGAACAGATTCTGGAGGAGCTGAAGCTGAAAGGGGTTGCTGGGGAGGAAGAGGACGCCAGTGTCAGCAGGAAAACCCAAAAAGCCGGAAAAGAGGAATTTCAGGTACTGTCCCGGTATGTGAACCATAAAATCCAGGATATCGGAAGGAAGATTTTTGACGGAGAAATCGGGGCCAGCCCTTACCAGCTGGGCGACCAGACCGGCTGTGATTACTGTCCCTATCACGGAATCTGCGGGTTTGACAGCGCAGCTCCCGGCTGTGATTACCGGAAGCTGGAACATATACGGGATGAAGAGGAAATTCTGGAAAAAATGCGGCGTACCATGGAAGACGGGCAATTATCCGGAAATCTGAAACAGGGAAAGGAGAGACGGAAATGAAGCCAGAATGGAGTCCGCAGCAACGACAGGTCATTGATTTGAGGAACCGGAATCTGCTGGTATCTGCAGCGGCGGGAAGCGGCAAGACGGCTGTGCTGGTGGAGCGGATTATACAGAAAATTATGGATGAAAACCATCCCACGGATATTGACCGTCTTCTGATTGTGACCTTTACCAATGCGGCGGCATCGGAAATGCGGGAGCGGATTGGAACTGCCATTGAGCAGGCCCTGGAAAAGCAGCCGGAAAATGTCCGTCTGCAGCGGCAGCAGACGCTGTTACATAACGCGCAGATTACCACCATACACAGTTTCTGTCTGTATGTGATTCGCAATTATTTTCACCGGATTGAGCTGGACCCGGAATTTCGGGTGGCAGAAGAAGGGGAGCTGAAGCTGCTGAAAAGCGATGTGCTGGACAGGGTGCTGGAGCAGTATTATCAGGAAGCAAAACCGGAATTTCTCACTTTGTCGGAAACCATCGCCACAGGCAAAACCGACGAACCTCTGAAAGAAACAATCTTAAAGCTGTTTGATTTTGCCATGAGTTATCCCTGGGTGGAAGAATGGCTGGAAAATTGCAAAAAGCCTTTTCAGGTAAAGACGCCGGAGGAATTTGAAAGGCTCCCTCTGGCGGAGGAACTGCTGTCTTACCTGCGCAGTATTACCGGACAGTGGGCTCTGCAGATGAAAATATGCCGGGAACTCAGCCTGGAGGAGGACGGGCCTCAGATGTATGCGGAGCTTTTGTCCAGGGAGACGGAAGCCATGGAGCGAATCGAAAGCAGCAGCACATATCAGCAGTATTACGAGAGAATCCGGGGGTTTTCTTTCGGGCGGCTGGCGGCTGCCCGAAAATACAGCGGCGACCCTCGGAAAAAAGAACAGGTGCAGAAGCTGCGCAACGAAGTGAAAAGTTCCGTGAAAAAAGTCACCGAGCAGTTTTTTTTCCAGAATCCGGAAGAAATGATTGCAGATTTGGGGAAAAACCGCCCGACGGTGGATATGCTTATTGAAGTTACTCTTGCATTCCTTCATGGATTTGCGGAGAAAAAGCGGGAGAAAAACCTGTTGGATTTTAATGATCTGGAGCATTTTGCACTGAAAATTCTGGTGGATGAAACCACCCATGAACCTTCCCGCACTGCGGCGGAGCTGCGGAAAAATTATGAAGAAATCATGATTGACGAATATCAGGATTCCAATTATGTGCAGGAAACAATTCTGAAAGCAGTATCCAGGGAAGCGGAACACAGCAACAATATTTTCATGGTGGGGGATGTAAAACAGAGTATTTACCGTTTCCGTATGGCCAGGCCTGAGCTGTTTATGGAAAAATACAATTCCTATACTCAGGAAGACAGTCCGAATCAGAGAATTGATTTGTATATGAATTTCCGCAGCAGGCCCCAGGTGATTCAGACCGTAAACGATATTTTTTACCGTATTATGAAAGAAGATATCGGGAACATTACCTACAGCAAACAGGCGGCTCTGTATCCCGGAGCCTCTTTTCCGGAAGGGGAAGAAGGCATATTTGACACCAGATTTCTGGTTGTGGAGCCGGAGGAAGACAGGAAAGAGCAAAGTGTGCAGGAACTGGAAGCCAGAGCAGTTGGCATGGAAATTCAGAGACTGATGAAAGAGCAGCAGGTAACATCACAGATGAAAGGCGCAGAACAGCCGGGGAGTTTCCGGCCGGTCCGATATTCCGATATGGTGATTTTGCTGCGTTCCATGACCGGCTGGGCAGATACCTTCGGAAAAGTGCTGGGTGAAATGGGAATTCCGGTGCGGGCAGCTTCCGGGACAGGATATTTTTCGGCAGTGGAAGTGCAGACCGCATTGAATCTGCTGCGGATTCTGGACAATCCCAGACAGGATATCCCCATGGCCTCTGTGCTGGCTTCCCCCATTGTGGGGCTGACCGGAGAGGACCTGGCATTGATACGGACCGCCTTTCCCGGCGAAAAATTTTACCAGGCGGTGATGCATTTTTCGGAAAAAAATGGGGAAAGGGACGAAACTCAGACGCCTGCGGACGCCGGGACAGGGCCGGAAGGCCGGGAACATACGGGAAAAGGCTGTATGCTGTCACGGACACAGCAGAAGAAGCTGACCGCTTTTCTGGAATTGCTGGATAAATTCCGGCGGAAAGTCAGTTACACCCCCATCCATGAGCTGCTGTACCAGGTACTGGAGGAAACGGGGTATCAGGCCTACGTGTACGCCCTTCCCGGCGGCCAGGTAAAGCAGGCCAATCTGGAAATGCTGGTGGAAAAAGCCATCGCCTATGAAACCACCAGTTATCGGGGACTGTTTCATTTTATCCGTTATATGGAGCAGCTTCAGAAGTACGAGATGGACTTTCCCATGGCAGAGGGGGAGGAAGCAGAGGATGCGGTGCGGATTATGAGCATTCACAAGAGCAAAGGCCTGGAATTTCCTGTGGTTTTCGTATCGGGCCTCGGAAAAATGTTCAACAGCCAGGATGTGCGGGAGCGGGTGGTGCTCCATCCCCGGCTGGGTATCGGCATGGATGTGGTGGACTGTAAACGCCGCCTGCGGACGCCGGGGCTTACCAGACAGTTCCTGGCCAGAAAGATTACCATGGAAAATGTGGGAGAAGAACTGCGTGTGCTGTATGTGGCTCTGACCAGAGCCAGGGAAAAGCTGATTTTGACGGGGGTTCTGAAAAAGGCGGAAGAAAAAATCGCCGCTGTGAGCCCCGTCACCTCAGAGGACGGATTTCTCACCTTTCTGAGCCGGTTAAACAGCAATACGTTCCTGCAGTTTTTATTGCTGGCAGGAGCCTGCAGCCCTCAGTCCTGTCCCGTTGCTATTATAAAACAGGCAGAACTGGAAGCCGGAGAAGTGCAGCAGGCGGCAGAAGACGGCCTGACAGGCATTGAACTTCTGGCCGGTCTTGAGGAGGCGGATACGGAGTGGCAGGAAAAGGTGGCACAGCGCCTGACCTGTACCTATCCCTTTGAAGAAGAAGTCACCATGAAAACAAAAGTATCCGTATCAGAGCTGAAGCATCGGATTCTGGACCGAATTCTGGCAGAGGAAGAAGGAGAACCGGAAATTCCCGCAGCCACAGATGAAAAACGGGCCGGGAACTTTCAGGAGGAGACGGAGTCGGAGGAAGAAACACCGCCGGAAACGTCGCCGGAAAAAGAACGTTGTGTACCGGCTTTTATGGAAGGCGTGCAGGAAGAAAATACAGGGGCCAGACGGGGAACCGCCATGCATCGTGTACTGGAATGCTATGATTTTACCGAAAATCCGGAGAGCCTGGAAGAACAGCTGCAGAGAATGGAAGAGGAACAGAAAATCAGCCGGGAACTGCTGGATTTGATTTCCGTTCCTTCTCTGAAAAAATTCCTTCGCACCGGGCTGGGCGTCCGGATGAAGCAGGCGGCAGAAGAGAAAAAGCTGTACCGGGAAAAGCCCTTTGTGATGGGAAAGAAAGCCTGTGAAGTGCTGAAGGAAAGCAGCAGCGGGGAAATGATACTGATACAGGGAATTATTGACGTGTTCTTTGAGGAAGAGGACGGGATTGTACTGCTGGATTATAAGACAGACCATGTGAAGAACGGGCAGCAGCTTGCGGACCGTTACCGTCTTCAGCTGGATTTGTACCAGGAAGCCATTGAGCGGGCGGTGGGAAAGAAGGTAAAGGAAAAACTGCTGTATTCCTTCTGCCTGGAAGAGACGGTTCCCGTATAAGCCGGATATCATTCTGGGGTTTAGAAGATATGTGCCGCACAGCTCAGTCATTTTAAAGTAAGGAGGAACAGATTATGATTTTGGAACCGCAGAAACTGAAAATCTGCCAGGAGACAGTAACGTTACGCAGCGCAGAGGAGGAAGACGCAGAAGAGCTGATTACTTACCTGAAAACAGTATCGGCAGAGACGCCCTTTCTTATCCGTGAACCGGAAGAAGTCACCCTTACCCTGGAGCAGGAGAGACAGTTTATCCGGAATGCGCAGCAGTCTCAGCGGGAACTGATACTCCTGGCCTTTGTACAGGGAGAACATGCGGGCAACTGTTCCGTATCGGCCCTGGGCTCTTATTCCCGCTATGCCCACCGCTGCAGTATGGCCATTGCACTGTACCGGAAGTATCAGAACAGAGGCATTGGAACCGCCATGATGGAAACAGCCCTTCAGACAGCAAAACAGATGGGATATGAGCAGGCGGAACTGGAGGTGGCAGCCTCCAATCAGGGAGCATTGCACCTGTATGAAAAACTGGGCTTTCAGACATACGGAACCTTTCCTGACAATATGAAATATAAAGACGGAACATATGAAGACAGTTGCTGGATGATGAAAAAGATAGTATAATATCGAGAGATATTATACTGCCCGAATGGGCATGGGCCGCCATAAATAAATTGCGAAGCAATTATGGCATAATTTGCCTTGAGGAGGGGCCCGCCGAAGGTGAGAGGAGACCTGAAGGCCTTTGCCCTGGAAGTTTTGAAGGAGGGAAAAAAATGAACGTACAGATTGAAAAAATTGTACCGGATGGATTTGTGTTTGAAAAAGAACAGAACCTGGTACACGGAACGAGAAACGGTATGGAACTGCTGATTCTGCCCATGGTGTCGGAAGAACAGTTCCGGGTACAGCTTTACGCAGATGTGAACAGCAGCAGTGAAAAAGAAAATTTCCTGAGGTATCTGTCCACCTTGCAGCAGCGTTATTCCTTTGTACAGTTTGCAGGTTTTAACGGTGTGGACATGGTTTCCGTTCATGTATCTTCGGAAGCCCAGGCAGATAAGGAAAATCTGACCCTTGTGGTTTCCGAGCTTGCGTCAGAATGTGAGAGATGCGGCATACATAACTGCTGTTCTTACTGCAGAAGGGCGCTTCCGGTGCGTGCGGCAGTGGTAGACCAGGTTCCGTCTGTAATCTGCCGGGAATGCGAGCAGCAGTTATCCGGTCACACAGAAGGCAAAAAAGAAAATCTGCCTCTGGGCGTAATCGGAGCAATCATCGGAGCGCTGGTGGGATCTGTGCTGTGGGTAGTACTGGGACAGGTGGGATTTATTGCCGGAATTGCCGGATATGTTATTGTGTTCTGCGGAATGAAAGGCTATGAATTTCTCGGAAAAGAACTGTCCAAAACAGGCATTGTACTCTGCGTCATTCTTTCTTTTCTGATGATTATCGGAGCAGAAATGACGTCTCTGGCCATTACCATTTACAGAGAATGGGGCAGGATGTATGCGCCTACCATAGGGGCTGCATTCAGCTGGATTCCGGAACTGATGCAGGAGTCGGAGCTGGCACTGGCAGTGGCAAAGGACCTGGGCATAGGATATCTTCTTGCTATCTGGGCAAGCTATTCTTCCGTAAAGAATATCTGGAATCAGGTAGCGGAAAAACAGAAAGTACATACCATTGAAAGGTTTTGATACGTGCTATGAAATACAGACTGGTTCTGGCTTCCGCTTCGCCCCGGCGGAAAGCCCTGTTAGAACAGGCAGGGGCAGAATTTGAAATTATTCCGGCCAGGGGAGAGGAAATACTCACCGTTACTGAGCCGGAGCAGGCTGTGCTGGAGCTGTCCAGACAGAAAGCGGAAGAAGTGGCCAAAAGGCTGTCCGGTCATTCTTTCCATGGAGCAGAACAGAAGGAGCCCGAAGGAAAAGGGAAGGAAACGGGGGATATGGAACACACAGCGGTTCTGGGGGCCGACACGGTGGTGGCCTTTGAGGGGCAGATACTGGGAAAGCCGAAAGATAAGGCAGACGCATTCCGTATGCTTCGTATGCTTTCCGGCAATACCCACAGTGTATTTACCGGAGTGACAGTAATTGCGGGAACCGGCGGAGCGGAAAAAATTATTTCCTTTGCAGAGGAAACGAAAGTTACCATGTACCCCATGACAGAAGAACAGATTCAGGCTTATGTGGACACAAAAGAGCCCATGGACAAGGCGGGGGCTTACGGAATTCAGGGAAAGTGCGCGGTTTATATTGAAAAAATCGCAGGAGATTACAACAACGTGGTGGGTCTTCCGGTGGCGGCACTTTATCAGAAATTAACAAAATCAGGCATTGAAATTTTATAAAAATCATACTATCATAGAATCAAAAAAAGGAGGGATTAATATGAATGAGTATGATGAAATCTGTCTGGAATATTTTTTAAAACATCAGCTGCAGTTATTTGATGAAAAAGTAGCGGAGAACCTGGAAGAAGCGGAAGAATTCTTAGAGGACTGCATGGCAGTGGTATGCGAGAATATCCGGGAAGTAAGAACATATTTTGAGGAAGAAGGTGCAGATATCGGCCAGATGAGCGATGAGGATCTGGAAGAAGCATCGGAAGTGTTTGTGCTGCCGGACGGAAGATACCTGGTGGTGGAAGCATAAAACAGGAGAATACGATGGAAAACTATGATGTAATTATTGTGGGAGCCGGGCCTTCCGGTATTTTCTGTGCATATGAGCTGATTCATCGGAAGCCGGATATCCGGGTACTGATGCTGGAAAAGGGAAGAAGGATTGAGGAACGCCAGTGCCCCAAACGCAAAACGAAAGTCTGTGTGGGCTGTAAACCCTGTGCCATTACCACAGGATTTGCAGGAGCCGGGGCTTTTTCCGACGGAAAGCTGTCCCTTTCTCCGGATGTGGGCGGAAATCTGCCGGAAATCCTGGGGTATGACAAAGCAGTGGAACTGATTCGGGAATCCGATGAGATTTATCTGAAATTCGGTGCGGACGCCAGTGTTTACGGAGTGGGAAAGGAAAAGGAAATCCGGGAAATACGCCGCAAAGCCATCAATGCCAATCTGAAACTGGTGGAATGTCCCATCCGCCATCTGGGCACAGAGGAAGGCTATAAGATATATATGCGCCTGCAGGAACATCTGCTGGAGCAGGGAATTGAGATGAAATTCCGCACCATGGTGGAGCATATTCTTGTGGAGAACGGCAGAGCGGCAGGTGTGGTGACCGATACCGGAGAGACATTTTACGGAACAGAGATTGTATGCGCCGTTGGAAGAGAGGGAGCAGACTGGTTCAGCCATGTATGCCGGGAACAGAATATCGAGACAAAAGTAGGTACGGTGGATATTGGCGTTCGGGTGGAAGTCCGGGACGAGGTTATGGAATTCCTGAACCAGAACCTTTATGAAGCCAAGCTGGTATATCACACGCCTACCTTTGATGATAAAGTGAGGACATTCTGTACCAATCCTTCCGGAGAGGTGGCTACGGAATACTATGATAACGGCTTGGCAGTGGTGAACGGCCATGCCTATAAATCACAGGATTTAAAAACCAGTAATACAAATTTTGCACTGCTGGTTTCCAAAAATTTTACGAAGCCTTTTAAGACGCCCATCGAATATGGAAAACAGATTGCCCAACTGTCCAATATGCTATGTGACGGAAAGATTCTGGTGCAGACCTTCGGTGATTTCCGCCGGGGAAGACGCACCACAGAAGAACGTCTGTGCAGAAATAATCTGATACCCACTTTAAAGGATGCGGTACCGGGGGATTTGTCTCTGGTATTTCCCCATCGTATTATGGTAGATGTTGAGGAAATGATTTTTGCACTGGACAAAGTGACGCCGGGGATTGCCAGCGATGAGACACTGCTCTATGGAGTGGAAGTGAAATTTTATTCCAATAAAGTGGTGGTAAACCGGGAGTTTGAGACAAATGTTCCGGGTCTGAGAGCGGTCGGTGACGGCGCTTCCGTAACCAGAGGGCTGCAGCAGGCTTCTGCAAACGGGTTGAGCGTGGCCCGCAGTATTCTGGATAAAATGTAAATTAGCAGGTGAAAATACCAATGAAAAGATATAAAGATACACAGGGAAATTTTATCCGTATCAGAAGATATGGGATTCTGGCAGCCTGTATGCTGATTCTGCTGCACCTGTCAGGGTGTAAACTGGGGAATACCCAGGTTATGGTGGGCGGCGGTTTCAGTGACAACGAAGTGTTTAAAATGAAGGACACGGTCTGTACCCTGCCGGAGGCCAGAGTTGTGCTTACCAATTATCAGAACATGTATGCCACCATGTACGGCATTGATTTGTGGAACCATGAATTTCCGGACAATGATCTGGAAACATATGTAAAAGATCTGACTATTTCCAGACTGGCTCAGATTATGGCGATGGATTTTCTGGCAGAAGAAAAAGGAATTAAGCTGTCAGAGGAGGAAGAACAGAAAATAAAAGAGGCTGCAAAAGAATATTTTGATTCTCTGAATGATGTGGAACTGGAGTATATGCATGTGAAACAGGGAGATATAGAAGTGCTTTATACCCGATACGGACTTGCCAATAAGCTCTACACCCATCTGACGCAGGGCGTGGATGATGAAGTCAGCGACGATGAGGCCAGAATCATGGAGGCCCAGCAGATTTTCGTGGTGGACGATGAGAAAGCCAGAACAGTGGAAAAGCAGCTGAAGGATGGCTCTGATTTCCTTTCCGTAGCCAATGTATATAATGAAGCGCCGGAAACAGAGGTTACTTTTGGAAGAACAGATGTTCCTCCTGAGGTGGAGGAAGTGGCTTTTTCTCTGGAAAATGATCAGGTCAGCGACCGGATAGTGACAGACAAGGGCAGCTATTTTCTGAGATGCATCAACCATTATAATCAGGAAAAAACAGACGACCACAAATCCGTAATTCTGGAAAAGCGGAGAAAAGAAGCCTTTGACGACGTATACAGTGAATTTCTTGCCACACTTTCTTCTGAATTTAATGAAGACGTATGGAAAGAAGTAAAGGTGGAGGTAAAGAAAGAAGTAAAGACAGACAGTTTCTTTGATGTATATGAGAAGTACTGCAACTGGTGAAATGATAAATATCAGTATGTAAAAGCCAACAGGGGCTGCCGCAAAATTTTGTGACAGCCCCCTTTATCATACGGGAGATTCTGGGGGATTTCCCGTATGATAAGAGAATCAGGGCTGCTGGATTTTGTGTGAAACCGTCACAAACTGCTCGGTAAACTGCTGATAGGGACAGGGCTTTCCAAAATAAAATCCCTGGATATAGTCGGGAGAGAGGTTCTGAATCCGATTCCGCTCATCCTCCGTTTCGATTCCCTCCACGCAGACGTTCAGGTTCAGAGTATGTACCATACCGCTGATTAAGTCCAGCAGATTGTATTCATAGTCGTTGGCCAGGGCTTTGGCAGTGAAAGAGCGGTCTATTTTGATAATGTCCGGCCGCAGGTCATGGAGATAATGGAAGTTGGAATATCCGGTTCCAAAATCGTCCAGGGCAAGGCGGATACCCTTTTCTTTTAATTTTGCCAGAAGCCTGGTGAAATGAGGATTGGATTCCAGCAGGCCGCTTTCCGTCAGTTCTACAATGACATTGGAAGGAGAAACTTCCTGTTTTGCCGCGGCGGTTACGATTTCATTGATGATATCGCTTTTTATTACCTGCACATAAGATACGTTGATGCTGATGCGGAAATCAGGAATCCAGGTCAGAATCTTTTTGCAGGCGGCAAGAGACTGCTCCAGCATCCAGCGCCCCACCGGGATAATCAGTCCTGTTTCCTCCAGAATGGGAATAAATTCTCCCGGAGAAATCATATTGCCTTCCGGAGAGTGGAAACGCATCAGAGCCTCCGCTCCGTATAATGTATTGGAATTGGCATGGAACAGGGGCTGGAAATAGGCCTCAAAGCCCTTACAGTCATCGTAAACAGCCTGGCGCAGAAACTGAGTGAGCCTTTTTCGTTTCAGAAACTGTTCATAATCTTCTCCCTGGAACCGATAGCAGCGGTTTTTGCCCTGGCGTTTGGCTTCGTTCAGAGAAAATTCCGAGAGCTTCATTACGTTGGTGTAGGCGAAATCTGTGATATTGGAGGTTTCCAGAATGCCTCCGGATATGGTAAACACTGCTTCATAGTGATTTTCTTCCACAAAACGCACAATGTTCTGCTGAATCTGTTTGTATAATTTTCCTGCTTCCTGGTAAGTTCCTCCCTGAAAATCCAGAACCAGGAATTCATCTGCCACCACCCGGTAGAGCTTCTGGGCGGGAGTGATACATCTGGCAATGCATTCTGCGGTCCGGCGCAGAACCATATCTCCGTATTCAATGCCCAGTTTTTCATTGATTTCCTTAAAATCATCCATGCCAAGGCGCAGCAGAAATCCTTCCGGAAAAGGAGTCGGAGTCTTGTGCAGCCAGGACTGGAGGCTGGAAGAACCCAGAAGTCCGCTTACGTTGTCTGCTTTCTGTCTGGCGCCGATTTCATTGATACAGCCAATCATGTACAGAGCCTGTTCCTTATTCCGTACCACATAGCCCCGGCAGTTAATCCAGACAGGCTGTCCATCCAGATCCAGCCAGCGGTATTCCAGATTGTGAAAACTGCGTTCTCCGGCCAGCAGCTCGTTCAAATCCTCCTGTAACGGCTCTAAATCCGGAGGATAGACAAACAGTCCGTGGGTGCGCACCACATCCCGAAAGGTGTTATCCGGAATGGAAAAACGCTGTTTGGCATGGGGGGATATATAATAAAAATCATTGATAAAATCATAGACATACAGGTAATCGTCCATGCATGGGTGCAGCAGGTTGATGACGTTGCAGAGCTGTTCTACGGTAATTTCCTGAAAATTTCGCTCCAATTTTCATTCCTCCTGTAAAAATTTTCCTTTTCGTTCTATTCAAAACAGTTATCTCTATTATATTTGATATTTTTGTGAAATGCAACAGCTATTTATGCACAAAAACCGTATGCAAACAGCAGATTGTACAAAAATCTGCTGTCTGAGAAAGGAATGGGTTCCGGAACAAAGCAGACAGATTCGATGCAGCTTTCCACTTTCACGTATTAGTGTGACAAGGTCTTTCCTGTAGAAAAATGTAAAAACCCCATCACAGAGGGATGGGATTTTTACGTGTAACAAAGCATGTTTGCCCTGTAAGTTATTTTGCCAGAAGCATCATAATCTGATTGCTTCTTGATACAAATTTGCTCATGGCTTCTGTGGACAGAGGATGGTTGCTCAGCACAGCCAGATCGTAAAGCTGTTCGCAGAACACAGGTACATGTTCGGAGTCTTTGTTGTTCAGGATGTACTGTACCAGTTCATTGCCGGTATTTAATACCAGTGTCTGGTCTCCTCCGAACATGGAAGCATCCATGCCCGCCATACCGTACATTTTCATCATATCCTGCATTCTCCGTCCTTCTTCTGAGAGGGTGATGACAGAGGCAATATCTGCATTTTTCAGTTTTTCCACGGAAACGTTCAGGGTTTCATTGCCAAGGGCTTTGCGGAAGGTTTCCGTCAGGGACTCTTTCGCCTCTTTCAGTTCTTCTTCGGAAACTTCTTCTTTCAGAGATTCCGTTAAATCTGCGTCAATGCGGACAAATCTGATTTTCTCATTTCTGCGCTCCAGCTGAGTGATGAAGGAGGTATCAATATTATGGTCCAGAATTACCGCATCCATGCCCTGTTCTTTGAACATGTTAATGTACTGTCCCTGCTGCTGAACATCTGTCACATAGTAAACAGGTCTGCGGGTGTCTTTTTCTTCTGCTTCGGAATTATCTGTCTGTTCCGTTTCAGAGGAATCATCTGCCTGTTCCCCTTCTGAAGAAGCGTCAGCTTCCGCATCTTCCACTTTCAGGCATTCCGGAAGGGTCAGGTATTTGTCTTCCAGGTTCTTAAAGAGAATGTAATCGTTCATTTTATCGCAGAATTTTTCATCTTTCAGGCAGCCGAATTTGATAAATGGGCTGATGTCATCCCAGTATTTTTCGTAGGATTCCTTATCGGTTTTGCACATGCCGCTCAGTTTGTCCGCTACCTTTTTGGTGATGTAATCTGAAATCTTCTGAACAAAGCCGTCGTTCTGCAGTGCGCTTCTGGACACATTCAGAGGCAGATCCGGGCAGTCGATAACGCCTTTTAACAGCATCAGGAATTCCGGAATGACTTCTTTGATGTTGTCGGCGATAAATACCTGGTTGTTGTACAGTTTGATGGTTCCCTCAATGGAATCGTATTCCGTGTTGATTTTCGGGAAATACAGAATTCCTTTCAAATTAAAGGGATAGTCCATGTTCAGATGAATCCAGAACAGAGGCTCTTTGTAATCCTGGAATACTTTCCGGTAGAAGGTTTTGTATTCTTCGTCGGTACATTCGTTGGGATGTTTGCTCCAGAGGGGATGGGTATCGTTTAAGGCCACCGGACGTTTTACAATTTTGGCTTTTTCTGTCCGAGGGGATACCTCCACCTGTTCTTTGGTTCCGTCTTCCTGTTCTTTTTCCTCAAATCTGGCTTCTTCCACGATAGTCTCAATGACAGTATCTTTTTCCGTTACCTCATCGGCAGGGATGGTCTCGTATTCAGGTTCGGCATTTTCTTTTTCCAGGTAAATCGGGGTGGGCATGAAAGAGCAGTATTTCTCAATAACCTCCCTTGCCCGGTATTCATTGGCGAACTCCAGGCAGTCTTCGTTCAGGAACAGGGTAATTTCCGTTCCAACGGTATCTTTAGAGCCGTCGGACATGTCAAATTCTGTGCCTCCGTCGCATTCCCAGTGAACCGGAACCGCGTCTTTCTGCCAGGAAAGAGAGTCAATGTGCACTGCGTCCGCCACCATGAAAGCAGAGTAGAAGCCCAGTCCGAAATGGCCGATAATCTGTTCTTCGCTGGCCTTGTCCTTGTATTTTTCCAGGAAATCCGTAGCGCCGGAAAAAGCAATCTGGTTGATGTATTCTTCCACTTCGTCGGCAGTCATGCCAAGACCGTTATCAATGAATTTCAGTGTTTTTTCCTCCGGGTTTACCACAATGCGGATTTTTGGCTCAAAATCCTGAGGCAGGTCGTATTCCCCCATCAAATCCAGCTTTTTTAACTTGGTAATGGCGTCGCACCCGTTGGAAATCAGTTCCCGGTAGAAAATGTCATGGTCAGAATACAGCCATTTTTTTATAATAGGAAAAATGTTGTCACTGTTAATGGAAAGGTTTCCATGTCTGTTGCTCATAATGATTACACTCCTTTATTGTTTTCTATGCAAAAATTATAACCCGAAATAGATTGTAATCCCTGATTTTTAAAAAGTCAACAGAAAATTAGCACTCTTTTTAAATGAGTGCTAACAAAATGAGGAAAACCCGGAAAAATCAGGGGTTTGGACAATTATTAAAAGTTTATAAACAAAATAATACTTCCATGAAAGCTCTGTTTTGTTTATACTGTAACCAGGAATCGGAAGAATTTTCATGAATGCAAAGGAGAAAAAGGGATGTGGATGTTGATTTTGGGAGCTTTGCTCCTGGGAACACTGTTGGGGATTGTGTATCTTGCGAGCAGATTTTCCGGATTTTCTGTGGTGAGCAAGTGGGCGGGGAAGGGGAAATTTTTTCGGTTTGTGCCGGGGCTTATTCCTGTTCTGCTGATTCTTGGGGGCACAGGTCTGGCTCTGGGGCCCATCAATGGAGAAATCTGTATCCTGCACATGGTGGTAATCTGGCTGCTGTGCGACGGAATCAGCCGTCTGCTGGAAAAGATGCGGAGGAAAGAGTTTTTGAGATATTATGCCGGCGTCGCGGCAGTGGTCATCACGGCGGCGTATCTTTCCTGGGGCTGGTACCAGGCGAATCATGTCTGGCGCAAAGAGTATACGCTGGCGACGGAGAAACAGGTGGGAAGACTGCGGGTGGTACAGTTTGCAGATTCCCATGTGGGAAATATCCTTTACGGGGAAAAATTTGCGGAGCAGGTAAAAGCCATACAGTCTGAAGAACCGGATATTGTGGTGATAACAGGGGACTATATAGATGACGATACTTCAAAACCGGATATGGTTGCCGCATGTGAGGCTCTGGGCACTCTGAAAACAACTTATGGGGTGTATTATGTGTTCGGGAACCATGACAGGGGGTATTACGGTCCGGAGTACCGGGGCTACAGCGGGGAGGATCTGATCGCGGAGCTGGAGAAAAATCATGTGACGGTGCTTCAGGACGATGTGGCGGAACTGGACGACCGTTTTTATCTGATTGGAAGGCAGGACCGTTCCGGAGACGGTCAGGGAGGAGGAAGGGCTTCCATGAAAGAACTGACCGAAGGGCTGGATTTGGAAAAATACAGTATCGTTCTGGATCATCAGCCTCATGATTATGAAAATCAGGCGGCAGCAGGAGTGAACCTGGTGCTGTCCGGACATACCCATGGAGGCCAGCTGTTCCCATTTAATCATATGGGGGAATGGACGGGGATTGATGATAAAACTTATGGTCTGGAACGACGGGAAAATACGGATTTTATTGTAACCTCCGGAATTTCCGACTGGGCCATTAAATTTAAAACCGGGTGCAGGTCGGAGTATGTGGTGATTGATATACAGGGAAGATAACAGGAGGTTTTTATGTATGCGCTGATAACAAATATTATTAACAATGTGTTTCATGGAATCTGGTTCTGCTGTATTCTGCTGGAGCCGAAATACAGCCGGAAAAAGTCAGCGGTAATTGCAGCCGGTACAACGGTGTTTTTTCAGGGTGTTGTACTGGCCATGCGGTATTTTATGGCAGATATGCCTTACGGAGACACCGGTATCATGCTGCGGTATCTGGCAGGATATTTCCTTGCCATGTTTATTTTTGGTGGAATGTATATTTTCTGCCTTTCCGCATCCCATCCAGTGAAATCCCTGTTTCTGGTTTCGGCTTATTTCTGTCTCTGGACATTGATTTATCTTACGGTTTCCGTTGTCACAAGAACCACTTCCGGCGCGGGAAACTGGGAAATCTGGCTGCTCCGCATCGGGCTGAACGTATGTTTTCTGTTGTTATATTATGGAATTTTCCGGAAACGCCTGCTGCGCGTGTATCAGAGTGTACGGAGCGGTTACGGGACGGTTGCCGCTATTTCCATTATGGCGTTTGTTATCATGACGCTTTTGATTATCTATAATGACAATATGAAAAACAGGGATCAGCTTTATCTTGTGATTCTGTTTTTACTGTGCGGCTTTATGGCGGCAGTGTATATTCTGCTGTTTCTTTTTATTGCTCAGTCAGACCAGGCATACCATTTAAAACAGATGCAGTTTCATGAAAAGTTTCTGATGGCCCAGATTGAATCTTATGAAGAAATGAAACAGAGCATAAAGCGTACAAGGCATGATTTCAGGCACCATAACCTGGTGGTGGCAGAATACGCAAGAAACAGGGATTATCAGGGAATCCTGACTTATTTGCAGGAATACGATGACAGAGAAGCGGAAACGTATGCCAGTACTTACTGTGAAAACCATGCTGTCAACAACGTGGTTTCAGCTTATGCGGACCGGGCGGAGCAGAATCATATCAGGATGCGTGCGGATATCCGGCTGGGTGAAGTAAAAGGAATTTCAGATTATGATCTGGTGTCCATGTTTGCAAATATCCTGGAGAATGCTCTGGAGGCCTGCGGTACTGCAGAAAACCGGCCTTGGATTCATATTTTTGCAGAACAGAAGGGGAAAAAACTGGTTCTTGTGTGCAAAAATACCTGTAAAAGGGATGTTATATTTGAAGACGGTCTGCCCAGAAACAGAGAGCACGATGGAGTGGGTGTGGAAAGTATCCTGAATTCTGCCAGGCGGTACGGCGGAGATGCGGATTTTTCTGTCTCCGGAGATGTTTTTATCTGCCGCGTGATACTGAATAATTTACAGCCAAAGGGTTGACCGGAAGAAAAAGGAAAGGTAAAATAGCAGTTAAAACGTATGTTTTTCTTTACAGGAAATATAAGGTCAGGCGAAAGCGTGAAAAAGACAGGAGTGTACCGGTTATGTCAGAGCAGATAAAGGGCAGTATGGTAACGGGGAATCCTACCAGGGCTTTAATTGGATTTACACTGCCCATGGTGGCGGGGAACCTGTTCCAGCAGTTTTATAATATTATGGATTCTGTGATTGTGGGAAATGTGGTGGGCGAGGAAGCGCTGGCGGCAGTGGGGGCTTCCACCGCCATTACCATGATGTTCGTTATGGTGGCCATGGGAACGGGAATCGGCTGTTCCGTGGTGATTTCCCAGCTGTTCGGGGCAAAGAAGCTGGAAGAAATGAAAACCGCCATTTCCACCGCATTATTGTCCATTCTGGGATTCAGCATTTTGCTGAGTATTCTCGGACTGGTGATTAACAGAAGTCTGATGAACCTGATGGGAACGCCGGAAAATATTTTCGAGGATGCGGCGGAATATATGCAGATTTATTTTTTCGGCTTCGTATTTCTGTTTTTGTACAATGCATTTTCGGCTATTTTCAATGCGCTGGGAGATTCAAAAAAGCCGCTGATGTTTCTGATTTTTTCTTCCCTTTTGAATATCGGGCTGGATTTGTATTTTGTGGCGGAGCTGCATATGGGAGTGGCGGGAGTGGCCTGGGCCACGTTGATTGCCCAGGGGATTTCCGCTCTGCTGTCTTTTGGATTCCTTATGCGGAAACTGAAAGGGATTGAGACGGAAAGCTACAGGCGCTTTGATCTGACTCTGCTGAAAAATATGGTGAAAGTGGCCATTCCAACCATTGTGCAGCAGTCCATTGTGTCGGTGGGCATGGTGCTGGTTCAGTCGGTGGTCAACCGGTTCGGCTCCACATTTCTGGCAGGTTATACGGCTGCCACAAAAATCGACGGAATTGCCATTGTCCCCATGGTGGCTGTGGGGAATGCAACCTCCACCTACGTGGCTCAGAACATGGGGGCAAGGAAACCGGAACGGATTGGGCAGGGTTACCGGATCTGCCTGATGATGGCGGCGGGAATTGGACTCACCATTGCGGTGATTCTGCATTTTGCCGGAAATGGATTTGTGGGGCTGTTTCTGGATTCTGATTCCAGCCGGGAGGCCATTGCCATTGGGGCGCAGTACCTGAGCATCGTATCGCTGTTTTATTTTATGATGGGCCTTATGAATGTCAGCAACGGTGTGCTGCGGGGCGCGGCAGATATGGGATGGTTTCTGACCTGCAGCCTGTGTAATCTCGGCGTTCGGGTAGGGCTGACCTATGCACTGGCGGACGTTACTCATGGAATGATTATTATGTGGGCCAATCCGGCAGGCTGGGCAGTGGGCCTTGGGCTGGCGGTGTTCCGGTACTTCCAGGGAGGATGGAAGACCAGGCGGATTGTGTGACAGAATTGTGACGGAGGTGATTTCTTAATGCGGCTGCAGGAGTTGAAAATGCTGAACTTCCAGATATTCAGAGACCAGAGGTTTGTACTGAATGGAAAAAGTACAATTATTTTTGGTGTAAATGGAACAGGCAAATCGACAGTTCTTTCAGCGGTAAATTATTTAAACAGAGTGTGGATTAATCGTCTGAATCCGGCACAGGGCAGGGCGTTTATGGCATTTTCTGACGATATGATTACCACAGGGCAGTCAGAGCTGTATATTCAGGGAGAAATTGAAATAGATGGTCTTGTATATCCATTATTAAGAATGCACGGGAAGGCAGCAAAAAATCAGAGGAAAAATGCGCCGTCTTATCACAGCGGATATTACAGGACGTTTACAGAAAATTTTGAACGGTCTTTTTTACAGAATGAATCAGCTTCCATGCCGGTTTTTGTAAATTATGGAACAAATCGTTCCGTACTTGATATTCCGGACCGAATCAGAAAAAAGCATATATTTGACAAAGTATCAGCACTGGAACGGGCCATTGAAAATGAACTGGATTTCCGGACTTTTTTTGAATGGTACCGGGACCAGGAGGCAAATGAAATTATTGAAGCGAGGGAGAGGGGAAATGTGGACTATAGCGATCCGTTGCTGGCATGTGTCCGTTATGCCATTGAAGCAATGATAGGAAATGTTTCCAATCTGAGAATCAGAAGAAATCCGGTAAGGATGGTGGTGGATAAATCCGGAAAAGAAATCCGGGTGGATTTACTGTCGGATGGAGAAAAATGCACCCTTGCCATGTTTGGAGATCTGGCCAGAAGGCTGGCACTGGCAAATCCGGGACTGAAAAATCCTCTGGATGGGCAGGGAATTGTGCTGATAGACGAAATTGAGCTGCATATGCACCCTTTATGGCAGAGAAAAGTGTTAAGGGTTTTGCGGGAAACCTTTCCGAATATTCAGTTTATTGTCACTACTCATTCGCCGCAGATTTTAGGAGAAGCTGACGAGCGTTATAATATTTTTGTTTTATCGGAAACAGAGGAAGGTGGATGTGAGGTCAGATATATAAAAAGAATGGATGGGTATGACAGTAATCTGATTCTTGAAAAATATATGAATACGGATTCTAAAAATGCGGCAGTAAAGGAATTAATCCGTGATATACACCGTTTTATTACTCAAAAGAAATATCCGTCTGCGGAAATTCTGCTGGACAGACTGGCAGATATTTCAGGTACCATGGACGAGGAATATATTACAGCGGCAGGATTTTTAAAAAGGAGCAGGATACTGGATGAGAAAAATAAACAGGCAGGCGGAGCCGGAGTTTTGGACAGGGTATAAAAGGCTGCATCCCGGAGAATCATATGAAGATTTGCAAAATACAGCAGAGGGAAGCGAGCTGCGGCAGAATCTGAGAAAAAATCTGATACAATCTCAACATGGGCTGTGCGCTTACTGCTGCAAAAAAATAAATTTGGAGCATTCTCTGAACGAGCATATAAAACCAAAATCTGTATATCCAAAGGAATCCATGAATTATGAAAATCTGGTAGCTTCATGTAAAACAGAGGGGGAAAGTGCAACCTGTGGTGTGAAAAAAGAAAATAATTATGAGGAAAAATTATTTGTGTCGCCGTTAGAAGAAGAGTGTGAGAAAGAGTTTGTCTTTTATCCCAACGGTGAGATAGAAGGAACAGGGAAACGAGGAGAATATACATGCAAAGTTTTGAATTTGAATGCCTATGAGCTGCAGAGAGCCAGAAAAGCCCAGTACAGGGTCTGTACAGCTTATCATGACGCAGAGCTGGTATTTTCCTGTTTTCTTATGCCGGACGAAGAAGGGAATCTGGAAGCATATGTTGATATGATTCAGTTTTTTTATGAAAGAGGTGACTTTGGAATACGGTATGAAACTTGATCGAATGATAGGAATTCTGTCCATACTGCTGCAGCAGGAAAAAGTGACGGCTCCCTTCCTTGCAGAAACCTTCGAGGTGTCCCGCCGCACCATCAACCGGGATATTGAAGCCCTCTGCATGGCAGGTATTCCGCTGGTGACAGAGCCGGGGCAGAATGGCGGCGTGTCGATTATGGAAGGATATAAAATAGACCGGACATTGCTCAGCAGGTCGGATATGCAGGCAATTCTGGCAGGTCTGCGCAGCCTGGACAGTGTGAGCGGCACCAGCCGTTATACGCAGCTGATGGAGAAGCTGTCAGCGGGAGCTTCCAGCCTGCTGACCGGAGATAATCATATATTGATAGACCTTTCGTCCTGGTACAGAGATACTCTGCCGCCTAAAATTGAGCTGCTGCACGACGCCATTCTTTCGGGGCGGAAAGTTTCTTTTTCTTATTTTGCTCCGAAGGGGGAATCACGAAGGAGCGTTGAGCCTTATCACCTGATTTTCCAGTGGGCCGGCTGGTATCTGTGGGGCTGGTGTGAGGACAGAGCGGATTTCCGGCTGTTTAAGCTGGGGAGAATGACGGAACTGAAAGCGGGGCTTCCCTTTGAAAAACGTCAGGTTCCCCTTCCGGATTTATCTCCGGAGCGGATATTTCCTGCCGGTTATCAGGTAAAGGCGAGAATTTCCCCTTCTTATAAATGGAGGCTTGTGGAGGAGTACGGGCCTGAAAGTTTTGCGGAGCAGCCGGACGGATTCCTTTTGTTTTCCTTTGGGTTTATGGATAAAACCAGTATTGTACAGTGGATTATTTCGTTTGGAGACGGAGCGGAGCTTCTGGAGCCGGAGGAGTTCCGGCAGGATGTGCTGGAATTTGCAGAAGGAATCCGGAAAAAATATCTGGAATCATGACATACAGATGTCATGGTTGCTCTGATAAAATAAGAGTATTCAAAAGAAAGGATGGTCTTATTTTATGAATTATGAAATTGTAACACTGGAAGAAAAAACGGTAGCAGGTATCTCAGCCAGGACAAATAATGGTTCTCCTGATATGGGAGCTGTGATTGGAGGGCTCTGGAACCGCTTTTATAGTGAGGGGATTTATGAGGGAATTCCCGAAAAGGCAAATCAGAAGGCTCTTGGAATTTATACGGATTATGCCGGAGACGAGACAGGAGATTATACCGTTATGGTTGCCTGCGAGACAAAAGGCGAACCCCAGGGAAAACCGTATGAAGTCCGCCGGATTCCGGCGGGGCGGTATGCAAAATTTGTGATTCACGGAGATATGGTACAGGCGGTGGCGGCAGCCTGGCAGGAAATCTGGCAGATGAATCTGCCCCGAACCTTTCAGTCTGATTTTGAAGAATACCAGGACGACCATATGGAAGATGCGGAAATTCATATCTATGTAGGACTGGCGGAGGATGGGAAAGAAAATATCGAATCCCGCTGCGGTCTTCTGTGCAGCGCCTGCGCTTACCGGGAGCAGATGAACTGCGCAGGCTGCGTACATATTGCAAAGCCCTTCTGGGGCGAAAGCTGTCCGGTGAAATCCTGCTGTGAGGGACAAAAACTGGAACATTGCGGACAGTGTGAAAAGTTTCCATGTGAACTGCTGAATCAGTTTGCATACGATGAACAGCAGGGGGATAACGGAAAGCGCATTGAGCAGTGCCGCTGCTGGAAGGAGTAAGCATGGCTTTTGACTATAAAAAAGAATATAAGGAATTTTATCTGCCCAAAAACAAACCGGAGCTGATTACAGTGCCTTCCATGAATTTTATAGCAGTCCGGGGTGAGGGCGACCCAAATGAGGAGGGCGGCGCTTATAAGCAGTCCATCGGCCTGCTTTACGGAGTTGCCTTTACCATCAAAATGAGCAAAAAGGGAAAACATCAGATGGAAGGGTACTTTGATTATGTGGTTCCTCCGCTGGAAGGCCTCTGGTGGCAGGAGGGGATAGAAGGCGTTGATTATTCCCACAAAGAGAATTTCCGGTGGATATCCATGATTCGTCTGCCGGAATTTGTGACAAAAGAAGAATTTGACTGGGCTGCGGCAGAAGCTGCAGCAAAGAAAAAGACAGATTTTTCCAAAGTGGAATTTCTGACTTATGAAGAAGGATTATGCGTACAGTGTATGCACATCGGCCCATATGACGAGGAACCGGCCACCATTGAGAAGATGGATGCTTTTGCAGAGGCGCAGGGCTGCCTGCCGGATTTTGGAGGGCCCCGGCGTCATCATGAAATTTATCTCAGCGACGCCAGAAGATGTAAACCGGAAAATCTGAAAACAGTGATTCGCCATCCGGTGAAGAGATAAAGCAGAGTCCGAGTAAGAGATAAAATCCCGGAAATACTGATAAAACAGGCGTTTCCGGGATTGCTAATATTACGTTACGTGAGAGGCAGTACGTTTTGCTGATTGGGTTTTCCATATGAAAGACAGCTTATGGGAGGAAAGAGATGAAATATGTAAAGGCAACTTCTGAAATGGCAAATGAAATTTACAATGTTTTGCATACGGCTATTAAGACAGTGTATCCCAGGTATTATCCGAGAGAGGTAGTGGACTTCTTTTGCAACCATCATAGTAAAGAACATATCCTGGAGGGAATAGCGTCCGGGAACATGGGAGTGTTAATGTATAACGATGTGATTGCCGGAACGGGCTGTTTTGATGGTAACCATATTACAGGCGTATATGTGCTGCCCTCTTATCAGAAGCAGGGTTGTGGTTCGTATATTATGAATTGTCTGGAACGGGAAATTTCCAGAATGTATGATACGGCTGTTTTGGACGCCTCGCTTCCCGCAGCGTGCTTATACGAACATAGAGGTTATAAGACTGTGGGGCATGGGATACTTGAACTGGAAAATGATGTGAAGCTGGTTTATGAAATCATGGAGAAAAGATTAAAATGCGATGTGATACCCGACGAAGCAGAAATGACAGCTTTAGTTGGAAAAGATCTGTATGATGTATGGAATAAGTTATGTGCGTTAATTGATGAAAAATATGACATGGATTGTCTGTGGAATAAAGGCGGTAAAGCATGGAAATATGAATATAAATACCGCCGGGGCGGCAAAACGCTGTGCGCATTATATGCAAAAGAAAACTGTGTGGGTTTTATGATTATCTTAGGGAAAAACGAACGGTTAAAATTTGAAACGGACAGAGAAAATTACGGGAAGGAAGTTCAGGAAATATATGATAAAGCGCAAACTTACCATGATGGAAAATGGATGATGTTTGAGCCGGTGGATACTTCTTTGTTTCATGACTTCATTAAACTGCTGAGAATCAAAAGAAAGCCAAACAGAAAGTAGAGTTACGATTGTTTTGAATGGTGCAGAAGATTTGGAGAAAAATTTCAATATAGTACATAGTTCGATGAATTCTGTTATTGGAAGAACTGTAACTGTAACGGTTGACAGACCATTGGGAAGTTACCATCCTGAACATAAGGATATGTATTATCCGATAAATTATGGCTATGTAGAAGGTATTATGGCACTGGATGGAGAAGAACAGGACGCTTATATATTGGGTGTGGATGAAGCTGTGGAAAAGTTTACCGGAACGATTATTGCAATTGTACATAGAAATGATGATGTGGAAGAAAAATGGGTTGTTGCACCTGCAGGAATGGCTTTTACGAAAGAAGAAATCAGGGAGCAGATTCATTTTCAGGAACAATATTTTGACAGTGAGATTATGATGTAAATCAGGTTGTAAAGAGCATGGCCGGGTATGCAGGGATTCCTGTAATTAATGCAGGGACTTCTGAAAATCATCCATGTGAAATTATTACGGATTTATATGCAGTGTCTAAGATTCATAAAGATATCGAGAAGATATTGGAGCGAAAATGATATAAAATTTTGACAGGGAGATGTTTGGAATAAATGACAGTCAAAGAAGCAAACATAAATGATTTGCATGAAATACTGCAGTTATATCTGTATCTGCATGAGGAAAGTATTCCGGAAGATACAGAGCATATACATAGGACATGGGAAAATATTATAAATGATGTAAATCACCATCTTATCGTTTGTGAAGTGGATAATAAGATTGTGGCATCCTGCGTATGTGTGATTATTCCAAATCTTACAAGAAATGTACGTCCATATGCATTTGTTGAAAATGTGGTAACACACGGCAGTTATCGAAAAAAGGGGTATGCTACGGCTTGTCTGGATTATGCAAAGCAGGTTGCTAAAGCTAACAATTGTTATAAGATGATGCTGCTTACTGGTTCTAAGGAAGAAGGTACCTTAAACTTCTACCGAAATGCCGGGTATAACAGCTCGGACAAGACAGCATTTATACAGTGGACTGATATGTAAAATACCGTTTATGATGCGGTACAGCATACTGTAAAAACAGTTTATCCGAAATACTACCCAGTTGTCAGAACAATGGGAATGGAAAAATTTCTATTGTGAAACATAATCTTGCAGGTAGTTATCTCAAATCCTTGAGAATGGGCTGTCAACTTTTTTTATACCACATCAGATGGACAACAAGAAATGCCTTATCTTTATCCGTGGGTTTGATCCGATACTGGATAACAAGTATAATCCGTTCAAGCACCCGGTATTTGCACAGACCGCAGACGGGGAGGGGAAACCCTATGAGCATGAGCCGGCAGCGGAGGGGGAGAGTGCGGAACCGGGCTTTACCATCCTGAACAAAAAATCCCTTGCCTATTATGAGGGGATGAAAGAGAAAGGGGAGCCGGTTTATATTGACGAAATCCCTTATGAGGACTTCATCCTGCTGGGGCAGACAGACATGGAGAAACGGTTTATGGATTTGGACGGGCTGGAACAGCAGGAGCGCCTGAATGAAGATATGGAGTCGGGGCTGGAACTGGAATATGCCTTTGATACGGAAGATGGGGCAGACGGAGGCTTTGCGGCAGGAGGGGCGGAAACGTCAGGAAACCGGACGGCAGGGAACAGTGGGCAGCAGGGAAGTGGCGGGCTGCCGGAGGAATTTGTAATCGGGGATGGTGGTGGAACCGGAAAGCCGCAGGCAGCAGACGGGACAGGAGGGCAGAAACCGCCTGTGCCGGGAGGAACCGGGCAAACAGAGGCAGTGGCAGATAGCAGAAAAATACCATCCACAGACAGGAGGGGTAAAGCAGAGGATTCCATTTCCTACCGTCTGTTCCACTGGAAATTCAGCGTGGAGCAGAAAGAGGAAGTCAAGCGTGCAATGGCGGTCCGTGTGCCGAAAGAAGTCATACTGTCCTATTTTTATCCGGAAACTTCGGTGGTACGGATGATAGAGATACGCAGGCGGTATGAATAAAATACTTTGTTGTGCTTCCCGGCAAAAATAGTTATAATGAGAAGTAGAAAAAGTAAAGTTCATGTGGGAATGGGTGCTGTCCCATTCCTGCTGGAAATATGAGGTGGTAATAATGCAGATGGTTGATTTTAACCGTTATGGGCAGAACCAGAGAATGTATGGCGGTACAGCAGGAAGAAAGATGGGTATTGTTTATGAGGGAAAGAACTATATTTTGAAATTTCCGGGAAATTTGAAAGAGCAGCAGATGAAAAATATACAGCTCAGCTATTCCAACAGCCCCGTCTGTGAATATATTGGTTCACAAATATATAGGCTTCTGGGCTTTTCGGTGCATGATACGGTGTTAGGTTTCAGGAATAAAAAGACGGTTGTGGCATGTGGGGATTTTTTGGAGGATGGCGACAGGCTGTATGAATTTGACAAGATAAAGGTAACATTCGACCCGCCGTTTTTAGATTCCAAAGGGAATGAAACAAACGGTACCGGACTGGATTTGTATGAAATACTGATGACAATACAGGAACATCCATTCCTAAAAGGCGTGGATGGCGTGCAGGAACATTTCTGGAATATGTTTGTGGTGGATGCACTGATTGGGAATACGGACCGTAATAACAGTAACTGGGGTGTTATCGTCAGGGAGGATGGTACAAAGGAACTGGCACCCGTTTATGATAATGGGAACTGCCTGAATTCGAAATGGGATGATGAAAAAATGCAGGCGGTTTTATCGGATGAAAAGCGTCTGGCGGCAGAGTCTTTCTCAGCGAGAAGATGTATCTTTGAATTGGGCGGAGACAGGCTGAATCCGTACCATCTGATAGAGAGGATGGAATATGAGGGCTGTAATGAAGCGGTAAGAAATATTACACCGAAAATGGCACGTGCATTGCCGGAGATAGAAAAAATGGTTTCCGGGATTCCGGTGCTGACTGACATACAAAAGAAATTTTATCTGGCGGTTATGGAAGAACGGTATGAGAAAGTCTTTGAGCCGGCATGCCGGAAGATCATGGGGCAGCAGATGGCAGAGGAAAGGCAGACGGAAGTTGGACAGGAAAGAAGGTGCAGGTAAATGTTTATTGACGAAACCATAGAGCTTCGGGAAGATTTGCCGGAAAGGCTGTGGCGTGACTTTGCGGAACTACGGAAATATTACGATGCGGGCGACTGGTTCAATTTTGATATTTTCTTTGAGGGGGTTGAGGCAACCGTTAAGGGATATTATCTGGCAGGGAAAATCAGCCGGGCAGACCTGGACTGCATTTTTCGGAAGTATGGGATTTTGTAATTCAGGACATGAGGAGATGATTCAGGTGGCTATTACGGTCAATATTTATTACAGTGGCGTGAATGGCAATGCAGTTAAATTTGCGGAAGAAATGGTTTCAAGCGGCATTGTCAGTGACATCCGTGCAGAAGATGGAAATATAAGATATGAATATTTTTTCCCTATGGATGATAAGGAGACGGTGCTTTTAATCGACAGTTGGAAAGACCAGCATTCCTTAGATGTCCACCATGCTTCTCCCATGATGGCAAAGATTACGGGACTTCGGGAAAAGTATGGCCTGCATATGAGGGTGGAACGGTATGTATCTGATGAAAGCGGAGTTCCGGCAGCGGATATGGCATTTATCAGGGAATAAGGACGAAATAATCCGGAGGTGCAGCAGTGAAGAAAATTCTTATAGTGCAGGGTGGCGGCAGGGCTAATGGGAATACGGCACAGCTTGTCAGCTATTTTGTAAAAGGGGCAGAGGAAGGCGGGCATTCGGTTGAGGTGGTATCACTGGTAAAAAATGAAGTCAAAGGGTGTCTTGGCTGCAATGCCTGCCGCTATGGGAAACCATGTGTGCAGAAAGACGCATTTAACGGTATTGTTCCCCAAATAAAAGATGCAGACTGTATCGTTTTTGCCTCACCTTTGTATTTCTGGACGGTATCATCCCGGATAAAGGCCTTCATTGAAAGGTTTTACTGTATCGCAGAGGAAGATTCCAACCCGCCATTGGGCAGGTATGAAAAATATCCGGTTAAGGACTGTGCGCTGCTTATGACTTCGGCAGATGATTTCTTCTGGACCTTTGAGCAGGCGGTTTCCTATTACCAGTTTACGATGGTAAATTATATTGGATTCCATGACAGGGGGATGGTGCTTGCCGGGGGATGCGGGGATACGAACGGCAAGCCGCAGATTGATAAGACAGCCCACTTGCAGGCGGCGTATGAATTTGTGAATAATCCCCGAAAAAATAAAGGAATATGATTTCCCGGTTTCTCTCCGGCAGGGATAACAGGGCGGCTGCAAGCTCCCCATTGGTGAGGATAACTGTTTGACCGCATATCGTTATGGGGTATTCTTCATAAGGTGCTTCAAAATATTCGTCTGTTGTACCTAAAGGGTAAAATTTTTCTTCTGTGAGGTATTCAAGGGATATTTCTTTTTGCCGCCGTCTGCTCCTGTCACGCCATGCGTTGAGTGCTGCATAGCGTATGACGGTCTTGCAAAAGCCGTTGAATGTATACATGATGTGTTCCTTGTATGCTTCTGTGCAAGGCATAGATAATTCCCCCTTTCTCCCACATAGGGCGTTGCATGATATATAGATATATTTTTTCTACAAATTAAAAAATGTTTTTAACCTTGCTGATTCCAATAAACCATTTACATTTACAGAAAATTATGAGTGTGTTTTTGTATAGAAGTGAACCGATAGTTTATAGGAAATTACCCCCATGATTGCCAAAACAACAATACCTATAATAATTGCATAATTAGCAAGCCATAAAGCTAAACTCTCCAAGTCAACATTAAACTGCTTTAGGACATACGCAACAGCTAAAACCAGCATAACAGAAAATATCATTGTCAATGAACCACCATTAACTCCCAAAGCATAACCTGTTGGAATGGTCAGTAAGCCATAAAACAGAGCAAGTGTAAATCCTGCCAACGAAAATTTCACACACAGGACAAGTGTAAGTTCCTTAAAAAACAATCCTGCGATAACACATAAACTGAATGAAATAGTAGACATTACAACAGTAATAAGTATGAAAAACAAATATCTACTTGTAACAATCATCTTACGGGTAGTAGGTAAGGCAATCGCTAATTTATCCCATTTGCATTGCGTGTCATATACCATAATCGTTTTAGGAATACCCACTAAAAGTAACGGTAGGAAAAGTGCTACATACATTGCCCCTACTGCTTGAAAATAAATCAATACACCCAATGCAACAAGAGCGATAAGAATATAGTTCAAGGGGCGTATGCGTTCTCTCATTACATAAAAATCCTTTTGAATTAGCCCTTTCATTTTGTTTCCCCCTTTACATAGAACAGCATAATGTCATCAATATTTGCAGGCTCCACAATAGCCTTTGGATAACTTTTTTCTACTTTGCGCCGATTGCAAACAAGAACTTTATACTGAAAATCCTGTTTACGAAAAGCTATGATTTCCGATTTATCCATATTTTCAAATATTGCAGCACCACAAATCACAACTCCATAATTATCAATCAATTCATCTTTAGGGTGGCTGAAAATCAGCTTGCCTTTGTGTATGAAAGTGATATAATCAGCGACTTTCTCTAAATCACTTGTTATATGTGTAGAAAACAATATAGAGTGATTTTCGTCTTGAACAAAGTCAATAAGAATATCCAAAATATCATCTCTAATTACGGGGTCAAGTCCGCTGGTCGCCTCGTCCAAGATTAACATTTCTGCTTTATGGGAAAGAGCAACCGCAAAAGCCAATTTAACTTTCATTCCCCTTGAAAAATCTTTAATTTTCTTTTTGAGGGGAAGTTCAAATTGCGTAAGGTAATTTTGATACTCGCGGCTTTGCCAGCTTGAATAAATACCTGCCATGCACTTCCCAAGTTCAATAGGTGTCAATATATCGGGAAAGTGATTTTCGTCAAATATTATCCCAATCTTATTTTTGATAAAAACCTCTTCCGAAATATTATCTTTCCCGAAAATAGTGATTTCGCCATCTGTCATTGTGATTTCGTTAAGTATGCAGTTGATTGTCGTGGACTTTCCAGCTCCATTTTCCCCGATCAATCCCATAATCACACCACGGGGAATTGAGAAACTCAATTTATCAAGAACAAAATCCCCATAATCTTTTGATAGATTGTGTACCTCTAAAATATTTTCAGTCATTTAATCTTCCTCCTCATATAAAATTGTTAGCAATTCAATCATTTTATCAAAAGAAATTCCACTTGCACGGGCTATTTCTATTGCTTCTAAAAACCTTTCCTCAATTTTCTTTTGTTGTTCTTCCAGATAAAAATCTTGATTTTGCGCCGATACATAACACCCTTTTCCTGCCGTGGTTTCGATAAAACCGTCCTCCTGCAACGTGGAGTATGCTTTCTGAACAGTTAAAATGCTAATGTGTAAAGATTTTGCCAAAGACCGTACAGAAGGAATGGCTTCGCCAGTTTTTAACTCTCCACTCATAATTGCCGCCTTAATTTGTGTAGAAATTTGCTCATATAAGGGTCGGCTTGCCTTATTGCTTACTATGATTTCCAACTTCTCACCACCATTCCGTTCTATACTGTTATATAAGAGTAAATACAGTATAAAACAGGTCGATTTAATTGTCAATAGGGATAATAAAAAGCAGAGCAAACGGTGTGTTTGTCCTGCTCCTTATATTTACAATAATTTTAGGCATTTGCGAAACGCCAGAACCCGCATAAATACGGGATTCTTTTTGTCACAAAATAAAACAACTCCTCACTGGTTTGTGGTAAAATTGAGATGCCGAGTAACAATCAACCATATCCACCAGTAAAGGAGTTGTACCTACATGATAACATACAAACAGCTCTCTTTGGCAGATATTTTTACCGATTGCCAAAATAAATTTGATAATGATAAATATCAGTTCCTTGCACTTCTCGAAAATACCATCAACTTAGATGAAATTGTCCCAGTGTCCTTTATTTCTCATTTCCATGCTGCCACTGGCAGGCCCCGTAAGCATCTGCTTTATCCAATGCTCAGGGCTCTGTTATTACAGCTTATCTTCTCAATCCCAACAACATCCCTGCTGATCATATTCCTGAAATACTCCCAGGAACTGCGAGACTTCTGTGGGTTTGATGTTGTCCCGGATGCCTCTAAATTCACCCGGTTCAAACAGGATTTTTTATCGGACTTACAATCCATGTTCGATCATCTTGCTGACTTGACCGAACCGATCTGCCATTGTATTGATACACAGAAAGCTTCCATGCTTCTCTTTGACACCTCCGGCATTGAGGCATGGGTTACAGAAAACAATCCCAAATATGCCAACCGTATCATCAAACAGCTGAAAGCCTTCAAAAAAGCAAAAGGGATGGCCGATTCCTTTGACCCTTATAAAGCCGCCTACGGCTCCATGCCTTCCCATGCTGCCGCCAGTCCAGCCATTCAGCAGATGTACATTAACGGGCATTTCTGTTATGCTTCACCACTTTACAACTTTTCCATAAAAAAAATGTCATACAGGACTTTCTGATGTATAATAAGTTTGCAAACAAAAAAATACGAAAGAAAGTGATCCTGTACGACAGACTTATTATACAACGAAAAAACTATAATTGGTAGACTTTATCATTATTTTTACATTTATTTTGAGGCTTGTTCCATTCCTACAGCCGAGACATTGGTCCTGCTCCTGCTGTCCATACTGACACTGGAGTCAGCGGATTCCATCCGTTTCCTTTACAGACATTTCCTGTCAAAGCTAACAGATAAATCCCTGAATGCCTTTTACTATGCCTGCTCCTATGCCAAAGTGGATTATTCCAGGTTTATGAATGCAACAGCATCTATGGCATTGAAACTAATCCCGAAATCCTTAGAGACGCAGCCCGTTTTTTTATGCATGGATGATACCATTGTTCCCAAATATGGAAAGAAATTTGAGGATGTCTCAAAACTCTTTGACCATTCCGCGCACAACGGCAGCGGCTACCTGAATGGGCACTGCTTTGTAAGTGTCATGCTCTGTGTGCCAATGTGGGATAAAGGCAAGATTGTTTACCAGGCGTTTCCGCTTTCCTACCGTATGTGGCAGAAAGAAGAGTCAAAATTAAAGCTGGCTGCTTCCATGGTACGCCAGGCCATGCCTGAATTACAGGAAAAGGCGAATGTCATTATCCTATGCGACAGCTGGTATACAAAAGGGGATCTGGTTTCTGTCGTGGATGAATACCCAAACCTTGGCCTAATCGGAAATGCAAGGTATGACTCTGTCCTTTATGACCTTGCCCCGCAGCCGACCGGAAAAAGGGGCAGGCCTGCAAAACATGGGAAACGTCTTTCGGCGGAAAAAGATTTTACACTTTCGGATGAAAAAATAGGCGGTTATTATATTGGGATGCGCCGTGTCCTTACAAATATTTTCGGCACAAGGGAAGTTTTTGCCTATGTGACAGCCACAGAGAAGGAAGGCGGTTCCAGGCGCCTGTTCTTCAGTACGGTTTTCCCCACACAGCTGCAGATTTTTTGTGCATGGCAGGAAAAGACCCCCCTGAACCAGACGGGGAGTGCATGGATGGATTACATCCCCTTGTTCCTGTACTCATTCAGATGGAAGATAGAAGTCAGCTATTACGAACAGAAAACCTTCTGGTCACTATGCAGCTATATGGTGCGCAGCCGGAAAGGGATTGAAATGCTGGTTAATCTGATCAACATAGCTTATTGTGCGATGAAACTGCTGCCATATCAGGATGAAGCATTTTCAAAGTACCGTAGGGAAAGCGCACAGGATTTCAGGTTTGTGCTCAGCGAGCGGATCAGGCAGGAGGTATTTTTTGCCACTTTCGTGAAAAAGAGCGAAAGTATAATAAAATCATCTGCCCTTATGAGAGCCTTAAAATACCTTGTTCAGCAAAAGGAGCGCTATTTATAATAGTTGTAAAGTGGTGTTATGCTTATAAATTCGGTATTATTACCAACGGACTCGGCATTGTCCGGGATATTTCCTTTTATAACAAGGACTTTCTTGCGGCTCATCCTGACATCATTGTTGGAAAAAAATCTGATTCCCCGGATGAAGATAAGAGTCTTGCCGATTCCAGGGCATTGATTCCCACTTTAAAGGATTTCTTTCGGAAGCATCCGCTTATCAATCCGAAAACTTTTCTGGGGGATGCCTCATTTGATTCCATTGAAATCTACAAATACCTGTTACAGGAAGCCTCCTTTGAGAAAGCTTACATTCCCCTCAACGGCAGAATCTCCCTTCCAAAATCCGACTGCCCGCTGAATAAGGACGGCATCCCCTGTTGCCCCAAAGACCCATCCCTTCCAATGAAACGGGAAGGAAGCAAATCCCATCTCCGCTGCGGACTGCCAACCATGAAGTTTGTATGCCCGAAAATGAAATGGGAATATGATAAATCAACCGGTAAAAGCAAACGCGTCTGCCACTGTGAAAATCCCTGTACGGAATCCCCCTGCGGCAGGATGTTTTATATTTATCCCGAGAAAAACCTGCGCGCCTATCCTGGTACGCTCCGTAGTACGGCCGAATGGGATTCCACCTATAAGATCAGGGTAAATGTTGAGAAATCAATCAACCATTTCAAGGACAGCTTCTGTGTTGCCGGGCGTAAAACGCAGAATGAAAAAACGCTTCATGCTGACCTGCTTCTCGCCGGGATTACCCAGCTTATTACAGTAATGGTGGCTGATAAACTGCACAGGCATGAATATATCCGCAGTTTAAAACCTCTGATTGCATAACCTTACATACCGCATACCATTTCACGGGCAGATAACCTTATCTGCTTTGTTTTCATGTCTTAAAACTCTTGTTATCCACATCCACCTCCTGTAAGTCCGGCTCAACCGGGCCTTTGCCCTATTGGAATCAAGATTTTGAACTTGTTTCGCAATTACCTAACAATAATTTGGAATAGTGGATGTTGGCGGTCTATCTCTTGTTTTCGGTTGCTTGCTTCTTTACCGTACATGAGCATTCGCGCCCGGATTGTCATTGCCGTAGCCCTCCATCAGATTGATTACGCCCCAGATACCAAGCCTGGCTCCAAGTGCTACAACAAGGGTCTGCAAAACGTCTACTGCGCTATTGAAAAATGCCATAAATATATCCTTTCTGCCGCGTCTGCGGCTGTCCCCGCGCTGCGTAAGTCCTGCGGCGCGGCGGTATTCAGTTGTAAGGGGTGCGGCTCCTGCCGCTGTGTACTGCGCCGGAAAGTGGGGGCGCGTATCATGTAGCCGGTATGGATAGATGTGATTGCTTCAATCGCTCCTTTCTGTGTCCCGCTGTGCTGCCGGACGTTTTTTCAGACTTGCGGGAAGTGAATAGCTTGCGTAGCAAGGTGTTCGCTTCCCGCAAGTTCACAAAGGGGTAGCTGCCGCAAGGCAGCGTAGGGGAAGTGTAGCTTCCCCTGTCCCCCGGCGGTCTGCCATGCTGTCACTGTTGCGGGATAAGCCCCCGGCGCGTGACATACTCCGTTGCAAAACGGCGGTGTTCCGCTTCCTTTTCCCGCCAATACTCCCATAATGCAGCGTCGGCGGCTTCCGCAACATTCATTAAAAACCGTTCAAGCTGCTTTTGTTTTTCCTCTGCGCTACGTTTCCTCATGGTCTGCGTCCTCCTGTAAGTCTGCCGCGTCAATCTCGTAATAGTCAAAATGATTTTGTCAAGATTAGTTGACACATTTTTCTCAAGGGTTTTGTATTCTATGCTGCTTCTTCCAGAGAATCATAGTATCGCTGTCGTTTGATGATGGGAGGAAGCCCTCCATTAGCAGAACAGATCCTCCGGTTATTCCAATAGCTGATGAAATATCTCCAGATCAGGGTTTTCAGTTCATCTGTGCTCATCTTCTCAGTATCATAGCGGTCATATAACAGTTCTGATTTCATTCTGGCCCACATGCTTTCACAGCGGGCATTATCATGGCATCTTCCACCCGCGCTGTTCATGCTTTGTCGGATGCCATATTGATTGATTGCGTCCCGATAAAGCCGGCTGGTGTACTGGCTTCCCCTGTCACTGTGGATAATTGCTCCGCGGATGCCTGGATACGCTTCCGCCGCGTTTTTCAATGTCCGCACACATAACGGAGCTTTCATGTTTGTATCCATTGCCAGGCCAACCACGCTGGAATCGAAGCAGTCGAAAACAGCGGAAACATACAGCTTTCCATCGCTGGCTTTGATCTCTGTTATGTCTGTTACGCACTTGGACAGCGGTTCCTCTGACTTGAAATCACGTTTTAACAGATCTTCTGATTTCCGGGCTTCCCGGTCTGCTTTCGTGATTCCGTTTGGTTTACGCCTGGGATGATGGCTGATTCCAATATCCTCCATGACACGGTAAACAGTACGTTCGCTGGGAATATCCACATTTTCAGGCTGTTTTAACATTAATGCCTGATACATGCGGATCCGGCCGTAGGTGTCATTACAATCGTCTTCCTCAAGGATCTCCATCATGGCATCTGCCAGAGCCTGGTACTTCCATGGGCGGTCTTTATTTGCAAGGTACCGGTAAAATCCCTGCCTGCTGACACGAAGGGCTCTGCAGTAAAAAGAAAGATTTCCTTTTAATTCGCCGTCTTTGGTTTTAAACGCAATAAACTTCATTCTTTCGTTTTTGCTGACCTCAGACGGCTCGCGGCGAAAAAAGCGCTGGCTTCCTCAAGAAAGTCATTTTCCTTTTTCAAACGGCGGATTTCTTTTTCCTGTTCCTTAACCTGCTGTCGGAGCTTTAAGAGTTCCTCATTAAGCGTCATGGCGCTTTGCGGGGTCTGTGAACCTGCCCCAAGGTCGAGGCTGCCAGGGCGGTTGGCCCGTACCCAGCCATACATAGTATTCTTTGGTACCCCCAGTTCTTTGGCGGCTTTTGCTTGTCCGATTTCCTTTGCGAGTTTCACTGCCTGTACTTTGTATTCATGGTCGTATTGCCTGTTTTCTGCCATTTTTGTTCACTCCTTATTCTCTTGATTATATCTCAAATCCTTGAGAATGGGCTGTCAACTTTTTTTATACCATATCACGGTATTCAGGATGCGGCGGCGCAGGCAAAAGCGGAAATGAAGCTGTACCGGACGGCGGTATATGCAAGGCTGTCCGTGGAGGACAGCAAGAACCCTGACTGTGACACCATTGAGAACCAATTATCATTAGTAAGGAATTATGTGGAGAGCAAGCCATACCTCAGACAGACGGCGGAGTACATAGAAATGTAAACCGCTTAATTGATACAAAGGGAATGAACAGAATATCGGGAAAACCGCTGAAAACAAGGGGTTCCGGCACATTGGCTGTTGCTGGAATCCCTTGTTTGATTTTGGGGCTGTGCCAGGGCAGCATGGGAGCGGCGGTTACGGACGGCCACAGTGGTCACAAGTCTGACCCCTCTGTGGCTGTTTTGACCCCTGCGGCAAAAGGTCTGACCCCTATGGCTGTGAATATGACCCCTGTGGTTCACGGTTTTGACCCCTCCCCTTGTCCAGTGTGACCCCTCAGAACGTTATCGAAGAAGCTCAGATACGCTTGAAAAAAAGTAGATGCTTTAGTATAATGGAACCATGGCAGAAACGGGAATCTGATGGGATGTCTGCCATTCATGAGAAAGGCGGTAGATGCCATTGAGAGCAGATACAATCACAAAGGATTATGTAAAAGATGCAGGCGTGTTTGCCGATATTTTTAATTACTATATTTACGGTGGGCGGCAGGTGATCCTGCCGGAGCAGCTCACGGAGCGTGATTCCACGAAGATAGCGCTGCCATACGGTGCGGACGACGCAGTGGTTCCCGTCCAGAAATTCCGTGATGTGCAGAAGCTGTATGCGGCAATGACGGATGGGAAGATGGAATATGTCCTTTACGGCGCGGAGAACCAGGCTGAAATCCATTATGCTATGCCTGTGAAGAACAATCTCTATGATGCGCTGGAATACGCAGGGCAGGTAGAAGAGGCGGCAAAGTCGCACCGGAAAGAAATGAAGCGGAAAAAAGAGGAGGGGGAGGCGTCTGCTGAAGAAGGCGGGAAAACACCAAGTGCAGGTGAATTCTTAAGTGGCTTCTGGGTGGAGGACAGACTGATACCTTCCATCACGGTGACTATATTTTTCGGCTCGGAAGAGTGGGATGGGCCGTTAAGCCTGTTTGAGATGATGGATGTGTCAGATCCGGATGTGCTTGCCTGCATGGACAATTACCATGTGCGGCTGATCGCACCGGCGCAGATGACGGACGAGGAGATTATGAAATTCCAGTCCAGCCTGCGGGAAGTTATGCTATTCATCAAATATTCGAAGGACAAGGAAAATCTAAGCAGGGTGCTGGTGACCAATGAAAAGCGTTTCCGGGAGTTGGAGCGCAGAGCGGCTGATGTGATTGAAACAATTACAAATTCGGGAATAAAATATGATGAAAGTGAAGAGGTGGTCGATGTGTGTCAGGCAATACGAGAAATTCGGATGGAAGAGCGGAAAATTGGTGAGCAGGACGGCGAATTGAAAAAGGCCAGAGAAGCGGCAGAAAACTTGCATGAAATGGGACTTGATACGGATAAGATAGCTCAGGCGGTTGGCTATGCTGTGGAGACGGTAAAAGGATGGCTTGGGATTGAATCATAATGCGAGGGTGTGTGCTGATATCCCTGAACAATATTTAACAGCGGCACAGGCGGCAATCTTGAATTGATGCCATAGGATTTTGGGTACTAACAGGCAAAAGTGTTGAAGAATGGATTAAAATCAAGGGATTTATGGTTTGGTGGGGTTCATCACAGTGGGTGGTGGCCCCATTTTTTGGCGTTTAGTATGCCGCTGATAGGATGGCGATTGGGGCAAAATTATACTATCACGCAAAAGTCGGGGTTTCCGTGATAGTATAAGAGTTTCCGTGTTTGTTTGGAGTTTCGCCTGTTTGTAGAAAAATGCTGTTGAAATAAGAAATTTTTTCAAAAATATTTGATGGTATTAGTGACTTCAAGGATGGAATATCGATATGGGTGGGTGAAATGGAGTTTAACGTTAAAACAGAATACTGATGGGGGAGTGCGTTTTCTTATTAGGTTTATATGTAAAATTTTTGCAATGAATACTTGTAATATTTGGAAATCTGTGATATATTATTGTTAGCACTCGATATTAACGAGTGCTAACAACACGGATTATGTTACATATAGGAAGGATAGAAAATTATGAGCAAACAAGTCTATATCAGTGCTGACTATGACCAGCTTTATGGTGATCGTAATGTTGTTGAAGAACTAAATAAATGGGGAAGTGATAGTCTCCATAAAGTAGATTTCATTGATATGTCGAAAGTTTCATCTGGAACTGTGGCAAACGGCGATGATTGTCGAATTTGTGATTTATAGGCGGAATTTAATAGACAGATTAATGCTTCATCGGCTGTGATTTTTGTTGTGGGTAATCAGACAGGTTCTCGCACAGCAGGCAGCGGCTGTGAGCGTAGCTCTAAAGAACAATGGCAATGCTCCTGCACGCCGTATAAACAAAATGCTAATGGTATTAAACTATGCAAGGGTCCCAGCGTTTCAACACCTGGCGAGAATGATGATTATGGAAACATAAATAAATGTTCATATCTTCGTCATGAATTTGAACAAGCCAAAAAGAAGAAAAATACAATCATAATTGTTTATAATTCCACACGTAAGGAATCAAACTGGCTTCCTTCATATATGAATGGTTACGAAGACATTGCGAGACCATTTTGGAAAATTGATGATAATGGAAAGAAAGTTGGAGATTACGCATACATAAAGGAGGCACTTGGATTTTGATTGGCTTTATCCTAAAAAGCGTAGCGATGGCATTTGGTATCGCCACAGGTATATTTACTTTTGTGCCAGAGGCGTTTTTTGGAAAATACGAATGGGTAACGCACACGACCCTTGAACAATATAAATGGTTTGCTTTTTGCGACGCTCAAGATATTAACATAATAATTTCACGACTTGTATGCTTTCTGCTTGTATGGATTGGAACATCGTTGTTATATGGAGCATTCCTGAAATTTCGAAGATGGACTACAATTAAAGGTCAGAATTATTCAATCAAAATTGAATATGGGAATATACTTAAAAGGAGGAAGTGCAAGAGAGTAATTAGTTTTGATGAGTGTTTTACAACACAAGTAGGAAATGCAACAGCAGATATTAATCCAAATTCTATATGTGGACAGTATTTATCCTTACATCCGAATTTAGATGTCCAACAGTTGATTGAAACAGCTCAAATAACACCGCACGAAGTAAATCAAAGTATCAGCATAAGACTCGGTATGACTCAGGAACGATAGTTCCGAATGGCGATGACTTATTGATGGCATTTGCCAAGTTAGATGAAAGGGGTAAGGGGCGATTCTTTTCTCGAGATGAATATATCAAGTGCTTGGATTTACTGTGGAAGGAATTAGAGAATTACTATTCTGAAAAAGATGTATGTGTACCAATATTAGGAGCCGGAACAACATCATTTGATGGCGGGAGCGGAGCCTCCATTTCACAGCAAGATTTACTTAACATGATGATTTGGTCATATAAATTAAGTTCTCATAAAATAAAGGCTCCATATAAATTGCGTATTGTATGTAAAAAGAATAGTGATTTTTCCATCAATAATATAGATGGGTAGTCACAGGAATTATAAAAGAAATTTATGAAAAAAGAAGGATATGATAATAGTACAGTAAATTTGGGTTTTGCGTATTACTATTTGATGTAAATGACTCAAGTTAAGCGATTGGAATATGTCCTGATTTGAGAGCAATAACTCTGGCACTTAATGGTGTCTCCTTCCCAGGCAGATACAGACACAGAAAGCCGACAAAGCCCGTAAATACAGCACTTTCGGCACTACATAGCTTTCAGAGTTACATTATTTTCGTGTGTTTTTAAGGGCGTTTTTATATTTGTGAGGGTACGAACTTTTGTTCTGTAGTTCTTTTGCCTGATAGTATATACTCGTAGGCAAAACTCGGTTATTATCACGGAAACTCGGATACTCGCAGGCAAAACTCGATACTATCACGCAAAAGTCGATACTCGCAGGCAAAACCCATATACAAACACGGAAACTGCCTGTATTATCACGGAAACAGGATGGGAGTTTTCGTGATAGTATAAGGGTTTCCGTGATAATATACAGAGTTTCCGTGTTTGTATATGAAAAAGTGATAAAAGATGAATGAGCAAATGACAATACAAGGAAAGGGCTGTTTCGGCAGTCCTTTTTCTCATGTCTTAGGATTTCACAATTCATTTCTTTATATTTCAAATTTTAAAGATATTTTTATAGCGGTTCAGAAAATAATAACTTGGAAAGTGGGGGAATCAGAGGTAATATGCTTACACGGCGGTTCCTGTTTGTGCCGTCTTGCAGGGCATCCGTCCCTTTCAATTTAGAGAGAGTGAAGAATTGTTTTTTGGAAAGCAACCAACAGTTGCCGGATTGGAACGTATAGGTGGATTGATTATGGAAAAACGCTCAAGTATAATGAATGCCTGGAGGATGTCAGAATGGAATTTAAAGAAAAATTGCAGTTGCTAAGAACAAATATGAAACTGTCACAGGAAGAACTTGCTAACAGGCTGGATATATCAAGACAGTCTATAACAAAATGGGAGAATGGACAGTCTTTTCCGGATATTCAGAACCTTATACAGCTTAGTGAGATTTTTAAAGTCTCCATAGACAGGCTTGTGAAGGAAAATGATATCTGTACGATCAGTCTTTTTTGTGAACAGAAATATCCTATGCAGGATATCAGGATTTTTTTGGTCAGGGCAAAAAATAACACATATATCACAGGTGAAAATGAAATCATGCCGTCACAGCCTGGTTCCCACGATTTCCGTTATGAAGATGGTGATTACCTGTATATGGATACTTACCTTGGCGGGCAGAAATTCATAGGCGGGGAACGAGTCTGGATAAGGAATCATGCAGTGTGGGCTATGAATTATTACGGGGAGAGCCTGGATGAGAATTTTGATATTATATTTTTGAAAGAAGCGCTTTCCCATGTGTCGGTTTCCATGCCGTTCCGAGGGCCGGAATTCTATCAGAAAGGCGATTATATGTACCAGTGCCAGGTGCAGGGTGATTTTGAATGTTTTTCAGGAGAGGAACGGATATATTGCAGGCAGAAAAAGGTATATGCCTGTATGTTCCACGGAGGGACTATCTTATGAACATGGTAGAAAAAGAAGTAGTAGTAAAAGATCTGGTTACAAAATCAAATCTTCCGGCAAGCGATTATGTGATAAACCCTTATGTAGGCTGCCCTCATGGGTGCAGGTACTGTTATGCCTGTTTTATGAAGCGGTTTACGAATCATGGTGAGGCATGGGGGAGTTTTATTGACATTAAGCGGTGCGACAAGCCGATAAGCAAAAGGAAACTGCAGGGGAAGTCTGTTTTCCTGTCATCTGTAACGGACTGCTACAATCCATTTGAGGAAAAGTACCGTAATACACGGAAGATACTGGAGCAGCTAATTTCCATAAATTGCGAACTGAATATTTCAACAAAATCCCATCTGATTTTGAGGGATATTGATTTATTGAAACAGTGTAATAATTTGAAAGTCTCGGTATCAGTCAATACATTGGATGAGCAGTTTAAAAATGATATGGATCATGCCAGCAGCATCATGAAACGGCTGGAAACACTGGAAACATTGCATCAAAATGGCATATACACTGTTTTGTTTATGTCCCCTATTTTTCCGGGCATAACGGATTATAAGGAAATAATAGTAAAGACACAAAGATATGTGGATGAATACTGGTTTGAAAATCTGAACCTGCGGGGGAGCTATAAGCAGGATATCCTTGGCTATATAAAAAGTGCCTGCCCACAATTAGTGGAATTATATGATGAAATATATGTAAAAGGGAACATGAGGTTCTGGAATGATCTTGCTGTTGAGATTGAGGGATATTGTGCTGCACATTCAATAAAACATATCAATTATTTTTATCATAAGGAGTTGGTAGAAGCCAAGTTGAGGACAAAGTAACCAGGTAGTGACCGCCGATATGGACTTATTCTCTATATACGGCGGTCTATTGTTTATGCGGTCGGTCTGCAGGATATGCCGAAAAGCGATGGACTGACAGAAGCCTGTGCCCGATTTCCAATTCTGCAAAACGATTTCCGATTCTGCAACGGCAATTGAAAACTGTTCTGAATCCATCCACAATATAATTTGGGTTGGTTTGCCCTCTTAGGGGTGAATATTACGGTGTGGCGAGAGCCACCTGTCCGGACTAACGGAGCCACCCCGTTTCTTTGTTAATTAGTTACTTTGCCATTGCCGGATCCAGACCATATACCTCTCTCATAGAAAGGTCTTTGGCCGGATCAATACTTTCAATGTCAATCTTATAAGAATCATACGATATACGATCCATAATAGCATCTGCAAGGGTGCTCTCACCACCGCAGATTTGCTGATACCACTCACTTTCGCGAAACTGGGAACAAAAGATGGTTGAAGATTTCTTACGTCTTTTATGTATCAGTTCAAAAAGGTTTCTGGCTTCTGCTTCTGTCAGTTTAAGAAGCAACCACTCATCAATGATCAGCAATACTGGCTTGGTATATTTTTTCAAGACAACCGAAAAAGTCCCGTTGTCTCTGGCAGCCTGTAAGTCCAGTAATAAATCAGGAAGGCGTACATACCGTACGGTATAATAGTGCTTGCATGCTTCCATGCCAAAAGCACAGGCCATGTAAGTTTTACCGCTTCCGGTTGCTCCGGTAATGAAGATGTTCCGGTATTCTGTGATGTATTCACAGGTTGCCAGGCGGCTGATTAATGCTTTGTTCAGTTTTCGACCGGAATGGTAATCAGTTGCTGCAATGCTGGCATCCGGCTGCTCAAACTCAGCCTGTCGGATCAGTCTTTTCAGACGATTGTTTTTACGGTTGCTGTACTCGACATCAACAGGCATGCCGAAACGATCCTCGAACGGTACTTCCTTCATTGTGGCATCATCCATCTGGATGCGGAATGCATCTGCCATAGCGGTCAGGCGCATTTCAATAAGTTTATCGATCGTACTTTGATTTGTCATGAACGTTTACCTCCATAGTATCTGGCTCCTCTTGTGATGCCGTGTGGTTTTGGGGCTGCTTGAGATTCCTTTGATTCATCCGATATGGCAGCAGGAGAATCTTTCATTGTAGCCAATAGATTTTTGATACTTTTATAACTGGGTTTACCAGAATAGGAAAGCGCCCTGGTGCAGACCTGTTCCAGCCTTTCTGGCGAATATTTCTCTGCCAGTTTCAACAATCCCATACAACTTCTATAGGATTGCTGTTCAACCCTACCGGAGGTAAGTATTGCATCGACAACCTTACTTGTGTTAATTCCAATCGAATCAGCCCATTTGCGGAACCGGTTACCATTCCACTCCAGATATTCCTGGTGCTCCTGTGGCATATGTTCTATCACAGTAGAATACTGACCGCTTCTTCCATGAAGCCGTCGGTGGGAGGCAATCCGATTGTGATTATAAAATATTTCGACCGTTGTATCTGTTATACGCACATCAACCTTATTTTTGATATACTGATAAGGCACGGAGTAGTACATCTTGTCTACTGCGATGTGATAGTTAAACTGGACAGTGGCTTGTTTCCATTCAGCCAGTTCAAAAGGTGTAGCAGGCAACGACGCCAGTAATGGCATTTCTTCCCCAAGAAATAAACTGAGCCTGCTACATTCCTTTTTCTGGAATTTACGAGCATTATAGGCATCCGGTTTTTCTCGGATAGAATCATTCAATTCGGTAAGAGAGAAAAACTGTTCATTACGAAGGGCTGCAGTTATCCAAGTGGATATTTTCCCTACAGATCCTTCTACATCTGGTTTATCCTTGGGTTTCCGGACTCTGGCCGGAATGATGGCAGGATTATAATGTTCTGCCATCTCGTGATAAGTTGTGTTTAATGCAGTGGTATACCAGTCACTCTTTTCATGATTTACCGCTGTTGTGCAGTTATCTGAGACGAGCATCGGTGTAACACCACCAAAGAAATCAAACATCTGGACATGAGCTTTGATCCAGCTGCCTGTTTTCTCATTCATGTATGCTTTTACAAAAGTGTATTGACTGTAAGTTAATACACCTACAAATATCCATGCATTTGTGATTTCTCCAGTATCTGGATCAATGATGTGGGCGGGATCACCTGCCCAGTCAACTTCAATCTGTTCACCTGGTTTTCCCGGGATATGCATGGTAGCCCTGCGTTTTTCTTCATCCTTTTGGATGTAGTAGCAGAACCGGGAATACATCAGAGGTTCTTCGCCGTTCATACGGCATTCCTCACAGTATTCTACCCAGAGAAGCTTTTTATTGACTCCATTCCGTAGAAGTTCTTTACGGATGTAGTCAAAGTCAGGCATACGTTTATTCGTTGCTGACTTATCTTTAGGGAACATCAGCTCCTCTGGTGTGCTGTCGGTCATGTCAAAATCCAGCGGCCATGAAAGATTTATTTCCGCTGCTTTTTTCAGAACCTTGGCGACTGTGTTTCTGGACACACCACAACTCTGTGCGATGTTCCGCTCACTGAATCCTAAGCTTTTCAAACGTAGGATTTCACGATATTTGGTCATAATTACGACCTCCTTTATCTGTATTCACACCAACGGTGTGTATCTACAGTATAAAGGAAATATATGTAATAGAGCCTTTATTGTGGCTCTGAATTACCGGAATATGTGGCTCCCATTCTCCGGAATGGTGGCTCTCAAAGTCCGGACAGGTGGCTCAGAGAACCCCGGAATAATCATTAGGGGGAAACTTTAGTTTATATGACAATTTGACGAAATACTATAAAATACGACAGGAAGGAGGGTGCTAGTATATCATAAATTAAGTTGTTGATAGTTTCGGTATCTGGTATAATAGACTTAATAAATATAATTTATGGAGGCTGATTATGCCAGCGTTATCTTATAGCATTACAATATCAGATGAAGAACGTGATTACCTAAAATCATTGATAAAAGCCAGAACTATCCAGGCGCAGGTTGTTGACCGTGCCCGAATATTGCTATGGAAATCCGAAGCCAGGACAGACAAGGCTATCGCAGACGGCCTGGGCATTAGTGTGAATACCGTCCGGCGCTGTATTGACCGTTATCTTAACAATGGAATTAACCTTGCCATATTTGATGACGAGCGTTCCGGCAGACCAGTTGAGATTACTGACGATGCAAAAGCATGGATTGTCAGTATAGCCTGCCAAAAACCCTGTGACCCTGGCTATGCTGCAGAATTATGGACACTGGCTGCGTTGCACAGACATATACAGGCATATGCTGAAGAAGCCGGCTATCCACGCTTAAAGACAGTTACCAAACCATGGCTCCAAAAATATCTCAAAAAGATGGATATAAAACCATTCAGGATCAAGTATTATCTTGAACGGAAAGACCCTGATTTTGAGAATAAGATGCATGACGTCCTCCTGGTCTATAAGCAGGTCGAGATGCAGTTTGGCATTGATGGGAATATCATCATACCGGAAAACGGGCATTTGACACATACTGTTTCATATGATGAAAAACCCGGCATCCAGGCTGTTGCCAACAAATATCCCGACCATACCCCGACAGAGGAAAAAGGTTATGTCCGCCGGGATTATGAGTATGTGCGGCTTGGGACGCTGTCACTGCTTGCAGGTATTGACCTTTTGACAGGGGAGGCAATTCCATTGGTCAGCCAGACACACAAAAGTTCTGATTTTATCGAGTTTCTAAAGATTCTTGATGTAAAATACCCGGAGGGTGACACAATACGGCTGATACTGGACAACCACTCAGCCCATACTTCAAAGGAAACCCAACAGTTTCTTGCAACGTTACCCGAAGGCCGTTTTTTGTTTGTATTTACCCCGACACACACTTCATGGCTGAATATGATTGAAAGCTTTTTCAGCAAAATGACAAAGCAGATGTTAAAAGGCATCCGCGTCAATTCAAAGGAGGAACTGTCGGAGCGGATATACCGCTACTTCGATGAGATCAATGCCGATCCAATCGTTTATCATTGGACATATAAAATGGATGAAATTAATCCCGATGAAGCAGCAACTATTTAAACTATCAACAATTTAATATTCGCTATACTAGTACAATGTTTCTTTGATAACCATATACTTTTTTCTTCCATTTTTTTATAAAATATGCAATAATATCTTAACAGGAATTGGTTCAAATTGGAGGGAATATTATGCGTGGTTTTCAAGCTGCTTCTTTTACTTTGTCTGATAAGGCAGAAACAATATTAAAAAATTTCAGCACCAGCTATTCCCTGCCATCATGTATTGTGACCCGATCCAAAATTATATTGATGGCCGCGGAGGAGAAAAACAATACCCAGATCGCAGAAGCGCTTGGAACCACCTATTCGACTGTCAGCATATGGCGGAATCGTTTTTATAACAACATAGACCTTATTGCCCAGACGGAGGAGTATGACGGACCGGATGGTGATAAAAAGCTGTCTGATGTCATAAAGTCTGTGCTTTCAGATAAACAAAGACCCGGAAAAGAGCCTGTATTCACCCCGGAACAGATCATGCTCATCAATGAACTGGCGTGTAAAAACCCAAAAGACTTTGGCTGTGAGCTGAGCTGCTGGAATCTTGCATCCCTTGCGAAAGAAGCTGTCAGGCAGGGTATCGTGGGATCCATTTCTGTCGCAAGTGTACAGAGGTTCCTTAAATTTGCGGGTATCGCACCATGGAAAAACCGTTACTGGCTCAACTCCCCGGAAAGGCACGATAACCCGGAATCCTTTAAAAAAAATTGAAACAATCTGCGGCATCTATCTTCAGGCTTCGGAACTTGCTGAATGCGGTACGGAAGTATATTCCACGGATGAAATGACCGGGATCCAGGCATTGGAGCGCAAATATCCGGACAAGCCGGTACGCCCGGGCAGCCCGGCGCTGCATGAGTTTGAATACATCCGTCATGGCACTATAAGTCTGATCACATTCCTGCGTGTTGCAGATGGCAGGATCCAGTCACCGTATCTGAACAGCACACGAAATGAGGAAGATTTCTGCAATGCTGTGGGGCAGCTTATATCAGAGGATGCAGATAAAAACTATATCATTATCTGTGATGGTCTTAATACCCATAAATCCGAAGGACCTGTAAAGTTGGTTGCACAGAAATGTTCCATTACGGTTGATCCTGGTATTAAGGGAAAGAAAGGCATACTGGAGAGCATGAAAAGCAGGGAAACTTTCCTTATGGATGAAAGCCACAGGATTCGTTTTGTATATACGCCGAAGCACAGTTCCTGGGTGAACCAGATAGAAATCTGGTTTGGTATCATCAATCGGAAGCTTTTGAAAAAAGGCAGCTATAAATCCGTAGAGGAAATGGCTCAAAGCATCCTTAATTTTATTAAACAATACAATTTAACAGCCAAAGCATTTAACTGGAAATATGCTGGTTAAAAACAGCCTTGATAGTATATGAGCATCAAAAAAACGCTGTACTAGATCAGTTACAAATTGGTAAGTTCTGTTCTGTTGCCTGTGGAGCAAAGTTTTTGTTTACCAGTGCAAATCATATAATGTCTTCAATTTCAACATATCCATTTCCAATATTTTTTGAGGAATGGGAGTTGGATATAAAGGAGATTACAGGTGCATGGGATAACAAAGGCGATATTGTAATCGGCAATGATGTCTGGATTGGCTTTGAAGCGGTTATTTTATCTGGTGTCACGATTGGTGATGGAGCGATTATTGGTACACGGGCAGTTGTTACAAAAGATGTACCGCCTTATACGGTTGTCGGAGGTGTTCCTGCAAAGCCGATACGAAAACGGTTTTCGGACGATGTGATTTCTGAATTACTGAAACTCCGTTGGTGGGAATGGTCTGAAAACAGAATTAAGAAAAATATTGCAGCGATTCAAACAGGCCGAATTGAGGATTTGGAATAACTGGTAACCTTTGTGCGGAAATAATAATGAAAGGAATCCCGCAACACCAGAATTGACACACAGGAAAACCGCTAAAATGCGTGGAAATAAGTTTTTCACGGTTTTGCGGTTTTATTTTCTTACAGAAAATACCGTGCCACTGTGAAGTGCTAAAGTATATGGCTTTCCTGTAAGATAAAGCCCTCCGGGTGGGATGCGCACTCGTGCAAGAGATATTAGTCGCTAACGCAACTGCACTCGGCGCAGTAAAATGTGTAGGCCAATTCCCCATAAATGGGGCAGGGGATCCCCTGTGGGCCTGCCCACTTTGTTCCACTAAAATTGTACAACCGGAAAAATATGACAAAAAACAATGGAAAAACAGGAAGAATTCTGTACAAAGTGATTGAGTTAATTATTTAACAATGTTATACTGTTAATGAAACAGACAAATCCGGATTTGACAAGGAGGAGAAGGATTGGAAACAAAGGATCAAAAGGTACTGGATGAGATTCTGGAATCTCATGATTACAACCAGACAGCGGTGATCGCCATAATGCAGGATATTCAGAAGGTGTACCGCTATCTGCCGGAAGAAATGCTCTGCTATATTGCAAAAAAATTGCATTTAAGCGAGGCGAAAGTGTATGGGGTGGCTACTTTTTACGAGAATTTTTCACTGGAGCCAAAAGGAAAATATGTAATCAAAATCTGTGACGGGACTGCCTGCCATGTGCGCCAGTCTACCGCTATTTTAAATGAAATCCGCAGCCTGCTGGGGGTTACGGAAGCAAAACCTACCACAGATGATATGATGTTTACCGTCGAGACAGTATCCTGCCTGGGAGCCTGCGGGCTTGCCCCGGTGTGTACGGTAAATGATGTGGTACATCCTGCCATGACCCCGGAAAAAGCAAGGGAATTGATTAAAGAACTGAAAGAAGGCGCAGTGGCCGGAGAGGAGGCTGCAGATGAGAATTAATACGAGAGAAGAACTGGAAGCCAGAAGAAAAGAGTATGCAGCTTCTTTAAAAACCCAGAAAAAGCAGATTTTAATCTGTGCCGGAACCGGATGTGTGGCCGGCGGTTCTCTGAACATTTATGCAAGGCTGCAGGAAATCATGATGGAGCGGGGAATCAAATGTGCCCTGAAGCTGGAGAAAGAACCCCATGACGAAAGTGTGGGCCTGAAAAAATCCGGCTGTCACGGGTTCTGCGAGATGGGGCCTCTGCTCCGTATTGAGCCGGCAGGCCTTTTGTACATCAGGGTAAAAGTAGAAGACTGTGAAGAAATTATCGAGGAGAGCATTGTAAACGACCGTGTGATTGACCGTCTGGTTTACCATGACCAGGAAGGAAAATCCTATGAGAAGCAGGAAGATATTCCCTTCTACAAACAGCAGACCCGTGTGGCTCTGGAAGACTGCGGGCGTATCAATGCAGAATCCATCAAGGAATACATAGCAGTGGGCGGTTACAGCGCAGTGGCAAAAGCATTGTTTGATATGACGCCTCAGCAGCTTGTGGACGAAGTGTCCGAGGCTTCCCTGCGGGGCCGGGGCGGCGGTGGCTTCCCCACGGGACGGAAATGGTCTCAGGTTCTTGCTCAGAAAGAAGAAGTGAAATATGTGGTCTGCAACGGTGACGAGGGAGATCCGGGAGCCTTTATGGACCGTAGTATGATGGAGGGAGATCCCCATCGTGTGATTGAAGGTATGCTGATTGCCGGAATTGCTACGGGCGCCCATTACGGATATATTTACGTACGTGCGGAATATCCGCTGGCGGTAGAACGTCTTCAGACCGCTATCAGTAAGGCAGAAGAAAAAGGGTTGCTGGGCAAAAATATCCTGAATTCCGGCTTTGACTTTGAGTTAAAAATCAGCCAGGGCGCAGGGGCCTTTGTCTGCGGAGAAGGTTCTGCTCTGACAGCTTCCATTGAAGGAAACCGGGGTATGCCCAGGGTAAAACCGCCCCGTACCGTGGAAAAGGGATTATTTGAAAAGCCTACGGTTCTGAACAACGTGGAGACATACTGCAATGTTCCGCCCATTATCAACAAAGGCGCTGCCTGGTACAAAACCATAGGGCCCGATAAAAGCCACGGAACAAAGGCATTTGCCCTCACAGGAAATGTTATGAACACAGGCCTGATTGAAGTTCCCATGGGAACCACTCTGCGGGAAGTGATTTTTGACATCGGCGGCGGCGTCAAAGGCGGCGAGTTTAAAGCAGTTCAGATCGGCGGGCCTTCCGGCGGATGTCTCTGCATTAACCCCACGGAAGATCATCTGGATTTGCACCTGGATTTTGATTCCCTGAAAAAAGTAGGCGCCATGATTGGAAGCGGCGGGCTTGTGGTGATGAATGATAAGAGCTGTATGGTGGAAGTGGCAAGGTTTTTCATGAACTTTACCCAGAATGAATCCTGCGGCAAATGTATTCCCTGCCGGGAAGGCACCAAGCGGATGCTGGAGCTGTTAAACGATATCTGCGAAGGCCGGGGAACCATGAAGCATATCACGTTGCTGGAAGAACTGGCGGAAACCATTTCCGCAACGGCACTCTGCGGCCTTGGAAAAACAGCGGCTTCTCCTGTGGTAAGCACCATGAAATATTTCCGGGAAGAATACCTTGCCCATGTGGTGGATAAGAAATGCCCTGCCGGACAGTGTAAGGCGCTGGTAAACTTCCAGATTGACCCGGAACTCTGCAAGGGCTGCAGCAAATGTGCAAGAGTATGTCCCGTGGGAGCAATTTCGGGTGAAATTAAGAAACCGTTTACCATTGATACGACGAAATGTATTAAGTGTGGAGCCTGCCGGGACGGCTGTAATTTCCACGCGGTAAAAGAAGTGTAGGAGGGTGGCTGACATGGAAAAATATATGATAATTGATGGGGAGCGCGTAGCGTTTACCGATGAAAAAAACATTCTTGCAGTCATTCGGAAAGCAGGGATTATCTTACCGACCTTTTGTTATTATTCGGATTTATCCATTTACGGAGCGTGCCGGATGTGTGTGGTCGAAGACCAGTGGGGCGGCATTATTGCCTCCTGTTCCACACCGCCGAAACACGGAATGGAAATCCGTACCAATACGCCCCAGCTTTACTATCACAGAAAACGTATTCTGGAGCTGCTGTTAGCGGCACATTGCCGGGACTGCACCACCTGTGAGAAAAATGGAAAATGCAAGCTGCAGGAGCTGGCAACCAGGTTTGGAATACCTGGGGTGCGGTTTGAAAACACCAATCCCATCCGGTCCATTGACACATCCTCCAAAGCAATTGTGCGCAATCCCAACAAATGTATTCTCTGCGGCGACTGCGTGCGCGTCTGCAGTGAAATCCAGCATGTGGGAGCAATTGATTTTGCTCACCGGGGTTCCAAAATGGAAATTTCCACTGCATTCGGCAGGGATATTGCAGATACCAACTGTGTGAACTGCGGACAGTGTGCGGCGGTATGTCCCACCGGAGCCATTACCATCAAACGGGACAGCCACGACGTATGGGAAGCAATTCACAATCCCGATAAACGGGTGGTAGTCCAGATTGCTCCGGCAGTCCGGGTGGCAATCGGAGAAGCCTATGGCTATGAACCGGGAGAAAATACCATTGGCAAGCTGGTGGCTTCTCTGCGGAAATTGGGCGTGGACGCTATTTTCGATACTTCCGTTGGAGCAGACTTAACCATTATGGAAGAGTCCCAGGAGCTGATAGAAGCACTGGAGGAAAAAGACCGGAACTATCCCCTCTTTACTTCCTGCTGTCCCGGATGGATTCGGTTTGTGGAGACACAGTACCCTCATCTGATGAAATATGTGTCCACCTCCAAATCACCCATGGAAATGTTCGGAGCGGTGGTGAAGGAATATTATAAGAAACAGGATAAAAAAGAAGGAAAAGAAACGGTATCCGTGGCAGTTATGCCATGTACAGCCAAGAAATTCGAGGCTTCCAGAGAAGAATTTAAACGGAACGGTATTCCCGATGTGGATTATGTGCTCACTTCCGAGGAAGTGATTGTGATGCTGCAGGAAATCGGAATCCGGTTTGACCGTCTGGAGCCGGAAGCCTATGATATGCCCTTTTCCATTTATTCCGGCTCCGGCGTAATTTTCGGAGCTACCGGCGGCGTTACGGAAGCGGCAGTGCGCCGGGTGGTGGAAGACAAAAGCCCGAAGGCATTGAAAGAAATTGAATTTATCGGTCTGCGCGGCATGGAAGGCGTTAAAGTATGCGAACTGCCTCTGGGCGAACGCACGGTGCGTATCGGCGTTGTCAGCGGCCTTGGCAATGCGGATAATCTGCTGCAGAAAATAGAGAGCGGAGAAGAACATTTTGACTTTGTGGAAGTGATGGCATGTCCGGGCGGATGTGTGGCCGGTGCAGGACAGCCCTTTGCCCGTTCCACTGAGAAACGTATGCGTGCCGAAGGCCTTTATAAGAACGATAAGGCAATGCAGATTAAACGAAGCGAAGAAAATCCGGTGGTGGAAACACTCTACAGCGATTTACTGAAGAACCGGGAGCATGAACTGCTGCATGTTCATTACATACAGGAATAGCGAAAGAGTAAGAAACGTGGCAGGGCGTATCGGAACAGGATGCGCCCTGCTTAGCGCATAAAAATATAATAAAATAATGAAAAGCTGGTGATGAAAATGCTGTTGTTCCGGGTGGCAGTCTGTGATGATATACAGAGGGAACTGGAAAAAATTTCAGAGGCTCTCGGCGCTTATGCCAGGGCCCATCCTGAAATCTGTTTTGAGCTGGATGAATATCATTCGGCACTGGATATTTTAAATGCTGTGGAAAAAGAAAAAATTTATGATATTGTTCTTCTTGATATCTGTATGCCCGGTATTCCCGGTACAGACGTAGCGAAGGAACTGCTTGCAAAGAGCCCGGATACCAGTGTTATTTTTCTGACAATGAGTGATGAATATGCGGTAACTGCATTTGCAATGAACGCTACTCATTATCTGCTGAAGCCATTTACACAGAGACAGTTTTCCGAAGCCCTTGACCGCGCGGTGGCGAAAATGCCGGAGGAAGCGATGATTTCTTTTGCCTGTGTGGATGGCCTGTACCGTGTACGTATCAGTGAGATTATCTTCCTGGAATCTCAGGGCCACTATTTCCTTGTACATCTTTCCGGCAGGGAGACGCTGCGTCAGCGTGGAAAGATAACGCAGGTGTATGAGGAACTGGGCAAATACCCTGAGTTTATTCGGGTTGGAGCTTCCTACATTGCAAATCTCATGTTTGTACGGAGGGTTTCAGAGGGTACCCTGGAGATGTCAGATGGAAAAATCCCTGTTCCGAGAAGGAGCAGACGGGAAGTGCGGAGAGCATATATGGATTTCTTCTGCAGGCAGGAGACACGGAATTGAATGAATTTCCCGTATTTGCAAAATGTTTCTTACAGTCTTTTACCAGATATGCCAGAAAAACGGCCAAATATGAAAAAAACCACTGTTTCAGTGGTTTTTTTGTTATCTTACAGAAAGTACCTTTTCATGCGGAAGTATTTAGATGAAAGTATTTACTGTAAGATAAAATTATGCCATTTGCGAAAAAGGAAGGAAAGGAAAAATTATGAACAACTGTGACAATAGCAGGCCCTGCCCCTGTACCTTTGATTGTCCGAATCATGGGAAGTGCTGTGCCTGTGTCGCGCATCACCGGGATCATGAGGAAGGGGTTCCTGCATGTTTTTTTTCAAAAGAAGCAGAGGCTACCTATGACAGAAGCATAGAGAATCTGGCGAGAGATCATGGGTTGTTGAAATAAAAAACAAGGTTTGCCAGAGCAGACAGACGAGGAGGATTACAATGGAAAAACCAAAGTTTACAGGATTATCACATGTATGTATTTTTGTGGATGATGTGGAACAGGCATTTGCATATTACGAAAGGATTTTGGGTGCAGTTGCAAATCAGTATATTCCCCACTGGAAGAATAAGGGATTTTTTCAGGCAGGAGGATTTATCAGAGAAGCAGAGGAGGGCGACGTTTCCATCGGTTTTATGGATGTGCCGGGAACCCGTCTGACGCTGGAACTCATGTGTTACCACAAACCGGAGGGAAGGAAAGAGCCGATTATATTTGCAGCAAATGATATCAGCGGAGCAAGGCACGTGGCGCTGAAAATAACGAATATCGAAGAAGCCTTTGAATATATAAAGGCGCAGCCTGATGTTACGCTTATCAATACAACGCAGGAATATAAGGTATATCAGATCAGCAAAACAGAGCCTTCTGAGTTTGTCTTTTTTGATCAGGCGAAAGAGCGTGATGCGCAGGCGAAACAGAAGGCGGCGGATATTCTGGGAAATACAAAATATTTTTACTTTATTGATAAATATGGCCTGCAGTGGGAATTTGAGCAGGGCCATACGGATATTGGGGACTGAGGAGGAACCTTATATTCCAACTGTAAATTCTGAAAGAGAAGAACTGTTAATGCGATGGGTGTTAGCAGTTCTTTTTTATCTGACAGGAAATACCGTGTCACTGTGAAGTACTAAAGTATATGGATTTCCTATAAGATAAAGCCCTCCGGGCGGGATGCGCAGCTTGCGGAGAGGAAATCTATTGCTGCGCAATCCGCTCGCGCGCGGCGGGCAGGGGGAAGATGGTTCTTCCCCTGCTCTATTCTTACAGTAAATACTGTGTCACGCTAATGCATAAAAGTATCTTTTTTGTAGAATAAAAATTGCTTGTCCATCCTGGAATCCTCCGGTATAATAAAATAATACGGATACGGAGCAGGCTACGAAAGGAAAAAGAGGAGATACATATGTTTCATACCGCAGAGTTTTATTATTTCAGTCCCACAGGAGGAACGAAACAGGCGGGAGAGCTGTTCTGCACGGGAATTGCAGAGCAGGTGGAGGCTGTAAATCTGGGCAGCAGAGAACAGGAAGTAAAGCAGCCTGAGGGGAATCTGGCAGTGATTGCAGTACCGGTATACGGCGGCAGAATTCCGGCAATAGCTGCAAAGAAACTGGCAGCGCTGGAGGGAAATGGAAAGCAGGCAGTTACATTGGCTGTTTACGGGACACGGGCTTATGAGGACGCCCTTCTGGAGCTGAATCAGATCATGGAGCAGAGGGGATTTCAGGTGATTGGCTCGGCGGCTCTGGTGGCCCGGCATTCTATCGTGCCGGAAGTGGGAGAAGGCAGGCCGGATGAGCAGGACAGAAAAGAAATTCTGGAATTTGCGGAAAAGGTACTGAAAAAAATGAAGGAATGCCCGGAAGGTTCCGTAAAAGTTCCGGGAAATTATCCTTATAAGAAGGAGATGACCGTTGCCGCCACGCCGGTTTCTTCGGATTCCTGTAACCAGTGCGGCAAATGCAGCGCTGTCTGTCCCACGGGTGCGGTGCGGATAGAAGCAGGCAGGACAGTCACAGAGCTGAAAGACTGTATTTTATGTATGGCCTGTGTTTGCAATTGTCCGGAGCATGTCCGCGTGCTGCCGCCATCCATGCAGGAAGCCATGGAGCAGAAGCTGGGGCCGTTGAAATCTGTGCGCAGGGAGCCGGAATATTTCCTGTGAAATTCTGTCAGGCACCCTGGACGATATCCGGAAAAAGGGGTATTATAATACATAAGCGGCATCATTTGGATTTACGGAGGATATGGGAAATTGTATCTGATAGGAATATGTGACGATGAAGAAAAGGAACTGGACCGGATTGAAGCATTTCTGGCAGAGTATGGGGAAACGGGGCAGGCAGTGGAATACAAAACCGAACGGTTTACGGACGGAGAAGCATTGCTGAAGAGAATCAGGGAAGGAAACAGTGTGCCGGATTTGCTGCTTCTGGATATTTTCATGTCCGAAAAAAACGGAATAGAAGTGGCTGAGGAACTGCGGCGTCTGGAACTGAATTTACCTATTGTGTTTCTGACTACTTCAACGGAACATGCGCTGGAGGCTTATGGTGTGGATGCAGTTCAGTATCTTGTGAAACCTCTGGAACAGCGGCAGTTTTTTCACGCCATGGATACTGCTGTCCGGCAGATTTTCCGTGACAGAGAGCAGCAGATTATGGTGAAGGTCAATGGGGGAATCCGCAGGATACAGCCGGAGGAGATCATTTACTGTGAATCACAGAAAAACTATCAGATTCTGTATCTGACCGGGGGAAAATGCAAAGTACGCATGACAGCCGGAAAGCTCTGGGAGCTGCTGAAAGAATTCCCCCGGTTTGGCAGGTGCGGCCGCTCCTATATTCTGAATATGGAGCATATTTCTCAGGTAGAGCGGGAAAAGATTGTAATGGATAACGAGATGGTTATCTATATTTCACGGAACAGGATAGCGGAGTTTAAGAAAAATTATTTTTCTTATTATTTTAATGTCTGAAATGAGACGGATAAATGCGGAATATCCGTCTGATATACAATAGATTTTCAATGTTTCAGGACATTGTGCAGGCTGTTAAATATCGAAGTTTTACCTGCATGAAGTTCTTTCAGTTCACATGTCAGTTTGCCAGGGTATTTTTTGTCCCTGAACAGTCATGAAATATCCCATCTTATAGAATTCCGATTTTGGAAATGTTATAGTGATTCTATACTATGCCGGAGTGTGTTTGAAAATATTTTTCAGACGCACTCCGAGTCTGGAATCTCGCGCTTCTGATTGTCCCTGCTGCGGGATTCTGAGCCATTACATCATCAGGAGGTACGCATTTATGAGAAAAAGTATGGAGATTTCCCGCATCCGGAGCAGGATAGCCGTGCTGGCATTCTGCCTTCTGCTCTGCGGCTGTCTGGCCTGCAGCAGTCAGGAAAAACAGCCTGCAGATGCAGGAAAAGAAACGGGAGAGGAATCACAGGAGAAGGCGGATTCCTTTGAAATTACAGATTTGGAAGGGACGCCTTCGGATTATTCAAAAAAAGAAAACTGGATGAAGATTCCGGAAATCACCCATGAGGTAGATACCTTTTATATTTATCCCACCTGTTACCTGGATGATTCAGAAGATGCAAAACCAATCTGCGATATTGACAATCAGAAGGTGCAGGACAGAGCCAGGGATGTTTACGGGAACCAGGGGACGGTTTTTGAGGAATCCACCAATGTGTTTGCTCCATTCTACCGGCAGAGCAATATTTACCGGGTTTCAGGCTTAAGCCATGAAGAACTGGAAGCATATCAGAGGAAGGAACAGCGCACAGACATATATGCCGCTCTGGATTATTATTTCGAGCATTATAACGAAGGCAGGCCCTTTATCATTGCGGGACATTCTCAGGGCTCCATTATGACGAAAATTGTTCTGGGAGAGTATATGCAGGCCCATCCGGAATACTATGAGCGCATGGTGGCGGCATATCCCATCGGATTTTCCATTACCGAAACCTTTCTGGAGGAACACCCTTATCTGAAATTTGCCGAAGGCGCTGACGACACGGGTGTGATTGTATCCTGGAACACGGAAGGGACAGGAAACAAAGGGCAGGATAATCTGGTGGTGGAACCGGGCGCCATAAGTATTAATCCAATTAACTGGAGCCGGGATGATACTTATGCCGGATTTGAGGAGAATCTGGGAAGCCGCATTCTGAATGAGGAAACGGGAGAGTATGAAATTATCCAGGGAATTGCAGACGCGCAGCTGGATACGGAACGGGGCGTGGTCATCTGTACGGCAAAGGATGCGGACTATGCTCCGGCAGAGCTGTTCGGGCCGGAGAGCCTGCATGGCCATGACTATGACTTTTATTACGAAAATCTGCGGGAAAATGTCAGGACGAGGGTGGAAACTTATCTGAAACAGAATCCGGTATCTCCCGAAAAAGAGTAACATTAATCTGACCCGGAAGGAGGAAATATATGAATTTTTTGGATGATTTTCAGCGTATGGTACAGGAGTATCCGGAAAAAACAGCCATTGTGGACTACCATGGAACCCGGAGCACAACGTATCGGGAACTGGATGATTTAGGCCGCAGAGCGGCGGCAAAACTTCTTCGCTCCAACATCACAGGCGGAGCAGCGGTTCTGGTATGTATGGACCGGAGAATGGAGTATGTGGCGGCGGAACTGGGGATTCTGATGGCGGGCGCAGCCTTTGTTCCTGTGCTGCCGGAATATCCCAGGGAACGTCTTGACTATATTCAGAAGGACTGCCAGGCAGCGGTAAAGATTGATGCAGACTGGTTTGCGGATATCAGGCAGTTTGAGCCGGTGGAATATCAGATAAGGCAGGACAGAAGCCGGGCGATGATTGTCTATACCTCCGGTTCCACAGGACGTCCCAAGGGTATCGTTCATGCCATGGCCAGCTTTTCACAGGGAATCTGGCGGACGAAACATGTAGTCGGCCTGTATGAACAGAATGTGATGGCGTCGACGGCTCCCCTGTCTTTTGTAGTTCTGATTATGGAATGCTATAGCGTGTTAAGCGGCGGAGGCTGTGTCCATATTCTGGGGGAGGAAGTGCGCAAAGACGTGCGCCTGATGGAAGATTATTTTGCCGAACATGATATTGTCTGCAGCTTTATCAGCCCCCAGATACTGCGTCTGTTCCGGAACAAAGGGAAGGCGCTGAAGATAGTGCTTACCGGAAGCGAACGCGTATCAAATCTTGTGGGAGACGGATTTGAGATATATAATTGTTATGGTGCCAGTGAAACTGCCGCGGCCGCGGCCTTCTATAAGATAGAAGAAGCCATGGCCAATACACCTATTGGCAAACCGATGGGAGGGCTGGAATTTTTCCTGCTGGATAGAGAAGGGAACGAGGTTCCGGAAGGAGAAGAAGGAGAACTGTGCATTCGGGGCATTCTTGCGGAAGAATATCTGAATCTGCCGGAACAGACTGCACGGACCTTTCAGAAACAGGAAGACGGAAAAGTTCTGGTACATACGGGGGATATGGTAAAAAAACTGCCGGACGGGAATTACCTCTATATGAACCGGAAAGACTGGATGGTGAAAATCAACGGGCAGCGGGTGGAAACCGGGGAAGTTGAAATTCAGATGGCGGCAGTGCCGGGCGTGGAAAATGCAGTTGTGAAAGATTTTCAGGATAAGAACGGCCAGAATTATCTCTGCGGCTATTATGTGGCAGAAGAACAGACGGAGCCTTCCGCCGGAATAGAAGGGAGGATTCGCGCTTCCCTGAAAGAAAATCTGCCGGACTATATGGTGCCCCGTTTTTTCAAACGGCTGGAAGCTCTGCCCAAAAATACCAACGGCAAGCTGGATCGTACCGTGTTGCTGCCGCCGGATATGGACGAATACAAGGCGGAATACAAAGAGCCGGAAAATGACAGAGAGCGGAGTATCTGCAAAGGTTTTGAGGAAGTCCTTCACTGCGGAACCGTGGGAAGGGAAGATGATTTCTTCAGACTGGGAGGCGATTCCATCAATGTACTGAAGCTGGCGGAAATTCTGGAAGAATCTGCTGTAACGCCGGAGCTGATTTTAAGGGGAAGGACGCCGGAAAAGATTGCGGGTCTTCTGGCCGAAACAGAGGAGGATGTAATCCCAAAATATACCGGGAAACGGAAAGAATTTCCCCTGACAGATTCTCAGATGGGGGTTTATCTGGAGTGTATCAATGAGCCGGAAGGAACCATGTACAATATACCAATGTGCTGTGAATTGCCGGGAACCCTTGACAAAGACCGGTTTATTCAGGCGGTACAAAAGGCGGTGGCTGCTCATCCGTCCTTTGGAATCAATATTGCATTGAGCAACGGGGTTCCATCCATGGTGATGCATCCGGAATTCCTGAAAGCGGAGGTTGAGACAGGGAAAACGGAAGATATGGAGGAAGTGAAGAAGGCTTTCGTCCGTCCATTCTCTCTGGAAGGGGAACCTCTGTACCGCATGGCCTTATATGAGAGCAGGGGACGCTGTTATTTTCTGTTTGATGTGCACCATATTATCTTTGACGGTACTTCCACAAAGGTATTTCTGGATGAAATATCCCTGCTGTATCAGGGGAAGGAGCCGAAGGCGGAAGAAATATCCATGACGGATATGGCAGTTTATGAGGAAACCCTGAAAGAAACGCCCCGGTATCAGGCAGCACAGGCGTATTTCAGAAGCAGGCTGGAGGGAGAAGAACCGGGAGAATCTCTGCGGAAGGATTATAAAGTACAGACAGTCAGCCCTCGAAGCAGAGAGGTAAGGCTGTCTCTGGGAGAAGAAGTTTCCTGTATGGAGGTGGAGCAGTTTGCAAGACAGAAAGGGATTTCCGAGAACACTCTGTTTCTGGGCGCATTTTCCTATGTTCTGGGTAAATACAGCGGGGAAAATAAGAGCTGTTTCTGCACGGTAAACAACGGGCGGCACAGTGTAAATCTGTCGCAGTCTACCGGAATGTTCGTCCGGACGCTGCCTGTTTACCGCTCCTGGGAGGAAACCAGTCCGGTGGAAACCGCTCTGCAGGAATTCCAGCAGGAATTCTACGAACTGATGAGCCACGACTGTATTTCTTTTGCGGAGCTGGCCGGAAATTACGGAGTTGCGTCAGATATTCTGTTTGTATATCAGGGAGAAATGCTGAACGGACTGACGCTGGAAGGGGAACAGTATCCGGCCCGGCCCCTTGCCACCGGAGATGTGCAGGCGGATATTTCCGTGATGGTGATGAAGAACCGGGAGGGTTACGAGATTTCCCTGGAATACCGGGTGGACTGCTATCGGGAGGAGACGGCGAGAGGCCTGCTGAGGATGCTGCAGCAGGTGTTAAAGGGAATGCTTTCCTGTGAAACCTTCCGGGAGATTTCCCTGGTATCGGAACTGGATATTCAGCTTCTGGACAGGATGAATCAGACGGAAGCAGCGTATGACAGGAGCAAAACCATTGTGGATTTGTTCCGGGAACAGGCCGAAAAGACTCCGGAGCGCATTGCAGTGGTATATCAGGACAGGAACTATACCTACAGACAGGTGGACGATATGACAGACCGTCTTGCCGCTTATCTGGCAGGTGTGGGGATTGGCAGAGAGCAGGCGGTGGCCGTGCTGATTCCAAGGTGCGAATTTATGGCCATTGCCTCCCTTGGAGTATCCAAGGCAGGAGGGGCCTACCAGCCTCTGGATCCCACTTACCCCAAAGAGCGGCTGGAATTTATGATGAAAGACGCCGATGTAAAACTTCTGATTGCCGACGAAGAACTGCTGCCGCTGGTACCGGAATGGCAGGGGCAGACATTTCTGACGAAGGAGATTTCGTCTCTGCCGGAAGCGGAGCAGATTCCGGAGCCTCCGAAACCGGAAGATTTGTTTATCCTGTTATATACTTCCGGCTCCACGGGAGTGCCCAAGGGCTGTATGCTGGAGCACGGCAATATCGCGGCATTCTGCCACTGGTACCGGAGGTATTATGAGCTGACAGAAGAGAGCCATGTGGCCGCTTATGCCAGCTATGGCTTTGACGCCAATATGATGGATATGTATCCCGCACTGATTACCGGCGGAGAGGTACATATTATTGATGAATCCATCCGTCTGGATTTACAGGGGCTGGATGAGTATTTCAGAGAGCATAAGGTCACCCACTCCTTTATGACTACTCAGATAGGACGGGCTTTTGCCACCAGTATGAAGCATGAGACACTTCAGTATCTGTCCATGGGCGGGGAGGCCCTGACGCCCTTTGAGCCGGAAGGCAGCACCAGGTATTACAATGTGTACGGGCCTACGGAATGTACTGTTTTTTCCACGACTTATCCCTTCCGGGAATATGAGGCGGAATTCCCCATTGGAAAACCGCTGGATAATATGAAGCTGTATGTGCTGGACAGCCAGGGCAGAAGGCTTCCGGCAGGGGTACCGGGGGAACTGTGTATCGCAGGTTATCAGGTGTCCAGAGGGTACCTGAACCGGCCGGAGAAGACACAGGAAGTCTATACGGAAAATCCTTTCTGCAGACGGGAAGGCTATGACAGGATCTACCATACAGGAGATATCGTGCGTTTTCTGCCGGACGGAAATGTTCAGTTTATCGGCAGACGGGACGGACAGGTGAAAATCCGTGGATTCCGCATTGAGCTGACTGAGGTGGAGGAAATCATCCGCAGATTTCCGGGGATTAAAGACACCACGGTGGCAGCTTTTGACGAGCCTTCCGGAGGAAAATACATTGCCGCCTATGTGGTAAGCGATGAGACGGTGGATGTGGACGCGCTGCACGGTTTTATTGAGGAGAGCAAGCCGCCTTATATGGTTCCGGCAGTCACCATGCAGATAGATGAAATTCCCCTGAATCAGAATCAGAAGGTAAATAAGCGGGCCCTGCCCATGCCGGAGCGGAAGCAGGAAACACTTGTTCTGCCGGAGGGAGAAATCCAGGAGAAAATTTTTGACTGTGTGGCAGAAGTGGTGGGCCACAGGGAATTTGGCGTGACCACGGATATTTATAAGGCAGGACTCACATCCATTGGAGCGGTAAAATTAAATGTGCTGCTTTCAGAAGCCTTTGACGGGGCAGTGATTCGGAATAAAGATTTAAAGGAACATGATACGGTGGAAAAGCTGGAGAAGTTCCTGACAGGTCAGAAAGGCCAGGGGGAAGTCTATGAGAAGCAGGAAGATTATCCCTTAACCCAGACTCAGAACGGCATTTTTGTGGAATGCGCAGCCAATCCGGGAACGACGATTTACAATATTCCATTCCTGTTCCGTCTTGGAAAACAGGTGGATTTGCAGTGGCTGAAACGGGCAGTGGAAGAGACGGTAGAGGCCCATCCCTATATCAAAACCACGTTGTATATGGATGAAAACGGCGATATACGCCAGAAGCGCAATGACAGCCAGCCTTTTGAAGTGGAAATCAGAACTTCCCTGTGCCGGGAAGAACTGGTGAAGCCCTACCAGCTTCTGGGGGACCGTCTGTTCCGCATTCAGTTATACGATACATCGGATGGAAAATACCTGTTTCTGGAATTTCATCATATTATCAGCGACGGGGAATCCTGCGGCATTTTCCTGCGGGATGTGAACCGTGCTTATGAAGGCAATGTGCCCCGGCAGGAGGAGTTCAGCGGGTTTGAAGTCTCTCTGATGGAGCAGAAACTGCTGGAGGGGCCGGAATATTCTCTGGCAAAAGAATATTATGACTCCATATTTAAAGGCTGCGATACGGATTTTCTGCCGGCAAAAGACTGCAGGAAGAACGACAGGCCCAGGCCGGGTATGTACCGGAGGACAGAGCAGATAAATCGTAAGGAGCTGCAAAAGTTCTGCAAATCTCAGAAGATTACCATGAACGCATTGTTTACAGCGGCCTTTGGTTTCGTGACGGGGCAGTATGTTTACAAAGAAGAAGCAGTATTTACTACTATTTACAACGGCAGAAATGATTCCAGACTGGCATCCACCATCAATATGCTGGTAAAAACCCTTCCGGTTTACTGTAAGCTGGACGGAGAACAGCAGGTCGGAGATTTCCTTCGGGCAACCGGGGAACAGTTGATGAACAGTATGAACCATGACATTTATTCCTTTGGAGAAATCAGCAGGACTTACGGAATCCGGGCGGATTTGATGTTTGCCTTCCAGGGCGATAATTTCCGATTTGGGGAAATAGCCGGAGAAAAAGCGGAACAGGAAGAACTCTCTCTGGATACGGCGAAGGCTCCTATTTCCATGGATGTAATCATCGACGGCGATGAAATCCTGTACCAGACAGAATACCGGAAGGATATGTATGAGGAGAGCACTATCGCAGGATTTACGGACAGCATGATTACGGTGGTTCAGGAATTCCAGAAGAAGAACCGGTTAAAAGAGATTTCCATGGTTAGTGCGAAAGCACGTAAAGAGCTGGACGGCTATAATAAAACGGATTATCCGGTGGAACAGACCACAGCCAACCGTCTCTTTGAGCGTCAGGTTTCTCTCTATCCGGATAAAATAGCGGTGATTGCCTGCGGCAGGAAGCTGACTTTCCGGGAACTGAATGAAAATGCGAACAAAATTGCAAACCATTTGCTGGAACTGGGACTGAAACCGGAACAGATGGTGGGCGTTATGCTGCCGAGAACCGTGGACGTCTATGCCGCAAGGCAGGGTATTATGAAAGCAGGAGGTGCATTCCTGCCCATTGACCCGGAATATCCCGATGAGAGAATCCGTTACATTATGGAAGATTCCGGGGCAGAATTTATCCTGATGCCGGAAGAACTGTCCAGGGAACGCAAACCTCTGGTTCAGGGCCTTTCCGCCAGAGTGCTGACAGTGGAAGAACTGCTGGCAGAGGGTAAAAATACGGAGAACCCAACGGTGGACGTCCGGCCGGAACAGCTCTGTTACTGTATTTATACCTCCGGTTCCACCGGAAAACCCAAGGGCGTTATGATAGAGCACCGGAACCTGGTAAATTACGTGGACAACAATCCCTTTAATGTGGAGGCTCAGTCTTATGTGTACAATGCCACCGTGTCTCTGGCATTTGCGGCCATTACCTTTGACGTGTCCATTCTGGAGGAGTGTATTCCGCTGTATCACGGAATTACGGTCTGCATGGCAAACGAAGAGGAAATTCACAACCCGCTGGCTCTTTCCAGTCTGATTCTGGATTACGGAGTGGACATGATGACCTGTACGCCCTCATTTCTGATTAACATTATTGATATGCCGGAGATGAAAAAAGCATTATCCCGCATAAAGGTCTTCAATGTGGGGGCGGAAGCATTTCCGGAAGCCCTTTATGAGAAAATCAGAGCTTTGGGTACGGAAGCCATTGTATATAACGGGTACGGGCCTACGGAAACCACCATTGGCTGTGCCTTTGATCAGGTAACAGAAGACAGGATTACCATTGGAAAGCCCATGGCTAATATTAAGATGGTGATGATTGACCGTTACCGTAACCTGCTGCCGGCAGGGGTACCGGGAGAACTTCTGATTATTGGAAACGGCGTAGGCAGAGGTTATGTGGGCAAGCCAGAGCTGACAAAGGACAAATTTATTTCCTTTGAAGGCAGTAATGCCTACCGCAGCGGCGATCTGGCAAAATGGAACCATCATGGAAAAATTGAATTTATGGGGCGCATGGATAACCAGGTGAAGCTCAGAGGCCTGCGGGTGGAGCTGGATGAGATTGAGAATGTTATGAACCAGTATCCCACGGTGAAATCCAGTGTGGTTCTTGTGAAAGAAAAAGACTCCAGCCAGTTCCTGTGCGGTTATTTCGTGGCGGAGAGCCAGGTGGAGAAGCAGAACCTTACTGGTTTTATGCAGAAGTATCTGACGCCTTATATGGTGCCCAGTGTGCTCATGCAGCTTCCGGAACTGCCGCTGACCAACAACGGCAAGGTGGACAAACGGGCTTTGCCGGAGCCGGAATATACTGTGGAGAATAAAAATTATGTGAAACCCCGGACAGAACTTCAGCGTAAGCTGTGTGAGATTTTTGAGATGGCTCTGGGTGTGGAACAGATTGGAATTGAGGATGATTTCTTTGAGAACGGAGGAACCTCCCTGTCAGCTTCCAAGGTGGCCATGAAGTGTATGAGCGCGGGAATAAAGGTGTCCTACGCAGATTTGTTTGATTATAAGACGCCCCTCCTGCTGGAACGCCATATTCAGGAAATGGAACAGAAGGAGGCAGGAGACGGGAATGTACCGGATAATCAGGAAGCGCACACCGGGCTGGAACAGATGTTACAGCGAAATACGGAGGAGCATGTGGATGAAATCCGCCCATCTTCCATTGGAAATGTGCTTCTGACCGGGGCAAATGGTTTCCTGGGCGCCCATATATTAAAATATATGATTGACCATGAGGACAATATTATTTACTGCCTGATTCGGAGAGGAAAATCATCTTCTCTCGAAACACGGTTAAAGAGTATGCTGGTGTACTATTTCAGCAATCCCTGCGAGGAACTGTTCGGAAACAGAATACGCCTGATTGAAGGCGACATTACCAATGCAGAGCAGGTGGAGGGACTGGCAGCGTATGATTTTGACAGAATTATTAACTGCGCCGCATGTGTGAAGCATTTTTCCGCAGATGATATCCTGGAGCAGGTGAATTACCAGGGCGTGCTGAATCTGATTCGGCTGTGCCAGAATACCGGACGTGAGCTGATTCAGATTTCCACCGTAAGTATTGCGGGAGAAAATGTGGGCGGTAAATTCCCGCCGGAGAAGAAGCTCCATGAACATGAGCTGTATTTTGGCCAGAGCCTGAACAATAAATATATAGACACCAAGTTCCGGGCGGAACAGGCAGTGCTGGAGGCGGCCGCTTCCGGTATGAAAGGCAGGGTGATTCGGGTGGGCAACCTGATGAGCCGGGTCAGCGACGGGGAATTCCAGATTAATTCCGTGACAAACGGATTTATGCGCACCCTGCGGGGTTATGTGGCCCTTGGAAAATTCCCGGTTTCCATGCTGGATATGCCGGCAGAATTTTCTCCCATTGACTCCACTGCGGAAGCCATTGTAAAACTGGCCTCCTCTCAGGGGGATTTCACGGTATTCCATGCTTACAGCAGCTACCTGATACAGATGGCGGATGTGATTGAGCAGATGAACCGGCTGGGGATTCCCATTGCGGCTGTAACAGATGAAGAATTCCGGAATGCCCTGAATCAGGCTCTGGAAAATGAGGAGAAAAATGAGCTGATAGCAGGACTGATTGCATATTCTTCCAGCGATAAAGATAACAGCTCCGCATACATAGACGGGGACAACAGCTTTACCACAAAGGCCCTTTACCGTCTTGGATTCAAATGGCCCATGCCGGACGGAAACTACCTGAACCATGGACTGGAGGCACTGGCAACGCTGGGATTCTTTGACGGAAGGATGTAAGCCCTATGGAGCGAAATGATTTTCTGATCAACAAAAAAATTCACCAGTATATTCTGCCGGGCATACTGATGACCGTGGCCATGCAGCTTGGCAATGTGGTGGATGGCATGATTGTAGGAAATATTCTGGGGCCTGACGCCATGGCTGCCATTGAGCTTTCCATGCCCGTATTGCTTCTGCTTCAGATGGCCGCCATGGTACTGGCCATGGGCGGCGCTGCGGAAGCAGCCGTACTGCTTGGGAAGCGGAATGTCCGGGAGGCAGGCAGCGTGCTTACTGCCTCTCTGGGAGCCGGCCTTGCAGTTTCTCTGGTGTTTGCACTGTTCACACCGATACTGCCGGGCCCTCTGGCCATGGCCCTTGCCGGAAACGAGGCCATGGCGGAGCTGGTAAAGCCTTACATTATGGTGAATTTTGCCGGAATCCCCATTCTGACTCTTGCCATTATTTTCTGCTATTTCATGAATGCGGATAACCATCCCCGGCTGGGCAGTGCACTGTTTATCATTGCAAATGCAATCAATCTGGTGCTGGATGTTCTGTTTCTTAAGGAATTTCATATGGGGATGGCGGGCAGCGCCCTTTCCACGGTAATCGGTTATCTGGCAGGCATGGTGACGGTGGTATGTTACTTACGCTCCGGACAGCGGATGCTGTATTTGCAGAAACCGGATAAGAAGCTGCTTCCATATGTGAAGCTGGCGGTGAGGGCGGGAATTCCCAGCGGGGCTTTTACCCTGATGTCCGCCCTGAAATCTGTGATTATCAATTCAACCATTGTGAGGGTACTGGGAAATGATTCCATGGCAGTATATTCTGTCTGTGCCAATGCGGTGCTGATTGCGGAACTTTGCGTGGGCGGGATTATCGGCCTTATCCAGAATATTGCAGGAATCCTCTATGGAGAGCGGGATTATTATGGAATCCGCACCCTCTGTAAACGGGTGCTTACCTACAGCTACGTCGCCATCGGGGCGCTGCTGGTGATTTTCCTGGGGGCGCCCCAGGTGATAGCGGGTCTGTTCGGTATTGGGGAAGGGGAGATGCTGGAGCTCTGTAAGACAGCTCTGCGTATCTTCGCCTGCAGCTTTCCTTTTTATGTATACAACAAGTTCCTGATGTCCTATTATCAGACTATTCTGCAGCCGGGGCTGTCCACTGTGATTACGGTATTGCAGGGATTTCTGGTGATTGTGCCCCTGACCCTGGGAGGAATCTTTCTGTGGGGGCTGACAGGGGTATGCGCGATGGCTGTGATAAGCGAGATGGTTACCATACTGCTGGGTTCCCTGTACCGGATTTGGGGCCAGCGAAAGGGAAAATCTGAGGGCGGCGTTTATATGCTTCCGGAGGTCAGAAATGAAACATTTCTGGAATGCTCTCTGGAAAATGATTTGAAAGAGGTCATAGCGTTCCGGGAGAAGCTGTTTGCATTTTGCGGAGAACATCAGATTGATGACAGAGACGCCAATATCCTTGGCCTTGCGGTGGAGGAGCTTGCGGCCAATATTGTGCAGTACGGCTATCGGAATGGGAAAAAGAACTATATGGATATCAGCTTTACCGTTCAGGATGACAAATATATACTGAGAGTCCGGGACGACGGTATCCCCTTTAATCCTCTGGAGCATGAGCAGGAACTGGAAGAAATCACAGTGGGAGGAATCGGTCTGCTGAAAAAGATAATGTCAGACTTCCAGTATATGCGGGTACTGAATATGAACAATACTATTGTGGAGCTGGACAGATGAGGCGGGACAGGCTGTACAGGCTGGACGCCTGGAAACTGGAGGACGATATCTGTTTCCGGAAAAATTATGAAATGCTTTCTCCCGCGCGCCGGGAAAAAATCGACGCTTACCGATTCCGGAAGGATAAAAACCTTTCCCTGGGAGCAGGTATACTTCTGGATTTGGGACTTTCCCGGCATGGGCTGAGGGAGAAGGATGTTCTGATTGCCTGTGGGCCGGAGGGCAAACCATATCTGCCGGAATATCCCTGTATTCACTTTAATCTGTCCCATTCCGAAAAGCTGGTTCTGGGAGTATTTGCGGAGTCGGAAGTGGGGTGTGATGTGGAATGGATGCAGCAGGCGGATCTGGCTCTGGCGAAGAAATACTTTTGTCCAGGCGAATATGAGTATGTGGCAGGGCAGCAGGGAGAACAGAGGCAGAAGGAAGCATTCTACCGTATCTGGACCCTGAAAGAGAGTTTTCTGAAAGCAACGGGTCTGGGCTTTTCGCTGCCTCTGAATGATTTTGAGATACGGATGGAAGAAAATGGGAAGGTTACCCTTCTCCAGCAGGTGGATGAAAGAAATTATCAGTTTGAGGAATACCGCCTTGGGGAATACCAGGCGGCGGTATGTTATGTGAAAGAAACATGAGGTGAATGATATGAAAATTACAAAATATTTAAATGGAACACAGTTATCTCTTGTACTGGAAGGAAGACTGGATACTACCACAGCTCCGGAACTGGAAAAGGAACTGGACTCCGGACTGGAAGGTGTTACAGAGCTGATTTTTGATATGGAAGGACTGGATTACCTGTCATCCGCAGGACTTCGTATCCTTCTGGGCGCTCAGAAAACCATGAAAAAGCAGGGCAGCATGAAGGTAATCCATGTGAATGAGACGATAATGGAAATTTTTGAAGTGACCGGGTTTGCAGATATCCTTACGATTGAGTAAATCAGGTATGGGTTTTGGAAAAGAACCCCGGAATCCGGCAATTTCACAGCTTTATGGAGAATTTCAGGAGGCGGAAAAAAGGAATGGAGAGAATCTTCGTAAGATTCTGAGGGAGAATCGTAACACGGGGTATGGGAAAACACACGGTTTTTCAGAAATCTGTTCAGAGGAGGATTACCGGAAGCATGTTCCCCTTACGGAGTACCCGGCTTACGAAACCATGGGACAGAAACCGGAATTTTATACGGTATATCCGGTGTCATGCATACTGGTTACATCAGGAACCACCGGAGTGCAGAAAGAGTTCTGTCTTACAGAAGAAGCATTGCGGCGGTATGGCTCTTATATTTATGAAATGCTCTATGAACTGTCCGGCGGCCGGAAAGGGCCCCATCTTCATATGAGCGTGTTCCGCCCGGATAAAGATGGGAAAAATCTGCTGTCAGCAGCCTGGTACCGATATCTGGAGTCCTGCGGTATTTTTGAATGTTCTTCCTTTGCAGGCGGAAAAGAACTGCTGTTTTCAGATAAAATCAGGCACGTGGCCTATGTGAAAGCCTGGCTTGCACTGAGCTGTCCGGAGCTTGTGTCCATACAGGCGATTTTCCTGTATGATATCCTCCTGCTGTTTGGATATCTGGAGGAGAACTGGAGACAGCTTCTTGCTGATATGAAAAGCCGGAAAATTTCCTGGTGCCCTGAGCGGGAGGTGCAGGAGATATTGCTGGCGCAGGGCCCTTCTCCGGAAAGAATCCGGGAACTGGAACAGATTTTTTCGGAAGGATTTGAAACGCCCATTGCTCCAAGGCTGTGGAAGAGGCTTTCCTTTCTCAGCGGAATTGGGGGCAGTATGTATCCGTTTCAGGGAGAATCCTTAAAAGATTATATCGGGGATATTCCCGTTTCTTATTTTGCTTATGCTTCTTCGGAATGTATGGCGGGAATTGCACCGGAACTTAACCGGGCAGAATATGCATTGCTGCCAGGCAGCGGATATTATGAGTTTTTAGATAAAGAGGGGCAGGCAGTGACTCTGAGCGGTGTGCGGGCAGGTGAAATATACGAGCCTGTCATCACCACTTTTTCCGGGCTGTACCGTTACCGGACCGGGGACTTCATTAAAATTGTATCTTTCCTGGAACAGGCGCCCGTATTTGAGGTGGTGGGAAGGAGAAATCAGGTGTCTGATATTGCCGGGGAGAAACTGGACGCCGGTACGGTTCAGGCAGCAGTGCTGGGATGGGCGGAAGAACAGAATGTGAAGGTTTCGGATTTCACACTGGGCATGGACGTCAGGAGCCTGCCCTGCAGATACTGCCTGTTTGTGGAAACAGAAAAACAGAATGGCGTACAGTGGGAATCCTGTTTTGACTGGAAGCTGCGGGAACTTTCCCCGGACTATGATGATGTGAGAAATCTGGGGATGCTGGAAAGTCCCGGAGTATATCCGGTGAAAAGAGGAATGCTGGCAGGACAGTTCCTCTCAGAAAAGGGAGAACAGGCCCACAGAAAGCCGCGTATATTTTTCAGTCCTGAGCAGACGGAACGGCTGCTTCGGATTAGAACAGGTGAGGAACATGGAGCAGATCAGGGATGTATATAAACAGGAAAAGGAACTTCTGCGGCTGGCCATGCAGCACAGGTTCCTGAAAGAGCAGGAACAGCCGGTATATGATAAAGTGCTGGCAGGCAGGGAACAGATGATGGTGCTGGACATTGGCTGTAATGACGGAACCAGAACCGCCGACCGGTTCTGCGGAGACAGTGTGGCAGGGGTGATTGGACTGGAATACCACAGAGAGCTGGTGGAACGGGCCGGCCATATGTACGGAGGCGGAAAATTCCGCTTTTATCAGGCAGATGTGGAAAGCAGCGGTTTTGAGTCTTCCCTCCGGAATATTATGGAAATTTCCGGGATTGAGGGATTTGACATAATTAATATTTCTTTTGTGCTTATGCACCTGAGAGAGCCGGGGAAACTCCTTGCCGGAATCAGACCTTTTTTAAAACCCGGAGGGACGATTCTTTCCATTGAGACGGACGATCGGTTCAGCCATATGTCTCCCGACAGGGAGGGAAGAATGCGGCTGTTTCTGGAGTTGTGTGAGAAAGATATGCTGTCCGGCAGCAGATGTCTGGGAGGGGATATCCCCGGTATGCTGGGGTCCTGCGGCTATCAGCACGTCACGGTATACAGCGACCGTATCAGTGCTGCCCGCCGGGAAAAAGAGAAAAAACAGCAGATGTTTGAAATTGCTTTCTCCTATCTCCCGGAGGATTTTGATGAACTGTGCAGGCTTTTTCCTGAAAATCAGGAATATGCCCGTATCAGGACTCAGATTGCGGAAAATTATGAAAAATTCCGGATTGATTTTGTGGAGGAATCGGAGGAAGTATCATGCGGGCTGGTGATGGCAGCAGGCAGCCGGTAAAGAGAGGGATGTCAGGATGAAAAAATTAAAACTTTTGCCCAAATTTATGATTTCGCTGATTATTATGGGGAGCATTCTGGCAGTCAGCATTTCGATGTTCAGTTATTTTGTATCAAAAAGTTATTTTGAAGAAATGTATGCTTACCGGGTGGTCAATGGCAGCAGAACCATTGCGCGAATACTTTCTCCGGAAGATGTGAGGGCTGTGCTTGGAGAGGGCGGTGACAATACAGCCGCATATCAGGAAATGTATGACATGATGAATGAGCTGAAAAAGGACGGCGGAATTACTTTTTTGTCCCTGGTGGTGCCTCATGAGGAAAGCGTGACTTTTTATATTGACGCCTGTGTGGAGAGCATGGGGGACGATAAGGCAAATCAGATTCCCTGGGGCACGGAGATTCTGTATGAGGATGCGGCCAGAGACAGGGAAGAACTGCAGAAATATTATCAGAACCGGGAACTGTACAGTCAGAATACCGGCACCCTGGAACCTCAGGTGACGGATAATCAGTATGGATACAATTATACGGCGGCCTGGCCCGTTTTGGATGAAAATGGAAATGCCATTGCCCAAATCCAGTATATTCTTGATATGCAGGCAGTCCGGGATCACCTGAATTCCATTCTGCGTACCATGTTCGGAATTTCTGCCGGGATAATGCTGGCGGCCATTCTGTGCTATATTGTGCTTGTTCAGAGAAACCTGCTGGCTCCTGTGGGAAAGCTGGTGAAATTTACAGACCAGATTACGTCCAGCGGCAACTTTCACGGGCAGGCCATCGGGCTGTCTACCGGAGATGAGATTGAGGATCTGGCAAATTCCTTTAACTATATGCTGGAAGAACTGGACAGGTATATTGATAATCTGGCGAAGGTAACGTCGGAAAAGGAGCGGATTGGGGCGGAACTGTCGGTGGCCACCCATATTCAGTCTTCCATGCTGCCCTGCATTTTCCCTGCATTTCCGGACCGGAAAGAATTTGATATTTATGCCACCATGGATCCGGCAAAGGAAGTGGGAGGCGATTTTTATGATTTCTTTATGGTGGATGAAAGGCATATTGCAGTGGTGGTGGCAGATGTATCAGGGAAAGGGGTTCCGGCCGCATTGTTTATGGTAATCGGCAAAACATTGCTGAAAGACCATACCCGGCCGGGGGTTTCTCTTGGAACCGTATTTTCGGAAGTGAACAATCTGCTCTGCAGTTCCAACAGTGAAGGGATGTTTATCACAGCCTTTGAAGGGGTGCTGGATCTGGTGACCGGGGAATTCTGTTATGTCAATGCAGGGCACGAAGTTCCTTATCTCTGCCGGAAGGGAGAGGATTTTGTACCGTACCGGGTGCGTCCCGGATTTGTCCTTGCGGGAATGGAAGATATCCGGTACCGGGAAGGAAGTTTGCAGCTGGAACCGGGAGACAGTATTTTCCTGTATACCGACGGGATACCGGAAGCTACAGACGGGAAGAACGAAATGTATGGAAGCACCCGTCTTACGGATATCCTGAACAGCCACAGGGATAAGGCGCCGGGAGATTTGCTGCCGGAAATAAAAAGGGATGTGGAACAGTTTGTAAAAGACGCCCCTCAGTTTGATGATATTACCATGCTGTGCCTGGAGTACAGAGAATCCATGGAGCAAAAGCCGGATACCTCGCATGGGGGCTGAAAGGGCAGTTATCTTAAAAGGTGGGAAGACGGGAGAGGAAAAGAATGAATATGCAGGAACTTCATGTGGATGCAACCATAGAAAATATCGGGAAGGTGACGGAGTTTGTGGACAGCCGGCTGGAAGAACTGGGCTGTCCGCTGAAAGCACAGATGCAGATTGACATTGCCATTGACGAGCTGTTTGGGAATATTGCCCATTATGCCTATAACCCGGATGTGGGACCGGCCACGGTACGGGTGGAGGTGACAGAGGAGCCTGTGGCAGTGATTATCACATTTATTGACCAGGGAGTGCCCTACGACCCTCTGGCAAAAGCAGACCCGGATGTGGGCCTGTCGCTGGAGGAACGTGAGGCAGGAGGCCTTGGGATTTTCATGGTAAAGAAAACCATGGACGAGATTTCTTATGAGTACCGGGAGGGTCAGAATATTCTGAAAATTAAAAAGAGGTTTTAATGGAATGGTTTACTACATGATTGGCCTGCTGCAGTTTCTCATGATAATGCCGGTAAGATGCGCTTAACCGGCACATGGCAGGAATAAATACATCGTTATATCCGCTGGAAGCAGTGAACTGCCGCAATGCCTGCTCCAGACGGTAAGCGGGCGTTGCCTGATATGCCTCCGATTCTTTCAACGCCAGATAATGCGCAATCTCTTTCCGGTGCTCCGCCATATACGTTTCGGGGTCCCGGATGGCTGCGTCTGTAGCGGCAGATATCTTTTCTGCAAAAGTTTCATCAAAATGCGAGAAAGTCTCATCCAGATATTCCTGTAATTCATCCGGAAGGTTGAGCCGGGCATTGTCCAGGAATGTAAGAACAGTGTCAAAGGCTTCCTGCTGTTCCACTGTTTCAATGGTGTGGTTCAGATACGGTGCAAAGTGGAGGGAGACAAATCTTCCATAACTGCCGGGGAAGAACGTTTTCAGACGTTCCAGGACAGACTGTTTATGTTCAAGCTGCTGCAACCGTCTGTGGGCCAGTTCCCAGTCCTGCGTTTCGGAAAGCTCCTGAATCAGTTTCTGTTTTTCTGACAGAAGTGAAAGCTCCGCTTTCTTTTTTTCTGAAATTTCCCGCAGTTCTTTTTCCGACTGTCCTGACAGAATGGCATGGATAGCGGGGACGGGAATTTCCAGACGTCTCAAAACGGAAATTTTTTTCAGCCGGATGATGTCGTCCTCTGAAAAATCCCGATAACCGTTTTCCTGAATCGCCGGGGAAATAAGCCCCTGTTCCATATAATATTCCACAGCTTTTCTGGTCAGAGAAGACTTCTGACATGCTTCATGGATTAACATAAGCTGCACCTCCGGTTAAAATTTTGAATTGCAGGTGAATTTCTGCAAAGAATTATGTTGTTGCTTAACTGTATCATAAACCCGTCCCTGGGGGTGCAGTCAACAGGTTTCGGAAAAAGATTGTCTTTTGCTCAATATTCGGGTAAAATAGTGGTATAACCAGTCTGTGACAAGCAGGGAGATTGAACAGGAGGAAACTTATATGCGTGAAGATATTAATGCATGTCTGGAAAAATTTAATATTAAAACCTTTGGAAATAAAAAGAATATTGAGCGAGCAGAGAGTATGCTGTGGCCAGATGAAAAAGTTTTGTATATAACACCTGCAAATGCAGTGATTTACAGTGTAAATGTTAGAAAAAAAGATAAATTGCCGGGAATTTTCACAGTGACGGACAGAAGGATACTGTTTTCCTTTAAAGCCGGTTTTACGGAAATGGACGAGAGCTTTGGCCTGGAAGAAGTAGAAGCGGTTAATTCTTCAGGCAATGGAATGACAGGCGGGCATATTACTGTTCATACAAAAGTAAAGACCATTGACGTTTCTGTCACCAGTAAGAAAGAGATATTGAAGGAAATACAGAATCTTATTACTGTAGCGGTAAATGCCCGTAAGAATAATGCTGAAATATTCCCTTCGGACAGCCGGGAGGATGACAGTCTTGAACAATTGGAAAAACTGCATAATTTTCTGGAGCGTGGTATTATTACAAAGGAAGAATTTGAAATTAAAAAAAGGCAACTGCTGGGATTGTAAAATACCAGGATATGAAAAGTTATGTATAAAATAGCCATTTGTGACGACGAAGATACACTGATTGAAGAACTGAAAGAGAATCTGGAGCGGTACGGCTCAGAGACAGACAGAGAATTCTGTTTTTTTGCTTACCATGACGGAAGCGAACTGCTGGAGTCGTACCAGCCGGATTATGACCTGATATTTATGGATATAAAAATGGAAAAGCTCAACGGCCTGAAGACTGCGGATGAGATACGCAGGATGGACAGTTCGGTGGGCCTTATTTTTCTTACTTCGCTGAAACAGTATGTATGGAAAGGTTATGAATACAATGCGGTGAATTATCTGGTGAAGCCAGTAAAATACGGAGTGCTGAAGATTGAGCTTGACCGTTACTTTGCCCGGTATCGGGGAAAAGACGAGCCATATCTGAACTTTGCAAATGAGAATGGCAGATACCGGGTACTGTACAAAAATATATCTTATGCCGAGACGGAAAAGCGCAATGTACTGCTGCATTTTGAGGGACAGAAACAGGTTATTTATAAGAATATGAAGGAGATATCCGCACTGCTCTGCGGACAGCCTCAGTTTGTGCAGTGCCATCAGAGCTTTGTGGTGAATATGTCTTTTATCAGAGGGGTGGAAAAGCTGGAAGCGATTCTGACTACGGGAGAGCGGATTCCGGTCAGCCAGCCCAGGCGGAAGGCTTTTATGAGAGAGATAACTGATTACTGGGGAGATATACTGTAATGAAAGATTATCTTTCCCTCAATATGTGGAATTTATCATAATTTTTATGAAGGAGTAACAGAATCTGCGTTTTGGGTGTTAGAATCTGCGCCCTCCCTTGTATTGCGGTTCAGATGAGATATGATATGCATAATAGTGTGGAAAAGTAAGGAGGAAATACCATGACTATTTTAAAAGCATCTCATCTGAAAAAATATTACGGCAGAGACGAAAGCCTTGTAAAGGCTCTGGATGATGTAAACGTATCTGTGGAGCAGGGCCGGTTTGTGGCTGTCGTCGGCACATCGGGCAGCGGAAAATCCACATTGCTGAATATGCTGGGCGGTCTGGACATTCCGGATTCCGGCAGTGTGGAGATGGAAGACAGGGCCATGGAAACGTTGACAGAAGAACAGCTTACGGTGTTCCGGCGCAGACGTATCGGGTTTATTTTTCAGAATTATAATCTCATTCCCTGGCTTACGGTGTATGAGAATATTGTGCTGCCTGTCCGTCTGGACGGGAAGACGGAAGATGTGGAATTTCTCAGAGAAATCCTTCAGTTTCTGGAGTTGGAAGGGAAAGAGGCCGGTTATCCCGCCCATCTCTCCGGCGGCCAGCAGCAGCGCGTGGCCATTGCCCGCGCATTGATTACAAAACCGGCGATTATTCTTGCTGACGAGCCCACCGGAAATCTGGACAGCCGCAATGGAGAAAAAGTCATTGATTTGCTGAAGACGACAGGGGAAAAATTTAACCAGACCATTGTTATGATTACCCATAACCAGGAAATTGCCGCAAAAGCAGACGTGAGAATCCGTATGGAGGACGGGAAAGTACAGGTACAGGGGGAAGAATCATGAGAAGCAGAAAAGTAACGGCAGACATGATTTCCCTTATGTCCAGGCAGAGTCTGAAATCAGGACGTATGCGGAATATTTTTGTGATGATTACCATTGTTCTGGCTTCCGCCCTTCTGACTGTAATTCTGATGTTTGCGGCAGGACGGAACCGGCAGGAGAAGAACCGTCTGTCCCACAGCTATCAGGCAGGCTATTATGAACTTACGCCGGAGCAGGCGGAGCGCCTGAAAAAAGATGAGCGCATTGCTTTTCAGATACAGGTAAAGTCGGGGATTCTTTCTGAGATGGACGGGTTTGACCTGAGGCCTTATTATGTAAGCCGGCTTTCGGAGGAAATCCGGGTTGCAGAGCTGGAAGAAGGCAGAATGCCCGAAAATGAAAAAGAAATCGCTGTACAGAGACCGTTGCTGGAAAAGATGGGCGCAGAACCGGCGGCGGGCAGCAGCGTTACTTTTACATTTTATGACGGGAACAGGAAAACTTTTACGGTATCAGGGATTTTGAAGGGCGGCGGCAATGCAAAACAGTTTTCCATATTTTTTTCAGAAAGCTATGCCGAGCGGGGCAGCCAGCTAAAAGATATGTCGTATGAAACATACGTAAAGCTGCGTGATACAGCATATGCTTCAGCCGGAGAGTTCAAAGAAACCGTTTACGCAATCGGCCGGGCTGCGGGAATTGAGAGAAAGTATGTGAATCCTTCAAAGGCCTTTGCAGATTCTCTTTCGGTGGACACACAGTCTGTTATGATTTACGGTCTTGTGGGCATGGTGATTCTGCTGGCCTGCGTTCTGGTGATTTACGGTGTATTTTATCTGTCCGTTATCGGAAGAATTCATCAGTTCGGCCAGCTTCGCACCATCGGCATGACCAGGAAACAAATCCGGAAATTCGTGCCCCGCGAAGGTATTATTCTGTTTCTTCGTGCCGCACCCATTGGGATTCTGGCAGGAGGAATTGCAGGATATTTTATTATTCCGGACGGGTTTTCCATATTCAGCACCCTCTGGATTATCCTCCTGGTATTTTTGATAATTTACGGAATTACCATGAGCTCCGTGCACAGGCCGGCCCGTATGGCGGCGTCGATTTCTCCCATAGAAGCCCTCCGCTATGTGCCTCAGGACGGAATGAAGAAGGCCGGAAATAAAAAAACATGCCGCAGGCTGACGCCCTTTGGACTGGGTGTTATGAATTTTACCAAAAACAGGAGAAAGGCGGCTGTTACCATGATGTCTCTGGCTCTGGGAGGCATTCTTTTTATGACGGCAGCAACGTATCTGTCTTCCTTTGACCGGGAGAACTATGCAAGGCAGGGATATTTTACAGATGCGGAATTTCATATTTTTTACTCCGGGACGGCTGCAGAACTGCATGAATACGGTATAAGCGGCCTGCAGGCAGAAGATTTGCTTGGGGATGAAATGACAGAAGATATTCTGGCTCTGGACGGGGTAAAGAAGGTGCGGGAAATCCGGGAACCGGGGGTCGCTTATGATTATCCTGAAAAAAACGAATACGGAGACAGAAATGGGATTTATCCTCTGACCGGCGAAGAAATGAAAGGGCTGGACAGGTATCTGGAGTCCGGGTGTGTGGATGAGGAAAAACTGTTCAGCGGTGATTCTGTTCTTGTGACAGGAAATGATGTTGCGGAAGAAATTTTTGGCTGGAGATTTGAGGTGGGAGACAGCATTGTGTTTCACTATTATGACGGCAGCAAAATGGCGGAAAAAGAGGTTGACGTACTTGGTATTCTGGATGACCGGTATTTGCTGGACCACAGTGAAATGGAAGGGTGGTTTCTCATGCCGGAACAGGCAGTCCAGGACTTTTTGCCCTGCGGCAGCTTAAATGCCCGTCTGCTGGTGTCTGTGGAAGACGTACAGGAGGAAGCTGTGGGAGAGAAGCTGTCGGCCATGGTGGGAGAACATCCAGAATTAGATCTGGAAACCCTTGCAGACCGCAGGACTGCGGACGCCCAGGCCTTAAACGGGATTTTCGGAACGATCAGCGGTCTGTCCGGGTTCATTATGATGTTCAGCATTTTAAGTATGATGAACACGCTGATTACCAATATTGTTACCCGCAAACAGGAGCTTGCCATGCTGGAATCCATCGGCATGAGCAAAAGCCAGATACGGAAAATGCTCCTGGGAGAAAGCCTGCTGCTGGCAGGCATTACAGTTGGAGTTACCATGACCCTTGGAGTGGGGTGCGGCTATGGACTCAGCAATCTGCTGTATGACCGGGGCGCATATTATATGAAATTTCAGTTTCCGGTGTTTTTCACCTGTGCTTATGTATGGGTGCTGATACTGGTACCGCTGCTGATTACTCTGATATCCATGCACATTTTTGCAAAAGAAGCATTGGTGGAACGACTGCGGGGAATGGAAAACTGAGCTGTAGAAAGAAAGGCCTGGAACAGAAACGTAAAACGGAGAGGAACCCTCAGGATGTTCCTTCTCCGTTTTCTTCCGTCTGTTCCTGTTCTGTCTCCCCGGCAGTCCCTGCAGTTCCGTTTTCCTGCTGCCGCAGTCTTCGCAGAATGCTGTCGTCATGGCGATTTTTTTCGGTTTTTTGTGGTACCTGGGATTCTGCCATGGAGGGGGCGGAGCCGGTGTTCTGGTCTTTCCTGGTACGCTGATTTAACATGAGCTTCAAATCACCCAGAAGCTGCCGTTCTCTGGCTTTTTTCCGGAGAAGCCGGCCGTTGAGTTCGTCGATACGGTGGCTGATATGGCCGGTTTCTTCCGGCAGAAATTCCTTTTGTCCGGCCTGTAAATATTCTTTCTGTTTTGTCCGCAGCACATCCAGTTCTTTCTGTTCCGGTTCCTGGTCCAGAAATCCGAAAACATCCTGTAGCGTCCGGTGGTTCTGCCGGTGCAGAAGCTGTTTCATGCATTCCAGAAAATCCCCGCCCTTCTTTGCTCCGTCCAGATCATAAAACAGCGCCTGGCTGCGCAGGGGGACTTCGGAGGAAAACAGCATCTGTTTATCTCCGTGAAGGATTCGTTTCATGGAGCTGCGTTCCAGATGTTTTTCCTTTTCTGAATGCAGGGGAGTGCCGGGGGCTTCAAAGGCTTCCAGAGAGAGTCCTTCCCGCTCATGGCCCCGTTTTTTTTCCCGTTTCAGAAATTGCAGGGTTCCGTAGGAATTTCTCACGCCGGTAGTTTTCCCGGAGGTTTCCCGGACAGGTTTCCGGAGGTTTTCCCGGACAGGCCTTCCGGAGAGATTTTCTTTCCGGGGCTGTTCTTTTGTATGGGTTTCCCGGTGCAGGAGGGCCTGTCCCGATTCCCAGCGAGGTTTTTTACGTTCTTCTTCAAAATAAGTGGCCATATTCTCCATACTCCTCACGACTGAGTTTTTTACCGCTTTTTTCCAGCTCATGACTGAGCCCTTTCAGAATTAATTGCATGTCCAGCAGAGGCGGCCGGGTTTCTGCCGCCAGAAAACTGGCATAAATCAGTGCGTTTTTAATCATGCTTCCGGTGATTTCAAACTGTCCGGCCAGAAAGTCAAAATCAATTTCATCGGATACCGGGAGTCTGGAAGGAATCATGGACTGCCACATTCTGCGCCGCAGGCCCGCGTCGGGCAGGGGAAAATTTATGATATCGCTGATTCTGCGGCGGAATGCACTGTCAAAGTTCTGAAGGTAATTGGTGGCCAGAATGCTCACTCCTTCGTATTCCTCCATTTTCTGCAGCAGGAATGCAATTTCCATATTACTGTATTTGTCATTGGATTCTTTGATTTCCGTTCGTTTGGAAAAGAGTACGTCCGCCTCGTCGAAAAAGAGGATGGCCATGCTTTTTTCCGCTTCTCCGAAAATCCGGTTCAGTTTTTTTTCTGTTTCTCCGATGTATTTATCCACAACTGCGGGCAGTTCCACCCGGTACAGTTCCATGTTCAGTTCGGCGGCCATTACCTGGGCGGCCATGGTTTTTCCGGTTCCCGGAGGCCCGGCAAAAATCATGGAAACGCCGTTGCCGTAGGCAGATTTTTCCAGAAATCCCCATTCTTCGAATACCAGCTTCTGATTGCGTACCCGCCGGATAATATGGAGCAGTTTCTGTTTCGGCAGTTCCGGCAGAATCAGGTCTTCCATCCGGTAAAGGCTTTGGATTCGGGAGGCATATTTGTCCAGTGAATGAGAAGAAACGCCGGGTACGGCCTGTCTGAGATGTTCGTCGGTAAGGAAGGCAGTGCCGTCCCGCAGGGCGTAGGCACTGGCAAGCTCCAGAATATCCCGCATTCTGCCTGGCAGAAAATTGTATCTTCCAAGGAAGTCAAGCCTTGTTTCTTCCCGCTCCCATTGATAAGAGCAGGTGAGAGCTTCAAAAAGCGCTCTGTCCTTAAGTACCTTCCGGGTGGAGATGGAGAAAGGCAGATATTGCCGCCGGGCAAATTCCTGGCGGGGAAGTTCCGGCCGGATGCCCAGAAGGAAAATGGTTTCTTCTTCCTCCAGCCAGTACAAAAGAGGCGTCAGATCTTCTTCTGTTTCCGGCAGTTCCACTGCGAACATGGCATGGTTCAGAAGACACTCAATCTGCATTTCCCGGAGCTGGCTTTCGCTCTGCAGCAGCTCATAGGAAATAACAGCCAGGCTCATATGGAGACGGTCGGCCAGATAAGCGTAATTCAGCTTTCGTCCGCTGCCCTTCGCGCCCTGCAGGTATACCAGTTTTTTTCCCGGAACCTGAGAAAGGCAGGCTTCGATTTGAGGATACAGACGGATATCTGTCCCCAGACAGGGCAGGCGTTCTTCTGTCCGGCGGTACCAGTTCAGACCGGGCAGATACCGGGGCCGGGGCAGTACGCCCTGCAAAAAAAGAAAAATCCGGGGTTCCAGGAACAGCCCCGGTTCGCCCGTTTCGTCCGGTTCCCGCCGAAAGAGCACGGGAGCGGACTGGTAGTACAAATCCATACCGGAAGAAAGTGATTCCTCTTTTTCCAGGAAACGGTTCCATATGGTGGGAGTAAGGCAGCCTTTGCGGAGTCCGCTGTACAGCGCCGCCGCCAGCAGCAGCATTTCTTCCTGTGACAGATGTGATGAAAGGGCAAGGTAGAGAAAGGGAGAAAATACATCCTGCCCTGTGCTTTCCACAGACTTCTGAAGGAGGATGTGAAATGCTTCTTCCGGATGAAAATCCGGCTGCTGTTCCCAGGCCTTTCTTCCCCAGTATATTAAATCATTTAAAAATTCCTGATATGTATGATAATTGTCCATAGAGTCTTTCCTGTTTTCTGCGGATTCCGGATAGTTGCGGGGCGTGGGCCTGTCTGCGGGTTCCGGATGGTTGCGGGGCATGGGCCTGTCTGACCTTTCCGGGACAGTTACGGGGCAGCGGACTGACCGATAATTTCACGGAAAGTTCTGGAGAAATCCAGCTCCAGATCATCCCGGTACAGTTTCTGCATTCTGTCATACTGCTGTTTTGCTTCTGACTGTCTGCCGCTTTTGTACAGACAGAAGACAAGCTGCGATACTGCTTCTTCATTATAAGGATCGGCTTCCAGTATACGGCGGAAGAAAGGAAGAGCCTCTTCCGGATGATTTTCAAGGGTTTTGCCGGAGGCTCCGGATTTCAGTACCGTGAGGTACTGATGTTCCAGTTCCTTTGCCATGCCATAGGACCAGAGGTAACCGCTGCCTCCCATGTAACTTCCGGGATACAGCTCCATAATCCGCTCTGGATGTTTTTGGCAGGCAGTCTCATCTTTGAAAAATAACGTCAGTGCTTCCAGATCTGAATCCACAAGCTGCATGTTCAGAGAGTATTTCTTTTTTTCATAGGAAATCAGTTCTTCCAGCCCCTCCTGAGAAAATGCCTGACGGATGCTGTAAAGGGTGGTGTGAAACAGTGCAATGGCGCTTTTTTTGCCGGCTTCCGGCCATAAAAGTTCAATCAGTACTTCTCTGGAAACACTGCCGCCCTGCAGGTGGAACAGATAGGCGAACAGCTCCCGGGCTTTTTTTGTTCTCCATTTCAGGGGCTGACCTTCTGAGCCGGGAAGGAATACCAGGAAACCGTCCAGACACCGGATTTTGATTTTTCCGGATATTTTCTGCTCCGGAGCAGCGTCCGTTTCCTGCCGGGAAGGGATGTGATGGCGCGTATCGGAAGTATTTCTGCGGATGGAGTGGATTTCGTTTATAATCTGCCGGTGTTTCGGTGTAAAGTCCAGATTCCGGATGTGATTATTATTTAAAAATGTGCTGCCGCTGCGGGACTGCTCCATGGCCTTGCGGTAATCGCCGGCATCCCAGGATAAGACAGCCAGGATTTCCCAGGCAACGGCCGTCTGAATGGTTTCACAGGCGGAATTTGTAAGGATTTCTCTGGCGGTCTGTCCTGCGGTTTCATAGTCGGCAGCCTGGTATGCATGTTTTAATTCTTCCGCCAGAATACAGTTCCGCAGAAGGAATCCTTCCGGAATGTGTTCTAACCGGATACCGGGGAAAGAAAAGGGGGATTCTGTTCGGTGGTTCAGCAGAGGAATTACCTGTTTTGCAGCAGACAGAAAGGTGTTTTTCCGAAATTGAGCGCCCTGACCTGTCCAGGAGGAAAGAAGCAGGGCGGCGTCCTCTAACTGATGCAGGCAGCATTTTATTTTAAGCTGCTCCGTACAGACAGCTTCTGTGGTTTCGTTCCAGCAGGTTTCACGGTCTTCCTGAGCCTGGGCCATGTACCTGTCCGCTTCTTCCAGTTCTCCGGTTTTTCGTTTTGCCGCCGCCTGGAACAGCAGAACACGTTTGTAATCCCGCAGGCGCCCTTCTTCCTGAAACATGGTTCCGGCCTGCTCCATCTGACGGTATGCCTCAGAAGTATGGCCCAGGGCCATCAGATATTTTCCGTAAATAAACCTTGTTTTTGAAGTCAGTATGCAGTGCTCGGCTTCCAGAAATCCGAACCAGCGTTCCAGGGTGGCATAGAGTCTGTCTTCTAACATGGAATCGCCGGAAACTTCCAGAACTGCCTGGACAATCTGGTCTGCCCTGCCCCGGCAGGCGTATTCCGCAGCCTGGATTTTTTCGTTGGTTTTCAGGAGAAAATAAGCGGCGGTGCGCAGGGTTTCCTGCTGTTCCTCCAATGTTGTCTGTGACAGCAGAAACTGCTGGAAAATAGAATGATAGCGGTACAGGCATCCGTCTCCCAGCGTCTGTACAAACAGTTTTTCATTTGCCAGGTACCGCAGCATACCTTCAGAATTATAGATATCTGCCACCCGGTTGCAGACAGCGGGAGTCATATAGTCCAGGACAGCTGTCTTCTTCAGAAAAGTCTGAATATTATAGGGCAGCATATGATATACCTTTGTCATGAAATAATCGGAGACTTCCAGATTTTCGCAGATTTCCTTCAAAATATCCAGGGTGGTGCTTTTTATCTGACGCTGAATCTGCAGCATAATCCGGGCAATGCCTACGGGCCATCCTTCCGTGCAGTCGTAAATCAGGCTGGCACACTGACGGGTATTTTCGCCCATATCTCCCAGCAGGAGCATAATCTCCTCCTGTGTGAATTTCAGTTCCTCCGTTCCGATGCAGACGGCTCGTCCGGAACTGATATATTTATCAAAAAATAGCGGGAGAGAACGTTTTTCCACAATAAAAAGACGGATTTTCCTGTCCATGGTTTCCATCAGAATATCCAGAAGGTTAAAGATATCCGGGTTGCTGATTTCCTGAAAATCATCGAAAACCACATTCAGGAAGCTGATACGGGTATCCAGCCATATGACAAGCTGTTCCATCAGAATATCAATATCTTCCGGAAGCGGAACGGAAACCATGAAATCTTCGCCGGAATCTTCCAGCGCATTCTGAACAGATTTTGTGAAATTCTGAATAAAAGACATCAGATCATTGTCCGTATCGCTGATACTGTACCAGGCGCTTTGCTCCGGAGAATGATGTATGTAATTGGCCAGTATCTGTGTCTTTCCGTAACCGGCGCCGGCATTGAGCAGGATGATATGTTCCTGCAGAGATGAGAGAAGGGTGTCTGCTGTGCGTTCCGTATATCCTTTGTCTACATTTGGTATCTGGATTTTACTGTTTTCGTTCCTCATTTTGCCGCATCCTTTTGTATACAAATATAAAAAGCGCTGTGAACGCCTGTAAATTTTCCTGTTTCAGAATATCATACAGGAAATAAAACAGACTTTGCAGGCGTTTTTCATACATTGCATTTTTTCCGGTATGATTTGCGGATGCCCGGCAACAGACCGGAAATACCACTTTTATTTTATCTGTTTTTGATGAAATTTGGAACTGCCCCAACGGGTAGTTTCCGATGAAAAAAGGAACTGTCAGAAAAATTTTCCCGAATTGTTCAGAATTTTGTTTAGTGGCATGTTTTATAATCAAACAAGATTAAGGTGGCGGGAGCATACATTGCCGCCTTAACGTTAAGTTACAGAACGATGAGTTTTTACAAGGAAAGGAGGTAGCCGGCATTAGCGGTAAATGCTGCTGGTGTTGGGAGATTATGGCTGAATATTTATCACCAGGCGTATATGTAGAGGAATTTGATTCAGGCGGAAAGCCAATGGAAGGCGTTGGTACAAGTACAGCCGGCTTTATCGGCCTTGCGGAGAGAGGGCCGGCAGAAGGCGTTCCTCAGCTTGTTACCAATTTTGCAGATTTTAAGAGGAAGTTCGGCGGATATCTTTCTGAAAATGAGTTTGGGGAATATCGGTTTTTATCCTATGCAGTGGAACACTTTTTTGTAAACGGAGGTTCCCGCTGTTATATTTCCCGCGTGGCCCCCGGCGACGCAAAGGCTGCACAGGCCAGAGTTCCGGCTCAGGACACGGTACTTCGGGTACGTGCGAAGAATCCCGGACTGTGGGGAAACAGCATGAGCATTGTGGTAACTCCGGCAAGCAAGGCAAAGACCCAGATTCTGGAGGAACTTCAGACTGCCGACGGCAAACAGTATTCGGTAAAGAATTCCGCAGGTTTCCACGAGGGCGATGTGGTTGTATACAAAGACATGACCAATGTGGTGTACAACCGTGTGGTTAAGAGCCAGGACAATATTGTCGTATTTGAAAAGGAATTTGAACAGGATGTGGTGGATAAGAACCTGCTGCCGTCCAAAGTGATTTCCACCTGTGAATTCAATCTGGAAGTGAAGTATGACGACATTGTGGAATTCTATGAAAATCTCTCCTTCAATGTGTCTATTCCCAATTATGTGGAGAAGAAGACGGCAAAGTCTGACCTTATTGAAGTAAAGTATGTGGGAAGCGCCAAAAGCGAAGCGGTGGCTCCTTTTGACGAAATTGCCGGAGAGGACCCGGAGAAGGCATTCTGCGTGGTTGCTCTGAAAGGCGGAAGCAACGGTTCCGTATCCAATATCAGCGCCGCAGATTTTATCGGCGTGGACAAGGGCGCCGGAAAACGTACCGGAATTCAGGCATTTCTGGATAATGACAATGTGTCCATTATGGCTGTGCCCGGCGTTGTGGACCCCAACGTACAGTTAATGCTGGTGGCTCACTGCGAGAACCTTGCCAGCCGTTTTGCGGTACTGGATATGCCCAGAAATGCAAAGAAAATGGATGATATCATTGCCCACAGGGAAATTGTGGACAGCAATTATGCAGCCATGTATCATCCCTGGCTGGAAGTGTTTGACCCGCTGGACAAGAAGAATATGGCAATTCCGCCCTCCGGTTCCGTTATCGGAATATATGCACGCAGCGACAACACCAGAGGCGTACATAAGGCTCCGGCCAATGAAACGGTACGGGCATGTGTGGGACTGGACTGCCAGTTTAACAAGGGCGAGCAGGATATTCTGAATCCGAAAGGGGTCAACCTGATTCGTTCTTTCCCAGGACAGGGTATCCGTTTATGGGGTGCGCGTACAGCCAGCAGCGACGGAAGCTGGAAATACATTAACGTGCGCCGGCTGTTTATCTTTATTGAAGAAAGCATTAAGGCCAATACCAACTGGGCGGTATTTGAGCCCAACGACGAGGTATTGTGGGTACGGGTGAAACGGACCATTGATGTGTTCCTGACAGGGCTCTGGAGAGGCGGCGCTCTTGCAGGCTCAGCGCCTTCGGAAGCATTTTTCGTCAACTGCGGCAGAAATACCATGAGCCAGGATGATATTGACAACGGAAGGCTGGTATGCGTCATCGGCATTGCACCGGTAAAACCTGCGGAATTTGTAATCTTCCGGATTTCACAGAAAACAGGTGATTCCGTATAAGGATAAAACATTTCTCTGAAATGAAATGAATTTGGAAAGGAGCGTTGTGAGGAGATGGCAAGTACTCCATATGGAAAGTTTAGATATAAGGTGGAAATAGACGGTCTGGAGGCCGGCGGTTTTTCCGAGGCATCCGGGTTCGACGCGTCAATTGACGTCATTGAGTATCGCGAGGGCGATATGGTGCAGACGCCCATGAAACTTCCCGGACTGAAAAAATACGGGAATATTACCCTGAAGAAGGGCGTTGCGGATTCCATGGTAATGTATGAGTGGATGATTGCAGGTGTGGAAGGCGAAGTGGAGCGCAAGACGATTACCATTACGATTCTGGATGAAACGGAAACAGCTACCGCTTCCTGGCAGGTAATCAACGCATGGCCTGCAAAATACACAGCACCGGATTTCAGTGCGACAACTTCTGATGTTGCCATTGAGTCCCTTGAAATTGCCCATGAGGGAATGACCAGAGTTTCGTAAAAATTATGATACGGTGTTATGACTGACAGGTTACATAAATACGTGCTCCGGGCATGGAAACTGTCCGGAGCAGACAGGAAAGCAAAGGTAAAAACATGTTTGAGACAGAATTTTCTTTTGTCCTGCCCAAAGGTTATGTGGACAGGGATGGAAATCTCCATCGGGAAGGGCGGATGCGGCTGGCTACGGCGGCAGATGAAATCATACCCCTGCGGGATCCAAGAGTACAGCAGAATCCGGGGTATCTGGTAATTATTCTGCTTTCCCGCGTAATTACCAGCCTGGGAACCATGCCTGCAGTGGACACGAAAGTAATCGAGGGGCTGTATACGCCGGATCTGGCGTATCTGCAGGATTTGTATGAAAGGGTAAATCAGGCGGAAGTGCCTGTATACCGTACCGTCTGCCCCCATTGCGGGGAGGAAATTACTGTACCTGTAAATTTTATGGAAGCCGGGCTGTAAATGTGTATCCGGCGGACCGAATTTATGAGGAGGCGGCCTTTATCGCCTATTATGTGCACTGGAGCCGGGAGGATGTTCTGGGCCTTACCCACCGGGAAAGGCTCCGCTGGTGCCGGGAGATATCGGAGATTAACAGAAAAGTCAGCCATGAACAGCCGGAAGATGATATTTTCCGGATATAGGCGAATCTGCAACAGTTCAGACAGGTCTGCGCTTTTACTGCGCTGACCGTAAGAAAACGTAAAACGGGTACAGAGGTGAAAAGAGATGGCAGTGCAGGACAATCTTGCAAAACGTACTAAATTTAAAGTGATATTGAATGGAATGCCTCTGGGATTTTCCAAAGTATCTAATATATCTGCCACCATGGAATTTGAAACGGTGACAGAGGGCGGGGTAAATGACCGGGTGCATTACCTGCCGAAGCCGCGTCAGTCCATGGATAAACTGGTTCTGGAATACGGCATTGCCAGCGGGGAACTGACCCGTACCACCCTGACAGCCGGGTATGAACTGAAAAAGGGAATTGTCATTATGGTTATGCCGGAGTCAGGCATGATTCCCACAGCCACTTACGAGGCAAAGTGGGGTATTGTTACCAAATGGGAAATTGACACGCTGGACGCTACCAGCAGCGGCCTGCTGATTAAAAAAGTGGAAATTTCACATAACGGATTATCGGAAACCATCAATAAGATTGGATTTTAAGGAAACCTATGCTGAAGTTACGAAAGCCTTTTTTACAGAACATACAGCTTCATATCAGACAGGATTTGCTGCAGAGCCTGTGGGACAAATATGTTCCTGCATCTTCCCCGGAGTATGAACAGATTCAGCTCGTCTATCTGAGCGGGGAAACCGGACAGGAAGAGGGGCAGCCCAGGCAGATACAGCTCTTAATCAGCCTTTTGCTGAAAAACAGAATGCTGCAGATGGGAGAGGAAAAATATCCGTCTTCTCTGGCTTTTGGTATTCGGAGGATGGAGACCAGCCTTAAGCGGGTGGAGAAGTATTGTCTTACCCAGTTAAAGGGCAGGGATTTTACCATGTTCCGAAGTGTGGAGCAGTATATGACGCTGCTGGAGCAGGAACAGACGGAGAGCAGACGTTATGAAGGCTGGCAGAGGGAACATCAGGAAACAGAACAGAAACTGGAAGAATACCGGTTGCTTTCCATTTTTTCCCGGCAGGTCAGAGAATTTCTGGAGGAGCATTCGAAGCAGATGACCGGGGCGCCGGAGCGGGAACTCCTTGCTTCTCTGTCTGAGACGGAATACCGCAGACTGGCAGAGACTTCCATCTGGCAGAGGAGGGAAGCAGTAATTGCTTATCTGAAAACCTGCGGCGGGGTACAGGCCGGGCGGATGACAGAGCGCCTGAAAGAAGAGACCGCTCTTTGCAGGAGCCTTATCCGGAAGACAGGACTGGCGGAGACGGACCGAAAAGAAAGAGCCCTGACGGAAGAAAGGGAATTGCGGGAAAGAACTGCCAGGGACAGATTCGCAAAACTGAAATTTGCAGGAAAAAAATATGCCAGACTGAAAACAGGAAACCCGGAAACGCCGGAGAAATCAGAAAAATCGGAACGGGATGAAGCGGCGTTCCGGAAGGTTCTGAAGCCTGCGGCGGGACAGACAGAGGGCGACAGGCTGTCTGACCTGGCGAAGCTGTTTGAGCAGAAGGAATTTCTGCTGTTTTACCGGCAGGTGGTGGAGCCGGAACAGGAGCCGGAGCAGGAAGACAGTCCGCTGACAGTCTGGAAGAAAAGCCGTGAGGAAATGATTTCTTATCTGGACAGAGTAGCCCTTCGGCTGGAACATAAAAGAACAGAAGCTGCAATGTCTGACATACCGGAGGCGAAGGTTCTGCAGCAGGTGCGGGAGCAGGCAGACATGCTTTTTCCGGAACAGATGCGGCATTTGGAGGAAGAACAGGTACGGGAATGGAACAGGAATTTCCGGGAACAGATTTCTTCCATGGTGGAGGAAGAACCCTTTACCGTTCTTGCGGATGTAACAAAAGACTGGGAGGAACCGTCTCAGCTTGTTCAGAAGCTGGAGGACACCGGAGAACGGTGGAAGGAACAGCTCAGACAGCGGGAAGAACGGATGTTTGAAAAATACCGGGAACAGTATCAGGGAGTACTGCAGGAAGAAACATTCCGAATCCGGTATCAGGAAAAAGCCGGACAGGAAGGGCTGACGGAAGAAGAAATTCAGAATATATGTACATGGAGCAGACTGCTGCTGGAGACATCTGTTTACGGGATACCGGAAGAAAAGATGGAATCTTCCGAAGAAAGGGAACCCGCTCCGATAATTCCGGCCAAAGAAGGGGAATATGAGAAGGAACTGGTATACCTTATGGAACAGGTAAGCCGCAGAATAGAAGGTTGGAATGTATATGAGAAGGAACCTGTTCCGGTTCAGCGCAGGAGTTCTTATCAGGTAAATCAGACAGAAGAACAGAGAGAAGGTCTGGAAAAGCTGCTGCTTCATCTCCACGGAATGGAAGAAGAACAGAAAGGGGAATTTGTCAGCCGACTGGTGGAAGCGGTGCTGCTCTGGCAGCAGGCGGCCGGTATGGAGCAGTCTTCCGGAACAGCTTCCGGTGACAGTATTTCCGATTGGAGACAGGAAACAGTTCCCGCATCGGCAGAGCAGGAAGCAATGTTCCGTTTTGTAGAGGAAAATTTCATAAAACAACAGAAAGAATATCCGGATTCAGACAGTCAGACAGAGGAAGAAATCCATCGAATCTGTACTTATGGAAAAATAATTCTGGATTCTGTAAGCCTGGAGTATCGGCCAGCACAGGAGGAGTACCGGGCGGCACAGGAAGAACAGCGGCCGGCACAGGAGGAGCCTTATCAGGAACTGGTTTCAATCATAAAACAGATTAATCAGTATATGGAAAACAGGGCGATATACGGAGAGAATCATATTTTGCTCCGGAAGGAAAGTCAGATAAAAGAACCGGACAAAGAAGAAACCCGACGGATGCTGACCTATGTTCGTAATCTGAACGAAGAACAGCGGGAAGGATTTGTACGAAGACTGGCAGATGCGGTATTGCTCCGGCATCAGACAGATGTTCTGCAGAAGGTTCTTACGAAACAGAAGACAGAACTTTCAGAAGAACAGAAGACAGAGCTTTCAGAAAAACAGAAGACAGAGTTTTCAGAAAAGTTCTCTGTTATGCAGGAACAGAATCGGGAAACAGTTCAGGCAGAAACGTCCGCTTTTCCGTCTGCCGAATTACAGCTTCTGCAGTCAGAAGAAACCGGCGCGGCAGGTGTGGCTTACCGGGAGATGTGGGAATGGAGCGAATCTCTGCTGTTTCATCCGGAACAGGAGCAGGAACGGGAAGACGGAGATATTTTGTCCGGGCAGTGGCAGACGGAGAATCTCCTTTCGCAGGATATGAGCCAGGAAGATTTGCAGACTCAGCTCATACGCCGTCAGATAGAAGGTGCAAAAGACCGGAACAGCCTGCAGCGCCTGCTGGTACAGATGAACCATCAGACAGAAGACAGGCTCCATCTGGTGTATGCAGACAGCCAGCTTGCAATGGCGCCGATTCAGAGTCTTCTCCGCCATATCCGGACACTGGATGAGAAACAGTATGGAATTCTGTTAAGAGAGCTGTCCCGGATTGCAGAACTTCGGTGGGCTGTGTATGAGGAACAGAGGGAAGGCCGCCACCTTTCTGCAAAAGGGAAGCAGACAGGACTTCTGATAGAAGAAAACCTGCCGGATTTGGAAAAATCCAATACAGGAGAACTTTCCGGGGCTGCTGCATATCCCGGCCTGGTTTTTTATATTCAGGGATATGAAAGACAGCGGCGTCTGAGGATGGGGATGTATCTCCGGAAGCTGGCACAGGCCTGCGGAATCCGGTATGCAGATGAAAGGAAAAATACCGTCCGGTTTACAGATGAAAGCACAGGCAGCTTTCCGTTTGTAAAAGAGCAGCAGCTTTTGGATGGCAGTTCTGCCGCCATATACGGCAGGAACGTCAGAATGGGACAGATTCCGGAGCCTGTACCGGAGCATGGAACGGTGCTGCAGAACAGGAATTTTCCTGGTTATGGCCGGAAGACGGGCAGTCAGCCCATGCCGGAACTTACATATTCTGTAAACAAAAATATGATAGCGGACCAGGGACAGAGCAGAGCAGAACTGCATATGCAGCAGGAGACCATACAATTAAAATCAGCCCAGGCCCAGCTGGAGCAGAAGCTGGAAGAGGTGGAAGCGGAACTCAGGAAAGTGGAAAGCGCCGCTCAGGCAAAAGAGGATGTGAATGTTTTTGCAGAGCAGGTGAAAAAGCGCCTTTACGAAGAACTTCATGTGGAGAAACTGCGCAGGGGACTTGTTTAATGGAATGATTTTATACAGGGACAGGCAATTGCGAAACTCAGGAATTTTCTGAATTTCACACACAATTCAGAAAATTTAAAAGAAAGATTTCCTCATCAAAAGCAAAGGAATGCATTTTAGCGCTATGGAAGCAAGACTCAAAAGACGCTGGAAGCCTTTGCTGACAGGGGATTTTGTAGTCAGAGGCTTGCTGGAATGTTCAGCGCGTTTCGCATTTCGTGCTTTTGTATGATGAAAATCTTTTAAGATAATTGTAAGAATTGTGCATGAAATTATGATGATTTTATTGTTTCACAATTGCCTGTTACACAGGGAGCGGGAAAGGAGGAATTTCTTTGGGTCTTACAAAGGCGAAACTGGAAATTGAAAAAGAAATCGGAATGAGTATAATTGATGTGCTGTTTAACCCTTCGGAATATCAGCTTACAGACAGCGCAAATTATTCGGAAAAGAAAGTGCCCGGTCTGGACGGGCCCCTGTTCCAGTATATTTCCGGAGAGGCCACGGAACTTTCTCTGAACCTTTTCCTGGACACTTATGTGCCGAAACAGCCAACATCACTGATTTCCTTTGGCACTCCGCCTGTGTCCACGGACGTTTCCGCCATTACGAAGCAGATTGCAGACGCAACCTCCATTGACGGAAGCCTGCACCGTCCCCCGGAAGTTACATTCCGATGGGGTTCTCTGCATTTCAGAGGGATTGTCACAAGATTCAACCATACTTATACCATGTTTACGGAAAGCGGTATGCCGGTACGGGCAAAAGTCAGCCTGACCTTTAAATCTCTGATATCCCCCAGGGACAGGCGCAGGGCGTCTCCTTTTGAATCGCCGGACCGCACCAAATACCGTACCATCCGTCAGGGAATCGGATTGTGGGATATTGCCGGGATGGAATACGGGGATCCGGATATGTGGAAAATGATAGCCAGAGAAAACGGAATCCTGAATCCCCTGGACGTCAGGCCGGGACAGGTGGTAAAACTCCCGGCCCTTTGAAAGGAGACAGATTATGGCAACCATTACAATGACCAGTCTGGCAGCGAAATATAAAGATTTCAGGGTGCCTGCGATGAAAGTTAAAAGTTCCGGTTTTGATTTGATTGGGGAATCTGACTATGCGGTGGAATCCGTGGAGGTAACCCTTTCCCAGACGGTGGCCAGCGCGGCGGTGATTAAGCTGACAAATGTGTATGATCTGGAGAACCGCAAATTTCGGGACGATGTCAGTTCTGATTTTATTCTGGGGGAACTGGTGGAAGTGGAAATGGGCTATGGGTCTTCTCTGACGTCTCTGTTTTATGGATATGTGGATGAAATTACTTATGAGCTTTCTGAGAGTCCCTCCATCCGGGTGACGGCAGTTGACGTACGCAGGATGATGATGGGAAGCAAAAAGAGCAATATTTCCCATCAGGTAAAAAGCTATTCCGACGCTTTTAATGAAGTAATTAAAAAATATAAACCGGCTTATAAGTCAAAAGATGTGGATGCCACCGATAAGCTGGAAACGGACTGCATTCTCCAGAATGGAAGTGATTATGAGTTTATCAAAGAGGAACTGTGTAAAAAAGCAAACCGGGACTTTTTTGTGCAGGCGGGGATAGTTTATTTTAAGGATATAAAGGCGGAACTGTTTCATACGGTGGAGCTGGAATGGGCGAAAGATATCATTTCCTTTCAGCGGAGAGCTTCCTTTCAGGATGTGGTGATAAAGATTATGGGGCAGGATGTGGATAAAAAAGAAGAAGTTACGGCAGAGGTAAAGGTAAAGGCGGACGATAAGCAGAAATCCCTGGTACAGAGTGAAAAAACAGAAATGAACGCCAGCGTGGAGGATAACAGCGATGCGAAAAAGATTGCGGACCACAAAGCGGACGAGGCCAAAAAGCAGGCCAGGCAGGCCAGCGGAGTATGTATCGGAATTCCTGAGATTCAGGCGGGCGGTCGGGTGAAAATCAAGGACGGAGATGCCAGCCTGATTGACGGTATATATGATATTATGGAAGCAAAGCATATATTTAGCGGGGACGGTTATCGGACGTCTTTTGAAGTGGGAGGCTGGAAACGTTGAATTTTTATGATGAACTGCTGTCAGATAAAAAAGAAGAGAAGACATATCCTGAGATAACGGCGCCGGGGCTTTTAAATGCTATTGTGAAAGATATCTGGGATAAAGACCATATGGGTATGATAAAAGTGGAATATCTGATGGGCGAGAAGGATAAAAAAACATCCGACTGGGTAAGAGTTATGACAGGTTATGGGGGAAACGGATTTGGCAATTACTGGCTGCCGGAAATCGGCACGGAAGTGCTGGTGGGATTTATCCACGGAAACATGAATATGCCGGTAGTGCTGGGATGTCTGTGGAACGGAACGGACAAGCTGCCGGAAGGGGCGGCCAGTGAGAAAAACGAGACAAAAACGGTTATGACAAAGGGCGGCCATAAGATTACCTTTACCGAGACAGAGAATAAAGGGAAAATTACGGTAAACACGCCTAAGGGACTGGAAATCCTGCTGGATGATGAACAGGAAACCATTCAGATACAGGATAAAGGGAAAGAAAACAGCATTCTGCTGGACAGTAAAAACGGCGCCATAGCATTAAAGGCAAAACAGGAAATTACCCTTACCGTAGGCACCAAAGAAGCGCTGAAAGCAGATGCCAACGGAGTTAAAGTTACCGGCAGCACCATTCAGTTAGAAGCACAGCAGAGCCTTAAGACGAAAGGCCAGAGCACCTCTGTGGAAGGAACCAGCATAAAGGTAAAAGCCGACGGAGAACTGGGACTGCAGGCCTCCGGTATGACCCAGCTCAAAGGCAGCATGGTAAAGATAAATTAGTATTTACCTTGAGGAGGGGCCCAACGGAGTTGGGAGGAGCCCTGAAGGTATAAGAGGAGGGGCCCAACGGAGTTGGGAGGAGCCCTGAAGGTATAAGAGGAGGGGCCCAACGGAGTTGGGAGGAGCCCTGAAGGTATAAGAGGAGGGGCCCAACATTTACCTTGAGGAGGTACCCGGCTATGCCGGGAGGAGTCCTGAAGGTTCAGGAGTTGGGAGGAGCCCTGAAGGTATAAGAGGAGGTACCCGGCTATGTCGGGAGGAGGTAATCATGGATCAGAGAAACGGAGTAAAAGCATTTCTTGGAACAGGCTGGAAGTTTCCCGTTGAAATTGACGGGGCAACCGGGCGGATTAAAATGTCCTCCAACGAAGACAGTATCCGGGAGTCTGTGGGTATTATCATCGGAACCAGGCCGGGAGAACTGCCCATGCACCCGGAATTCGGGTGCAGAATCCGGGATTATACCTTTGAATCTGCAGATTATACCACCCTGTACTCCATGAAAACAGAAGTGGAACACGCATTAATCCGCTGGGAACCGCGGATTACGGACATAAAGGCGGAGGTCAGTGATGAACAGATTGATGAAGGGCTTCTGATGATTCATGTCAGTTATGTCATCCGCTCCACAAACAGCCAGTATAATCTGGTATACCCTTTCTATATCAATGAGGGAGAATAAGAACCGGAAGAGATTTGAAATGAGAGAGGAACAGCTATGAAGATTCCGCAGATAGAGAAAATGTCCAGAGAGGACATCATCAGCTATATGAGAAAATGTGCAAAGCAGTATGTTCCGGAATGGAGATACGATGAGGAGCAGCCGGATGCCGGAACTGCTCTGGTATCCATATTCGCTGATATGATGTATGACAATATTAAAAAATTTAATATGTCCGCAGCAGGAGATTTATTCTCTTTCTTTGACGGAGTGAACGCCGGACTGCTGCCCGCAAGTCCGGCGGAAGGATTTGTGGTATTCGGCCTTCCGGAAGGATATGACGGTGAGGCAGAAGTTCCTTTTGGAACCAGGCTGCTGGCGGAATCAGAGGGAGAACAGCTTGTGTTTGAAACCCAGGAGGAGGTACTGGTACGCCCCATGGAGCTGGAACAGATTTTTCTGTCAGACCCAGGAGGAGACGGGATATATGAGCTGTATAACAGGCGCCGGGATGATGTTCCATCTTTTTTTCTGTTCCAGAATGGAGAGGAGAATCTGCAGCGTCATCTGATGTTTTTCTGTTTTGGCCAGGAAATTGCAGTTTCCGCGTACGCAGACGCCGGGCTTTCCCTGGTACCTGCGGGAAAAGGGAAGCATGACAGCTTTTGGGAAGCCCTCTGTGATTCGTCCCGTATCCGTTTTTATTACAGTGTTGGGGAGGAAGAAGAATACCGCATGATTACGGATTATACCTGCCAGGATGGAAGACTCTGTTTTCAGATTCCCGGCGGGCCCAGGGGGTTTGCTCCTGCGGAATCCCTGTCTTCCATGTATGTAATATATGCGGAAATACTGGATGCGGATTATTTCTCCGGAATTTATCTGCAGGAAGTATCTCTGGGCACAGAATGTCTCGGACAGAAACCGGAATTTATTCATGTAAACGGAACGGACCAGGAAATCGAAGAATTTCTGGCCTTTGGGGAACATCCGTCTGTTTATGATGAGTTTTATATCGGAAGCGGTGAAATATTCGGCAGGCCCGGCGCCCGTGTCCGGGTGGAATTTGACCTTGATTTTGTCAGAATCCCCATAGAGGAAATCGTGTCAGGTGTGAAAATAGCCTGGAAACGGATTATGCGGAAGCAGGAATTTGTGCCGGAAGAAGAATATGATATTACAATTCGGGAAGTTATATGGGAATATTACAATGGGTTTGGATGGAAACGTCTCCCGGTGTCCGGCCAGTACGGAAATATTTTTACAGCCGGCGAGGGACTTAAGGGTGTGCGCCGGCAGATGGAGTTTACCTGTCCGCCGGATATCAGCCGGGTACTGGTGAATTCGGCGGAGAATTACTGTATCCGTGCCAGAATTATCCGTATGAATAATGCTTTTAAGACAAAGGGCGCTTACGTGGCCCCTGTGGCCGGAAATTTTTCTTTAAGCTACAGCTATATGAAAACGCCTCTCCGTCCGAAGACCATGATTCAGCAGAATAATATGGAGCTGAAGGAATACGGGACGGAGGAAATGCAGAAAAAAGGGTTTGCAGTTCCCGTGTGCAGGGCGCGGACGGAGGAACAGAAAACATGCTATTTCGGCTTTGGGCATCCCCCTGCCGGAGGCCCGCTGAAAATGCTGTTCGTTATGCATGATACCTTGCAGAATCATCTGTCCGGACTGAAATGGGAATACCTGTCGGCGGAGGGATGGCAGGAAATGCATCCTGCTGACAGTACGGAAGGATTTGCACATACAGGGCTGATTTCATGGTACGGACGCAATGATATCTGCCGGGATTCGCTGTTTGGGGAAAATCTGTTCTGGCTCCGTCTCAGCGGCAAAGCAGGCAGGGAACTGACCAAAACGCCGGAAAACTGTCCGAAAATCGAAGGAATTTATCCGAATGCGACCATAGTTCTTGGGATTGAGACCGTGGAGGAAGTTTTTGGTCTGGAGCCCCGCATGGAAGAAAAAAAGATTCATCTTTCCTATGGAGATATTTCCCGGCTGGAGGTTCGGGTTCTGGGAAAAACAGATTATGAAAACGGTCCGGGGCAGAATCGGGAATTATGGACAGAGGTGGAAGAACTGGGGCCGGACAGCGGCAGCAGAAAGGAATATACGGCAGACCGGCGCGACGGTATTCTGACTTTTCCGAAATATATGGAGGTATCGGGCCGCAACGAACAGGACGAGATTGAAATATATGTGAAATACGGGTACTGCCGGGGAGAAAAAGGGAATGTAAAGGCCGGGGAAATCTCCCGTCTGGACCGGACAGCAGGGTTTATCAACAGTGTAAACAATCCTCTGGATGCTGTCTGCGGCCTTCCCGGAGAGGGCGTGATGGAAGCAGTGGGCAGAAACGCCGGTCTGCTGCGTCACGGCAGGCGATGTGTTTCAGCGGAGGATTATGAAGATATGGCGCGGGAAGCAGCCAGGGATATCAGTATGGTGAAATGTTTTCCAGGCTGTGATGAAACAGGCAGATACCAGCCGGGAGCAGTAACCCTTGTGGTGCTTCCAGGGAGTTATGGAGAGCATTGCTACAGTTTTGAACGGACCAGAAAGAAGATTTATGAATACCTTTCCGTCCGTATGGATGAGAATATTGTAAATCTGGGACGGTTTCATATTGTGATGCCGGAGCTGATTCGGCTGGATGTGAAGGTGGTTCTGGAGCTGGCGCAGGAAAAGGAGATTTTTGCCGCCACAAAGCGGGTGAGAGAAGAACTGAAGCGGTTTTTAGACCCCCTTCACGGGAATTTTTACGGTGACGGCTGGGAAATCGGCACGCTCCCGGACAAAAATCAGATTACCCACGCCCTGAAACGGGTGGAGGGGGTGAAATATATCAGCCAGCTTTCCCTGCGTAAATACCGCAGCGGGCGGTTTGAGGAATACGAAGTCAACGAAGAACGGTTTCTGCCCTTTTACCGTCTGCCGAAAAGCGGCTTTCATGAAGTGGTGGCGGAACCCTGAGGACTGAAAAGACAGAACAGAGGAAGAAGGAGTGCAGGCCATGTTCTACAATTTGAATCTGGATGATAAATCGTATGGAGAAATTGAAGCGGACGCGGTTTTTCAGATACCGGGAAAATGTCCGGACTGGACCAATTACAACCAGTCAGATCCGGGAATTATGCTGCTTGGGCTTCTCTCGTGGTTCAAAGAAATACAGCAGTATCAGATCAGCCGTCTTTGCGGCTGGAAACGTCAGAAATATCTGAAACTGCTGGGGATGGAAAGGAATCATGCAAGACCTGCCCGGGGCTCTGTCAGCCTGGAGCTGGCGGCAGGTTTCGGCGGCAGTCGGATTCCCCTTCTGAAAGGAACCCGGTTCTGCGCGGGAGATATGGTTTTTGAGACGGTTCGCAAGGAATGGCCCCATCCCATCCGTCTGATTGGCGCTTACATTCTGTGCGGAGAATTGCTGGACCGCTATGTGAATATTGGAAATGATCTGGAAAAAAAGATGCGCCTGTACCCATTCGGAGAGTATCCGCAGGTGGGAAACAGCTGCTGCTTTATTATGGACAGGTCCTTTTCTTCCAGGGACAGAACAGTGGTATCCTTTGATATCTGCACAGACTATCAGGTGAGCCGCAATCCCATCGGGGAAGATTTTATTCCCCTTGCCCGACTGAAGTGGGAATATCAGTCGTCAGAAGGCTGGGAGGAACTGCCCGTGGAATCCGATACCACATATGCCTTTCTGCAGCGGGGGAAAATCTGTTTCCGGCTGCCGAAGAAAATGGTGGAGGACGAGACATACGGGGCTTTTCAGATACGTGTTACTCTGATGGAAAATGATTATGATGTGGCGCCGCTGATACAGAATATATATTTTAATGAAACAGAGGTAAAGCAGCAGTATTCCTGGTGCGATTATGAGGATTATGAAGTAATCCCGAAAGAAGGACAGGAAATCCTTTCTGTAAAAACCAGTATGTATCTGGCAAAAAGGGGACAGACAGAACTGTATCTGGAGCAGGATAAGGGATGGACAGTTACGCCGGTGCTGGATAAAGCGGAAGGGGAAGACGGAGACATGATTCTGTCTTTTCGCAGACCGGAACAGGCGGAAAACGGCCGGGTCTTTGCCTGCCGGCTGGCAGCCTGGGAAAATGAATTTCAGGAAAAACGGGAAATTGGACGGGGAAACGGAGCTGCCAGCCAGGAATACCGCCTGGATATGACAGATATTGTATATGATGAGTTTGAAATTATGGTAAAAGACAGTCAGGAAGGCAGATTTTATCCCTGGCGCAGGGTGGAAGATTTTGACGTCTGCACACCGGAGGACGCGGTGTATGTGCTGGAACTTTCGGAGCACAGGCTGCTGTTTGGAAACGGTGAGCACGGGATGGCGCCGGACGGGGATATCCGGCTGCTGCGGCTGAAAACAAGCAGCGGGAAATCAGGAAATATCAAAGCGGGAAAAATCCGGGAATGCAGGGATTTCCCTCAGTTTCTGGTAAAACAGTATGAGATGACCGGAGGCGGCCGGGATGATGAAACCATAGAGGAGTGTTACGGAAGGCTGCGGCAGGAACTGAAACAGATTCACCGCGGCGTCACCGGTTCCGATTATGAAGAACTGGTAAAACAGACGCCGGGACTTCTGATTCTGGACAGCAAAGTGGTGCCTCCCGCCGGAAAACGGGATTCCCTGCCGGAAAATGAGATTTCCATTGTGGTACGTCCTCTGAGTTATAAAGAGCGGGACACATGTCTGAGTGATAAATACAGGCAGAATCTGGAACAGATGCTCTGGAAGCGGAAAATGATTGGTACCGCTGTAAAGATACTGAATCCGGAATATGTGAGTATTTCTGTTTTTGCAGAAATTGTTATCCGGCCCCAGTTCACCGATGCGGAGGAGATGATTGAACATGCGGTGCGTTCCTGGCTGGATGAAACCGTATGGGAAATCGGCCGGCCGGTATCTGCCAGCGCTATTTACGGAATCATTGATATCCTGCCCTGTGTGCGGCAGGCCAGGACCCTTACCCTGGAGGCTGGCGGCCGGGGATATCGCTATCTGGCCAACGGCGACGTGCAGCTTCCGCCCAACGGGCTTCCCTGGCTGAAGGAACTGGATATTCGGATTTTTATGTCATAACAGATAGAAAGATACCATAGACAAGGGGCGATATTGTGGAGCAGCTTGCATATTTTGTATTTAATAAAAAGAGGGATTACGAGTCCGGTTACCGAAAGGGCATTCGTATTACCGAAGGGGGCCTTGCCCTGGAAGAAGGCGTCCGGGAAAGCGGTGTTTTCATTTCACGCCTGTTAGACAGCGGGGAAAGGGGAAACCAGTGGCATCGGGCGGTGATACAGAGCGTTGGGTACGGGGATGATTCCATCCGGTTTTATTTTTACTGCAGCGATGATGCCGAGACTGTGGTGGACGGTGAGATTTACCGCTGGGAAGAGCTGATTCGGAACCAGGAAATCACGCCGGAGAAAAAGCATCGGGCCATGGAGCCTTATCTGGCCCATATCGTACAGAATCCACAGGACATTTTACTGTATCGGGCCAGAGGCAGATATCTCTGGATGGAAATTCAGTTATTCTGCCAGGCAGGGTTTCTTCCTCAAATCCGGCATATGAAAATTTATGCCGGAAACCGCAGTTTTCTGTCTTACCTTCCCATGATTTATCAGACGAAAGGCAGGGAAGATTTTCTGGGAAGATTTCTGGGACTGTTTGAGACCATTTATCAGGATTTGGATGAAAAAATTACAGATTCCGCCAGGCAGCTTGACCCGATGACTGCAGAACCGGAATTTCTGCACTGGATGGCCAGATGGGTGGGAGTTACCAACGGACATCTGTGGCAGGAGGAAAAACTGCGGCTTCTGCTGAGTGGAATTGTCAGGAAAAATCTGATTCGGGGCACCAGAGAATATATGGAATATGTCATTGGAATTTTTACCGGAGAGCGTCCGTATTTTCTGGAATACTGCGATATCGAGCAGTACCGGGGGAATGAAACCGCATACCGGAGCCTGAAACAGTTTTATGCCCATGGCCCCTATGAGGTGAGCGTGCTTGTACGGGAACAGGCGGTGCCTTCCCTGCGGGAGCAACATGCGCTGAAAAAAATGATTGAGGATATCAAACCTGCCCATATCCGGATACATCTGATTATCCTGGGTCAGGGCATTTATCTGGGACAGAATGTGTATGCAGGAATAAACAGTACGCTGGTTGCCTGGGAGCGTGCAAATTTAAACGGTGGGGCTGCGATTCCGTCAATGGTTGGCATGGCAGAGACCGGGGCAAAGGAGGAAAAGAACTATGAAGAATTTGAAGAGCTTTCCATTTGAAAGGAATCGGTATTTTTATGGGAAGCTGCTGTCCGTGGAAGATTTTGAAACAGAGCAGAAATATTTTAACGATAAGCGCAGGACGGTCAACCGTTTCCTTTTTGGCTCCGGTGTGGTCTGCGGACTGGGCGTGGTGGAAGTAGACGATGAAAGCATATCGGTAGAACGGGGACTGGCACTGGATTTTGCCGGCCGGGAAATCGTGTTGGATGAACCGGCGGTGCGCAGAATTACGGAGCTGGAAGGTTATGGGGGAGACCAGGAAGGAGATTTTTATTACCTGTGTCTGGAATATCAGGAAGAAGCCGCAGAACTTATGCATAACGTGACCGGAACCATGGGACGGGACAGCAGTGAATACAACAAATACAAAGAGGGGTACCGGCTGTTTGTGACCCAGGAGGAGCCGGAGCGGGAAGCCTTTTCTCCTGCCCGTCTCTATGAGGACTGCCAGATTGTTTACCAGGGACAGGATATAAAGATTTCTCAGATACTGCCCAGATTTCCGGAACTGGGAAAAGACACGGTTCTGCGGATTGAGGTGGAATATACGGGGCAGCAGGAACTGTCCTTTGAGTACGAGCTGGAGCTTTCGTTTCTCACAAATGGAGAGGGAAACCGGGTTCATGTTTCTTTCCGGGAGGAGGACTGGGAGAAAACAGGAAAATACCAGATGGAAATTCCCCTGAAAGCAGCCTGTGTCAGCAACGTGCAGGCGGAGGCCGCACTGGTCAGCGGCAGCTTTAAACTGCAGATGGGAGGCCGGGAGTACGATGAGGCCGGTCCCTGTGTGAATCGTGTCCGGATCAGCGACCAGGATATTTATGATTCCATGCAGGAGGAATATTATAAAACAGCCATGGATTATATCGTGGGAAATACCTTTCAGCAGGGCATTTATCTGGCAAAGATTTATGTGGTAAGGGCCGGAGACGTCTGTCTGATTGAGCGGATTGATCCATTGCCCTTTGAGCAGAAAATCATGCATACGGAGATTTCCGCAGCCATGATTGGAAGGCTGACGGAGGATGTGAAAAGGCTGAAGGAAGCAGAACTGCGGGAAACAGAAAACCGGAAAGAGCAGGAAGAGAAAAAGCCCCTGAAAACTGTCTATGGCGACGTGGTCTTTGATGTGAGCCATATGAGGCCGGGGGAAGTGCTGTATTCCGATGAAATTGTACACGGGCTGGGCTTCGGTCCGGTGACCATCGACCTTGGCTATGAAGTGGACAACGGATTTGCCGGCGAGTCTCAGATGGTATTCGGGGATGCTTCCCTGTTTCAGGATAAATATGGATTTGCGGCTTCTCTGGGGGCAAGGCTGGAGCCTTCTATGGGAACCTTTGAAATCGGCCTGAAAATTATCCGAAACAGCAGCGCAAAACTGGTGCGGGTGCACTGGACCGCATTGCGCAATGAAATACGCAAATCAGAATCAGCCAGGAAAAAACGTATCTACATACAGCCGGATAATCCCAATGTATTTACCGGGGACAGCATTGCATTTACCGCAGTTCTGGAAGGATTTACGGACGAGCGGCTTCAGTGGAGCGTCAGAGACCGCAACGGCGGAACCATTGACAAAAACGGAAAGTATACTGCGCCGGAGACTGCAAGTATTTTCCAGATTTCCGTTTCCAGCATGGCTTATCCTCAGGTGCAGGCGTCAACCTTTGTAGTGGTACGTGAGAAAGAGTGAGACAGATATGGTACTTAAGTTTCAGGATGAACAGTATGAGCTGATTTCAAAAATCAAGACCACTGGTTCCGGGGCCATTGATCTGTACGTTGCCTGCGGTGTTTCCGGAGCAGAGGATACCAGGTATACGGTTGCCTGCGTCAGTGATATGGAGCTGGCCAGAAAGCTGGTGCCGGTCACTACCAGAAATAATGTCAACTATACCTTTAAGGATTTTCAGACCAGCTTTAATGCGGACGGCAAATATTATATTGTGTTCAGCCATGCGGATGGAAGAACGCTGCAGCAGGCCATGGAACAGGGCAATTATAATCTGATGGAACGTCTGCAGCTGATGAAAAATATTTTTGCACAGATTTTTCTCCTGAATATGCCGGAGTGTTTTCTGTATGAAGTGCTGCGGAAAGACAATATTGTGGTGGGAGAGGATCTGAGCGTCCGGTTTAATTATTTTTTTACGGAAGTGGATTACTACTGGCAGGTACAGGAAAAAGACTGTATCAGCCGGGTCAGCGGCCTGGTGCAGGAGATGTTTTCCAGGGAGCTGGAACAGAAAAGTTCCAGAGAGCTGATGAAATTTGCCAGGGATATGGAAGAAGGACATTTTGTTTATCTCTGGGACAGTTACGTGGTCTATGACAATATCTGTGAGTCGGTGCTCACAAAAAGCGAACAGCAGGAGTTAAAGCCAGGAAGAATCTGGTGGCGTGCCTGGGAGGGGCTTAAGAAAATCTTTCCGAAAATCCGGGCGGTGCTGGCGACTCTTTTAATTGGCTCGGCGGCTTTGTATCTGCTGCTGACGCTGCCCAATCCGGTGTTGTCAGAAAAAGGAATTTCCTTTCAGAAAATCGGAACCCTGGAAATTCAGGAAACCGGGCACGTGAAGAAATAACAGTTCAGGCAGGAGGGATGTAATATGCAGGGCGGACTGATTGGACGTACAGCCAGGAGGCTGTCACATATTTTAACAGCGCCGTTTCAGGTGGCATTCCGCAAAGCGAAGCGGATGGTCAGCCCGGAATCCTTTTCTTCAAAAGTTCTGAGTGACGTCCGTAAAGGAATCAATCAGAAAAAAAAGAAAAAAGAGCGGACAATCGGGGACTATTTTTCTTTCGGCCATTACTATGTGCTGAAAAGGATGGTATATGTGATTCTGCTGCTGTCAGCCGTTCTTCCGGTTTTGTATGTGAAATTGTTGCATCCCATTCTGGTCTCACAGTTTTTTACAAAAACTATGGTGATAAATTCCCATGAAATGGTGGGTTACAGCGGTAAGGTAGAGCTGGTGTCTCAGGAAGACGGAACGCTGATTTTCAAAGGAGAGATGGAGGAAGGTCGCATCAATGGAAAAGGACAGCTTTATACCTACACGGGAGCCTTGCTGTATGAGGGGAATTTTGAGATGGAGGCTTATTCCGGTGAGGGAGAGCTGTACTATGAAAATACGGATGTTCTCTGTTATAAAGGCACTTTTCTGCTGAATCAGTATGACGGCCAGGGATTTCTCTACGATGAGGCAGGAAAGCTGAAATATAAAGGAGATTTCAAAAACGGTCTTTACGAGGGGAACGGAACCCTTTATTTTCCCAATGGCCAGGAAGAATATGTGGGAACCTTTGCCAGGGGAGAAAAAGAAGGCAAAGGAACCCTTTACGATGAAGAGGGAAATGTGGTTGCCCAGGGAAACTTCGAGGACGGAGAGCCGGAACTGCAGGCTGTTGTTCTGGAGGATGAGGAAGGGAATGTCCTTTATGACGGAACGGTCAACGGAGACGGGGCATACGAAGGGGAAGGAAAACTCTATGAAGACGGGGCCCTTGTGTATGACGGAGATTTCGTAGACGGGAAAAAAGAAGGTTCCGGTACGGAATATGATGAGAACGGCAATGTTGCCTATGAGGGTGATTTTGTCAATGATGTCTATGAAGGAGAAGGAAAACTCTATGCCAGCGAACCTGCCGGGACCGGAAATAATGGAGAAGGGGAGAACTCCGGAGAAGAAGCCGGAAACGGAGCAGGAGAAAGCTCCGGAGGCGGAGCAGACAGTAAGACAGGCGGGAGTTCTGAAGCCAGAGGCAGTAAACCGGCAAATGGAAGTGCAACCGGGAATCAGGCAGGAGGGGCTGAAAGCGGGAACAGCAGCTCCGGAAGCGGAGCGGAAAATTCCGGAAGCGGAAATGGAAACAGCAGTTCCGGCACAACAGAAAACGGAGCCGGAACCTCCGGAAACGGAAGAAATGCAGCGGAGAACGAAGGCGGCGGAGCCGAAACCTCTGAAAACGGAAGCACCGCAGGCGCGGAAAATGGCGGAACACTTTCAGATGATGGAGGCGAAACTTCCAAGAGCGAAACTTCCGAAAGCGAATCTGCCGCAGATGACGCAGCGGAACCGGAAGAAGTCCACAATAAAGGAGCTCTTATATATGAAGGCAGCTTTATTAACGGGGAAAAGGAAGGCGCCGGGACTTCCTATGATGTGGATGGAAATACCCTGTACAAAGGGGAGTTTGTCAAAGGTAAATATGAAGGGAAAGGAAAACTCTATGAAAACGGGAATCTCGTATATGACGGAGGACTGATTAACGGAGCATATGACGGAACCGGAAAATTTTATGATGAAAACGGGAATCTGACGTATGACGGCGCTTGGGTTCAGGGAAAACGGGAAGGGCTTGGAAAAGCCTTTAACGAGGAAGGAAAACTGGTGTATGACGGTACCTTTAAAGGGGATCAGTATGACGGTAGGGGCAAACTCTATGATACGGAAAAAGAACTGCTCATCTATGACGGTTCCTTTGCGGACGGACTGTATCAGGGGGCCGGAAAGCTGACGGATGCCGCCACGGAAATGCTGGTGTATGATGGGGAATTCTACCGGGGACAGTACAACGGAACCGGAAAACTGTATCATACTACCACCGGAAATCTCATTTACGACGGCGGATTTCTGAAAGGAAGGTATTATGGATCCGGTAAATTGTGGGATGAGAATGGAAACCTTCTTTACAAAGGTGATTTTATCAACGGGGTTTATTACGGCCACGGAGTTCGGTACGAAGTCTCTACGGGAAAGGTTCTGGAAGGCGGTCAGTTTAAAAACGGTATTCTGACGGTTCCGGATCCGGAAGGCACCCAGTATGACGATGAAGACGAGGAGAGTCCGGAGGTGGAGACAGCGGAATCTCCGGTGGAACCGGAAGATTCAGATACAGATACTCCGGAAGGAACATGAGATTTCGGAATCATAATTCAGACAGAAAAGAGAGATATTATGTCAGATTATACCAAAATTGCGGATACGGGAAACGGGATAATAACATTGCTGAAAGAAGCGCTGATTCCGGAACTGTTAAACAGTCCGGATCAGATTGGCCTCTGCTCTCCGGAAGACCACGGGGATTTCGCGGTAGGGGTGTGGCTCTATGACGTGAGAGAGGATACCTCCATTCAGGACCATGAAATGGCCAATATCGACAGGAATGCCCAGCGTTATCCATCTACATATCTGACCCTGTATTATATGATTACCCTTTATCTGCAGAGCGATTTAAAATACCGGGCGGTGCAGGAACATCAGATTATGGGTAAAATTATTCAGGCCTTCCGGGATAAAGCAGCTCTGGATTCGGATACGTTTGCACCCACTGATGTGCCTGGAAATGCCAATATCCGTATACAGATGCTGGAGCTGGAAACAGAGGAAAAGGTACGCCTCTGGACCGTACCCAATGCAGCTTACCGAACGTCGCTGTATTATACCGCAGGGCCTGTGGAACTGCAGTCCACCAGAGTGAAGTCTGTAAAACGGGTACGGGAAATCAGTTACCGGTATTCCGGAAAGGAGTCATAAGATGGTATTACAGGAAACCAGCATCCGCCTTTCCAAAGCAGTTCTGTTTCGGGATATGTTCACCGGAACGCCTGTGTCGGCGGAAATCCGGGTTCATTCCCTGTCCGGCGGAACAACGGAGAAGAAAGCAGGAGGCTATGTTCTGTTTCTGAATGTGAACAGCCCGGAAGTTGAAATAGAAGTGGAGTCCCCCGTCTACCAGCGCCGGAAACTTATTCTGAAAGCTGACGGCGGCAAAGAAGTGGAAGAGGTGCTGCTGTATCCTTCTCCTGCTTTTCCGGTGAAGGAGGGGGATACTGCAGTCCGGGGCAGGGCCAGGCCGGGAAGTCTGGTACGGTGTTACCTGGAAGAAGAACAGAGAGGCTGCCGGCTGCTTCAGGATTACAGACAGGGAGAGGCAGAGATTTCCTTTTATCTGAAAAGAGGAATACGAAGTCCGTTCTGGCATATCCGAAAGCGGCAGGAGCAGACAGGGGAATATTTCCATATGAGATATTCGGAAGGAGATAACGAATATTTTCAGCTTTTTCAGCCTCTGACAGGTTCCTGGCAGAAAAAAGATACGATACTTTTTCCGGCGCAGGGGGCCATTGCAGACGACAGGGGAGAATTTTATCTTTTGCTGGGAAAACTTCCCCAGGAAACAGGCGTTCTGCAGTATTCCTGCAAATTTGCGGAACAGGAGATATGCGGAAAGGCAGAAATTATTTCCGGGAAGGAAAATCATATTTTGGAGGAGTGAGGATTATGGGATTATGTGTGACGGGAGGAGCGTCCATGTCCTGCAGCTTTGGCATGGCCCCATCCATACTGAATGTATTGCCCACAGCAAAAACCATGTCGGCAATGCCCCTTGCAACCATAGCAGATAACGTGCCCTTTGTAAATATTACCCCCTTTGGGATGTGCCAGAGCATGGCCAATCCCGCGGTAGCCGCAGCTACTGCCGCGGCCATGGGGGTGTTGACGCCCATGCCCTGTACGCCGGTTCCGGCGGGGCCCTGGGCTCCCGGAGTTCCTCAGGTGCTGGTGGGCGGGAAGCCGGCGGTGGACGATCAGTGTAAGCTGACCTGCGCCTGGGGAGGAATCATACAGTTTACTAATTCGGGCTGCCCCACCGTGCAGCTTTAAAGACAATCAGATTCTGAGGAAAGAAAAATGAAGAAAAAAAGTTTGTATGGTATCTGGGGCATTGTGATTGCCGCGCTGGCCGGGATTCTTCTGGCCAGCCTCTATGGGAAAAATGTGAAATTAAATTATATCGAACAGATTCATCTGCAGGATGGATATCTGTATTATGTAGACCGGGGAGAGAGCGAAAATCTGAAAATTATCCGCTCGGACCCGAACGGAAAAAAGGGGGAAATGATTGCCTTCCGGCGGCATAAAAAGGAGCAGTACCAGATTATCCGCCAGATTTTTTTTGATGATGAAGGCAGCGCCTATGCGTTAATTCAGGAAACCAATGTGAAATTCTGGAACGGGGTCAGCAATAAAGTCTATAAATGTGATTTTGACCATGGCAGGCTGGAAGACACGGAGTATGACATCACAGAAGATACAGGCGTATACAGTCGGATATCTGTGCAGTGTATTCAGAATGGAGAACTCTGTTATATCGGTATTCCGGATACGGAGAAAAACCAGGAGCCGGCCGGGCTGTTTGCCCTGAACCGTCAGGGAGAGAGAAGGCAGCTGGATGAAATTCCTCTGGAATATCCGTATCTGAACGCCCAGTTTTTCTTAAGCGGAAATGGAATTCTGCTGTGGACAGATTATGGAGGAGAGGTTTTTGCCAAAGAGGTGGGAACAGACCGTTATCTGGACATTCAGGGAATCAGCGGAAAAAAAGGCGTGTTCAAAGCTCTTGCAAATGACGGAAAATACGCTTACGTGCTGGATTACGGTTCCGACTGCGTGATACAGATAGATTTGGAGGAACAGACCTCGCAGGTTCTGTTTTCCGGAGAAGATATCCGGGAAGACTACCCGGATTTCACCTTCCGCAAGCTGCGAAGCCTGGACTGTACCGCTTCAGGATTCTGCGCGGGTGTGGAAGAAGAACAGGGAGAACGGGCCATCTGTTCTTATCAGGACGGAACCCATAAGGATATCGCGAAGATTTCCCTCTCACATCATTCCGTATTTCATCGGATGTTATGGGTATATGGGGGAATCCTTCTGGCAGCGTTCCTTCTGGGAGTATACTGGATGGCCCGTGTGAAATACCATCTTCAGACGGTTCTGGTGCGGCTGTGCCTGATTTTCCTGCTGGGACTTCTGGTTATGGATCATTTTCTGGAGCAGTGGATTGGACAGTCCATGCGGGAGCAGCTGGAGAACACTCAGACGGTGTCCCTGTCGGCCCTGGGCAAAGTGCTCAAAGAAGATATTGTGAAAAATATTGAGACAAACCCGGAGAAATTTCCTTCCGGAGACCGGGCTCTGATGCTGAGCCACCATGCCGTCAATAACGGAAAAAGCGTTTCGGAGCTTTCTCTGTATCTTTACAGTGTTTTACACGCAGATGAGGAAGGGCAGCTGTACGTGAGGGAATCCATGTCCGAATACAGCGGCGTTCCGGTGGAATGGGTCTATGCTTCGGAAGTAGCCGAGTCAGTTTATCAGGCTTATGATACCGGGGAAGTGATAAATAAGATGGAGGAAAGCCAGAGCGGAAGACAGAATAATCAGTTTATCCCTATTATTCTGGGCGATGGAACGAAATACGGAGTCCTTGTTGTTTCCGCAGACGGAAATATGATGGATTATCAGATATGGTATTATCAGTGGAATATGAAAAATGCGTCTTCCACCCTTTTGCTGATACTGACGGTGGTACTGATGGTGATTCTGTATATTTTCCTGCGGCCCTTAAAGACATTGAAGGAGTGCGCCGGGAAGCTGGCGGCCGGAGAACTGGGCGTCACCATGGAAGTACATGGACACGATGAGGTTGCGGATATCTCTGCCGCCTTCAATCAGATGTCTCTGGAGCTTGAAAATTATGTGGAAGATATCAGAAGCATGTCCGACGGCTATTATAAATTTATTCCGGCAAAAATCCTGGAGCTTTTGGGAAAGGAATCCATTCAGGATGTAAGGCTGGGAGACCAGATGAAGGGAGAACTTACGATTCTGTCCCTCCATGCCATTGATTACCCTAAGCAGAGCGCCCTTTTGTCCGCAGAGCAGGTCTATACAGACATTAACCGGGTGCTGTCCATGCTGGTGGAACCTATCAATACCCATCACGGGGTGGTGGAGCATTTTGAAGACACGGGGCTGTCGGCATTTTTCACGGTCAGCAGCCAGGAAGCGCTGGACGCCGCCATTGATATCCAGCGGCTTTTAGAGCAGCAGATGCCCGGAAACGGAAGAACCATTGCCATCAGCTACGGACAGGTGATGATCGGCGTTATCGGCCATGAAAAGCGGATGGAGGCCACCGCCATTTCCGCCCATTCGGATCTGGCAAAGGCCCTGCGTTTAAAAGGAGATAAATATGGCGCTCATATTCTGATTACCCATCTGGTTTACCGGCAGATTCCGGATTTTGAGAAACATTATCATGCCAGATATCTGGGAAATATTTATCTGGCGGCGGATCATACGTACGAACGGATTTATGACGTCTACGACGGAGATTCCGAGGAGGAATTCTACTATAAAGAACTTACCAGACCGTTGTTTGAACAGGGCGTAGGGCTCTTTGTGGAAAAGAAATTTTATGAGGCAAGGCTTGTGTTTGTGGAAGTGCTCAAACAGCACCGGAAAGACAAAGCCGCAAAAGAATATCTCTATCGCTGCGACAGATATTATAAGCTGCCGCCGGAGGATGAAGTAGAGACAGTAATTGAGAAATTTTAGTAAAACCGGGAGCGAGGTGAAATAAAATGTCAGGGGAATTAGTGGAAGAACGGAAAGAGAATCAGATGGAGCGGAATGTTCCGTCAGTGCCAATAGTAGAAGGAGGAGGCGGAGAGGGCTCCGGAACAGAAGCCATTCGGCCTTTGCAGAATGAGAGTAAAGGGAATAATATCCACGAAAATGACGGGAATAATGGTCAGCATGTAGAGAATCTGCCGGGCCCAAATCCGCCAGGACCGGGAGCAGGAGTCGGAGGAGGCCAGATTGATCAAAATAATGTTCGACAGAATCATGATGGCCATGTGGATGATGAAGGTGATGACGAGCAAACCGGAGATAATGCAGACCATATCGAAGATAATAACAATAATAACAATAACAATCATGTAGAGCCTCCGCCGGGCCCGAATCCGCAGAATCATGATGGCCATGTGGATGATGAAGGTGATGACGAGCATATCGGAGATAATGCAGACCATATCGAAGATAATAACAATAATAACAATAACAATCATGTAGAGCCTCCGCCGGGCCCGAATCCGCAGAATCATGATGGCCATGTGGATGATGAAGGTGATGACGAGCATATCGGAGATAATGCAGACCATATCGAAGATAATAACAATAATAACAATAACAATCATGTAGAGCCTCCGCCGGGCCCGAATCCGCCAGGAGCGGGAGCAGGAGGGAGCCAGCAGGATAATCCACAACCGGTGAATGAACGGATTAATATGGAAATGGCCCATGCTGTGATGCGGGCAGGAGGGGCCCGGCGTATGTGGAAAGACCATGGCGAAAGAGGAATTTCTTTTCATACAATGAAGGAATTGCTGCAAATGGAAGAAAGGCATAAGGAAAAGGAGAAAGACAAAAAAGATGGAAATAAGAAAGATAAGAAACGGGACATAAATACTCAGAATGGTCTGGTAAGCGGGCTGCTGCATATGCGAGACAGCAATATCTATAAGGCTGTAGTTCTGGCAAGGGAGCTGGAAGGGGGAGGAAACAATCCCTTAAGAAGCGGGAGATTCCAGCGGTTTTTCAAATCTTCCAAATATAACAAGGCGGCAGATTCCCTGAAAATAATCGGTGCCGCCAACGGGGCGCTGGGTACGCTGGATGCTGTGGTGGGCGAAGGTACTTACAGAGATTCCGTGATTGGGAAAGGAATTGGCCTGATCTCCGATTTTATGGCTCTTGTTACTTCTATTCGGGAGTTTGTCATAAAAATTAAGAATTATAAGAAAGGGAAAACGAGGACAGACAAGGCGTTTACTGTTATCGGTATGCTGACAGATATTTTTACTGTGCTGGCCAAAGGCTGTTCCATGGCCAAGACCATAGCAGGCTTTGCCGGGAAAAAAGATGGAATTTTTGACAATGGAGCGCTCTGGGACAGGATTACCCTGCTTATGAACAGCGCTTCCCAAATTGGAGGTTTTCTGGGGGCCGCACGGGGACTGCATGTTACCAGAGCCGGAATTTCAAAGTTAAAGGTTCTGGAGAATATGAGATGGAAAGGCGGAAACGGTGGAGAGGGTATCCAGGCCATTGTGGAAAAATATGAACAGCCCCAGGAGGCTCAGGGAGAGGAAAACGGGGATCATGCTGACGCCGGGGAAAATGAAGACGGGCAGACAGAAAATGGAATTCAGGGAAATGAAGACGAGCATAATGAAGACGGGCGGGATGAAGACGTACAGGATGAGAATAGAGCGCAGGTTCCTGCAGAACAACACCATGAAGATGGCGGAAATCATGTGAACGATGCAAATCCCAATCCAAATCCTCAGCCTGCGCCTGGCGGCGCCGGAGCAGGGGAGGAAGCGCCGCACAGAAGACGGAAATTGAGGCTGCGCATACGACGAAAGAACAGAAATGCCCAGGAGGCAGGGCAGGCGCCCCAGGCCGGAGCGGGGAAAAAGCAAAAGCCTCAGACGGCCACGAAGACGGAGCGGGCGGAGCGGAGGGTTGCTGCCAATAAATTGCTGAACAAAGAGGAAGTCAGCAGCGAGGAGAAAGACAGACTGGCTTCTTACGTGGCAATACACAGAAGAATTGACAGGACGAAGCGGTCTCTGGCCACCACTTCTACAGGGTTGATAGCCGCTGCAATCGGACTTGGTTCCAGTATAGCTATCAGTGTGAATAATAATACGGGCAGCGATTCATCAAAAACAGCGAAGACCTGGATGGGCTTTGCAGCAAGCCTGGGAGGAGTCGGAGCAACCGGTACCAAAATGGGAATTGAGAAACGTAACCAGGAAAAGCAGGATTCCGATGAAGCAGATGCGGTTCAGGCAAGGCTCTGGGGAACCATTGAAGAACTGAAAGATGATAAATACGGTCTGAGAGGAGCCGTGAAAAAGGCAGATACAGCCACAGAGGAAGCGGAACTGGAGGAACCAAGAGCTGTATATAAGAGATATGTGGCCGCTCAGAGTCAGTTTGAAGATTCCGGCGTGAACTACGCTCAGCTTTTCCAGGCCCCGGATCTGAGAAGTTTTAAGAAAACGCTGATATCAGGAATATAATAAATGGATGGTGGATTGGTATTGGAAGGACAGGAAGTATATTTCAAAGAACTGCTGGAGCTGGTGAAGCAGGAAATCAGCCTTTATACCAGGTATGCGGTGCGGCTGCGGGAGGACGGAGGAATCCGCCATATTTACCAGACGAAGCTGTTGAAGGAGGAACTCTCCAATATTCTGGAAAATCCTTTTGCCTATATGGATTTGGAATCTTATCGCCGGGAACGGGAACTTCTTATGCTCCGGTGGCGGGAATTCCATGAGAAGGCTTACCGCACCATGAAAAATGGCGAGATGCTTCCCTTTGAATACATGCTCCGCAGACTGAAGCTCACGGAATTTGAGCAGTATCTGGCCTGTCTCGCCATGGCGCCGGAATTAAACCGGGAATTTGAGCGGCTGTACTGCTATCTGCAGGACGACCTGTCCTGGAGGTATCCTTCCCTGGATTTGTGCGTGAAAATGTATACCATGGACGAACAGGAACAGAACAGGCTGACAGGCCGGACTTTTGTACGCCGGGAGTTGTTGAGCTGTATCTTTGAAGAAATTCAGAGAGGTCAGGAAAGCGAGCTGTCCTGGAGGCTGAAGCTCCGGAAAGATCTGGTGGCCTATGCATATTTTCAGGAATCAGACCTGCTGAACCGAAAGGTGGAATACCGTCTGAGCATTCCGGATGGAAGACCTGCCCCCACGCCCAATATTAATCATCAGGTCATGGAGGTCATAAAAAAGCGTCTGACAGAAGGAAACCCTGGTCAGAACGCAGGGACGGAAAGAAGGGAGCTCAGGCTGTTTCTTCTGCGTGGTCCCGGAGGAAGCGGAAAAAAGCTGCAGATAAAACTGGCGGCAGCAGCTCTGGGCCGGGGCGTACTGTTTTTTGATCTGAGAATCTTCTCCGGTAAAAATGAAGAACAGATGAGAAATCTTATTTGTAACGCGCTGGTGCGGGCAGTGCTGGATCATGCTTTTCTGACCTTCTGCCACTGGGAAACCCTGTGGGACGGGGAGAAGAAGAACCGGCTGTTTGCACAGGAAATCCTGCTGAAAACCTCATTGTTTTTTCAGGATGCATTTCTGGCAGTGGAAGAGGAAGCGGGGCAGGATGTGTTCGGCGGGGAATATCCCGCCGGCTGCCGGACAGAAGAATTTTCCATGGGATTTCCCTCCATACAGGAACGGAGCCTGCTCTGGAAAACCTTTCTGGAAGAGGCAGGACACGAAAAAGAAACTTGCGGGCTGGAAAGGCAGCAGATATACGATACTTTGGCGGCCCAGTTTGATTTTACGCCGGGAGTGATAAAAGAAGCGGCAGAGCTGGCCTGCCGGGAAGGGGAAATCTACGGGGAAGAAGTTTCCGCCGCCCGTCTGTACCGGGCCTGCCAGCAGAAAATTTCCCACCGGCTGGGAGAGCGCGCCAGCCGGGTCAGGGCGGTGTATACCTGGGATGACCTGGTGCTGGAAGAAGGGCCAAAAGAACTGCTGCGGCAGGCCTGCGGGCAGGTATCTTTTCGGGGAAAGGTCTATGAGGAATGGGGATTTCAGGATAAGATTGCTTATGGACGTGGAGTATCCATGCTGTTTGCAGGGCCTCCGGGAACAGGGAAAACCATGGCAGCTCAGGTCCTTGCCAGAGAATTGAATCTGGAGCTGTATAAGGTGGATCTTTCCGGTGTGCTGTCCAAATACATTGGAGAAACCCAGAAAAACCTCCGGGAAATCTTTGACGAAGTGAAAAAGAGCAGAAGCATTCTCTTTTTTGACGAGGCGGACGTGCTGTTTGGGAAGCGTGTGGATGTAACAGATGCAAGGGATATCAGTGCCAATGCCCAGACTGCATATTTATTGCAGAAAATGGAAGAATATGACGGAATTACGATTCTTGCCACTAACCTGCTGCAGAACTTTGACGACGCCTATAAACGGCGAATCAAATTTATCATCCGTTTCACTTTTCCCCGGAAAGAACGCCGCATACAGCTCTGGCAGAAAGTGTTTCCCAGGCAAATGCCTCTGGGAAGCGATTTGGATATAGAGTATCTTGCGGAAAATTTTGAGCTTTCCGGAGCGGCCATTAAAAATATTGCAGTCAACGCAGCTTTTCTTGCAGCCTCCAGGCAGGAAATCACCGGAATGGAGCACATTATGACAGCTTTGCAGCAGGAATATGAGAAATCCGGAAAAATACTTGGAAAGGCGGAACTGAAAGAGTATTATGTATACAAAATATAAGGCCTGTGCAAAAGAACAGGCAGAACGGAGGACATTATGAAGAAAGCGGAATTGCGAGAGGGGTTACAGAGACTGAAAGCATATCTGGGCGGCCGGGGGTTTGAGAGCATGTTGCTGGAAGAAGGAGCGGAAATGGAGCTGGATTCCCTGCTGCTGCCCCTGGAAATCAACGATGAGCTGAGCATTGATATCAGCTGTAATTTCGTCCATGTTCCGGAATTTGGAGATATGCTCCAGTATTACGGGCATCTGGAAGTGGACGGACTGTTTGCGGAAAATCCGGAATCTTTTACGGAATACAATGTATTGCAGATGCTGAATGCAATGAATCAGATGATTCCGGTGGGACAGTTTCTGTTCATGCAGGAGCAGGCGGACGGAGAGGAACAGAATGTTATTGGAATCCGTTACACTATGCTGACCGCACTGGATAACGAAGTGGAAATGGAAAAATGCGTCAGCGTCATTCAGTTTCTGATGCATATTTACGAGCTGCTCTGCAGCGGTCTGATGCTTCTTCTGGAAGGGGAAACGGTGCAGAGTGCATTGCATATCATAGCCGATGCGATAAATTTATAAAATCGGAGGAGCCCGGCCAGGTAACATAAGGATGAGGGACCGGGCAAAAGGGAGGTTATATGAAAGAACATACAACAAAACGGACTGCGGTGGAACTGGTGCTGACCGGACTGGTACTGCTGTCGGTGGTCCGTCAGTTTTTTCTGGGCAGCTACCACAATATGTTTCTGGGGATTCTGACCCTGATTCTGTTTATGGTGCCCCAGTTTATTGAAAAAGCAGTGGGAGTGACCATTCCTGCGGGACTGAAAACAGTAATTCTGATTTTCATATTTTCAGCGGAAATTCTGGGCGAAATCAATGCTTTTTACATAAAAATTCCCCTTTGGGATACCATGCTCCATACCACCAACGGATTTCTGATGGCGGCTATCGGATTTGCACTGATAGATTTATTTAACAGAAGCGAGAAGTTTTCGGTGAAAATGTCCCCGTACTTTGTGGCTTTTGTGGCTTTCTGCTTTTCCATGACAGTGGGCGTGGTATGGGAATTTTTTGAATTTACCATGGACTGGTTTTTCTACACGGATATGCAGAAAGACTGGATTCTTCCCACCATCAGTTCCGTAAAGCTGGACCCTGCCGGGGGCAATCATCCCATAAAAGTGCCTGTGGAATCTGTGGTGATTAACGGGGAAGAATGGAATCTGGGCGGCTATCTGGATATTGGGATTGTGGATACCATGAAAGACTTAATGGTGAACTTCCTGGGAGCCGTTGTATTCTCCGTAATAGGAATTGTCTATCTGAAACAGAGGGGAAAAGGCAGGCTGGCTTCCTCCCTGATTCCACAGGTCAATGAAACACGGGAAAAAGGGGAGAAAGAGCATGAATAAATCAGTCAGGAACAATCTGTATCTTATCCTGTTCTGCGGAATTACAGGAGCGGTGGCCGGAGGCGTTATCTGGACATTTTTAAAAATGATGTCTGTGGGAACTGCATTTTTGTGGGAATGGCTGCCGGAGCAGGTTCCCATTCCCTGTTATACCGTGCTGGTGTGTACACTGGGAGGTATGCTGATTGGCTGTTTCCGCCGGAAATTCGGTGATTATCCGGAGGATTTGGAAACGGTGATGGGGAAAGTAAAAGCGGAGAAGACCTATGACTATTCCAATATGGTCGTCCTTCTGCTCAGCGCGCTGTTTCCTCTTTTGCTGGGCAGCAGCATCGGCCCGGAGGCAGGACTTACCGGAGTCATTGTGGGACTCTGTTACTGGGCGGGAGAGAATCTCTCTTTTGCCCGCCAGAATGCCAGGGAATACTCGCAGGTAGGAGCAGCCGTGACATTGAGCGTCCTGTTCCGTTCTCCTCTGTTTGGTGTTTTTGCCGTGGAGGAAGAAAACCGGGAAAAAGAAATTCTGAAGCTGCCGGGAACCATGAAACTGTTTCTGTATGGCCTGGCAGTGGCGGCGGGAACAGGATTTTATATGCTGCTGTCAGAATTATTCGGCGCAGGACTTTCCGCCATGCCGTCATTTCCGGAAATGGAGCCGGATGTACTTGATTATCTGATGATGGTAATCTATATTCTGCTGGGCTGTATTCTGGCAAAATTTTATTTTATTACCCACGGAGCGGTAAAATGGGCCGCAGGAAAGATCCCTGCCGTTGTAAGAGAGACCGTGGGAGGACTGTGTCTTGGACTTATGGGTATGACAGTGCCGATGCTGATGTTTTCAGGTGAAGAAGCAATGGGTGAGCTGATTGAGGATTACACCATATATCTGCCCCTGACCCTTGTGGCCATCGCATTTCTGAAGGTACTGCTTACTAATATATGCATTCAGACGGGATTGAAAGGAGGACATTTTTTCCCGATTATTTTTGCAGGGGTATGTCTGGGATATGCCGCTGCAATGATGGTGTCCGGTGATGCTGCAGGCCATGGCGTGTTTGCTGCGGCAACTGTGACAGCCGCCCTTCTTGGGGCGATTATGAAAAAACCGCTGGCGGTGACCGTGCTGTTGTTTTTATGTTTTCCGGTCAGACTGTTTCTGTGGATTTTCCTTGCGGCAGCAGCCGGGAGTTTTTTCACAGGTGCCAAATCACCTGTGAAAAAAGAATAAAATGCGCAGCGTGAGGAGTGGAAAAAGCTCCGGGAGAGGCCTCACGCGCGCGCAGAATCTCAGGAGAAGGATTCTGTAATACAGGTAAAAATCACCTGTGAAAAAAGAAAAAATAAAAAATCAGGAGGAATTCAGTGATGAAAATTTTTACAATTATTCTGGGAGTAATTATGGCTATCTGCGGGGTTTCCTGTATCTGTACGCCGGTAATGACCTTTCTGGAGGCAGGATATTTTCTGGTAATTCTGCTTCTGGTCTATGGAATCGGCGCCATTGTAAGGGCCATTATGGAGAAAAATTACGGACTGCCTTTTCTGTTTGGGATTCTGAGCGTTATCCTTGGCGTGGTGATTATGGTTGTGCCGGGACTGAAGCTGATGACAGACGGAATGCTGATTTATCTTATGGCAGTATGGTTCCTTCTGCAGGGGGCTGTGGCAATTTTCATGGCATTCCGGCAGAAAAATTCAGAAGAAAGCAAAGGCTGGGTATGGGTGCTGATTCTGGGGATTCTCGGAGTTCTGACCGGTATTTATTCTCTGGTACATCCCATGCTGCTGGCGTTTACCTTTGGAATACTGGTAGGCGTTTACTTTATCGAAAGCGGAATCAGCATGATTGTTATGGTATGTTCTGTTCATTCGGAATAGGAAATTAATATGAAAGCATGGAAACGGTGTTATAAAATCCTGAAACGGACAGGTACATTGCAGATATTTATGAGTTTCCTGCTGTTTCTCTGTGCTGCCGGAGCAGCGCTGATGGTGGTGGAGCCGGATATCCGTACTTTTGGCGACGGTGTGTGGTACTGCTTTGTGGCGGCCACCACCATCGGATTCGGAGATATCTGCGTGACCACCGGCATTGGACGGGTGATTACGGTACTGGTAGCCATGTATGGGATTCTTATGACTGCCATGGTGCCCGGCGTTGTGGTCAGTTACTATATGGAATATTTAAAAGTCCGGGAAAAAGAAACCATCTCTGTTTTTCTGGAAAAGCTGGAACGACTGCCGGAGCTGTCAGAAGAAGAACTGGAACAGCTCTCCCGGAGAGTCCGGGAATTTGAGCAGAATCATACGGATATTGGAAGGTAAGTGGGAAACAGGAAATGAATACATTTTTATTGAATACAGTTATTTTACTTGCCCTGGTTGTTGCGCTGGGGTATCTGAATGAGAAAGTGACCGGATTTCCGGATGAAATTGCACTGATGATGTTCAGTATTGCGATTGGCGGCGTCCTGGTGGTTCTGAGTATGGGATTTCAGGGAACAGCGTCAGCCATGGAACTGATAAGAGGAATGAAATACTTCGATCTGGAAAAATTTCTTATGGAAGGGGTACTCTGCTTTATGCTGTTCGCAGGCTCCTGCCATATGCGGCTTCTGGATTTTAAAACCCATGCCAGAACTATTTCTCTGCTGGCAGTGGGGGCCACTTTTCTGGGAGCAGTATTTTACGGACTGCTGTTTTACGGTGCCGGAAAGCTGCTGGGGCTGTCCATGACAGTTCCGGTATGCCTGATGTTTGGAAGTATTGTGGCGCCTACGGACCCCATTGCGGCCACCAGTATTCTGAAAAAGTTCAATCTTCCTCCCGGTATCAGTTTTATCATGGAGGGAGAATCTCTGCTGAATGACGGAATGGGCGTTGCCCTGTTTGTATTTTTTTCCGGTATGGTTACAGCAGAAAAAAGCGGCGGATTCTTTCAGGTCATGGCAAAAGAACTGCTGGGAGCCGTACTTGTGGGTATTCTTGTGACAGCAGTGTGCTTTTACATATTCCGTCATACGAAAGATGAGGCCAGACAGATTTTTGCCAGCCTTCTGGCAGTGTCTCTGTCTTATCTGCTGTGTGAACGTTTTGGATTTTCCGGCGCCATTGCCTCGGTAGTCTGCGGTGTTCTGTTTTCTGCCCTGCGCAATTACCTGGAGCATAAAGGGGAGTCTCTTTCACTGGAACAGTTTGATAACTTCTGGTCTGTTCTGGACACGCTGCTGAATTCTGTTCTGTATGTAATGCTGGGGCTGTCCTTTATCCATATTCTCCAGATGCCCCATGTGCTGATTTTGTCTCTGATTGCTGTGGGAGCAAATCTGGCCGGCCGGGTGGGAAGCCTTGGCGTGTCCTGTCTGTTTGTGGGACAGCTTCCGGATGGATATGACAAAGGTTCTTTTATTAAACTGCTGACCTGGGGCGGCCTTCGGGGCGGTCTGTCCGTAGCTCTTGCCATGAGCGCACAGACTCTGGTGGATGGCAGTACCTGCAATATTATTATGGGCGGAACCTATGCCATTGTATTCTTTACCACCGTTGTACAGGGAATGACCATGCCCAGGGTGTATGAGAGGATTCGGAAAGGAATTAAGTAACTTTAGATAATCTGTTCCTTATAATTTCTTTCCGGTGATGAGACAGCATACATAATCAGGCATATTACTGTCAGGATAACCTCTACCACAAGCCGGGTCAGAATCACGCCGTTCAGTTGCCAGAGATAATTCAGCAGAATCAGGCCGGGAATAAACAGAACCACATTCCGGAGCGCGGTAATGGTCAGAGAATTTGCTGCTTTGCCCAGTGCCTGAAAATACGAAGTAGTCATATTGATAATGCCCGGCAGCGGAGCATGAAAACATAACAGACGCAGGAAATGTGCTGTCTGCCGTACCAGGGCTTTTTCATGTAAAAATATGGATGCAAGAGGTTCGGCAAACAGCATAAAAACTGACGTAAACAGGATTCCCAGAACAACGCCGCAGGCAGTGCCTGTATCCATGGATTTCTCAAGGCGTTCTTTCTGGCCTGCTCCATAGCAGAATCCGATTAATGGTGCAATGCCTGTAGACAGGCCCACAGACAGCATAATCGGGAATAAGTCAATTTTATAGGCGATGCCGTAGGAAGCCACAGCATTTGAGCCGTAGAGACTGATATAATTGTTGAGAATAATGTTGGAAACACTCGGCATAACGGTAATCAGCGCTCCGGGAATGCCAATCTTCACGACATCCAGTACCATCTGTTTTTCAGGTTTAAACTGATGAGGCGACAGGGCAATCGACGGATTCCCTGTCTTTTCTTTTTGAATCAGACAGCAGATGTAATATATGGAAGAACATAAAAATCCGATGGATGTAGCCAGAGCAGCTCCGGCTGTCCCCATGTGGAGAATGACAATAAAGAACCAGTCCAGGACAATGTTGACAGCATTTCCCAGTACAATGCCCACGGTGCTTTCCTTAATCAGTCCGAGAGAGCGGAAGATATGTGGAAGTCCGTTTGCAAGCATAATGAATGGCGCGCCGGCAAAAATCACTGGATATTTTCTGATGGAATACGAGCCGGGGGAACTGATTGCCGCGCCCTGGATGGATAATTCCATGTTTCAGATTGTGCTTTCCGGAGAGCTGTCCATATGTTTCATCAGGGATGACGGGAGCATGTATTCACTGGCAGACGGGAGCGGAAATTATATCATCGGAGAGATGGAGCTGTTTCTGGTAAAAAACAGCAATATTTATGCGGAAGTTACAAAAAAACTTACCAGCATTGCTTTTGCAACAAAAATCACAGGGAAGAACTGTATGAAAACAGCCGGTTCATGCACTTTGTGGGCGGGGTTATGGCCAGGAAAATAGAAGCGATTGGAGCGCTGGAAGCTGCTTCCTCCTCATTGCCGGAAAGGGTGGTTTCCTACATGAAGTTTAAATGTGAAGACAGGGAACTGAAAGGACTGGAAAAAGCTGCCTTTCGGCTGCATTGCAGCGCCAGACAGCTCCAGCGTATATTAAATAAATACGAAAAAGACGGAATTGCGGTGAAAACAGGAAAAGGCGCCTGGAAATTAACGGATAAGATCCCGTAATACGGCTTATCGGATTGTCACACTTCCACTTTCACAGTGGATTTGGATGGATTTCTTTTTCCCGCCGTTCTGCTTCCGGTAGAGAACAGTTCCGTCCTCATCCGGCTCTATCTGTGTTCCGTCTATGTTCAGGTCTCCGTATTCTGTTTCCAGGTCGTAGCTGTAATCAGAAACAGTGTCTGCCAGTCTGAGGGTAACGTCTCCGTATTCCATGTTTACCTCAGCCTGTTTCGGAGCAGCATCTTTCAGAGTCAGATTGCCGGATTCCAGAGAACATGTCAGACGCTCTGCAGTGATATGTTCCACATCGCAGTTTCCATATGCATTTTCTGCCGAAAAAATACCCGCGGTCAGGCTGGAAATTTCCAGATTGCCGGATTCAAGATCAAATATACTGCTGCCGGAAACTGAAATGGTTCCTCCTGTAAAATCTCCGTAGGAAGCGGAAACCGTCAGGTCGTCGCAGATTATGATTTTGGCTTCCGTATTTCCGGATTCACTGGAAATATTCAGTGTAGTTCCGCTGAATTCTTCCAGCGTAAGGTCTCCATATTCCAGGGTTACGTCAGCTTCTTTTGCGCTTATCTGCTCCAGTTTCACATTTCCGCTCTCCACGGACATGGTCAGCAGTTCAAAATACTGGTCTGCCGGTACATAGAGATTCAGATAAAAAGGTTCCCGGTTCACAGGATTTCCAAACAGATTGAAAGAAATGGTGTACTGCCGCTGAGCGGAACCTTCCCGAAAGTGAAATACTCCGTCCCGGACGCCGTAATCCGGTTCCTGACAGGTACCGTCCAGCCGGTATTCCAGGTAGAAATCATCTGCCGGCAGTATGGATATATCGGCGTAGTCCAGACAAATGGAGGCGCTGGAGAAATTTTCCAGTTTTGTCTTTTCCAGCGTATAAGGCTGGGGATATTTTTCACGCAGCGGGGAACTGGCGTGAGCGGAAGAACCCTGCCGAATTCCGGTTACAATGATAATACCGGAGCACAGGACGCCGGAAAAGGCGGCAAGGATGAGCATAATGCCTAACAGTCTGTTACGTTTCATAAAAAATCCTCCTTTGCAGATGTATGCGTTCATAATGCAGCTTGCAGTTCAGCTTCTGTTTATTATAACGATACGGAGAGGAGGATGACTTCACAATTATGGAAAAAATCAGTCCGGATGATCCGGGATTTCGGGGTCATGTATGTAACGCTGAAAGGCAATGCGGGGCGTTTTATCTTCCACATAAATAATACCGCATTCCCGGAATCCGTTTTTTTCCAGCAGATGGCGCATGACAGCGTTCTGTTCATGGGTATCAATCCGCAGATTGGGAGTAAAAGCACTGCAGAATTGCAGGCAGTGTTTCAGAATACCTTTCTGTCTGCCGCTGCCTGCAATCCGGTGTATGACTCCATAGGGAAATTCGTTCATCCACTTGCCGTCAATGGTACGGTAAGTGGGTTCTTCTCCGGTAAAGAAAGCAAATACTCCTGTGATTTCCCCTGCGGCTTCCATCACGAACAGGCTGCCCTTTCGGATGTCTTCCCGGAGGGTGGCCGGAGAGGGTTTGTCTGTTCCCCACTGGCCGGGATTTCCCATCAGTGCCATCTGCTGCCTTGCATGGGCGTAAATGGGAAGAATGTTTTTCAGGTCTTCTGATTTTGCTTTTCGGATGTTCATATAAGGCTCCTTTGCAGGAAAGGGGGGAGGTTACACTGCCTCCCCTCGGTTGAGGTTCTTCTGAGCGGTGGACAGCATCAGTTTAATCCGGTTCAGCTGATTGACTTCGGAAGCTCCTGGGTCATAGTCAATGGCTACAATATTGGAAAGAGGGTACCGGTGGCGGATTTCTTTGATTACCCCTTTGCCCACCACATGATTGGGCAGGCAGCCAAAAGGCTGGGCACACACAATATTGTTGGTGCCGGAATGAATCAGCTCCAGCATTTCGCCGGTGAGAAACCATCCTTCTCCGGTCTGGTTTCCGGTGGAAACAATGGGAGAGGCGTAGTTTGCCAGAGTTTCGATTCGCGCCGGAGGCTCGAAATGGCGGCTCTGTTCAAACTCTTTCCGTGCAGTGCTCCGCAGCCATTCCAGGAACCGGATGCCCAGATTGGCGTTGCGGGCGGCGGATTTCTTCTGTCCCAGTTTTTCCACACGGAAATTCTGGTTATAGAAGCAGTAGAGCAGGAAGTCCGTCAAATCGGGAACCACCGCTTCCGCACCTTCCGACTCCAGAAGTTCCACCAGACAGTTGTTGGCGGCAGGCAGGAATTTTACCAGGATTTCGCCGACCACGCCTACCCTGGGTTTGCGCTCCTCTGTGACAGGAAGACGGTCAAACTCCCGGATGATTTCCCGGCAGTAACGTTTGAATTTCCGGTGAGAAACCATTTTGGGGGAGGATACGAAATCCATACATTTCTGTTTCCATTTTTCGTGAAGGGCATTTGCAGCGCCTGGAACCTGTTCGTAAGGTCTGGTGCGGTACAGGCAGCGCATGAAAATATCACCGAAAATCAGGGCGTACAGCCCCTTCTGCAGCAAAGGCAGGGTGAGCTTAAAACCAGGATTGGCTTCCAGACCGCTTAAGTTCAGGGAAATAACCGGAATGTCGGGATATCCGGCTTTTTCCAGGGCCCGGCGGATAAATCCGATGTAATTGGACGCACGGCAGCCCCCTCCGGTCTGGGTAATAACCACAGCAGTTCTGGTCAAATCATAATTGCCGGATAAAATGGCGTCCATAATCTGCCCCACCACAATCAGAGAAGGGTAGCAGGCGTCGTTATTTACATATTTCAGTCCCATGTCTATGGCAGATTTTCCGTCATTTCCAAGAACCGCCATATGGTATCCGGCAGAGCGGAACGCGGGCTGCAGCAGCTCAAAATGGATGGGAGACATCTGAGGACAGAGGATGGTATAGTTTTTGCGCATTTCTTCTGTAAATACCACGCGGTTGTAGCTGCAGGGCTGAATGCTGCGGCATATTTTCTGCTTTTCCCGCACGCGCAGGGCGGAAATCAGAGAACGAATCCGAATGCGGGCGGCTCCCAGATTGTTTACTTCGTCAATCTTCAGGCAGGTGTAGATTTTTCCTGATTTTGTAAGGATGTCGTTCACCTGGTCAGTGGTGACAGCGTCCAGTCCGCAGCCGAAAGAGTTGAGCTGAATCAAGTCCAGGTCCTCTCTGGTTTTTACGAAATTTGCAGCAGCGTACAGCCGGGAGTGGTACATCCACTGGTCCATCACAAGGAGAGGACGCTCCAGTTCCGAAAGATGGGATACCGAGTCCTCGGTCAGCACCGCAATACCATAGGAGTTAATCAGTTCCGGTATGCCGTGATTGATTTCCGGGTCTGTGTGATAGGGACGTCCGGCCAGGACAATGCCTCTGCGCCCGGTTTCTTCCATGAATTTCAGGGTCTCTTCCCCTTTGCGGCGGATGTCTTCCCGCATGGCGGCAAGTTCCTGCCAGCCGGCCTCCACCGCAGCTTCTATTTCTTCCGGCTCAATGGAGAATTCCTGTTCAAACACCAGTTTGAGCTGTTCCGAAAGGGCCTCTCTGGAGGCAAAGGACATAAAGGGATTTAAAAACCGAACTTTGCCGGAGGTGATTTCCTCCACATTGTTCTTGATATTTTCCGCATAGGAGGTGACAATAGGGCAGTTAAAATGGTTGTTGGAATCCGGAAATTCGTCCCGCTCATAGGGAATGCAGGGGTAGAAAATAAAATCGGCCTGATTCTTTATGAGCCATGCCACATGGCCGTGAGCCAGTTTGGCAGGATAACATTCTGATTCGCTGGGGATGGATTCAATGCCCATCTCGTAGATTTTCCGTGTGGACCGGGGGGACAGCAGGGTATGGAATTTTAAAGTACGGAAAAATACGGCCCAGAAGGGATAATTCTCATACTGGTTCAGTACTCTGGGAATGCCCACGATACCGCGGACTGCCTCCTGTTTCGGAAGGGGTTCATAGCCGAATATCCGTTTGTTTTTATATGCAAATAAGTTGGGAATCTGCTCCCTGGTTTTTTCTTTTCCCAGTCCTTTTTCACAGCGGTTTCCGGTGATAAACTGACGGTTTCCGGAGAAGCGGTTGATGGTTAAAAGGCAGTGGTTGGTACAGCCCTGACATCTTGTTAATCTGGTATCAACTTCAAGGTGATTGATTTCTTCCAGAGAAAGCATGGTGGTGGAAGGATTTTCTTCATACCGCTCCCGTGCAATCAGGGCGGCGCCGAAAGCGCCCATGATTCCCGCAATATCCGGGCGCACAGCTTCGCAGCCGGATATTTTCTCAAAACTTCTGAGCACTGCGTCGTTGTAGAAGGTTCCTCCCTGTACTACGATATGTTTGCCAAGGTCTCCGGCGTCCGATACTTTGATAACCTTGAATAAAGCATTTTTAATGACGGAGTAGGCAAGCCCGGCGGAAATGTCGGAGACCTCCGCCCCTTCTTTCTGGGCCTGCTTTACTTTGGAATTCATGAAAACCGTACAGCGGGTGCCTAAATCTATGGGATTTCGGGCAAACAAAGCAGCCTGTGCAAAGTCTTCCACAGAATAATTCAGGGATTTTGCAAAGGTCTCGATAAAAGAGCCGCAGCCGGAGGAGCAGGCTTCGTTGAGCTGCACGCTGTCCACGGTCTGGTTTTTGATTTTGATACATTTCATATCCTGGCCGCCGATGTCCAGAATACAGTCCACCTCCGGATTGAAAAATGCCGCCGCGTAATAGTGGGCAACGGTCTCCACTTCCCCTTCGTCCAGCATAAAGGCTGATTTGAGCAATGACTCTCCGTATCCGGTGGAGCAGGAATGGACAATCTGTGCGCCTTCCGGCAGCAGAGAGTAGATTTCCTGAATAGCCAGAGTGGCGGTAGCCAGAGGGTTTCCGTTATTGCTGCTGTAAAAGGAATACAGCAGAGAGCCGTCTTCTCCTACCAGAGCCACTTTTGTGGTGGTGGAGCCTGCGTCAATGCCCAGATAACAGTTGCCCTGGCAGGTGGACAAATCTCCGGTAGCTACATGATGCCTGTCGTGACGTTTGCGGAACCGGTCATATTCTTCCTGGGTGGCGAACAGGGGTTCCATCCTCTCCACCTCAAATTCCATATGGATGTCGGAAGACAGTTTTTTCAGAATGCTTTTCAGCTCCATGGTAACTTCCGGTTTGCAGTTCAGGGCGGAACCCATGGCTGCAAACAGATGGGAATGGGACGGGGCAATAATATGTTCCTCATCCAGCTTCAGGGTACGGATAAAGGCTTCTTTCAGTTCCGGCAGAAAATGCAGAGGTCCGCCCAGAAAGGCCACATGGCCCCGGATAGGCTTTCCACATGCCAGTCCGGAAATGGTCTGATTGACCACTGCCTGGAAGATGGAAGCAGATAAATCTTCTTTGGATGCACCTTCATTGATTAAAGGCTGTATATCAGATTTGGCAAATACGCCGCAGCGGGCGGCAATGGGATAAATGGCCCTGTAATCCCTGGCATAGGTGTTCAGTCCCGCAGCGTCGGTCTGGAGCAGAGAAGCCATCTGGTCAATGAAAGATCCGGTCCCGCCCGCACAGATTCCGTTCATGCGCTGTTCCACATTGCCTCCCTCAAAATAAATAATTTTGGCGTCTTCGCCGCCCAGTTCAATAGCCACATCGGTCTGGGGCGCATAATCCTGCAAGGCGGAAGCCACTGCAATCACTTCCTGTACAAAGGGAATCTCCAGGTGTCTGGCCAGAGTCAGCCCGCCGGAGCCTGTGATTACAGGGGACAGCAGAAGATTTCCAAGTTCGTCCTGAGCCCTTGCCAGCAAATCCGAGAGCGTTTCCCGGATATTTGCAAAATGCCTCTGATAATCTGCAAACAGAATGTGATTCTGAGGGTCCAGTATTGTAATTTTGACGGTGGTTGAGCCAATATCAATGCCCAGCCTGTGTAATGTATGCTGTTCCATATCATTTCCTCCATGTCTCCGACAGAGTCAAAAATGGTAAATTTTTCTGTTTCTTCTTATTATATAGGTGTTCCGAAATCGAACACCGCTTATTATACGACAGGAAATTACAAAAAACAATCAGTTTTTTTATTTTTTATGGAATGTTTAGAATTGCTGTCCGGGTTCTTGTGACCGTCATATTCAAATATATGTCTGAAATAAAAATGAAGAACAGCGGACGGACATTCCGATGCAGAAGAATTACAGGAAGTGATGGAACGCTGTCTGCTCAGCGGAATATAATGATAAAGAGATGACTGAACCAAAATGGAGGAAATAAATATATGGCAAAAATTATTCCCATTCCAATTGGACCAATTTATAACGAAGGCCCCTGTCGGGGAATGGTACATGTAATTGAAAAAGGAGATACCCTGTACCGGCTGGGAAAACGGTATCATGTGAGCGTCGGCCAGTTAATGTTTGCAAATCCCTTTGTAAATGTATACAATCTGCAGATTGGAGATGAACTCTGTATTCCCATCAGCATTCAGCCCAGGATTCCGGAAGACAGAATACAGGGAGAACTGATGAAGGACAGAGGAATGCCCATGGCGCCGGAAGAAACGGAACCTGCCGGGATGTATCCGGAAGCGGAATACAGGGAAACAGCACAATATCCGCAATCCATGGAGGAAATGGAGCCGGAACAGACGGAAGTTCCGGAATATATGGAAGAAGTATAAACTTTTTATGAAACTATGGCCCCTTTCGTTGACAAACCGGGAAGGAAAATCTATAATGAATACTTGAATACCATGTATTTGCAGAGGAGGATATTATGGATTTTCTGAATAAAATGGAACGGAAATTTGGAAAGTATGCAATTCCTAATTTGACTTTCTGGTTGATTGGAGCCTGGATACTGGGATTTATCATTCAATACACAATGCCGGAGGTTCAGAAAATGCTGATTCTGGAACCTGCCATGATTCTGCGGGGACAGATATGGCGCATTGTTTCCTGGCTGCTGGTTCCGCCTCCGGTGCATATTCTGTTTTTAATCTTCTTTCTGTCCTGTTACTATTTTATCGGGATTTCCATTGAGCAGGCCATAGGGACCTTTCGTTACAATGTGTATTTAATCGGCGGTATGCTGTGCTCCATTCTGGGCTCGTTTGTATTATTTGGATTTTATTATTTTGTAAAAGGAATGGCTGTATCAGGTATCGGATATTATTTCAGTACGGAATATATTACCATGTCTCTGTTTATGGCTTTTGCGGTAATTTATCCCAATGTGGAATTCCGGCTGTATTTTATTATTCCCATTAAGGCAAAATGGATGGGGATTGTAGACGCGGTCTGGATGGCATTTATGTTTATATCATCCAATGCGGCAGGCCGGACGGCTATTCTTGCTTCCCTGCTGAATTTCCTGATTTTCTTTTTCAGTACAAGGAATTATAAGCGGGTGTCGCCAAAAGAAATGCATCGAAAACAGGTCTACCGGCAACAGATGCGGCAGGCAGAAAATATTACCAGGCACAAATGCGCTATCTGCGGCAGGACAGAGCGGGACGGGGCGGATCTGGAATTCCGGTTCTGCTCCAAATGCGACGGGAACTACGAATACTGCCAGGATCACCTGTTTACCCATCAGCATATCAGACGTAGCTGACGGGTTCGTTACATAACATGAAACACAGGAGGAATACAGATGGAAAATGAAATCGTTTCCAGAAATTTTATTGAACAGGAAATTGAAGAGGATTTAAAGGAAGGAAATTATGAGACGGTAAGGACGCGTTTTCCACCAGAACCGAATGGTTATCTCCATATAGGACATGCCAAATCCATTTTGCTGAATTATGGTCTGGCACAGAAATACCACGGCAAATTTCACATGCGCTTTGACGATACGAACCCCACCAAAGAAAAAACAGAATTTGTGGAGTCTATCAAAGAGGATATCCAGTGGCTGGGAGCAGACTGGGAAGACAACCTGTTTTTTGCTTCCGACTATTTTGAACAGATGTATGAAGGAGCTGTGAAGCTGATTAAAAAGGGCAAAGCCTATGTGTCGGATCTGACTCCGGAGCAGATGCGTGAGTACCGGGGAACGCTGACAGAGCCAGGCAGGGAAGACCCCAACGCAGGCAGAAGCATAGAGGAAAATCTTCAGCTGTTTGAGGATATGAAGAATGGGAAATACGAAGATGGAGCACTGGTTCTTCGGGCAAGAATTGATATGGCTTCCCCAAATATCAATATGCGGGATCCCATTCTCTACCGGGTGGCCCATATGACCCATCACAATACCGGAGACAAATGGTGCATTTATCCCATGTATGATTTTGCCCATCCTATTGAAGACGCCATTGAAGGGATTACCCATTCCATCTGTACCCTGGAGTTTGAGGATCACAGGCCTCTGTATGACTGGGTGGTGCGGGAACTGGAGTATGAGAATCCCCCAAGGCAGATTGAATTTGCCAAGCTGTATCTGACCAATGTGGTAACAGGGAAACGTTATATCAAGAAGCTGGTGGAAGATAAGATTGTGGATGGCTGGGACGATCCGAGACTGGTATCCATTGCCGCACTGCGCCGGAGGGGATTTACGCCGGAATCCATTCAGAAATTTGTGGAGCTGTGCGGAGTGTCCAAGGCAAACAGTTCCGTGGATTACGCTATGCTGGAATACTGTATCCGGGAGGATTTGAAGCTGAAACGTCCCCGTATGATGGCGGTGTTACATCCCATCAGACTGGTGATTGACAATTATCCGGAGGGACAGGTGGAATATCTGGATGCGGCTAACAATCTGGAAAATGAGGAACTGGGAACACGGCAGATTCCGTTTTGCCGGGAGCTGTATATTGAGCGGGAGGATTTCATGGAGGAGCCGCCGAAAAAATATTTCCGGCTGTTTCCGGGAAATGAAGTACGGCTGATGCACGCGTATTTTGTAAAGTGCGAAAGTTTCGTAAAGGATGAAAATGGAAATGTAACAGAGGTACACTGTACCTATGACCCGGAGACGAAAGCGGGGAGCGGTTTTGCCGGGCGCAAGGTAAAGGGAACCATTCACTGGGTTCCGGTGCCTTTTGCAAAAACATGTGAAATACGGTTATACGAAAATCTGGTGGATGAGGAAAAGGGCGTTTACAATAAGGAAGACGGAAGCCTGAATCTGAATCCGGACTCACTGACTGTTTTGAAAGAGTGTTATGTGGAGCCTGCACTGGCGGAGACAAAACCATATGACAGCTATCAGTTTGTACGACAGGGATTTTTCTGCACGGATGCAAAAGATTCCCGGCCGGATGCACTGGTGTTTAACCGAATTGTATCATTAAAAAGTTCTTATAAGCTGCCGGTACAGAAGTAGCGGCATACAGGAGGAGAAATATTATGAATTTGTTTTCAGGGCTGGAAAAATTCGGTTTGAAACCAGAGGATTCCAAAGAAATTCTTGAGAGTGCAAAAAAAGAAGAAATCCATAAGGAGGAGCAGAAAAAGGAGACGGTGAACAAGGAGATTCCGCCGGAGAAGGATTTTCTGCTGCCGAAAACCATACACTGCAAGGTGTGTGACAAGGATTTCAAGACAAAGGCTGTAAAAAGCGGGAAGGCCAGAAGGCTGCAGCCTGACCAGGATTTACGACCGCGGTTTCAGTATATAGATACCCTGAAATATGACGTTATTTCCTGTCCTCACTGCGGATATTCAGCTCTGTCCCGTGATTTTGACAGAATTGTTCCCGCACGGGCAAAAATGATTCGGGAACAGATTTCTGAAAACTTTACCCCCATGGAGGAACCGGAACAGGATTTTTATACTTATGACATGGCAATTGCCCGTTATAAGCTGGCTCTTTTGAATACTGCGGTGAAAAAGGGAAAAGAGAGCGAGAAAGCCTATACCTGCCTGAAACTGGCATGGATTCTGAGGGGGAAGGCAGATACCCTTTCCGAGGATATACCGGAGGAGAAGGAAGCGAAGAAAGAATGCCAGGAAGAAGAGGAAGTATTCTATCAGCAGGCATATGAAGGATTCAGCAAGGCAATCTCAGAGGAAATGTATCCGATTTGCGGAATGGATGAGAATACCATGGACTATCTCCTGGCATACATGTCCTACCATTTTGAAAAATATGAGATGGCGTCCAGGTGTCTGGCAAGAGTCCTGACCTCCTCCAATGCGAGCAGACGTCTGAAAGATATGGCTCTGGAGCTCAAGGAGGATATTGTTGCAAAACTGAAACATTAAAGCTGGAATATTAAAACTGAAACATCAAAACTGAAGTATTAAAACTGAAAATCTGGAAGAACATCACAATGCAGCACTCAGAAATAAGCGGAGGCGGAATATGAGGAGACACACAAAATTTACAGCAGCGGGAATGATGGCGGCAGTACTGACAGTTTTTTGTCTGACAGGCTGTGGTGGTCCTACAGAAGAGCAGAAACAGGCTGCGGAAAAGTACAAATCAGAGGCAGAAACCTGGCTGGAGGGGAATCAGTACACGAAAGCCCAGGAAGCAATGGAAAAAGCTCTGGAGCAGACTCCGGAGGATGAAGAATTACAGAAGGATGCAGAGGAGCTCAACAAAAAGGCAGAAGAGATGAAAGGCTATAATGAGACCATGGAAGCTGCCAGAGCAGCCATTGAGGCGGACGACGCTGCGGCACTGGACGCCCTGCAGGAGAGCGCGGCGGGACAGGCCCTTGTGAAAATGGCAAAAGAGACCGGGAGTTATATTTATCTGCCGGAAGGCGGCGCCAGCGGCACCGGAATCGGATTCTATACCTTTGACGACTGTGACTGCGACCAGTGGTATTACGGAGACTACCAGGAAGGCAAACGGGAAGGAAATGGTATCTGGTATTATGCCAGCAGCCGGACGGAAGACGGAAGCCTCTATAAGGAAGTCTACAATGGCCAGTGGAGCCAGGATGCTCCCAACGGAAAGGGCCATCAGGTGATAGCACTGGGAGATACGGTAGATACGGACCAGGATTTTGATGTGGAAAACGGCTTGTTTTACGGCACTTATGAGATTAAGGATACGCTGGAAGACGGAACGGAAGTAACCGGGAAATACGAACTGCAGAGCGGAAAATATGTGACCATTTCTGACGAAGAACTTGAGGCAAATAATTTTGTAGTACCGGAAGAACCCCACCTTGCCATCGCCTTTCTGTACAATGAGGCAGGGGAAATAAAGAGCTGCACCATGGTGTATACGGAAGATACAACCAGGGGCGTGAAACATTTTTACTGAAAGTAATACAGGTTGAGAAAATCCCCTCTTTCCCGTGTGACCGGGAAAAGGGGATTTTTGAATAGCACGAATTTCCAAAGCGCTCCGGCCCAGGCGCATTTTTTTATTTCTCCAGTTCCGCCATTTTCATGGCACGGACCTTCAGGGGCAGACCGAATAATGTGATAAATCCTTCCGCATCATGATGGTCATACAAATCCCCTGTGGTAAAGCTGGCCAGAGACTCACTGTACAGAGAGTAGGGAGAAGTGGTTCCGGCTTTGATAATATTTCCTTTGTAAAGTTTGAACTTCACTTCACCTGTTACATATTTCTGGGTGGAGGTAACAAAAGCCTGTACTGCTTCCCGCAGCGGGGTGAACCATTTTCCTTCGTATACAATCTGAGCCATCCGGTTGCCCATGTCTTTTTTCACTTCCATGGTAGCGCGATCCAGTACCAGTTCTTCTAACTGCTGCTGTGCTTCCATCAGAATGGTTCCGCCGGGTGTTTCATAAACGCCGCGGGATTTCATGCCCACCACGCGGTTTTCCACAATGTCAATAATGCCAATTCCATGTTTTCCGCCCAGACGGTTCAGTTCACGGATAATGTCAGCCACTTTCATTTCTGTTCCGTTGATGGTTTTGGGGACGCCGGCTTCAAAAGTCATGGTAACGTATTCGCCTTCGTCAGGAGCCTGCTCCGGAGATACCCCAAGAACCAGAAGATGGTCATAATTCGGTTCGCAGGCAGGGTCTTCCAGTTCCAGTCCCTCATGGCTGATATGCCACAGGTTCCGGTCCCTGCTGTAGCTGCTGTCAGCGGAGAAAGGCAGGTCAATGCCGTGAGATTTGCAGTATGCGATTTCCTCTTCACGGGACTGCATATCCCATTTGTCGCTTCTCCATGCGGCAATGATTTTCAAATCGGGAGCCAGTGCTTTGATACCCAGTTCGAAACGAATCTGGTCGTTTCCTTTTCCGGTAGCCCCGTGGCAGATAGCGGTAGCCCCTTCTTTTCTGGCAATTTCCACCAGACGCTTTGCGATACCTGGGCGCGCCATGGAAGTACCCAGCAGATATTTGTTCTCATAAACTGCACCTGCCTGTACGCAGGGAATAATGTATTCTTCTGCGAACTCATCTGTGATGTCTTCAATGTACAATCTGGAAGCGCCGGATAATTTTGCCCGTTCTTCCAGTCCGTCCAGTTCTTCTTCCTGTCCGCAGTCGATGCAGCAGCAGATTACTTCATAATCATAATTTTCCTTTAACCATGGAATGATGGCGGTGGTGTCCAGACCACCGGAATAAGCTAAAATCACTTTTTCTTTCATTACCTGTCCTCCATTGTATAAAATTGCTTTCCCGGACATTATATACTAACAGGGACAAAATATCAAGTGAAAAAATATGCATTATTAAATTATAAAAATGCAATCATGTTTCAAAACCCGCCATATGGTTATTTTATAAAGAAAAGACAGTTACAATTCAAAAAAAGTATTGCATAAAATATAAAACAAATGTATAATTATGCAAAAATAAGAAAAAAAGGCTTTACGAATTCCAAAAGATATATTATTATGAAAACTGACATTTCCATTACAGGGGCGGAAGTTGGCGGCGAAAACAGACTTTCCGTCATAAAGAATACAAGTTTGCAGTGAAAGAGAGGAATAAATCAATGATAAAAGCAGGAATTATCGGAGCCACAGGATATGCCGGGGCCGAACTGGTGCGGCTTCTCCTTGGCCACAGAGAGGTGGAAATCAAATGGTACGGCTCCAGAAGCTACATAGATGAGAAATATGCCAGCGTATACGGAAATATGTTTCAGCTTGTGGAAGATACCTGTCTGGATGACAATATAGAGGCTCTGGCGAAACAGGTGGACGTGATTTTTACAGCTACTCCTCAGGGATTTCTGGCGGGAGTCCTGACAGAAGAAATCCTTGAGAACACAAAAGTGGTGGATTTAAGCGCAGATTACCGTCTGAAAGATGTGGCAGTCTACGAAGCCTGGTATAAAATACAGCATAAAAGCCCTCAGTTCCTTAAGGAAGCAGTGTACGGCCTGTGTGAAATCAACCGGGAGAAGGTAAAACAGGCAAGGCTGGTGGCCAATCCCGGCTGTTATACCACCTGCTCCATTCTGACCGCATGGCCGCTGGTAAAGGAAGGACTGATTGATCCGAACACCCTGATTGTGGACGCCAAATCGGGAACTTCCGGAGCCGGGCGCGGTGCGAAGCTGCCCAACCTGTTCTGTGAGGTAAATGAAAATATCAAAGCATACGGAGTGTCCACCCACCGCCATACGCCGGAGATTGAGGAGCAGCTTGGCTACGGAGCGGGAAGCCAGGTTACCATCAGTTTTACCCCCCATCTGGTGCCCATGAACCGGGGAATTCTGGCAACGGAATACGCTTCCCTGAAAAAAGTCAGACAGAAAGACGGAAAGTTGGCTTTGCCTGGATATGAACAGATAAAAGAAGTTTATGACAGATATTATAAGAATGAATATTTTGTCCGGGTGCTGGAACAGGGAATGTGTCCGGAAACCAAATGGGTGGAAGGAAGCAATTTTGTGGATGTTGGCTTTCAGATTGATGAGCGAACCGGAAGGATTGTTATGATGGGAGCCATCGACAATCTGGTGAAAGGCGCGGCGGGACAGGCTGTGCAGAATATGAATCTGATGTTTGGATTTCCGGAACAGCAGGGACTTGAACTGGTACCCATGTTCCCGTAAGGAAGATGCAGAATGGAAAGAAATAATCAGGAAATTATTATTCGGCCCATGACAGAAGAAGATTACCAAAAGGTATATAAATTATGGAAGACCATCCGGGGATTCGGAATCCGCAGCATGGATGATTCCGAAGAAGGGGTGACGCGGTTTATCCGCCGTAATCCTTCCACCAGTATGGTGGCGGAGACAGGGGGAGAAATTGTGGGAGCGATTCTCTGCGGCCACGACGGCAGGAGGGGATGCTTCTATCATGTATGCGTCCGGGAAGACTGCCGGAAGCAGGGCATTGGAACATCCATGGCGGTACAGGCCATGAAAGCATTGCAGGAAGAACAGATTAATAAGGTATGTCTGATTGCATTTAAGAAAAATGAAGTGGGAAATTCCTTCTGGAAACGTGTGGGCTGGACTTTCCGGGAGGATTTGAACTATTATGATTTTGTACTGAATGACGAAAATATTACCATATTTCAATAAGAATCCTGAACGGCAGCTTGCCGGAATATTCAGGGCAGGGAGGAAAAACTATGGAAATAATCACAGGCGGGGTAACCGCAGCAAAGGGATTTCAGGCGGCAGCCACAGCGGCCGGAATCAGGTATCAGGACAGAATGGATATGGCCATGATTGTCAGTGAAACCGACGCGGTGGCAGCGGGAACCTTTACCACAAATGTGGTGCAGGCGGCGCCGGTAAAATGGGACAGAAACGTTGTGGAAGAAGGCAGACCTGTGAGAGCGGTAGTAGTCAACGCGGGAATTGCCAATGCATGTACCGGGGTGGAAGGCATGGAATGCTGCCGGAAAACAGCAGAAGCCCTGGAACAGGCGTTGCAGATACCTTCCGGACAGGTGCTGGTAGCTTCCACCGGAGTGATTGGTATGCAGCTTCCCATGGATAAACTCTCAGCCGGAGTAAAAGCAATGACACCGGAACTGGAACATTCTCCGGAAAAGGGCCGTCAGGCGGCGTGTGCCATTATGACTACCGATACGAAATCAAAAGAAGCGGCGGTCACCTTCCAGGTGGAGGGGAAAACCGTAACCATAGGCGGCATGTGCAAAGGCTCCGGCATGATTCATCCCAATATGTGCACCATGCTGAGCTTTGTGACCACGGATTTGGCCATTTCAGGGGAACTGCTGCAGGAAGCCCTGAAAGAAGATGTGCAGGATACCTATAACATGGTTTCCGTGGACGGAGATACATCCACCAACGATACAGTGCTGCTCCTTGCCAACGGTATGGCAGGAAATCCTGAAATTACTGAAAAAGATGAAAATTACCGGAAATTTACCGAGGCGTTGCATTATGTCAATACCACCCTGGCTAAAAAAATGGCAGGGGACGGAGAGGGGGCAACCGCTCTGTTTGAAACCAGAGTCATCCATGCAGATACGAAGGAACATGCGAAGACCCTGGCAAAATCTGTGATCTGTTCTTCTCTGACCAAAGCAGCTATCTATGGCCATGACGCCAACTGGGGCAGAATCCTGTGCGCCCTGGGATACTCCGGGGTAAAATTTGATCCGGAAGCCATAGAACTGTTTTTTGAGAGCAAATCCGGCAGAATCCGGATTTACCAAAATGGCGTGGCGGCGGATTACAGTGAGGAAGAAGCTACAAAAATTCTGTCTGAGGAAGAAGTAACCGTTCTGGTTGATATGAAGATGGGAGAAGCAGAAGCCTGCGCCTGGGGCTGCGATCTGACTTACGATTATGTGAAAATCAATGCGGATTACCGCTCCTGACAGAAAATATGTGAAAATCAGTGCAGACTGCCGCTCCTGACAGAAAAATATGTGAAAACCAGTGCAGAGTATCATCCCCGGCAAGGAGAAAGGACGGAATATGAAAGTAATAAGAGGGATATTTCGTACACTGGCGGCGGCAGCAGGTATTCTGGTTATCTTTTTTGTTATACTGCCGCTGATTGAGACGGGATATCAGCAGTATTACGGTACGGACAGTATTTACCTGATTACCGGTACAGGGCTTCCCATCCTGTGGGCGCTGGTTCTGTTTGCAGCGCTTCTCTGGCTGTTCAGCCGGGATGGCCTGAAAGGTTATTTTGAGGATGACAGGGGCGATGGCCTGAAAGCCGGATTTACCGGGAAAAAGAAGTGGCTGGCAGGGATTCTGGCAGTTGTCCTTACCATAACAGGAATCATTGGGAGCATGTGCTGGTTTCAGCGTTTTACCCTGGAGGGAGTGGAATATCGCTGTTTCTTCTACAAGAAAGAATATGCCTGGCAGGATGTGGAAGGTCTGATATTGAAGGCAGATTTTCAGGGTAGTCTGATATTTGAATTTCATATGAAAAATGGCAGAAAATATTCTTTTAATGGTGGAATTTTATGGTGTGTGGAATATTTCAGCCATGGGTTTGAACAGAAATTTCCGGAAGATGTATACGATTACGCCCGCTGGCTGGGCCGGGAACTGGGCCGCCGGCATGTGCCTCTGGAGGCGAAAGAGGATTGGGGCAGTCTGATGGAGGAACTGGAGTATGATTCCTGGAAAAGCCTGGCAGAGGACGTCCGCAAGTGTTATGAGAAAGCAGCGGAACAGACGGGAACAGTCCGGTAATTTTTTTAGCATGAAAAGGAAAAGAGGAAAAGATTATGGAAGATAAAAATATGCAGGAAATCCTGCAGAAGGCAGAAGTATTGATTGAAGCTCTGCCATATATCCAGCGGTTTAACCGCAAAATTATTGTGGTAAAATATGGCGGCAGCGCCATGGTAGATGAGGAATTGAAAAAGAGCGTAATCCAGGATGTGACCTTATTGAAGCTGGTGGGATTTAAACCTATTATTGTCCATGGAGGCGGAAAGGAAATCAGCAAGTGGGTGGAAAAATCCGGTATGGAGCCGGAATTTGTAAACGGTCTGCGGAAAACCGATGCGGCCACTATGGAAATTGCGGAAATGGTGCTGGGAAAGGTCAATAAGTCACTGGTGCAGATGGTGCAGGAGCTGGGTGTCAACGCCATTGGCATCAGCGGTAAAGACGGCGGGCTTCTGAAGGTGGATAAAAAGTATTCCCAGGGGCAGGATATCGGCTTTGTGGGAGACGTGAAAGAGGTAAATCCCAAAGTACTGTTTGATTTGCTGGAAAAGGACTTCCTTCCCATTGTGTGCCCCATCGGCCTGGGAGATGCATTTGACACCTACAATATCAATGCGGACGACGCGGCCTGCGCTATTGCAAGAGCAGTAAATGCGGAAAAACTGGCATTTTTAACGGATATTGAAGGAGTATACAAAGACCCCGAAGACAAATCCACTCTGATTTCCGAACTGTCTGTTTCCGAGGCCCAGGAGCTGATTGGAGACGGGTATATTGGCGGAGGAATGCTGCCCAAGCTGAATAACTGTATTGACGCCATTGAAAACGGAGTGTCGAGAGTGCATATTCTGGACGGCCGGATTCCTCATTGCCTGCTGTTGGAAATTTTTACCAACCGGGGAATTGGAACAGCTATTCTGGGAGACAGTGAAGAACGGTTTTACAGTAAAAAGTAATTTATAAAACGTTGGTAATTGTACATGAAATTTTGATAACTGGCTTGTTTTGCAATTACCAGAGTATATGGAAAAGGAGAAAACAATGGAAGCAAATGCATGGATAGACCAGGCGGAGCATGCAATTTTACATACTTATAACCGCTATCAGATTATACTGGAACGGGGAGAAGGCGTTTACCTCTATGATACGGAAGGAAAAAAGTATCTGGATTTTGCGGCAGGAATTGCAGTGCAGGCCCTGGGATATGGGAACAAAGAGTACAATGACGCTCTGAAAATGCAGATTGACCGGCTGCTTCACACCTCAAATCTGTATTATAATCAGCCCACCATAGAAGCAGCAAAAAAACTCTGCGAGGTTTCCGGCATGGAGCGGGTATTTTTTACCAACAGCGGAACTGAGGCAATCGAAGGGGCCATTAAGGCGGCCAAAAAATATGCTTACGAAAAAGACGGGACTACGGACCATGAAATTATTGCCATGGAACATTCTTTTCACGGAAGAAGCCTTGGGGCATTGTCCGTAACGGGAAATGCCCATTACCGGGAACCTTTTGAACCGCTGCCCGGCATTGTAAAATTTGCGGAATATAATAATCTGGACAGCCTGGAAGCTCTTATCAGTGAGAAAACCTGCGCCATTATTATGGAAACAGTACAGGGAGAAGGCGGTATTTATCCTGCTGAGCAGGAGTTTCTGACGGGGGTTAAGCAGCTCTGTGAAATCCATGATATTCTGCTGATTCTGGATGAAATCCAGTGCGGTATGGGAAGAAGCGGCCAGATGTTTGCCTGGCAGACGTATGGCGTAAAGCCGGACATCATGACCTGCGCCAAGGCGCTGGGCTGCGGCGTTCCGGTGGGAGCCTTTCTGATGACAGAAAAAGTGGCCCGGTCTTCCCTGAAACCGGGAGACCATGGTACCACCTATGGGGGAAATCCCTTTGTGGGCGCGGCAGTCAGCAAGGTGCTGGATATTTTTAAAGAGCAGAATATTACCGGCCATGTGCAGGAGATTTCCGTCTATCTGGAAGAACAGCTGGAAGAACTGAAACAGGATTACGGATTTGTGAAGGCAAGGCGTGGCCTGGGCCTGATGCAGGGGCTGGAGTTAGGGCCGGAAGTGCCGGCAGGAGAAATCAGCAAAAAAGCTCTGGAGCAGGGTTTGATTCTGATTACCGCAGGAAATAATGTGCTGCGGTTTGTGCCGCCCCTTGTGATTGAAAAAGTGCATGTGGATGAGATGACAGAAATTCTGAGAAAAATCTTTGAGCCATACGGAAAGTAAAAGTGTGTCTGATGATGGAAACTCAGGTAAATGGAGAGAATAAAAATTGTATTTTGAACCCCGTGGGAGGCGTATGGCCTACCTATGGGGTTTTAAAGAAAATATGGGTAGTCTGCCAGAAAAGATTATGATAAAATATAAGCAGGAGGGGTGAGGTCATGAATATGGACACTACCATAGCGAAGAATATCCGTGTGTCTGATGAGAAAGCCGGTTATGATGCGGCCTGTAAGCGGCTGCTTTCGGAAAAAATTATTTTAGCATGGATTATGAAGAACTGCCTGGAAGAATATCGTGATTGTGATGTGAATGAGATTGCAGAGAAATATATTGAAGATACACCACAGGTAGGAGAAGTGGCAGTTGCCCCGGATGAATCCAATCATGTTTCTATGATACATGGAGCTGGAAATGAAGATACTTCTCTGACAGAAGGAACCGTTACCTATGATATCCGGTTTTTTGCAACAGCCCCTGTATCCGGGGAATTAATTCGTCTGATTATGAATCTTGAAGCGCAAAATGACTTCTATCCGGGGTATCCGCTGATAAAGAGGGGAGTCTATTATTGCAGCCGGATGGTTTCCGCGCAATACGGAACAGAATTTACAAATTCTCACTATGAGAATATCAAAAAGGTATACAGCATATGGATTTGCATGAATCCGCCCAAAAACCGAGAGAACAGTATTACCCGTTATTATATTGCGGAAGAGAACCTGGTGGGCAGCGTAAAGGAATGCAAAGCGGATTATGATTTGATGGCGGTTGTTATGATCTGCCTTGGGAAAGAGGAAGATTCAGGTACAGATTTATTAAAATTGTTGCATGTGCTTTTGTCCACAGAGACAGATTCAGAGGATAAGTGCCGGATATTGGAGAAAGATTTTCATATCAGAATGACTCAGACATTGGAAAGTGAGGTGTCGCTTATGTGCAATTTAAGTAAGGGAGTGGAGGAGAAAGGTATTGAAAAGGGAAGGCAGGAAGGAAGGCAGGAGGGAAGGCAGGAAGGAATAAAAGCGATGGTATCAGCATTAAAGGATTTACAAATTGCAGACAGTATAATTTTGAATAAAATCCAGGAAAAGTTTCATTTGCCAGAAGAAACAGCCAGAATGTATTTGTAAACATAACAGGCAGCGAATTTCCATGTTCTGCCTGAAATAATACTACGAGATGTTATGCATTCGGGTACGTTATGGACAAGAATAATATAAGTAAAACAGAAAGCCGGAAGCCTGAAACAGGTTTCCGGTTTTTTGAAGGAAAAGGATGCAGCAAAACAGCCAATAAAACAGAAATAATTCTCATAATATTGTGGAAATTTTCATTCCGGTTCGCTATAATTAAGTTAATATTTTTATCCAACGGTAAAATACGGAATCACTGTGCCCGCATCACAAGGGAATGTGATGTTTAAAACAAGGAGTGTGTTATGAAATGAAAACAGCCAAAGAGAATTTTTCGGAAAGATTATTATCTCAGAAAAGGCATCCCATCCTGCAGAAACTGCTGTCAGTTCTGCTCTGTGCCTGTCTGCTGCTGGCGTCTCTGCCCATGGAAGGGTATGGTTCCGAAGTGCAGGCGGAAGAACCTCAGAGGAAAATTCTGTCCTTTTCCGAATTGCCGGATGAAGTAAAATATCAGACCGTGGAACCGGGAACGCCCCTGGAGGATTTGAACCTGCCGAAGACCCTGGAAGCAGTGTGTGTTCCGGCGGGACAGGACAGCAACGTAAATCCGGAAACTCCGGTTCAGCCAGAGGAAAGTCCGGATGTGAAAGGGACAGATCCGGAAAGTGGAAGTCGGCCGGAAGAAACACTGGAAGTTCCGGAAGATATGGATGAGACAGTTCCTCCGGAAGAAATGCGAGATTCTTCTTCAGGCAATGAGAATAGTGAAGCAGAATTTCCGGCAGAAAATGAAGCTGAAGAACCGGAAACTCCGGCAGAAAACGGGCCGGAAGAACAGCCGGAATCTCCGGCTCCTGACACAGAGCCAGGTACAGGGGAAGTGCCGGAAGGGAATCCGGAGACAATACCGGAGACAGATATAGATTCAAACTCAAACTCAAATTCAGAAAAAACTGTTGTAATAGAACATGTTACCTGGACAGGAACCCCTGCGTATGACAGCGAAACGGAAGGGGTTTACGTGTTTGCGCCTGTATTGCCGGAAGGGTATGTGCTGGCGGAAGGCGTGGGGCTGCCGGAGGTTCAGGTGACGGTAAAATCCGGGGATAATTCAGAAGGGGATGGAGCAGGGCAGGAAACGTTTTCTGAAGGAAAGAAAGAGGAGTCCGGGACAGGGGAAGAACTGACGGAAGAATATGTGAGTGGAGCGGAAGAAAGAGAGTATGGGGCGCGGGCTGCTTCTGATACGATTGTGATTAGTGAGGATACGGAATGGGATGGCAAGGTTTTATCTGGTGAAAAACTGGTGATTGAGGATAATGTAACTTTAACATTTAAAAATAAGTTGATAATCAGGGGAACTGTTTATATTCAGGGTGGGGGAACAATTAAAAGAGGAAGCAATGCTGCAAAAATTGAAACATATAGATTTGCTACCCTGATACTGCAAAATATTAAGTTAGATGGTGGAGGAATACCTTCTGCTTACCCAATAATAGATGTTGAAATAGACAGTAAACTCACAATAGAAGATAATTGTGAAATTCAAAATTGCATACGTAATAGTTCAGCTGGCGATGGAGTGATTGTGCTAAGTGCAAATGTTACAGCAAATTTTAATGGATGTGTGATTAATGGGTGTTCAGTAAAAAATAATGGAGGTTTTCTTTATTTAGAAGGGGCAAGAGGAAATATAAAAGGAACAGTAGCAAATTTTGAAAACTGTATAATTGAAAACTGTTCCGCAGAACGTAGTGGAGGGGCATTTTGTTGTGGCAAGGACAGTATAGTGACATTAAATGAAAATTGCAGGATTAAAAATTGTTCGGCGAAGTATGATGGCGGAGGGGCTATTTATTCTGAGGATGCAGCGTTAAAACTTAATGGTTGTGTGATTGAGAAATGCTCTGCACGTATTGGAGGAGCAATTTACTATTCGGGAAGAAATACCGGCTCAGTTAATACTCTGATATTGGATAATGGTTGTAAAATCCAGGATTGTAAAGCAGATGAAGGTGGAGCAATTGATCTGAGTAATTATGGAGAAGCCGAATTTAATGACTGTATAATTGAGAAATGCTCTGCAGGTGAGGGAGGAGCAGTAAAATGTAATCTGGAGAGCATTCTGACAATAAATGGTGGAAGCTACAGTTATAATGAGGCTGTAGATTTAAATGAATTAAGAAAATATACTCATGGAGGAGGATTTCTTTATAATAGGGAGGCAACAGTGTATATTAAAGGGGGAGATTTCATTGGAAATACTACGTCTGGAAGAGGAGGGGCGATTTACCATAGTGGATATGCCTATGGTTCTCATCAAGGAGCAACAACGTGTCTGGATGGAGGAACTTTTCAGGGAAATTCAAGTAGTTGGGAGGAATATGCAGGAAGTGGTGCTATTTTTATTTCTTCCGAAAAAAGCCAATTACATGAAACTTATTTTAAAATATCTGATAATATAAAGTTTTCCGTGGATGAAACAAAATCTGGCGTGGATGGTATTTATCTGGATTCTCAGAATTCAGTGCCTCGGAAAGTATTGGTTAATGGTACTTTGAATTATCCAGTGACCGTTTATCTGGAGGCAGAGAAGGGTTATGTGATCGCAGAGGGTACAGATGATTATCATTTGACGGAGGAAGAACGAGATAAAATATCTGTTGTTGATGTTAATGGTAAAGAATGGTATAAGAAATTGGATGAAGAAAGAAATCTGATTTACCTGATGAGAGATGATACGGAAGAAAAATTTATGATTTTTTATCATGACGTGGACGGAAAAGTCACAGATAATACGAAGTACAGTTCCGGAACTTCTGCCACCATACAGTCTGTGGATGGCCTGGCAGACCCCATTCCGAATCAGGAAAAGTTCCTTGGCTGGTGTGAAAACGAGGATGGGACAGGCAAAATCTACGAGGGCGGTGAAACGGTGATGATGACGAAAGACCTCCATCTGTACCCGGTGTACAAGAAGAAAACCCTCTCCGCCGACTTCTATTCCGGAGGCCCCGGCCCTTCCGAACCCCGTCACGAGAAACAGGAAGTGGAAGAAGATGTGGAGAGCGTAACCATTACCGCCCCGGCCCTGCAGGATTTTCCCGACTGGACGCCCCTGGGCTGGAATGAAAATGCCGAAGCATATGAAAGCACGGATACCATTGCAGTGGGCGGGGAATGTACCCTGACGGAGGATGGGAAAAAGTATTACGGAGTCTATCAGAAGGAAGTGACTCTCACCTATGATTCCGCAGATGATATAGTTACAGCAGAGGTAATCATGCCGGGGGCAGAGAAAGCCCTTCGCTATGCCAACGTTCATGAGGCCATTACATATCAGGACGCAGTTTTTCCCCTCCCATCCGGGCCGGAGGTTCCCGGTTATACCTTCAAAGGCTGGAGTGAACAGGGAGACGGAAGCGGGGAGTTGCATGAGGCGGGAACGAAATACTCCATACAGGAGGATGATACCCTGTACGCGGTCTATGAGGAAAAAGCAAAGAAAACCTTCACCGCAGACTTCTATTCCGGCAGCCTGCGCCAGTTGGAGACTGTCTCAAAAACAGAAGAAGAACCTACCGCCAGCACGGATATTACCGCCCCATCCCTTCAGGCCATGGAAGGCTGGGAAGCGGTGGGCTGGGAGAGGGAAAGTCCTTCTTTATACAACGGGGATGTGAAACCGAATACCACCGTTACACTGGAGCAGGAGAAAACAGATTTCTACGGAATCTATCAGAAGGAAGTTACCCTCACCTATGATTCCGCAGACAAAGCAGTTACAGCAGACGTTACCATGCCGGGAGAAGGAAAAGAAACCTGCTACGCCAACGTCCATAAAGATGAGATTACATATAAAGAAGCAGACTTTATTCTGGCAGAAGGGCCGGAAGTTTCCGGTTACATCTTTCAGGGCTGGAGTGAACAGGAATCCGGAGGGGGAACACTGCATGAAACAGGCAGTTCATTTTCCATACAGGAAGATACCACCCTGTACGCGGTCTACAAGGAAAAAGGGAAGAGAACCTTTATCGCTGATTTCTATTCCGGGAATCCTCTCCGGATAAAATCAGAGAGCGACATAAGGGATGAAGACGCAACAGAAGGAACCGTTACAGTTCCGTCCCCGGAAAACATAACGGACTGGACATTCCTGGGCTGGGAGGAGGAAGACCCTTCCGGCTATGAAGGAGCGGTAAAACCGAAGGAGACCGTTACGCTGGAAAAGGATAAAACCAGTTACTACGGAATCTATGAAACGGACGTTACCCTCACCTACAACGCGAACGGAGGGGACAGCACGCCTCCGGAAGATACACAGAAGCGGTATGCCAATGTCCATGAAACCATCGGGTATCAGGACCCGGACTTTACCATAGCCCCGGCCATCCACCGGGAAGGCCATACTTTTGTGGAATGGAACACGAAGGCGGACGGAAGCGGGAACCGTTACACAGCGGGAAGCCGGGAATCTTTTACCAAAGACACCACCCTGTATGCCGTTTTCCTTCCAAAGGGCCAGAAGCAGTTCAATGCCGACTTCTATTCCGGGGGCCCGAACCAGAAGGAAACCATAGTGAATACCGTGGAAGATACCGTGTCCGGAGCTGACATTACAGTTCCGAAAATTAAGGAAATGGCAGGCTGGACAGCCCTGGGCTGGAATAAAAGCAAAGGGGCGTATACAGCTGACCCTGATATACAGCCGGGACGGACGGTTACTCTGACAGAGCCCCTGACGGAATACTATGGAATCTACGAAAAAGACATTACCCTGTCCTATGATTCCAACGGGGGAGGGGAGGCGCCGGCTCCGGAGAAAAAGGCCTGTTATGCCAGTGTCCATCAGGAAATCACACAGAAGTATCCGGACTTCACCATAGCCGGAACCATCCACCGGGAAGGCCATACCTTTGTGGGATGGAACACAGAGGCGGACGGAACCGGAACTTCATACGAACCGGGAAGCACCCGGAAGCTGGAAGAGGATACCCTGCTCTACGCAGTATGGCGGAATTCCGCAGCCCCGGAACCATCTGAGCCATCTGGCCCCTCTGAGCCGGAACCCTCCGGGCCTGACGCCCCTGCCCCGGAGACAGCCCCTTACCGGGTGGAATACTACTGCCAGAACCTGACCGGTGAAGAATACACCAGGATGGACAGTGACACAGAGCTCCTGACCGGGACTGTGGGAACGGAAGCGGAAGCGTCCCGGAAAACCTATACCGGATTTACCCTGAACCTGTCCCATCCTTCCGGAAAGCCAAAGGGAACCGTGGAAAGAGACGGAAGCCTGGTGTTAAAGCTGTACTATGACAGGCTCATCTATGAAGTGGACTTCAGCCTGAACGGAGGCTACGGGAAAGCACCGGACACACAGCATATCCGTTACGGAGGCCTGCTGGGGCAGGTGAGCGACCCGCTGCGGAGAGGCTATAATTTCAAAGGCTGGTACATGGACGATAAGGGACTGGACGGAGGAATCTGGGACTTTGGAAGCCCTGTGGAACAAAATACGGGAACATTGAAAACCACCCTGTATGCAAAATGGGCGGATGAGCTGGCTCCTGCGATGGGGAAGGCCTCCTTCAGTAAAGGGAGCCGGGACTTCCTGGACTGGCTTATTCAGAAGGAAAGCATGGTGGTTACCGTGCCGGTGACAGAGGAGGGGAGCGGCCTTGCCAGGGCGGAATACCTGCTGGTGGCGGAAGACGGAACTGAGCAGGACGGGCAGGCAGCCTTCACAGAACTCCACACCATGACCGATACCATGGCAGCATACGGAAGCTCCGCCGCGGTTCTCCGGAGTATCCGTGGAGAGGCGGAAAGCGGGAGCTATGAGGCCCGGATAGCCATTGAGGAAGAATTCAAAGGGAAGGTATACCTGACCTGTACCGATTATGCAGGCAACGTGTCAGCACAGAAGACATTAACGGCAGAAGGGGGAGGGGTGATTGTGGAGGACAATGCCCCGGAAATCCGCTTTGACGGGACGAAAGAGACTGCGGGAGGGAAGCCCCTGGAAGTGAAGGTGGAAGTCAGGGACAGTGAAGAAGACCGTGTGACTTCAGGGATTTTCGGCGTCCGGTACCAGGTGGATAAAAAGAAGAGCGTCAGCCTTCCGGAAGAAGACTTTACCGGGGATTTTGCGGAAGTCTGTGAGTTCACGGTAAAGATAAAGGGAGAAGGGAAGCACATCCTCCGTGTGGAAGCGGAAGACCATGCGGGGAATGAAAGCGCGGCGGAAGTCACCCTGAACATCAGCGGAAGCCGGGAGGTGCCGAAGGAAGTACCGGCAGACCAAAATCCGGGGAATCCCGGAGGGCATGGAAAGACCGGAAAGCCCCTGGGAGGGGAACCGCAGACAGGGGACAGCACCCATGTGCAGATCTGCGCCACTCTGGCCATGATCGCAGGTTTTGGCTACCTGCTGCTGTACTTTGAAGGGGAGAACGGAATCACAGAGCAGGAGAAAGAGGAGATGATCCACCGAATCGTAACCTGGGCGAAACAGGGAGGAAGTATCCGTAAGCTCCTTGGCCTGGCGGGAATCTTCCTGTTCCTTGCATACTACCACAGCATTGGAAAGAGTGTGGATATGGAGTGGAAGGAAGTGTACGGGAAAATCTGACAGGACAATGAACAGACGAAACAAACCCTGCTGAAACGGAACTTATATGTGAAAAAAGGTAGGAAAATTGTTCCAAAAAGGTAGTGACAGAGGAACAAACATTTTGTATAATATAAATGTATGGTTTCCATTGAGAATAAGACCATAAGATATTGTTGTACAAAAGGAGGACATTTATGGGGAATCAATTAGTATGGCAGGATCGATTTAATATAGGAGTAGAAGTAATTGACAGGGAACACCGGAAACTGTTCAGTATTTTGAGTAAACTCCTCACTGACAAAAAGAACGATGAGAAAAGTAAGTGGGTCTGCCAGGAGGGAATCAAGTACTTTAAGGAACATGCCAGGAAGCATTTTGCTGAAGAAGAAGTTTATATGGCTTCCATCAGTTATGCGGGATTTGACACACACAGACGGGTGCATGACAATTTTCGGAAAAAGACCCTTCCGGCTCTGGAGAAAGAACTGAATCAGTCAGATTATTCTCCGGAGGCTATAAATCATTTTCTCGGCGTCTGCGCCGGCTGGCTTATCGGACATACTCTGACAGAGGACCGGGCCATTACAGGAAAAGTTGTGAGCAGATGGGGAGATCTGTTGCCGGAAGAAAAACAGGCAGTCATGGGGCAGATGATTCTTCAGCTTCTGGAAGATATGTTCCAGTTGAAGACACGGGTGGTCAGCGAGTGTTACGGCGGAGAGAAATTTGGAAAAGGAATTTATTACCGTATAGTTTACGGGGCCAGTCAGCAGGAAGAATGGGAAATCATTCTGGTATTTGAGGAAAAACTTCTCGTGAATACCATCGGGCGTATGCTTGGTGATCAGTCCGAGGAACTGAATGTTATGATGGTGAATGCTGCCAGATATACGGCTCAGCAATTTGCGGGACGCATCGGAGAACAGTTTATATCTGCCGATGATTATGAAGTAAAAGAGGAAAATCTCCTGAGTTTTGAGCAGTTCCAGAAAAGATTTGAGGGCCGGAAACCTCAGTTTAGTCTGCTGTTTGACACAGGGGAAGGATATTTTGCCTTTTGTGCCATTGCGCCTCATCTGATTACGGAGCAGAATAAAGTATCCGGGAAAAATGAAACTGCCCTCAAAGCAGAAAATGCAATGACGGAAGTGAAAAAATACCTGGATAAAAATCATGAGAATCAGAATCAGGTGAGCAAAAAGAAAAAAATACTGGTGGTGGATGATTCGGATTTTATGCGCAAGACATTGCAGGAACTTCTGGGGAAAGATTATGAGATTACGGAGAGTAATTCCGGACTGGGAGCAATCAGAGGTATTACATTATGCAGGCCGGATCTGGTTATTCTGGATTATGAAATGCCGGTCTGTGACGGCAGCCAGGTTCTGGAAATGATTCGTTCCGAGGAAGAATTTGCAGATATACCGGTTATGTTTTTAACAGGCAAAGTGGACAAAGAAAGCGTTCATAAAGTAATCCCTCTGAAGCCGGCAGGCTATCTGCTGAAAACCCTGCCGCCTGAGAAGATAAAGAAAGAAATTGATGATTATTTCAGAAAGAAAAACAGGTAATACAGGGTCAGGGCTCTGAACGACAGAGACAGGTCGGAACCTTTTCCCTGTAATCCGGTATAAAAATTCCAGTTATGGTATATCCTACATAGAAACAGTGGATTCAGGAGGAAAAACCATGATTGGAATTTTTATTGCCCTGTTGTCAGGAGCATTGATGAGCGTTCAGGGAGTATTCAATACAGGAGTGACGAAAAGTACCAGCATGTGGGTGAGCAATAGCTGGGTGCAGTTTTCAGCACTGATTATCTGCCTGGTGGGCTGGTTTTTTACAGACAGGACAAGTTTTGCGGGGATATTGCAGATACAGCCTAAATATATGCTTCTGGGCGGCGTTATCGGAGCATTTATCACATATACGGTAATAAAAAGCATGGATACGCTGGGCCCGGCCCAGGCGGTTATGCTGATTGTGGTGGCCCAGTTAGCCGTAGCATATCTGATCGAACTGTTCGGACTGTTCGGCGTGGATAAACAGCCCTTTTCCTGGCGCAGAGTGATTGGAATGGCTGTCTGTATCGGAGGAATCATTCTGTTTAAATGGGAATCCTGAACTGTAACAAAAAATTTCAATATTTTTGAAATACTCTTGTAATAATTCCTGATTTTCGTTACAATATAAAGGATTCGTGAATAAGACTTTTCTCTGCGTATATCTGACAGCGGCAGACTGTCCGCTGCAGGTAAAACATCTGTAACCATGATAAACAGAGAGAACGGAGAAAAGTATGAAACAGAAAATAATTTATATTATAATTCTGCTGATTCTGACAGTCAGTTTCGGCGGCTGCCAGAGCGGGCAGGAAAATGAACTTCTTCTGACCGGGCAGGAGGAAGAACGGAAGGAGGATACTTTCGAAGAAGAAGTGTCCGGGGCAGATTCACAGGAAAATCCGGTGATTTATGTGCAGGTAAGCGGTGCGGTGGCAAAGCCCGGCGTCTATGAACTGGAAGCGGGCAGCCGTATCTTTCAGGCCCTGGAGCTGGCAGGAGGAGCCACAGAAGAAGCGGATACGAGAAGCCTGAATCAGGCGGAAATTCTGGAAGACGGCCAGATGGTTTATATACTCGATGCTGAGGAGGCGGCAGCTCAGGAACTGCTTCCGAAGCAGGAGGACGATGGCAGGATTAATCTGAATACTGCTACGGAAACAGAGCTGATGACGTTGCCTGGAATTGGCGCGGCAAAGGCCAGGAGTATTCTTAGCTGGCGGGAAGCCAACGGCAGTTTTCAGTGTACGGAAGATTTGATGAAAATAGAAGGAATCAAAGATGGTGTATTTTCTAAAATAAAGGACAGCATCAAAGTTGATTGAGGTGGAAAATATGGCAAAGAAAGTTCTTGTAGTGGATGATGAAAAATTAATCGTAAAAGGAATCCGTTTCAGCCTGGAGCAGGATGGCATGGAAGTGGACTGTGCCTATGACGGTGAAGATGCATTGAAGCTGGCTACGGAGAATACTTATGATATGATTTTACTGGATCTCATGCTGCCGAAAATGGACGGATTCGAGGTATGCCAGCACATACGGGAATTTTCTTCTGTGCCCATTGTGATGCTTACGGCCAAAGGGGACGATATGGATAAGATTCTGGGCTTGGAATACGGGGCGGATGACTACATAACAAAGCCCTTTAATATCCTGGAGGTAAAAGCCAGGATTAAGGCCATTATGAGACGGACTTCCCCAAATCAGGCGGGGAAAGAAGATTCCAGGCTGGTAGAGCATGGAGACCTGAAGCTGGACGGCGAGAGCAGGCGGTTGTTTATCCTGGGAAAAGAAATCAACGTAACAGCCAGAGAATTTGATCTGCTGGAACTTCTGGTGCTGAATCCAAACAAAGTTTACAGCCGGGAAAAGCTGCTGAATCTGGTATGGGGCAGCGATTATCCCGGAGACGTGCGTACCGTGGATGTACATGTGCGGCGGCTGCGGGAGAAAATAGAGAGTAATCCCAGTGAACCGAAGTATGTGCACACAAAATGGGGCGTGGGATATTATTATCAGGGTTAGCGCAGTAAAATTTTTGCTGTATAAATCATAAGGAACAGAGATGAAAAAACTGAAATTTTTGCACAGCCTGAAATTCCGGCTGTTTTTACTTATGGCATTGATGGGTATCATCCCGAATGTGGTATTGCGGGCAGGAATCCTTGCCAGCTATGAAAACCGGGCCGTGTCCAACCGCAGCATTGACGTGCTGGGCCAGGCCAAAATGCTGAGTAATCAGGTGATTACATACGATTACATCAAAGACACTTCTGTGGAAATCATCAATGCGCAGCTTGAAATGCTGTCCAATATCTATGACGGGAGAGTTCTGATTATCAACAGCGGTTTTCAGATTGTAAAAGATACCTATGGGCTGGACACAGGGAAAACCATTATTTCCGAGGAAGTGGTAAAGAGTTTCCAGGGAGAGGAAATCACCAAATATGATTCTAAAAACCGGTATATAGAACTGGCAATTCCCCTGAAAAAGGCCGATTCTCAAAAAAGTCAGGGCGTCATGCTGGTGAGCGTGTCCACAGACAGTATTATGCTTAACTTTGATTACCTGAAAGACAATGCCATGATTATAGAACTGGCGAATCTGGTGGTGATTCTGGGACTTGCTCTGTTCTGGTCCGCACGTCTGGTGCGTCCTTTTGGAAAACTGACCAAATATCTGGAAGAAGTACAGACAGAGGATGAGGAAAATCTGATGATTTCCGATTACACGGAAACAGAGGCTATTTCCAATGCCTTTAACGAGATGTGGGGCAGAATGCGGGTAATTGACGATTCCAGACAGGAGTTTGTGTCAAATGTGTCCCATGAGCTGAAAACACCCCTTACCTCCATGAAGGTGCTGGCGGATTCCCTGCTGGCCCAGGGGGATGCTCCGGTGGAACTGTACAAAGAATTTATGGGGGATATTGCAGAGGAGATTGAACGGGAGAATAAGATTATCAATGATCTGCTGTCTCTGGTGAAAATGGATAAGGCAGCGGGAACTCTGAATGTTTCTGCGGTCAATATCAATGATTTGCTGGAAATGATTATGAAACGCCTGCGGCCCATTGCGGAGAAACAGAATATTGAACTGGTCCTGGAAAGTTTCCGTCCCGTGAGCGCGGAGGTGGATGAGGTGAAATTGTCCCTGGCCCTCAGCAATCTGGTGGAAAACGCCATTAAATACAATAAACCGGAAGGGTGGGTGCATGTATCCTTAAATGCAGACCACAAATATTTCTTTGTTCGGGTGGAGGATTCCGGAATCGGTATTCCGGAAGAAGCGCTGGAACATATTTATGAACGGTTTTTCCGGGCGGACAAATCCCACTCCAGAGAAATCGGCGGAACGGGTCTGGGACTTGCCATTACAAGAAATGCGGTTCTCATGCACCGCGGCGCCATCAAAGCCCACAGCAAAGAGGGGGAGGGCACAATCTTTACCGTCCGTATCCCGTTGATGTATATCGTGTAGGAGTCTGGAATGAGAAAAATGAAGGAAGGTCTTTGCCTGCTGTTTCTTTTCTTCTTCCTCGCAGGTCTTGCAGGCTGTGAAGGAGGAGGGGAAGACGCATCAGAATATAAGATTTATTATGTCAACAAAGATAATACCAAAACCGTTGCAGTGGGATATGAACCGGAGGCAGAGGAGGATAAAGAACTGATACGGGAGCTGCTGCGGAAGCTGGTACAGGATAAAAAACGTTCAGATTATCACAGAGCCCTTCCGGAACAGGTGAAACTGGAATCCTGGAAGCTGGATAACTCCCAGTTGTATCTGTACTTTAACAGCGCTTATATGGAGATGGACAATGTCAGGGAAGTGCTGTGCAGGGCTGCTATTGTGAGAACGCTGATTCAGGTGGAAGGCGTGGACTGTATATCCTTTTATGTGATGGATTCGCCTTTGACGGATGCAGGCGGGAATCTGATTGGCCTGATGACGGCAGAGAGTTTTATAGAGAATCCGGGAGAACAGATTAATACCATTCAGACTGCCAGTATCACCCTGTATTTTTCCAATCCCAAAGGAACGGCGCTGATTCCGGAAGTGCAGGAAGTCCATTACAGCAGCAATATTTCCCTGGAAAAACTGGTGATTGAGCAGTTGTTAAAAGGGCCCAAGGGAAACGGAAAGCGCTCTGCCATTCCGGAAGGAACCAAACTGGTAAATGTATCTGTGCTGGACGGCGTGGGATTTGTGAACCTGAATGAGGGATTTCTCAGTCAGAATTATGAGATTGCAGAACCGGTGGTAATCTATTCCATTGTCAATTCTCTGGCAGAACTGGCAAATATCAATAAAGTGCAGATTTCCGTGAATGGAGACAGCCAGGGAGTATACCGGGAAAAAATGGAACTGAGCACCGTGTATGAGAGGAATCTGGATTATCTGGACGAGAGTGTTCGCTCTCAGGAGACAAAACAGGAAGACGGTGTGGAAAATGTGGTAATTGAAGAGGGGGAATCCGGTGACTAATCGTGTAGTCTGCTGCCTGTCCTTTTCATTTCTTATGGGAATTCTTTTTGAAAAATATGGAAGCCTGTGGCCGGCAGGCGGATTGCTGGCCCTTCTTCTGTATACCGGACAGGCAATCATCCGCTGTCAGGAGAAGCCCTGGCGGGTGATACTGATTCGGAGCGCGGCCTGTATGCTGGCATTTTCCTGCGGGATGTGTCATTTACGGACAGAGCAGAGCCGGCGGGACAGGCTGGAAGCAGCGGCGGAAGAAAGCGGCGCCCTTACCGTACAGGGAGAAGTTCTCAGAAAAGAAGAAAAACAGGAGCAGTGTCTTTATGTTCTGACCGATACCAGAATACTGGCGGACGGCAGAGTTTATCCCGGCAACGGGATTCTTGTATACAGTTCTGAACATCATATGCAGCGGGGAGATATTGTGAAGGTAACCGGAGCGTATGATGCATTTCAAACAGCCCGCAATGAGGGGAATTTCAACGAAAAACAATATTATCAGAGCAGAAAAACGGAATTTCGCCTGTATGCAGAACAGGAAACGGTGATATTGCGAAAAGGCGGAACCTTTGTCCGGATACTGGAAAAAATACGCCGAAGGCTCAGAAATACATATCAGCAGTGCATGTCTGAAAAAAATGCCGGACTGATGGCCGACATGACGCTGGGAGATAAATCCCTGCTGGAACAGGAGAGCAAAGATTTGTATCAGGCAGCAGGTATTGGGCATATTCTGGCCATTTCCGGCCTGCATGTGTCGCTGTTCGGTATGGGTCTGTACCGGCTGCTGCAGAAATGTTCCTGTCCCTTTTTCCTGCGGATTCTGCTGTCGGCAGGCCTGGTATGCAGTTTTGGCCTGCTGTCCGGTATGGAGATTTCCACCTTTCGGGCAGTCTGCATGTTCTGTCTGTCTCTGTCTGCACGGTTTCTGGGCTGCAGTTACGATTCCCTGACATCCCTTGGAGTCGCCGGTGCCCTTCAGCTCTGGGAAAATCCGTTTCTTCCGGATAATGCAGGATTTCTCTTTTCTTACGGAGCAGTTCTGGGAGTGACGGTGGTTGCCGGGATTCTGAGAAAGGACAGAGGAGAGGAATATACGGAAGAAAAGTCAGAGAAAAGCGGCGGCGGTTTTTTTAGAAAAACGGGAAAGCTGCTGATACAGCATTGGAAAGATACCATATGCATGAGTTTTTGTATCCAGCTTGCTACCCTGCCTCTGTCCCTGTACTTTTATTATGAAATTTCCTGTTACAGCATTCTGGTGAACGGATGCGTACTGCCTTTTCTTGGTATTCTGCTGGGACTGGGACTTTTGGGAGCCGTAACAGGAAGCCTGTTTCCCATGGCGGGGAAAGTGATTCTGCGTCCTGCAGGATGGCTCCTTGCCGGAAATGAGAAAATCTGCCGCAGTGCTTTAAAACTGCCGGGAGCGGTATTTCTGGCAGGAAAGCCGGAACTCATACTGGTGTTTGTCTATTATGGGGTTCTGGCAGTGATACTGTACCTGTACCGTTTCAGCAATTACCAGTCCGGATGTCATTCGGAACATACAGATAATTTCGTTTCCGGGCCTGTACAGTCTCCGGGGCACAGAACAGGAAAAACGGCTGCGGCAGCAGGAATTGCAGCGGCCCTTGGAATGATACTGTTTTTGCGGAAAGGGCCCCGGTTTGAGATTGACGTGCTGGACGTGGGACAGGGAGACGGGATTTTGATTCAGACAGAAGAAGGAGAACATTTTTTTCTGGACGGAGGCAGCAGCGATGTGAAGCAGGTGGGAACCTGCCGGATTCTTCCCTTTTTGAAATCCAGAGGAATCGGCTCCATACGGGGATGGATTGTATCCCATGCAGATAATGACCATATCAGCGGTCTGAAAGAACTGCTGGAAGAAGGATACGGAATAGAATATCTGGTGCTTGCACAGGGCATGGTGCGGGACGAAGCCTCAAAAGAATTGCTGGAACTGGCAGAGGGAGCGGGATGCCAGGTGATTTGGGTGGCTCCCGGTATGAAGTTCGGCACAGAACATGCGGAATTTACAGTCTTTCACCCGGAAGCAGACGGATATAAAACAGGAAAGGAGGAGCGAAACGACAGTTCCCTTGTGGTTTCTCTGGAATATCGGGGCTTTGCCGGGCTGTTTACCGGAGATATCAGCGCAGAACAGGAACAGCAGTTACTGCAGCGACAGGAATTAAACATGTGGATGGGAAAAACGAAGGGAAAACATCCGGACTTTTATAAAGCAGCACATCATGGCTCCAATGGATCCAACAGTCTGGAGTTTCTGGAGACAATTTCTCCGACCGTAACTGTTATTTCCTGCGGAACAGGGAATTCCTACGGACATCCGGGGCAGGAGGCGCTGGAGCGGATAAAAAGCGTCGGAAGTCAGGTGATGTGCACCATGGACAGGGGGCAGATTACCATTTGTCCGAAAGAGCGAGGGATTCAGGTGAAATCTTTTCTGAATTTGAAAGAATAAAAATAGTATGGTAAGATAGACGGGAAGAAGATTGATGTGGAAAAGGAGCGGGCGCTTATGAAGAATATAGACGAAGATATTAAAAAGGGAAGTTTTCGGCCGGTGTATTTGCTGTATGGGGAGGAGGACTATCTGAAAAAGCAGTACGGAAAGAAATTAAAGCAGGCCTTATCTTCTGAGGGAGATACTATGAATACTGGTATTTTTGAAGGAAAACAAATCAATCCTGAAGAATTGATTGATTTGGCGGAAACACTTCCGTTTTTCGCGGAACACAGGCTGATTCTGGTGGAGAACAGCGGTTTTTTCAAATCCTCCTGTGATAAACTGGCAGATTATATGAAACAGATTGCACCGGCTGCCTGCTTTGTATTTGTGGAAGATGAGGTAGATAAGCGCAGTAAGATGTACAAGGCTGTGAAAGGCGCCGGGCGCGCGGTGGAATTTCCAAGACAGAAGGAAGATTTGCTGACTCGGTGGATTCTCACCCGTCTGAAGCGGGAAAATAAGAAAATTACACAGCCGGTGATGCAGCTTTTTCTGGAAACTGCCGGAACCGATATGGAGAATATTGACAAAGAACTGGAAAAGCTGTTCTGTTATACCCTGGGGCGGGATGTCATTACAGAAGAAGATGTGAAAGCAGTCTGTGTGGGACAGACTGACGGCCGGATTTTTGATATGGTGAACCACATTGCAGAGCAAAGGCAGAAACAGGCCCTGGAGCTGTATTACGACCTGCTTGCGCTGAAGGAGCCTCCCATGCGTATTCTGTTTCTGGTGGCCAGACAATTTCAGAATCTGCTCCTTGCGAAAGAACTCCGGTCGCAGGGGTATGATTCCAGGGCAATTTCTGCCAGACTGGGAATTCCTGAATTTGCAGCACGGAAACATCTTGCCCAGTCAGGGCATTTTACGCCAAAACAGCTGAAAAAGGCTGTTTCAGACTGTGTGCAGGCGGAAGAGGATGTGAAAACCGGGAATATGAATGACCGGATGGCAGTGGAAGTGCTGATTGTGAGGCTGAGTGCCGGTGAACCGTGAAGTTAAGCGGAAGTTTTACGAGATGTTCTTTTCTGTATTTTTCAGCAATCTTAACAACGAAGAATAAAATAATAAAAAGAAGCCGACTGACGGTATCGGCTTCTTCATTATGCGCACTTTGTTCTTTCAAACTTAAGCAATTTTATTTACAGCTTTGGTAAGCTGAGAAACTTTTCTGGCTGCATTGTTCTTATGATATACACCTTTGGAAGCAGCTCTGCTAATCTGAGAAATAGCAGCGTTTAATGCTGTCTGTGCAGCCTCCTTATCATTTGCTGCAATGGCAGCTTCTACCTTTTTAATAGAAGTTTTAACAGCAGATCTGATAGATTTGTTGCGGGCTGTTCTGGTTGCAGTTACTAAAATTCTCTTTTTTGCTGATTTGATGTTAGCCAATCCGTACACCTCCAATTTTATAAAAGTATGACAATCCAGTTGACTGTTATGCGGAAACAGGATTGTACTGTATTCTACAGTTGTTTCATTAAATCCGGACACGGACGTTCTAATGTAAACATACTCATATATTCTAGTCCCAAATTTTCAGTCTGTCAATACATATTCCAACACTTTTTGTAAAAAATACTAACAGTTATTGTTGCGTAAGATGAAGTGAAAACTGGAAATATTCTTGGAGGGATTGTTATGGAGCAGTTTCAGGTGCGTACGGATTTGGCATTGGAAACCCGTGAGAAATTTGAAGAGGACAATGTGGAAATCAAAGGAGTGCGGGTAGAAGAGGAATACCGCGAGAAGTCAGAGATTAAAATTACCACTATGGTAATTGAAACGGAGAACGGGGCGAAAGCCATGGGGAAGCCGAAAGGAACCTATATTACTCTGGAAGCAGCCAATATGGACTGTCAGGATGAGGATTATCACCGGGAAATTTCCCTGGAGCTGGCAAAAATTATCCGGAAACTCCTGCCGCCGAAGAAAGATACCATGTCGGTGCTGGTGGCGGGTCTGGGGAACCGGGAAGTAACGCCGGACGCCCTGGGCCCCAGGGTGGTGGACAATATGCTGATAACCCGCCATGTACTGAAAGAGTTTGGAAAATATGCGTTCGGAGAACAGGAGGTGAATGCAGTCAGCGGAATTGTGCCGGGAGTAATGGCTCAGACCGGAATGGAAAGCCAGGAAATTATCCGGGGCGTGGTGGATGAGACGAAACCGGATGTGATGATTGCCATTGACGCACTGGCGGCCAGAAGCACCAGAAGGCTGAGCCGCACCATACAGATTACGGATACCGGTATCAATCCAGGCTCCGGCGTGGGAAATCACCGCCACGGGCTGTCGGAAAAAACCATGGGAATTCCCGTGATAGCCATCGGCGTGCCTACGGTTGTGGACGCGGCCACCATTGTAAATGATACCATGCACACTCTGATTCAGGCCATGGAGGAGAACAGCCATCTTGAGACACTGACCACCGGACTGAATGCATTGAATGACATGGAAAAATACGAGCTGATTCGGGAACTTCTGTCTCCCCAGTTAAATACCATGTTCGTAACCCCCAAAGATATTGACGAATCTGTCCGGCGTCTGAGTTATACCCTTTCCGAGGGATTAAACATTGCATTTGCATAAATATTTTCGTACAGGCATATATTTAACTGTTCGACATGATTATCATTGCCTTTTGCAGATGACGGATAAGGAAGACAGAGAATGGGGAAATTTTTCAGGAAAAAGAGAAGAAAGAAAGCCAGACATTATACAGGAGGGATTCTGCTGGCCATAAGCCTCCTGTTTGTATTTGTATGTTATCAGACCATGTCAGAGACGGGAAAAGTACCTGCGCTGAAGCAGGTACTTTCCTGGGTGAAAGAGGAAATTGCGGTGGAGGCCTGGAAAAACTGCATGATGGTTATGATAACAGAAAAAGAACAGGAGCAGTCGCCCACACTGGGGGCCTGGTTTCTGGAGAAACTGGAGCAGACGTATCCGGTCTGCCGGTTCAGCGAAACCATGACGGAATATGATACCAGTGTGGAAAGTGATCTGGCCGGAGCCCTTCTGGCTGAAAATGAGCGGGAAGCGGAACAGGCTTTGGAGGGTCAGGGAGAACAGGAAACAGCGGAAAAACAGCAGGCAGAGGAATCCGCAGCGGAAGAAAAAGATAATAAGAAAGATAAGAAAAATAAGAAAAATAAGAAACAGAAGCAGACGGAAACTGCTGCCGGAACCGGGGGAAAAGCGCAGGAGATTTCCAGAGAAAAATTAAATGATTTTGACTACCTGGTACAGAATTTTTATCAGATTGACCGTACCACCACCGTTGACAGCAGCCAGCTAAATGCGGACGCTCTCCTGGGAAAAAGCATGAAGCTGGAAAACGGAGCTGAAAATGTACAGATTCTGATTTATCATACCCATTCTCAGGAAGGGTATGCGGACTCCACGCCGGGAGATACCAGTACCGGTGTGCCAGGCGTGGGGGAATATCTCGCGGCCCTTTTGCGGGAAAAGGGATATAACGTTATGCACCACACCGGGGAATATGATGTAAAAGACAGGGACAATGCCTACTCTTATGCAGGCCCGGCCCTGGAACAGATTCTTGCAGAAAATCCAGGTATTGAGGTGGTGATAGACCTGCACCGGGACGGGGTGGCTGACACCACCCGTCTGGTGTCAGAAGTAAACGGAAAACAGACTGCTCAGATTATGTTTTTCAACGGACTGAGCAGAACCACTGCCAACGGGGATATTTCCTATCTGGCAAATCCGTATCTGGCGGATAATCTGGCCTTTTCTTTTCAGCTTAAGCTGGCGGCGGAGGAATATTATCCTGGTTTTGCCAGGTCAAATTATCTGAAGGGCTACCGCTATAATCTCCATTACCGCCCCAAAAGCCTGCTGGTGGAAGTAGGAGCCCAGACCAATACGCTGGAGGAAGCCATGAATGCCATGGAGCCTCTGGCAGAAATTTTACATAAAGTATTGTCAGAATAAATGATGGCGATACCATATCAGCTGCTGAATGATGGCGATACCGTATCAGCTGCTGATTGCCAATGGAGGAAAGAAGCATGAAAGAGACAGGCAGAATCCGGTGGATGAACCGGGAGAAGCTGGAGCGGAAAGAGAGAAATCCACAGGAAGAACTGTTGCTGCAGTCCATATATAAACTGGAGCCGGAGTACTGGAGCGGTGTGAAACTGACAGAAGATTCCCTGTACGGGGCCTTCCGGTTTCATGAGGGGGTACAGAATGCTGTCAGCGCAGCATTTTTGCTGAATGCCCATGACTTTATTCTGGTGACCCGGAAAGAAGAAAAAGACACTCTGCTCCGGTCAGAAAATCCCACCATGGAGGAAGGGCTGGAAGAACTTTTTGAAACCGTTCTGAAGCGTGGCCAGCAGAAGGTGGAGCGGATGGAAAAATACCTGATTGATATGGAACAGGAAATTGTGAAGGGAAAAATCAGCCGGAACCGCAATCAGAATATTTTTGAATGCAAACGTTCCCTGGCGGTCTGGAAAAACGATTACGTGCAGTTTCTGAATCTTGTGGAAGGGATTAACGGACTGGAGCAGAAAAAGAAGGAAGATCAGGGGCAGATTTTGAGTGAGGAATCTGCCTGTTATTTTCGTGTCTACGAAAACAAGCTGCGCCGCCTGACGGAGGAGACCCAGTTTCTGTATGAAGAACTGGTGCATATCCGGGAAGCGCTGGACGCGGCCCTGTCCTACGAGCAGAACCGGATTATGAAGGTATTTACCACTGTAACCACGGTGTTCATGCCTCTGTCTCTGATCGCAGGCTGGTACGGAATGAATTTTACCGGAATGCCGGAGCTGGGCTGGGAATACGGTTATCCTTTTGTGGGTGTTTTAAGCGTACTGGTGGTACTGGTGTGTATCTGGTTTTTCCGGAAGAAAAAGCTGTTTTAGGAAAAAAATATTGCGAAGATACAGGCGAGAGTATATACTATAATCTGAAACGTTACGATACTGAGATAACAGGAGGATTTTGAAAAGATCATGGCAGCAACGGACCAAAGTAAAATCAGGAATTTTTGCATCATTGCACATATAGACCACGGAAAATCCACGCTGGCTGACCGTATCATCGAGAAAACCGGGCTTCTCACCAGCCGGGAAATGCAGGCCCAGGTCCTTGACAATATGGAGTTGGAGCGGGAACGGGGCATTACCATCAAGGCTCAGACGGTGCGGATTGTATATAAGGCGAAAGACGGAGAAGAATACATATTCAATCTGATTGACACGCCGGGACATGTGGACTTTAATTATGAGGTATCCAGAAGCCTGGCAGCCTGCGACGGGGCTGTTCTGGTGGTGGACGCCGCTCAGGGAATCGAGGCCCAGACGCTGGCAAACGTATACCTTGCACTGGACCATGACCTGGATATTCTTCCTGTCATCAATAAAATAGATCTGCCCAGCGCCCAGCCGGAGCGGGTCATTGAGGAAATTGAAGATGTGATTGGCCTGGAGGCTCAGGACGCCCCCAGAATTTCCGCAAAGACCGGAGAGAATGTGGAAGAAGTGCTGGAACAGATTGTGGCTAAGATTCCGGCGCCGGGAGGAAGCGGGGACAATCCCCTGCAGGGGCTGATATTTGATTCCCTGTACGATTCCTATAAAGGGGTTATCGTGTTCTGCCGTATCAGGGAAGGCCGGGTGAAGCCGGGCACCACCATTAAAATGATGGCTACAGGGGCCATGGCAGACGTGGTGGAGGTAGGCTATTTCGGCGCCGGGCAGTTTATTCCCTGTGAGGAACTCAGCGCCGGAATGGTGGGTTATCTGACGGCCAGCCTGAAAAATGTCAGAGACACCCAGGTGGGAGATACCATTACGGACGCGAACCATCCCTGTCAGGAACCTCTGCCGGGATATAAAAAGGTAAATTCCATGGTTTACTGCGGCATGTATCCGGCAGACGGAGCCAAATACCCGGATTTGCGGGATGCACTGGAGAAGCTGCAGTTAAACGACGCGGCCCTGCAGTTTGAGCCGGAGACCTCCATTGCGCTGGGGTTTGGGTTCCGCTGCGGTTTTCTGGGACTTCTGCACCTTGAAATTATTCAGGAGCGTCTGGAGCGGGAGTACAATCTGGATTTGGTGACTACGGCGCCGGGAGTTATTTATAAAGTCCATAAGACCAACGGGGAAGTGATTGAACTGACCAACCCTTCCAACCTGCCGGACCCGGCGGAGATTGAATATATGGAAGAACCGGTAGTCAGCGCGGAAATTATGGTGACCAGCGATTATATCGGGGCCATTATGGATTTGTGCCAGGAGCGGCGGGGCGTTTATGTGAGTATGGAATATATGGAGGAAACCAGAGCCCTGCTGAAATATGAGCTGCCCCTAAACGAGATAATCTATGATTTTTTTGACGCCCTCAAGTCGCGCTCCAGAGGGTATGCTTCCTTTGACTATGAGATGAAAGGCTATGTCCGCTCCGAACTGGTGAAACTGGATATCCTGATTAATAAAGAAGAAGTAGACGCTCTGTCCTTCATTGTTCACAGCGGAACCGCTTATGAGCGGGGCAGGAAAATGTGTGAAAAATTAAAAGAAGAGATACCGAGGCATCTGTTTGAAATCCCAATCCAGGCGGCCATCGGAAGCAAGGTGATTGCCAGAGAAACAGTGAAGGCCATGCGCAAAGACGTGCTTGCCAAATGTTACGGCGGCGATATTTCCAGAAAACGGAAGCTGCTGGAGAAGCAGAAAGAGGGAAAGAAACGTATGCGCCAGATAGGAAATGTGGAAATTCCTCAGAAAGCCTTTATGAGCGTACTGAAACTGGATGACAAATAGGCGCGGAGCAGATGTATGAGAAGGTCAGACAGCTTTTGCGAAACAGAAAACAGAAAGAATCTGGAGCTGTATCTGCATATTCCCTTTTGTGTGCGAAAATGCAGTTACTGCGATTTCCTCTCCATGGCCGCAGATGAAAACATCCGCAGACAGTATGTGGACATGCTGCTGGCAGAACTCAGAGAAAAAGGGCGTTTTTGCAGAGAATACCGGGTTTCTACGGTGTTTTTCGGGGGAGGAACCCCTTCCCTTCTGGCGGGGGTGCAGATTGCGGAGCTGATGGAAGAAGTGGGGAACTGTTTCTGTCTGGATTCGGATGCGGAGATTACGCTGGAATGCAACCCCGGCACGCTGGACAGACAGAAACTTCTGTTCTGTAAAAATGCAGGAATCAACCGTCTGAGCATGGGGCTGCAGTCTGCGGACAACCGGGAACTGGAGCTTCTGGGCCGCATCCATACTTTTGAACAGTTTCTGGAAAATTATGCTCTGGCCCGGAACATGGGATTTGAAAATATAAATCTGGATTTAATTTCGGGACTTCCCATGCAGACCGTAAAGGACTGGAAGAATACGCTGGAAAGGGTGTTGATATTGCGGCCGGAACATATCTCAGCCTACAGCCTGATTGTGGAAGAAGGAACGCCCTTTTTTGAGCGGTACGGAGAAGACGAGCTGCGCCGGGAACGGGGAGAACATCCCCGGATGCTGCCGGAGGAGGAGACGGAGCGGGAAATGTATGAACTTACCAGGAGCCTGCTGGAGGAAAAAGGCTATCGCCGGTACGAGATTTCCAATTATGCCAGGCCCGGCCGGGAATGCCGCCACAATACAGGGTACTGGCAGAGAATCCCTTATCTTGGGCTTGGACTGGGAAGCGCTTCCCTGCTGGAGGAACGGCGGTTTTCCAACCCTGTGAATCTGGAAATATATCTCAACGGCGAGTACACAGATTTGTCCCGCATCCTGGCAGAAAATCCCGGAAGCCCTCCGGAAAAGCAGCAGGATTTGCCGGAGGAAGTGATTGTACTGGGCAAGAAGCAGCAGATGGAAGAATTTATGTTTCTGGGACTGCGGATGACCGAAGGCATTTCCAGAACCAGGTTCCGGCAGCAGTTCGGACTGGAGCCGGAAGGTGTTTACGGGGAGGAATTACAGAATTTTCAGAGACAGGGACTGCTGGAACAGAAAGAAGGGCGGATTTTTCTGACAGAAGCAGGGATTGCAGTGAGCAATTATGTACTGAGCGGGTTCCTGTTGGAATAAGACGGAGGAAACATTTGAAAATTGCAGTATGTGACGATGAAAAAGTAATAAGAAACGCCATTGCGGAACGAATCTGCCAGTTGTATCCGTCCTGTCAGGTGGTGAAATATGAAAAGGGTGAACAGCTCCTGTCTGACCGGGAAAGTCCGGATATTATTTTTCTGGATATACAGATGGAGGGGATGGACGGTATGGAGACAGCCCGGCATATCCGGAAAAAGAATCAGCAGGCTGTTCTGATATTTCTCACAGCCTGGGAAGAATATGTATTCCAGGCCTTTGACGTGGGTGCTTTTCACTATCTGGTAAAGCCTCTGAAAAAAGAGAAGTTTTACCAGGTGCTGGAGGCGGCGGTAAACCGGGCAAAATCTCTTGCAGTTTCCGGGGAGGCAGAGGAGGAACGGGCAATTCTTGTGAAATCGGGGGCCTTTTCCCGGAAGATTCCGGTGTGCGATATTATGTATGCGGAGGTCAGAAACCGGAAGGTAACGCTGCATATCGCCGGTGAAAGCCTGGAATTTTATGCAAAGCTGACGGATCTGGAGCAGGAACTGGGAGAAGATTTTGTGCGTCCTCACCGGAGCTACCTGGTTCAGCTGCGGTATATTTCCGGTTACTGCGCCACAGATATTACACTGGAAGACGGAACAGTGGTGCCGCTGGCAAAGCAGAAATACCGGGAATTTGTGCAGCAGTATCTGAACTACATGAAGCGGACAGGAGAAACCATATGAGAGGTTTGTCGCAGGATGAGATTTTTGAAATCATGACCTTTCTGGAAATAAATCTGGGTCATCTCATTTGTGGATTCTTTTTTGGAAAACTGGCAGAACTCCTTCTGGGAACAGAGGAGAGCGGCAGGCGCAGATGGTCCGTAATGGCAGTTTACTCCATTACCATGGTCTTTCTGGGAGAAATTCCCGTTGTGCTGGACAGTTTTCTGGCATACGTTATGGGGGCTCTGGCGGTGCTTTTTGCCCTGCTGTTGGAAAGCCGGGCTGACGTGTGGATAAAAGTTTTCCTCTGCACCACCTTTTTTTCCATACGATTCCACGTAATGTCAGCTATCAATCAGATTAATATGTCCATATTCGATTTGGAAATCATTTTTTTCCATAAAGTGACAGAGAACCGCTATGTTGGCGTGTGGCAGATTTCCATTGTCGGTATTGTTCTGTCCGCGACGTTGGGATTACTGCTGCTGGTGGGGAGTTTTGCTGTCATAACAAAGTTTGCCGCCCGGAATGTGCCTTTTCAGAGACGGAAGCCCGGCGGAAAAGAAATTCTGTTTCTGATGATGCCGGGGATTCTGGGGGCTCTCTGCTATTTTATCATTCACTGGATTCATGTGGAATCGGCTCCGGGACAGAGTGCCTCCTGGTTCAGCCCCTGGCAGCATGTTTCCATCTGGCTTGCAATTCTTATGGTTAATATCGTGAGCCTTGCGTCCATTTTTGTGGTGTGGAAACTGTTTCAGGAACTGGAGCAGAAGCAGGAAGAAGAAAAGTACCAGGAACTGCTGGAACATCAGATGCGGGAAATGCAGTCCCATATCCGGGAAATCGAACAGCTTTACGGAGGAATCCGCGGTATGAAGCATGATGTGAAAAATCATATTGCTGTCATGGAATCTCTGATGGAACAGCAGAATTATGAAGAAGCCCGCACATATATGGGTTCTGTGGAACAGGCCCTGGAGCAGATGGAATATGTACATAAAACGGGAAATCCTGTCACCGACGTAATCATCAATGAAAAATATAGCCGGGCAAAAGAAGAAAACGTCCGGTTTGAAACAGAATTTTTCTTTCCGGCTCAGGCAGGTTTGGATGTGTTTGATATCAGTATCATTTTAAATAACGGGCTGGAAAATGCGCTGGAGGCTGTAACCGGAGAGCCGCAGGAGAACCGGAAGATTATCCTGCGTTCCCGCAGCAGGAAACGGGTATTCCTGATTGAAATCAGAAATACATTTACCGGTTCCCTGGTATGGGATGAGAGACAGGGCCTTCCTCTGTCGGCTAAAGAGGACGGGCAGTGCCATGGCCTGGGGCTTAAGAATATCCGGAGGGTAGCGGAAAAATATTACGGAGCCATGGATATTGAAGTCCGGGACGGAACATTTCTGCTGACTGTTATGCTGAACATAAATACACGAAATCAGTGACTGACGTATGGAACATGGAGTGAAGTGATAAAACGAAATCAGTGACTGACGTATGGAATATGGAGTGAAGTGATGAAACGAAATTATCAGAAAGAACTGGACAGGATTCTGGAAGAACAGGAAAAGCAGGGCCGGGTGCCCACCTTATTTCTTCATAGCTGCTGTGCTCCCTGCAGCAGTTATGTGCTGGAATATTTATCCCGGTATTTTCAGATTACCGTATTTTATTACAATCCCAATATCTGGCCGGAGGAAGAATACCGCAAACGGGCGGAAGAACAGAAACAGTTTATCCGCAGGTTCCGGCAGGATATGTCAGATGAGGAAAAGCTCTGCCATCCCATTACATTTCTGGAAGGGGATTATGAGAAAGAACGGTTTTATCAGACCGTCAAAGGGCTGGAGGAGATTCCGGAGGGAGGGGAGAGGTGTTTTCGCTGTTATGAGCTGCGCCTGCGGGAAGCAGCCCAACATGCCGAAAAGCTGAGCATGGATTATTTTACCACAACACTGTCCATCAGCCCTCTGAAAAATGCGGAAAAATTAAATGAAATCGGGGAAAGGCTGGCAGAAGAATACGGCGTATCTTATCTGGTTTCTGATTTTAAGAAGAAAAACGGATTTAAGCGTTCCACAGAGCTTTCCGGAATGTACGGTATGTACCGGCAGGACTACTGCGGCTGCGTGTTCTCCATGAGGGAACGCCAGAGCCGGAAACAGGGAGCGGCAGAACCGGAACCAGGAGCGGAAAGCAGCAGTCCAAAAGCAATGGAAGAACAAAACTTTAATAGCAGATAATAAGAAAAAGAGAAAGAAGGAAATACTTATGGCACAGTTATGGGGCGGACGCTTCACAAAAGAAACAGATCAGCTGGTTTACCGGTTCAATGCATCCATATCTTTTGACCGGAAATTTTACAGACAGGACATGGAAGGAAGCATTGCCCATGTAAAAATGCTGGGTAAACAGGGGATTTTGACGGAAGCGGAGACGCAGGAAATCGTAAAAGCAATCAAAGAAATTTTATGGGAAGTGGAAGAGGGTACGCTGGAAATTTCCCAGGACTACGAGGATATTCACAGCTTTGTGGAGGCCACGCTGATTGAGCGTCTGGGGGATACCGGGAAAAAGCTGCACACGGGAAGGAGCAGAAATGACCAGGTGGCTCTGGATATGCGCCTTTTCACCAGACAGGAAGTGCTGGAAACGGATGAACTGCTGAGAGAACTGCTGCAGGTGATTTACGATATTATGGAGCATAATCTGGATACTTATATGCCGGGATTCACCCATTTGCAGAAAGCCCAGCCGGTAACGCTGGCCCATCATCTGGGGGCCTACTTTGAAATGTTTAAGCGGGACCGTCAGCGCATGGAAGACATTTACCGGAGAATGAATTACTGTCCTCTGGGTTCCGGGGCCCTGGCGGGAACCACCTATGATCTGGACCGGTATTATACGTCAGAACTGATGGGATTTTCAGGGCCTGCCTTAAACAGCATGGACGGTGTATCAGATCGGGATTATCTCATTGAATTTCTGTCGGCTCTGTGTACCATTATGATGCATTTAAGCCGGTTTTCAGAAGAAGTGATTATCTGGAACAGCAATGAATATCAGTTTATAGAAATTGACGACGCCTACAGCACCGGAAGCAGTATTATGCCTCAGAAGAAAAATCCGGATATCGCAGAACTTGTCCGGGGAAAAACAGGCCGGGTCTACGGGGCCCTGATTTCCCTGCTCACCACCATGAAAGGGCTTCCGCTGGCTTACAATAAAGATATGCAGGAGGATAAGGAGCTGACCTTTGACGCCATGGATACGGCAAAAGGCTGCCTGGCCCTTTTTACAGGAATGCTTTCTACCATGAAATTCCGGAAAGAGCAGATGGAAGCCAGCGCCAGAAACGGGTTTACCAACGCCACGGATGCTGCGGATTATCTGGTAAATCATGGAGTACCTTTCCGTGACGCCCATGGCATTGTGGGCCGGCTGGTACTGTACTGCATTGAGAAAAATAAAGCCATCGACGACATGACACTGGAGGAATTAAAAACGGTCAGCTCCGTATTTGAAGCAGATATTTTTGAAGCTGTTTCCATGAAAACCTGTGTGGAAAAAAGGCTGACACTGGGTGCTCCGGGACAGGAAGCCATGAAAAAAGTTCTGGAGCTGGAGCGGGAATACCTGGACAGCGACTGGAAGAGAGAGCTTAAGGACTGGGAGCAGGAGCTTTTGAAGTAAAAACGGTAATCCGGAATAAGAGCGGGAGCAAAATAGAGGATTTGTATAAATACGGATATGATATTTTGTGAAATTTGTATAATATACGAATTGCTTTTTTCCCCTGAATGTATTAGTATATTTCGAAAAGACAGTTGTTCGCGGTATGCGGACAGAAAAATCCCGAAACAGGGAAAAGTGAGGAGATATGAAATGAGTCAGAAATTAAAAGCAGGAATACTTGGCGGCACCGGAATGGTAGGGCAGCGCTTTATCGCCCTTTTGGAGAATCATCCCTGGTTTGAGGTGACTACCATTGCAGCAAGCCCCCGCTCTGCGGGCAAGCGGTATGAAGAAGCAGTGGGGAACCGCTGGAAAATGGATACCCCCATGCCGGAAGCAGTGAAAGATATTGTGGTTATGAATGTAAATGAAGTGGAAGCAGTGGCTTCCAGGGTAGACTTTGTGTTCAGCGCCGTGGATATGTCCAAAGAGGAAATTAAGGCCATTGAGGAAGCCTATGCAAAAACAGAGACCCCGGTGGTTTCCAATAACAGCGCTCACCGGTGGACGCCGGATGTGCCCATGGTGGTGCCGGAAATCAATCCGGAGCATATGAAAGTCATTGATTTTCAGAAAAAGCGTCTGGGCACGGAGCGGGGCTTTGTGGCAGTGAAACCAAACTGCTCCATTCAGTCTTATGCACCTGTGCTTACTGCCTGGAAAGAGTTTGAGCCTTATGAGGTGGTAGCTACTACTTATCAGGCTATTTCCGGTGCGGGCAAGACATTTAAGGACTGGCCGGAGATGGAAGGAAATATCATTCCCTATATCGGCGGCGAGGAAGAAAAGTCAGAAAAGGAACCCCTCCGTATCTGGGGAGAAATCAAAGACGGCGTAATTGTGCCGGCAGAGAGCCCTGTGATTACCTGCCAGTGTATCCGTGTGCCGGTGCTGAACGGACATACGGCGGCAGTATTTGTAAAATTCCGTAAGAAACCCACCAGAGAACAGCTGATTGAGAAACTGAGAACCTTCCGCGGTGCGCCGCAGGAGCTGAAGCTGCCCAGTGCGCCGGAGCATTTTATCCAGTATCTGGAGGAAGATAACCGTCCCCAGGTAACGGAAGATGTGAATTACGAACATGGAATGGGCGTCAGCGTGGGGCGTCTGCGGGAAGATACGGTGTATGACTGGAAGTTTATCGGACTGTCTCATAATACCGTGCGGGGCGCGGCAGGAGGCGCGGTGCTCTGTGCGGAGCTGCTGAAAGCCCAGGGGTATATTGCAGCGAAGTAGTAAGGAAGAGAAAGATTCCATCCATCTCCGCGGATGTCTGAATAAAATATGAGGTAATAAAAATGGAAAAAAAAATAAAGGATATTACATTTGAGGTAAGCCAGGAACTGGTAAAGTTATTTGGTGACAAAATTGAACGTATTGTTTTGTATGGCTCTTATGCCCGCGGAGATTTTGAGATGGAATCAGACATTGACTTTATGGTTTTGCTAAATTGTAATCAGGAGGAAATAACAGAAAATCGTAAAGCAATGAGCAGGGTTGCAAGCCGGATTGGTTTGCAGAATGACATTATGGTATCACTGCTTGCACGTAATTATAATGAATATAAAAATAATATGAAGTACCAGCCGTTTTATCAGAATATAGAAAGAGAAGGCATGAGTATTTATGGATAAACGAAGAGCAGATCTGGCCATGTATCGTCTGGAGACGGCGAAGCAATGTATTATATCTGCAGGAACTCTGGCTGGGATATCGGATTATAAAGGTGCGGCAAACCGTTCCTATTATGCTGTTTTTCATTGTATGAGAAGCGTGCTGGCGTTGAGTTCTGTGGATTTTTCAAAACATTCCGCGGTAGGCGCTTATTTTCGGAAAGAGTATATTAAGACAGGAATATTTGATGTAACAATGTCAGATATTATATCAGAAGCCTTTGATATTCGAAGTGACAGTGACTACAATGATTATTTTGTAATATCGAAAAAAGAAGTCGAAGAGCAAATAGCAAACGCCCGGTATTTCTACGAGAAAGTGGAAATGTATGTTTTAACACAGATTAAAAATATTCCGGGAACAGAGAAATGATGGATGGTATTCAGGGGTGTGCCGCAATGAAGTGAAAACTTCAGAGCGGTACACCTTTTAAAATGTATGAAAGGATAAAAGGAGAGATTATATTTCAGAAAAAGCGGCATTGCTGTGAAAGAATTAACGATTCTTGCATTCTCACAGGTTTCCGGTTAGAATGAACGTAAGATTGATGGAACAGGGAGGAATTCTATCAGTCTGCATAAAAAATAAACAGGGAGAAGGAATATGAGCAGATTATCAGTAATTTCTACGGACAAGGTAAATTCTACCACAGAAACACTGATGAAGGAATTTACACAGCGTATTATCGCAAATCCGCCAGGGGTCTGTCCCGTTGACATGCAGCTTGCATTTTTGAAGGTATGTCATGCCCAGACCTGTGGAAAATGTGTTCCATGCCGAATCGGACTGGGCATTCTGGAAGAACTTCTGGAAAGCGTTCTGGATAATACGGCAACCATGGAAACACTTGACTTAATTGAACATACAGCTACCAATATCAAAAATTCTGCGGATTGCGCCATTGGGTTTGAGTCCGCCCGCATGGTGCTGGCCGGACTGGAAGGATTTAAAGAGGATTATATTTCCCATGTGAGAGAGCATCAGTGTACAGGAACCTTTGAGCAGCCCATTCCATGCGTCACCCTCTGTCCGGCAAATGTGGACATTCCAGGGTATATTGCACTGGCCGGGGCCGGCCGCTGCGAGGATGCGGTGCGTCTGATTCGGAAGGACAACCCCTTCCCGACGGCGTGCGCGCTGATTTGTGAACATCCCTGTGAGAAGCGGTGCCGCAGGAATATGATAGATGATTCCATCAATATCCGTGGAATCAAACATTATGTGATGGATAAAGCCAATGCAAAGAAGGTTCCGGTTCCTGCCTGTGCAGAGTCCACCGGAAGGAAGGTGGCAATTATCGGCGCCGGCCCTTCCGGGCTTACAGCAGCATATTTTCTGCAGCTTATGGGACATCAGACCACTGTGTATGAAGAAAAAGCACAGCCTGGAGGTATGCTTCGCTATGGAATTCCAAATTACCGGTTCCCAGGGGAAAGGCTTAAGGAAGATATCGACGCCATCCTTTCCACAGGTGTGGAACTGAAACTGAATGCGGCAATTGGAACAGAAGAGCTGAAAGAAATCAACGATACATACGATGCGGTATACATTGCAATTGGCGCTCATGCGGAAAAGCGCCTGAATCTGGAAGGAGAGGACAGCGGAAATGTGATTTCAGCCGTGGAAATGCTGCGTGAAATCGGAGATGACAGATATCCGGATTTCACAGGACAGCGGGTAATTGTAGTGGGCGGTGGAAATGTAGCCATGGACTGTGCAAGAACAGCCATCCGTTCCAATGCAAAAACAGTCAGTATTGTATACCGCAGGCGCAAGGAAGATATGACAGCTCTGCCGGCGGAGGTGGAAGGGGCTATTGCAGAGGGAATTGAGCTCCTTACTTTAAAAGCGCCCCTTCGGGTGGAGAAAGATGAAAAGGGCAATGTGGCGGCTTTGTGGGTGCAGCCTCAGATTATCGGTAAGGTAAGAGGCGGCCGCCCTTCTCCGGGAAAAGCAGACAAGGCGGAAGAACGGCTGGAATGCGACGTAATCCTTATGGCTGTGGGGCAGGATATTATTACAGAGCCCTTTGCACAGGCCGGGATTGCCACGAAAAGCGGAAGAATTCTGGCAGATGCTTCCTGCGCCCTGAACCGTGTGGGCATGTATGCAGGAGGAGACTGTGTATCCGGGCCGGCAACGGTAATCAAGGCCATTGCAGCCGGGAAAGTGGCAGCGGCCAATATTGATGAATTTCTGGGCTGCAATCATGAGATTTCCGTGGATGTGGAGATTCCGGAACCGCTGTTAAATGATAAGGTTCCATGCGGACGTGTAAATCTGGGTGAGAAGGAATCCTGGGCCCGCAAAGATAATTTTGAAGGCATTGAATATACCATGAGCGACGAAGAAGCATATCAGGAGGCAAGTCGCTGCCTGCGGTGTGACCGCCATGGCTGCGGTGTATTGAGAGGAGGCAGACAGGACAAATGGTAAATGTAACGATTGATCACAGGAAGATACAGGTGCCTGAGGGTACGACAATTTTAAAAGCTGCCGCCACTGCCGGAATCGAGATTCCCACACTCTGCTTTCTGAAGGATTTGAATGAAATCGGAGCCTGTCGTATCTGCTGTGTGGAAATAGAAGGCAAAGACACTCTTGCGGCGGCCTGCAATACCATTGCGGAAGAAGGCATGGTGATTCATACCAGCAGTCTGAAAGCTCACTATGCCCGCAGAATGAATCTGCAGATTATTCTGTCCCAGCATGATTTCCGCTGTGCGGCCTGTCAGCGGAACGGAAGCTGCGCCCTGCAGAAAATCTGTGCGGATATGAATATCAATGACGTTCCCTTTGAGCAGTCTTACGAGAGAAAAGAATGGGATTTGAGTTTCCCCCTGATTCGGGATGACAGCAAATGTATCAAATGTATGCGCTGCGTGCAGATTTGCGACAAGGTACAGTCTCTTGGAATATGGGACATTGTAAATACGGGAAAACGTACGGGAGTGGGCGTTTCCAGAATGCGTACCATCACGGAAGCAGACTGCGCCCTGTGCGGACAGTGTATTACCCATTGTCCTACCGGAGCCCTCCGGGAGCGGGATGATGTGCGCAAAGTAATGGACGCCGTCAATGACCCGGATAAAATTGTCGTGGTACAGATTGCTCCGGCGGTCCGGTCTGCCTGGGGAGAAGGTCTTGGCCTGCCGGAAAAAATGGCCACAGAGAAACGTATGGCGGCGGCAGCCCGCGCCCTTGGCATGGATTATGTCTTTGATACAAATTTCAGCGCTGATTTAACGATTATGGAGGAAGCAAATGAATTCCTGGAGCGGATGACCCACAGAGAGAAATATCAGTGGCCCATGTACACCTCCTGCTGTCCCGGCTGGGTTCGGTTTTTGAAATCACAGTATCCGGAAATGACGGAACAGCTTTCTACGGCAAAATCGCCTCAGCAGATGTTTGGGACGGTGGCAAAGACTTATTTTGCAGAAAAGGTACTGGATACGGATCCGAGTAATATTTTCTGCGTATCCATCATGCCCTGTACGGCCAAAAAGGCAGAGTGCGCCCTGCCGAATATCAACGATTCCGGTGCGGACCGGGATGTGGATGTGGTGCTTACCACCAGGGAATTTGACCGGCTGCTTCGTTCTGAGCTGATCTGTCCGGCAAATCTGGAGGAAGAAGAATTTGATTCTCCTCTGGGAACCGGTTCCGGCGCAGCCGTAATCTTCGGAGCCACAGGAGGCGTGATGGAGGCTGCCCTTCGGACTGCTTACTATGCACTGAAAAAAGAAAATCCCAAACCGGATGCATTTAAAATGGTACGCGGGCTGGATGATATCAAAGAAGTGACAGCAGAAATTGCCGGGATTCCCATCCGGGCGGCTGTGGTACACGGACTTGGTAATACCAGAAAGCTGATTGAGCGGGTAGCTGCCGGGGAGGCAGAATACGATTTTGTAGAAGTGATGGCCTGTCCCGGCGGCTGCGCCGGAGGAGGCGGGCAGCCCATCACGGAAGGACGTGAGATGGCGGGAGAGCGGGGAAGCAGGCTCTATACGCTGGACAGGAAAAATCCGCTGCGGTTCTCCCATGAGAATCCTTCCGTCCGCGCCCTTTACAGCCAGTATCTGGAAAAACCCCTTTCCCATAAAGCTCATGAACTTTTACATACGGATCATCTGGGCTGGGATATGCCTCGGAAAGTATAAGCTGATACAGGGCTGCCGCATGGTTCGATACGGCGGCCCTGTTGAAGTTTTGTCTGCTTTACTGTCTGCTAACTGCGCAGCAAGTGCGCAGTTGCAGGCTGAACTGTTACGAAGTTTTTCCAAAAAGAAAGAAACATCATTGTAAAAGAAATTAAATCATGATATGATACAAAGGAAATATTACAGAAGAATCACAGTATACCTTATGGATGAACAGGAATGGGAGTTTGGCTATGGCAGGGAGAAAAACAGAATTACAATATCTGGAGCAGATGTACCATGAGACCGGAAATCAGCTTCTGGTACTGTACGGAAGAAAAGAGCATGGAGGCAGGAAACTGGTGCGGGAATTTTGCAGAAATAAAAAATTCTTTTATTACTGTGCGCCGGAGATTTCCCCTCAGTCACAGCGGCAGCGGATGGGAAGGGAAATTGCGGAACATTATCAGGTGACATTATCCGAAGATTCCTACGATACCTTTTTCAAACGGGTAAAAAGCGGAGACAGCAGCAAACTGGTGCTGGTTATGGATGAAGTTCAGCATATTATGAAAAAAGACAGCCAGTTTCTGGAAAGTATCCTGAAGCTGAAGGGGAAGAAACTGTATCCTGGGCCGGTGATGATTCTGCTGTGCAGTTCTTCCATATTCTGGGTGGAACAGGAGCTGCCCCAGGTTCTGGGCAATGCTGCCAGGAAGCTGGACGGAACCGTGAAATTTGAGGAACTGAAATTTCTGGATTTAGTGCGTAATTTTCCGGATTACAGTGTCAGGGAAAGTGTGGAAGCATTCGGAGTAATCGGCGGTGTGACGGAATATATGAAAGGCTGGGATGATACGAAGGATATCCGTACCAATATCTGTACCCATGTGTTGTCAGAAACAGGTTTCCTTTACGGAAAGGCGGAGGAGATTATCCGAACCCAGTTAAGAGAGCTTTCCGTATACAATACTATTCTGGAAGTTCTGGCTTCCGGAAAGCATAAGCTGAACGATATCTATCAGGCCACAGGATTTTCCAGAGCGAAAATCAGCGTATATCTGAAAAATCTGATGGAGTTTGATGTGGTGGAGAAAGTGTATTCCTTTGAAACCGGAGGATGGCAGAATGCCCAGAAAGGACTGTATCAGATAAAAGATACGTTTATTAATTTCTGGTTTAAATTTGTATATCCATACCTGTCCGATTTGCAGTTAATGGCGCCGGAGGATTTTTATGAGAAGCATATTGCAGGAGGGCTGGAGGGATATCTGAAACGATATTTTGTGAATGTGTGCATGGAATATCTGGAACTGCAGGATCTGGTAGGAAGGCTGCCTCTGAACATTCATAAAATGGGAACCTGGATTGGGAAAAAAGGCCATATTGACATTATTGCTCAGAACAGTATCCGGGAAAACATTATCTGCCTCTGTAACTGGTCGGAACCGGCAATGACATTTGAAATGTGCCAGCAGTTATTTCAGAGCATGGAGCAGGCCAGAATTACCGCAAATTATTACTATCTCTTTACAGCCAAATCCTTTGATGAACAGCTGCTGCGGGTGGTAGACCAGGACAGCCGCATTGTGCTGGTGGATATGAACAGAATGTAACGGAAACAGAAAGCAGGACAGAAATTTATGGCGAAGGCTTTATACATAGCGGAGAAACCAAGTGTGGCAAGGGAATTTGCCAGAGCATTAAAACAGGATTTTAAAAACCATGACGGTTACATGGAATCGGGGGAAGGGGTTGTTACCTGGTGCGTGGGCCATCTGGTGACTATGAGTTATCCGGAGGCTTACGATGAAAAACTGAAAAAGTGGAGCCTTGCCACCCTCCCATTTTTGCCGGAGGAATTTAAGTACGAGGTGATTCCGGCCGTGGAGAAGCAGTACAGGATAGTAGCGAATCTTTTAAACCGTCCCGATGTGAGTACCATTTATGTATGTACGGACTCCGGGCGGGAAGGAGAATATATTTACCGTCTGGTGGAACGACAGGCCGGAGTGCAGGGGAAGGACCGGCGCAGAGTCTGGATTGATTCCCAGACAGAGGAAGAGATTCTGCGGGGCATCCGGGAGGCAAAAGAGCTGTCAGAATATGACAATCTCTGTGAGTCCGCCTATCTGCGGGCAAAAGAAGATTATCTCATGGGCATTAACTTTTCCCGGCTGCTCACATTGAAATACGGCAATGCTATTTCAGGATTTCTGAAAACCAGATATACGGTAGTCAGCGTGGGCCGGGTTATGACCTGTGTGCAGGGCATGGTAGTGCGCAGGGAGCGGGAAATCCGGGAATTTGTGAAAACGCCTTTTTACCGGGTGGTCAGTATCCTGGATATCCGGGGAACTGAAATTGAGGGGGAATGGCGGGCAGTGGAAGGTTCCTGTTATTTCCAGTCCCCCAAACTGTACAAAGAGAATGGGCTGAAAGAGAAAAAAGACGCAGAACAGTTAATCGCAGATTTTATTTCTTCTTCCGGAGTTTTGGCCGGGGAAGAAAGACAGCCTTCGGAAGACAGTCCTCTGTCCGGAGCAGAAGGGCAACTTTCGGAAAACAGTCCTCTGTCCGGAGCAGAAGGGCAGATTCCGGAACATCATTCGGGGGAAACAGAGATAAAAGCCTCTGTTTTTTCCCTGGAAAAGAAAAAGGAGAATAAATATCCGCCCCTTCTTTACAACCTGGCGGAGTTGCAGAACGACTGTTCCAGACTTTTTAAAATCAGTCCGGATCAGACATTGCAGGTGGTACAGGAACTGTACGAGAAAAAGCTGGTCACCTATCCCAGAACGGACGCCCGCGTGCTGTCTTCTGCTGTGGCCAGAGAGATACGGAAAAATATCGAGGGCCTGACAAATATTCCCTCCGTAAAGGGATTTGCGGAGGAAATCCTGGAACGGGGAAGTTACAAAAAGATTGGAAAAAGCCGGTATGTCAATGACAAACAGATTACGGACCATTATGCTATTATTCCAACGGGACAGGGACTTTCGGCTGTCCGCAGCCTGAACGGAACAGCCCTGCATGTGTACGAAACCATTGTGCGGCGATTTCTGGGGATTTTCTTTCCTCCCGCAGTGTATCAGAAGATTAATCTGGTAACATCCATAAAGAGAACAGGAAGTCCCGCCGGAGCGGAAAAGTTTTTTGCTTCTTTTAAAGTGCTGGCAGAACCGGGATATCTGAAAGTCATGGAATATTCTTTCCGGAAAAAGAAAGAAGAAAAGCAGCCGGAAGAGAAAGGAGCGGATGAGGACAATGCCCAGGATATGGCCTGCGACCTGTCCGTTATGGAACTTTTGTCTTCTCTGAAAAAAGGCATGGAGCTTCCGGTGAAATCTCTGAATATCAAAGAAGGGGAGACTTCCCCGCCCAAACGCTATAATTCCGGCTCCATGATTCTGGCCATGGAAAATGCAGGGCAATTAATCGAGGACGAGGAGCTCCGGGCTCAGATTAAGGGGAGCGGCATCGGCACCAGCGCCACCAGAGCGGAAATCCTCAAAAAGCTGGTGAACAACAAATATCTTGCCCTGAATAAAAAGAGCCAGATTATTACGCCTACCCTGCTGGGAGAAATGATCTACGACGTGGTAAACGCCTCGATTCGTTCTTTGTTAAATCCTGAACTGACAGCAAGCTGGGAAAAGGGCCTGACCTATGTGGCGGAAGGGAGTATTACGCCTCAGGAATATATGGAAAAACTGGAGCATTTTATCCGAAGCCGTACCAGCGGCGTGCTGGGGCTGAATAACCAGTATGCCCTGCGGGAATATTTTCAGTATGCTTCGGCTTTTTATAAATCATCTGAAAAATCATCGAAAAAGCCATCAACCCCAAAAGGAGGAAAACAGAAAAATGGAAACATGTAAAATCAGTAATCTCTACAACTTATCGGAAACCCTGGCTTCAGAATTATTTCAGGGCCTTACTTACCCCTGGGAGGCGCTGCCCAAAATCAGCGCATTTATCTGTAAACTGGGAGAAACTCTGGATGCGGAGAAATATGAGCAGCGGGGCGAGAACATCTGGATTGCCAGAACTGCAAAAGTTGCTCCCACAGCCAGTATCAACGGGCCGGTTATCATTGACGAGGAAGCGGAAATCCGCCATTGTGCTTTCATCCGGGGAAATGCCATTGTGGGAAAAGGAGCTGTTGTGGGTAATTCCACGGAGCTGAAAAATGTAGTTCTGTTTAATAAAGTACAGGTGCCCCATTACAATTATGTGGGAGATTCCATTCTGGGCTATAAATCCCATATGGGAGCAGGTTCCATCACCTCCAATGTGAAATCAGATAAAACTCTGGTGGTGGTGAAAGACAAAGAGCAGGAAATAGCCACAGGCTTAAAGAAATTCGGAGCCATGCTGGGAGATGAAGTGGAAGTGGGCTGCAACAGCGTTCTGAATCCGGGTACGGTAGTGGGAAGGAACAGCAATATCTATCCTCTTTCCATGGTAAGGGGCGTGATACCTGCCAAATCCATATACAAGCAGAAAAATGATATTGTGGAAAAACAGAACTAAGTATAGTTGACAAAAAGCGCCATATGTACTATTGTATTAAATGAGTAATACAAAGAACATATGGCATTTTTATCGGACAGAGATTTTCAGGTTTACGGGAGAACCTTTGTCCGGAATTTCAAAAAGGAGAGTGGGTTATGTTAGAAATTCAGAGTCTGACAAAAAAATACGGACATTATCTGGCCGTAGACCATGTAAGTTTTACGGTTCCCGACGGAAAAGTGGGAATTTTGCTGGGGCCTAACGGAGCCGGAAAATCTACGATTATCAAGAGCATTGCCGGGCTTTTGCGTTATCAGGGCGGCGTCGGAATTGAGCAGATGCCGGCAAGGACACTGGAGGCCAGGCGGATTTTTGCCTATGTGCCGGAACTGCCGGCCATGTTTGACGCGCTGACGGTACGGGAGCACATTGAATATGTGCGCAGAGCTTACAATTCTTCCATTACCGATGAAGAAATTGAGCGGCTGCTGGTCCGCTTTGAACTGGAAGACAAACAGAACAAGCTGGGAAACGAGCTGTCCAAAGGTATGATGCAGAAAGTGAGCATCTGCTGCGCTCTGGCCATTAAGCCAAGGGTAATTCTGCTGGATGAGCCCATGGTGGGTCTGGACCCTGCAGCCATCAGGGAACTGAAAGAAGTGCTTCTGGAACTGAAAGAGCAGGGCGTCACCATTTTAATCAGTACCCACATGCTGGAAATGGTGAAAGAACTGTGGGACGTGATGTTTATTATGGAAAAAGGGAAAATCGTCGGCACTTTTACCAGAGAGCAGGCCAGAGATACGGATATTGAGGAACTGTTCTTCCGGATTACGGGAGGCGGTGAAGCACAATGAATGGTCTGATTTATCTTTATAAAAGAACCATTATCAATCGAATCAAGAAGGCGCTGAAACGGCCGGTTACTTATTTTGTGACGGTATTTATCCTGCTTTACGTGGTTATGATTTACAACAGCTTTAACATGATGATACAGGAAGGAAACTTTAATTCTGCCGGGAATCTGGTGACGATTCTGTCCATGATTATTTTCTTTCTGATTCCGGGAAATCTGATCAGTTATGCAAAACGGAAGGGGCTGCTGTTTCGCCCCAGCGAGGTGCATTTTGTATTTTCTTCTCCGGTCAGTCCCAAAATGGTGCTGATGTTTGCAGGAGTAAAATCCTTTTCCGTAAATATTCTCGTGGGTCTGGCCATTGCGGTGGCAGGCGCACTGTGGTTTGAGGCCAGCCCGCTGCAGGCACTGTTATATTTTCTGTTTTTTGTGGTATTTGAAAGTATTCTGGAAGCCTCCTGTATTATTTTCTGTTACGGAAATGAAAAACTGCCGGAGAAATTTTTTTCGGTGCTTGTGATAGCCATGTATACCTTTATGGGATTTGTGGTGGGCATGGCGTCTTACCTGCTGATTACCAGAGAACCTTCCTTTGGATTGCTGCAGAACTTTTTTTCCATGCCCATGATTCAGATGATTCCGGTGGTGGGGTGGAATGTTGCGGTGACCAGACTGATTTTTCTGGGGCCGGATGCGGTAAATATAACCGGAACGGTACTGTTTCTGGTGTCTACCGTGCTGATGTTTGCCGCTGCCTGGCGGATGCAGTGCACGGGTGATTATTACGAGGACGCCATGAAATTTGCAGACGAGTATCAGGAGCGGCGTGCGAAGCAGAAGAAGGGCATTGCCTCCGTTCCCTGGCTGGAAAAGCACCGGAAGTTCCGGCAGGCTTCCGTGGAATACAAAGGCACCTGCGCCAAAGCCATTTATTTTCGGCAGATGCTGGAGTATAAGAAAAATCCCACCTTTATTTTCGGATGGAATACGTTGCTGTGTCTGGGTCTTGGAGTCCTGATTGGGGCGGTAGGATACTTTAATGATGCAGTAAGCCAGTTTGGGCCTGCCAAAATCTTTATTATCCCAGGAGTGGCCAGTTATGTCGTATTTATTTTCAGCGGATACGCCACCAAATGGTCCAGGGAACTGGAGAATCCCTATACTTATCTGATTCCGGATACCCCTCTGAAAAAGGTGTGGTACGCCACAAAGATTGAGCATATCCGGGCTGTCGTGGACGGTGTACTGATTACCCTGCCGGGAGCGGTTGTGTTCGGAATCGGCCCGGTACTGACTGTGCTTACCATACTTCTCTATGTCTGCCTGCAGGCCAACCGGCTCTATTACGGAATGCTGGCGGACGCCCTGATTGGTAATATTCTGGGCAATACGGGACGTACTCTGGTTAAGATTCTGTTCCAGGGAATCGCCATTGGGATTGGAATTGTGGCGGCCATTGTGGCCGGGCTTCTGATTTCAGTGGAAGCAGGATTTCTGGTGATGATTGTGGTGATGGGCCTTCTGACTTTTGCAGGAGCAGCCGCGTCCTCGGTTTCCTTTACAAAAATGGAAGTGCTGGAATAATGCTGATATCTGAAAAGAATATATAAAGCAGAAATCGCCGTATATGGGGCAGGCCATAGCGGCGGTTTCATTTTGTAGCAGTTCAGCCCGCGCCATTCGCAAAGGCACCTTTGGTGCTTTCTCGCTGCTTAACTTCACTGGCAACGCAGAGTAACTTCAGGGCTCCTCTCAACTCTGTTGGGTCCCTCCTCAGGTTAAATGCTAACTTTGATCATAAATGGGCGCTCCGCTCATAGCCTGCAAGACGTGTTCATTCATGTAAACATGATTCACCCGTCTTACAGGCTATGGCTGAACTGTTACCGGTAAGTGCAAAATTTGTAAGGAAAATGCTGGACTATTTTCGCAAAATATGATTAAATATGAGTAAGAATGTGAAATACATAAAGATGATTTAACATGGTTAGTATGCGTCATGTTTCTCCCGCTTTTGGGGCGCATGGCCATCCAGCTATGGAAGCAGCAGCTTTCATATAATAAATGTATACATTGAAAGGAGTCTTAAAATGATTTACACGAAGGAAGTTGAAAACATGTGTCCGGTAGCCAAGGGCGCAAAACATGAACCAGCTCCAATTCCGGAAGAAGGAAAATGGGTGCATTCCAAGAAAATTGAGGATATTTCCGGTTTTACACACGGAATCGGCTGGTGTGCTCCCCAGCAGGGTGCATGTAAGCTCTCACTGAATGTAAAAAATGGCGTGATTGAGGAAGCTCTGGTAGAGACCATCGGATGTTCCGGCATGACCCACTCCGCAGCTATGGCAGCAGAGATTTTACAGGGCAAGACCATTCTGGAAGCATTGAATACAGACCTTGTATGCGATGCAATTAACACAGCCATGAGAGAGCTGTTTTTACAGATTGTATACGGACGTACCCAGAGTGCATTTTCTGACGACGGGCTGGCAGTAGGCGCTGGTCTGGAAGATTTGGGAAAAGGACTTCGTTCCCAGGTTGGTACCATGTATGCAACAAAAGAAAAAGGTGTTCGTTATCTTGAAATGGCAGAAGGTTATGTAACCGGTATTGCTCTGGATGCTGACAATGAAGTAATCGGATATCAGTTTGTAAGCCTTGGTAAAATGACCGACTTTATCAAAAAAGGTGATGATCCTAATACCGCATGGGAGAAAGCAAAAGGCCAGTATGGCCGTGTGGCAGATGCAGCTAAGATTATCGACCCGCGGGCAGAATAGTCAGGAACAGACAGGCTGTTTCCGGTTTGTCTGGAGTTAAGTACCATTGTTCAAAAAGATAGGAGGACATTTCAAATGGCTTTATTTGAATCATATGAAAGAAGAATTGACCAGATTAATTCTGTGTTAAATAATTATGGAATCAGCTCCGTGGAAGAAGCTGAGAAAATTACAAAAGATGCTGGGCTTGACGTTTACGAGCAGGTAAAGAAGATTCAGCCCATCTGTTTTGAAAACGCATGTTGGGCATATACCGTAGGAGCGGCAATTGCAATCAAAAAAGGTGCAAAAAGAGCGGCAGATGCAGCAGCAGCAATCGGAGAAGGCCTTCAGGCATTCTGTATTCCCGGTTCTGTTGCAGACCACAGAAAAGTAGGTCTTGGCCATGGAAACCTTGGCAAAATGTTGCTGGAAGAAGAAACAGAGTGTTTCTGTTTCCTGGCTGGCCATGAGTCCTTTGCGGCAGCAGAAGGTGCGATTGGTATCGCTGAGAAAGCCAACAAGGTTCGCCAGAAACCTCTGCGCGTTATCTTAAATGGTCTTGGAAAAGACGCAGCGCAGATTATTTCCCGTATCAACGGATTTACTTTTGTAGAGACAAAATACGACTACAAAGAAGCAAAATTGAACGTTGTATATGAAAAACCGTATTCCGACGGTCTCCGTGCAACTGTAAAATGCTACGGTGCGGATGATGTGCAGGAAGGCGTTGCAATTATGCACCATGAAAATGTGGGCGTTTCCATTACCGGTAACTCCACCAATCCCACACGTTTCCAGCATCCGGTAGCAGGTACATATAAGAAAGAATGCAATGAACAGGGTAAGAAATACTTCTCTGTTGCATCCGGCGGCGGTACCGGACGTACCCTTCATCCGGACAACATGGCAGCAGGACCGGCTTCCTACGGTATGACAGACACCATGGGACGTATGCACTCTGACGCACAGTTCGCAGGTTCTTCTTCCGTACCGGCTCACGTTGAGATGATGGGCTTAATCGGAATGGGCAATAACCCGATGGTAGGAGCTACCGTTGCAGTTGCAGTTTCCATTGAGGAAGCGGCTAAGGCTGGGAAGTTCTAAGAAATAGTGTATTTAAAAGGGTTTCTGTTGACGTGAGATGTCAGCGGAAACCCTTAATTTTGCCAGGTAGCACACAAGTAACACACAGGTAGCACACATGGGGTAGCACACAAATATTTGAGATAAAAAAGGGTATCTGCATTTTACAGACACCCTTTAATGCGGTTTTATGTAACGGTTATTGCTTATGCTTAGAATATTGTACCGGACAGTAAGGAATAATCCTTTAAATGTTCTAAAATGATATTCTGGACATATTCAAGGTAACCGCCAAATAATAATGCGGTCAGATATAAAAATCACCCCAACCCTTTGCGAGTTGGAGTAATTTACTATAATTCACATGCAATTTTTGATAGATTGGAGTTTTTCGCTCCAAGGTGCAAGCTTTGCGGGCTGAGCGTCTGTCATCTCTTTCGCTGGCCGATGCTCCAGAAGAAATTTCAGATATCCGTAAATGTTCAGATCATGTGCTTTTGCTATCTCAACCATGGTATATACTACAGCACTGGCATTTGCTCCGGAAACAGAATCACTGAACAGCCAGTTCTTCCGGCCAACTGCAAATGGGCGAATCGCATTCTCACTGAGATTATTCGTAAAGCTGCAGCGCCCATCTTCCAGATAGGTCTCCGCTGTATCCCGGCGGTTAAGGACATAATTCACTGCCTTATCCATACGGGTATTTCGGGCTGGTTTCTGTTGATCCAGCCACAACCAGAAAGCCTCCAGAACAGGTTTTTCCTTCTCGAGACGCAGCTGCTTCCTTTTTTCATAATCACCAGGATATTTTTTGTTGATAGAATCCTCTATGGCGAACAACCGGTTACAGTACTGGACTCCCTGAACAGCTGGCTGTAATCATACTGTTTCCCCTTGGGAACGGCATCGATAAAGTATTTGCGGATATGTGCCCAGCAGGAACACCGTCTGATATTCGGCAGGCTGTTATAGCCCTGATAACCATCGGTTTCCAGATACCCATGGTACCCTTTCAGGAACTCCTTTGCATGGCTGCCGCTTCTGGTAGGTGAATAGCCATACAGGATAATGGTTGGAAGACCATCTTCACCACTGCGGAACAGCCACATGAAAGACTGCGCCTGTGCCCGGCGGTCTTCTTCTTTCAGCACCTGGACCTTGGTCGCATCTGCCATTGCAAAGCTGCGCTTTAGCAGTTCCCGGCGGAAGTAATCATACATTGGCTGAAAATAATTCTGTGAGCAGTAGATGATCCAGTTGGCAAGTGTGGTACGGCTGATCTGGGCTCCATACTGTTTCCAGTCCTTCTCCTGACGGTAAAGCGGAAGCCTGTTGGCATACTTCTGATACATGGTCCATGCAACGGTGGATGCAGAAGCAGGACCTTTCCCAACCAGGGCTTTCGGAACCTGTGACTTTATGATCACAGGTTTTTCGGTATCTCCCAGTCCTTCCTTACACGATGGACAGCCATAGTTTTGGCTGTAGTATTCAATCACTTTGCATGTGGCGGGAATAAATTCCAGCTCGCGGCGGACATACTCTTCGCCAATCAAAACCATCTGTGTACCGCAGACCGGACAGACCTGATCTTCTTCTGGCAGAGGGATGACTACTTTTTCCACTTTCAGTCCTTTATAAAGATCCTCGTGGGTGGCTTTCTTCTTACGGGTATGTTCCCGGATCACGGCCGTTTCTTCCAACTGGGATAGATCCTGCTCCACCCCAGCTTCATCGAAAAGATTCTGCTGTCCGGGAATGTCATTGGATCTTTTTTCGCTGGAGGAGCCGAAAAGCTTTTTGGTCAGATAATCCACCTGTTCCTGAAGGGCTTTTTCATGACTGGATTTTTCATCAATAACAAGACGGAGAGATTTGATCAGCTCAGTCAGCTCAGAGACCATTGTTTTCAGTTGTGATATGGTGTCCTTCAGCTCTCGCAGCTGGATATCTTTTGCACTGGAAGCCATCGTTCTCTCCTTGGATTTACTCCCTTTATTATACCAGAAACCGGGATATTTCTAAAGGAAAACAAGGGCTGAAAAACGCTGAATTTATAAGGAAATCCGCCATTTTTCTGTGCAGGATTTTTTACAAAATCCAGAGGTGTTTCACTCTGTTTTGAGGGCTTTTGGCTGGTCAATATCAATCCCCGACATCAGCCAGTCAAACTCCCGCCAGGAAAGATTCCGGACTTCCGACTGTTTCCTGGGCCATTGATAACCTCCTGGAACAGACAGCCTTTTATAAATGAGGACGAAGCCATCCGGTTCATGGAATAAGGCTTTAATCCTGTCCCGCCTCCTTCCGCAGAACAGGAAAAGTGCGCTGGAGGCAGGATCCATCTTCAGCTGGTCTTCAATAATAGTGCAGAGACCATCAATCGATTTGCGCATGTCCGTATAGCCGCAGACAATGTAAATCTTCTCAAGCCCGGAGATATCGCCTAACATGAAGTCTCCCGGATGAGACGAAGTGTCCTGGTGAGCAGAACAGGATCGGCATCATTACAGATGCGGACAGTAACATCTTTCATGGTCACTTCAATCGTATGTGAATTATCAAGGTGCATTTGCTGTATCTGTGATGTGGTATACTGCTGCGGAACAATGTCAACAGGAACCACATCCTGTTTTGGAGATGGGTTCTCAAGATGACCATAGTTTGGTGCTGGAATCTGATCCGAAGCCGCTTTTCGACAACGGCTTACCCAGTTATAAAAGGTGCTTACTGCAATGCCGTTTTCACGGCACCAGTCAGCATCTGTCATGCCGCTTTGGCGGCATTCATTAATAAGCCGGATCTGTTCCGCCATCGGAACACGGGCTTTGCGAGTAGCTGACATAGCTTATCCTCCATAATTGTAGTGAAATAGTCTAAATATCTTTCGCCTACAATTATAGAGGGAATTAGCGGATTAGAAAATCCGCAGGAATATTTGGCGCTTACGGTAGTCACATTATAGATAAGGACACACTTATAAATAATCTGCTTGCGAATTATGGCAAATATGGCGTTACCAGAGCAGAATTAGAGCCGATTATAGATGATGGCATACAGAACTATGATTTGTCATTAGAAGCTATCTACAGCGGTTTGAGAATGAGCCTTGCATCCGCATTTAATGAGCATGAGTATTTCTCTTTAGATGATGTGATGGCGATAACCGGGGAGAGCCGGGAAGAACTTTTACAGAGGATAGAGCAATGCAGACAGGAATTGATAGAAGTCGGAGAAAACCCGGACGATTATTTCAAGCCTGTAGAGCCACAGAGGGCAGCAGTTTATTACTTTCCTAACGGTTTACATTAACGGAAATTATTTAAAAGGATATAAGCAAAGGCAGGGCGTTGATGATTCCCTGCCTTGTGCGTATCATATATTAAAGCGCCAACTTGTATAATGCTAACTGATTAAGGCTTACCCCCTCTTTTTCTGCTTCAATGGCTAATCTTTGATGCAAAGATTTTGGAAGCCTTACAACAAACTTACCGCTGTAATTGTTTGGCGCTTCTGGAATCGGTATAGAGAGATTATTTTCTATTTTTGTTTCAATATATCCTTCCATTGCTTCATTAAGGCTTTCATATAATTCTTCAAGCGTATCACTGGTACTTTGGCATCCGTCAAGTTCCAAAATTCTGCCATAAAAATAATGTCCACTTTCATCGTTCATTTCCTGTACTAATCTTGTATAAGGCAATTTCATATAATCTTTAATTTCCATGTTTTCCTGCTCCTTTCCTCTTGTTATGCTATGCCGGGATAAGGGGATTATTCCCCTATCCTATTCAGCACATCTACGACATAAGCTTTTTTTAATGGATTTTCTTGTTTTATTGTTATCAAATCTCCTGTTTCTTTATTCAGATAATGCTTATGACTTCCTTTTTGCCTTGCCGGAAGATAGCCATATGCTGCTAAAACTTTGTCTATTTCTTCTGGTCGCATTCCATTTGGCTGTTGCTTCATTTTTTCAATTAGCTTTTTTACGTTTGGCACTGTGATTATCTCCTTTCTTACACTATAGTATCATATATAGTACTATATGTCAATGCCGAAATTAGGTATTGTCTCTATGCCTGTTGAGTATTAAAAGTAATGTATATAAAAATAGTATCAAAAGTTATTGACAACAACAATAATAAGAAGTAAAATAGAAGTATCAAAACAGACGAACGATAGAAGTGATACTGAAAGAGAGGGCATTGATTATGTGTGTGTATGGATATTGCCGGATAAGTACAAAACAGCAGAGTATTGACAGGCAGATTAGAAATATTAAGGGCAGTTATGATAAGGCTGTGATAATACAGGAAGTATATACAGGAACAAAGCAGGACAGACCAGAATGGAATAAGTTGTATAAGAAAGCCAAAGCAGGAGATACTATTATCTTTGATAGTGTATCACGAATGAGCAGGAATGCGGATGAGGGTTTTTGTCTGTATGAGGAATTATATAATAAGGGCATAGAGCTTGTATTTCTGAAAGAGCCGCATATCAACACAAGCACATATAAGAAAGCATTAGAAAGCAATATATCAATGACCGGAACAAATGTTGACTTTATCTTAGAGGGCGTGAATAAGTACTTTATGTCGCTTGCAAAGGAACAGATAAGACTTGCTTTTGAGCAGTCGGAGAAAGAAGTACAGGACTTGCACCAGAAGACAAAAGAGGGTATAGAAACAGCGAGATTAAACGGTAAGCAGATCGGACAGAAGCAGGGAGCAAAGCTGACAACAAAGAAATCTATTGAAGCAAAGAAGCAGATACAGAAACACAGCAAGGATTTTAATGGTGCATTGTCAGATGCGGATTGCATGAAGCTGATAGGGCTTGCAAGAAATACATTCTATAAATATAAAAGAGAATTGAAAGCAGAATAAGGATTGTTTAGGCAGGGTTCATAATGGACTGCTGCCTTTTGTTTTTACACAAAATATCATGCGGTGGGGGTTTTATAGGGAAACGTCGCATAGTGGTAGTAAGCGTGTCAAATTACCGAGCATTTTCAAAAAGGCTTAGTCCTGCTGCCATTCTGAAATATTTTTAAAATATGCAAAAAGGCGGTTTTGTGATAAAATAAAAGAGAAGTCGTTGCTTTTGTGGGCTGACTTCTCTTTATATCCTGCATCTACTCAAATTATAGCAAAGGGGTAGATGCATTACAATGACGAATGAGCAAATTGTTTCTGAAATTAGGAACGGTTATTCTGTAACGGATTATATGCAATTACTGTATAAAGCAATCTGCCATTGATTAAGAAATTCATAAAACCATATGCCGCCTATGAGCCTATGGAGGACTTAGTGCAGGAATCCTATTTTGGATTGTGGGAAGCGGTACAGCATTATGAAACGTCTGCAAATGTGCGGTTTATGACTTATGCGGAATACTGGATAAAACAGTCAGTACAGCGGTATCTTGAAAAATGCGGCTCTACGGTGCGAATACCGAGCCACACAAGGCAGAAAATAGCATGTTACAAGAAAACCGTACAGGAGTTAGAACAGGAATTAGGCAGAATGCCGACAGACAATGAAATAGCTGATAAAATGCGTGTACCTGTAGGACTGCTGCCGGAATTGAAAATACAGATGCAAGGGGTAGCCAGTTTAGATACCCCTTTAGCAGACGATAACAGTTTGACACTTTCCGATACCATACAAGCCGATTTTAGCCTTGAAGATGAAACAATAGACAAAATGTATGCCGAACATTCTAAAAGCCAATTATGGGGCATTGTTGAGCGCTATACAAGCGATAGAGAGAATAGCATAATAAAAGAGATATTCATAAATAATCGGACAATGGCAGCAGTAGCCAGGGAGCAGGGCATAACTATAGAGCGAGTAAGACAGACAAAAGAAAAAGGACTGCGGCGGTTACGGACAGGCAAGGCAAAGCGTGAATTATTGGAAAAATTTGATATTGTGGAAGCTGGGGCATACAGAAACAGTATGAATAAATTCAATGAGCATGGGTTTACTTCTACGGTGGAGTATATCGCTTTACGCAGGGCAGAATTACAGGCAGAATATGAAAAGCATAAAAGACAGGTAGAAATTATGCTTGAGCAGAGAAAAAGAAAGTGTTTGTAAATGTTCAAAAATAGATAAAAATTTAGGCGCGTTACACACAAGTAGCACACAAATAGCCATTAAAATCCTATAAAATCAAGGCTGGCTGTTTTGATTGAGGAAGCAGCTAAGGCCGGGAAGTTCTAAATATATCCTGGAAATAAAAATGCCGAAAGGATGGAAAGTACCGCAATCTTGAGGGTTGCGGTACTTTTTTGAAAGAAATATAAAAAACAGGGATTTGTCCTGGAATGCCCTGAGATGTGGAAAAATTTATTCCATAGGTAACGGGTAGGTAACAAGTAGGTAACAAGGCGCAGGTAACAAAATGGAAGGAGAACGTAAGTTGAAAAAATTATTAATAAGAATTGCTACATTGTCCTGTATAATAGTAATTTGTTTCAGCAGTGTAGCAGGTTGTTCTAAGAAAAATGAGGAGGAATCAGAGAACATACTTTCAAATAAATATTATATGGGGGTCGTTGATTTTTCAGTGCAGGTAATAAAGTTTAATGATGACTATGTTGTTGAGTGGATAGATTGTGGATTTGGAAGAAGTGAAGATAAAAGAACGAAATATTATGGAACGTATGAAATTGATGGAAGAGGCTTAAAAATTACTTTATCAGGACAATCATCTGGAGATATTTCATCAGCTATTGGAATAACCGTAGAATCTGTTCTGCCAATGGAGGACTTCCTCCGATGGTTGTCTTTAATAGTTATAGTGTTGAGGAATCGCAGGAAACTACAGATATGGATGGGCTGCTTGCAGAGTTAAATTCCAATCAGCGAGATAGATGGCTGGAATGGGAGATACGCCCACAGGAAAGCCCATATCCGCAGTTGGTCAAAATGGTTCATTTGAGTCAGTGTTCCATTACAGTATCTCCAGATTCTTTTGTATATGATGGCATTGAAAAATATCCAGATGTGAAAGTTACTTATGGCGATAAAGAGCTTGTACAAAGTGGCATAAGGCGCAAAGCCCTTCAAAATCAATGCCACATCAAAGAGCAAGATGACTTTTACAAGTTCAAAGCCAAAGATTGCCGCAGTGGATAAGAATACAGGCAGGGTAACAATCAAAAACACTGGAGTTGCAGCCATAACCATCAAGGCAGGAAAGCATCTAAGAAAGTAACCGTCAGGGTAAGCCCCAGGAAGCCATCCGTAAAATCAGCTAACACAATGAAAGGCAAAAATTAACCGTGAGGTGGGCAAAGGATAAGATGGCGTCAGGGTATCAGGTTCAGGTAAGCACAGATAAGAAATTTAAGAAGAATGTGAAATCCAGGAGCCTGTCAAAGACCTCTTACACGTTCACAAAGCTGGAAACAGGCAAGAAGTGTTATGTAAGGATGCGCAGTTACAGGAAATCTGGCAAAGAAACCTTGTACAGCGCATGGAGCAAGGTAAAAGTGAGCGGCAGGATTAAGAAGTAAATCCCGATGTACCAGTTGGTAACTGTTGTTCCATCCCCTTTCTACGGGGTATCCTGATTTTTTGAAGGTGACCGTCCGGTTTGGAATGCTGGGCGGTTATTTTCGCCATATTTTTGGCGAAACGGTATCATTCCATTTCAGGCATGGCAGACTATGTACGTGCCTGGTTTGCAGAAATATATGGGGTATCTGGATTTTCAGGGAAAATCTTTGAGCATCCGCTTTTTGTATGCTATATTATAAACAGAACCGGAATTTGCATGGAAATGGGGTCAGGAGATGGCGGGGAATAAGCCAAAGCGAAAAATCCGTGACAGTGTGTTTACAAATTTATTTCAGGATAAAAAGTATCTGCTTCAGCTATATCAGGCACTTCACCCGGAGGATAAGGATACAACGGAAGATGGGGTAGCGGATGTCACTATAAAGCATGTGTTGGTTGACTCAGATTATAATGATTTGGGGTTTTCTGTAGGCAGACATTTAGTGGTATTGGTGGAAAGCCAGACAACGTTCACATACAATATTATCATCCGTGCGCTGATGTATCTGGCACAGACTTACCACGAGTATTTTAGCCGCACGAAACAGAATCGGTATGGGAGTAAAAAATTAATAGCGCCGAAGCCGGAGCTATATATGATATTCACAGGTGAAAGAAAAAACATCCCAGACATAATATCCCTCAGGGAAGATTTTTTTGGCGGGGAGAAGATAGCCTTTGACGTGGAAGTGAAGGTCTTATACCAGGAAAATGAGAAAGATATTATCGGGCAGTATATTATTTTCTGCAAGGTGTACAGCGAACAAAGAAAAATTCATGGCAATACAGAGCTGGCGGTGACGGGACCATCCGTATCTGCAAAGACAGGAATGTATTACGTGAGTATCTGATTAGCAAGGAACAGGAGGTTGTGGATATTATGATGACATTGTTTGATGATGAACAGATTATGGAAGCATATGAGCAGGATATTAGAAATAGTGAGGCAAGGGAAACAGCCGAAAGATTGATTAAAAAGGGTAAAATGTCCTTAGAAGAAATTGCTGATTGTGTTCCTGCATTATCTCTTGATGAATTAAGAGAGATAGAAGCAGCAGTGATGCAGTTGTCATAAGCAAACAGTTTTAGATTAGTAAAAAGGCGTATGGGGTATCAGACCATGCGCTTTTCTATATAAATATTCATGCATTTCTCCTGAAATTCCCCAAATAAAACTTGTACAGGCTCTGATTATTTGGTATAATATAATCTATGAGTTTGCGAAAAGCACAAATAAACGCGGAGGTGTTAGTATGAAAAAAAATGTTATCGTGGGACAGTCAGGCGGTCCTACTGCGGCTATTAATTCAAGTCTTGCAGGGGTATACAGAACAGCAAAGGATCGCGGAGCGAAGAAAGTATATGGAATGCTGCACGGAATTCAGGGGCTTCTTCAGGAACGTTATATAGATCTTTCCGAGCATATCACGAATGAGCTGGATGCGGAACTTTTGAAGCGCACACCGGCTGCATATCTGGGTTCCTGCCGTTATAAGCTGCCGGAAATCCATGAAGATATGGGTGTTTATGAGAAAATTTTTGAGATTTTAAATAAACTTGACATAGAGGCATTTATTTATATCGGCGGAAATGATTCCATGGATACCATTAAGAAATTGTCTGACTATGCCATTATCACCGGACAGACCGTGCGGTTTATCGGATGTCCCAAGACCATTGACAACGATCTGGCGCTGACAGACCATACGCCCGGTTACGGAAGTGCTGCCAAATATATCGGTACCTCGGTAAAAGAGATTATCTGCGACAGCTTCTGTCTGGAATACAACAAGGGACTGGTTACCATTATTGAGATTATGGGACGGAATGCCGGATGGCTGACAGGAGCGGCAGCTCTGGCAAAAGGAGAGGACAGTACCGGTCCGGATCTGATTTATCTTCCGGAACTGCAGTTTGATCTGGAGAAGTTTATTGCCAAAATCCGTAAGCTGCTGGAAAAGAAATCCTCTGTTGTAGTTGCAGTTTCCGAAGGAATCAAGGTTGCAGACGGGAAATATGTATGTGAGCTTGGGAACAGCGTTGATTTTGTGGATGCTTTCGGCCACAAACAGCTTTCCGGAACAGCAGCATACCTGGCAAATTTTGTGGCAGGCGAGATTGGCTGCAAGACCCGCGCCATCGAACTGAGTACTCTGCAGCGTTCCGCTTCCCATTCTGCTTCCCGTGTGGATATTCTGGAAGCATACCAGGTAGGCGGTGCCGCTGTAAAAGCAGCGGATGAGGGAGATACAGGCAAAATGGTAGTGCTGGAACGTATTTCAGATGATCCCTATCAGAGTACCACAGCCGTAAAAGATGTGCATAAGATTGCAAATGATGAGAAACTGGTGCCCAGAAACTGGGTGACAAAAGACGGCACTTATGTGACGGATGAATTTGTAACTTATGTAAAGCCGCTGATACAGGGCGACGTATCACCGGTTATGGTAGACGGAATACCGCGTCACCTGTATAAACCGGGATTTCAGGAACAGCTGTAAGGTGTGAGAATTTAACCCCCGAAGTATTTGCGGTACATTCGGGGGTTTTCTTTTATGATACAGGGAGAAAGAATATGTATAACAACACAGACCTGGATAAAATAAGTTTAGATATGGCACCGCCCGCAGAAGAACCGGACAGGCAGTACTATTTCATGGCAAAATGCCGCCGCAGTCTCCGGGAACTGGAGGAACAGGCAGGACGTTCCTTTACGTTTTTCGTTCAGACATTCGGCTGTCAGATGAATGCCAGGGATTCCGAAAAACTGGCAGGTATTCTGGAAACTGTGGGGTATAAGCGAACAGACAGTGAGGAAGCGGATCTGGTGCTTTATAACACCTGTACGGTACGGGAAAATGCCAATAACAAGGTATGGGGACGTCTGGGCTATCTGAACGGTTCCCGCAAACACAATCCCCATAAAAAAATTGTTCTCTGCGGCTGTATGATGCAGGAGCCGGAAGTAATTGAAAAATTAAAAAAAAGTTATTCCTTTGTGAATCTGGTTTTTGGTACCCACAATATTTATAAATTTGCGGAATTGCTGGCTGCTTCCTTTGAGCAGCCGGGAATGCTGGTTGATATCTGGAAAGATACGGACAAAATTGTGGAAGATTTGCCGGCAGAGAGAAAATACTTTTTTAAATCAGGAATTAATATCATGTTCGGATGTAACAATTTCTGCAGCTATTGTATTGTGCCTTATGTCCGCGGCCGGGAACGGAGCCGAAAACCGGAAGATATTCTCCGGGAAATCGAGCAGCTTGCAGAAGACGGAGTGGTGGAAGTAATGCTGCTGGGACAGAATGTGAATTCTTATGGAAAGAACTTAAAGGAACCTGTAAGTTTTGCAGAATTATTAAAAAAAATAGAGAAAATCGAAAAAATTAAACGTATCCGGTTCATGACTTCCCACCCGAAAGACCTGTCGGATGAACTGATTGAAGTGATGGGGAACTCGAAAAAGATTTGCAGACACCTTCATCTTCCCCTCCAGTCCGGAAGCAGCCGGATTTTGAAGGAAATGAACCGCCATTATGATAAAGAGCAGTATCTTGCACTGGTGGAAAAACTTCGCAGGGCAGTGCCGGGGCTTGCCCTTACCACAGACATTATTGTGGGATTTCCGGGAGAGACGGAAGAAGATTTCCGGGAAACCATGGATGTGGTGCGTAAGGTGGGATATGAAAGTGCCTTTACCTTTATTTATTCCAGGCGGACCGGGACTCCGGCGGCGTCCATGGAACAGCAGGTACTGGAAAATGTGGTAAAGGACAGGTTTGACCGGCTGCTGAAAGAAGTGCAGGAAAATGCTGCCCGAAAGGCAGGGGCCCTTACCGGAGCCACAGAACCTGTTCTGGTAGAAGAGGTGAATGAGCAGGATAAAACCCTGGTAACCGGAAGACTCAGCAATAATTTTGTGGTACATTTCCCTGGAACCAGTGAACTGGTTGGAAAAATCGTAAACGTGAAGTTAAAGGAATGTAAGGGATTTTATTTTTACGGTGAAATGGCGGAATCCTTTTTGGACCGTACAATCTGAATGAGGAGTAAACATCATGTATTCTTATCTGAAAGGTGAACTGGTTGAGATTCTGGATGATATGATTGTAGTGGAAGTGAATGATATCGGTTACGAGGTTCATATTCCTGCCAGTATGACAGACCATTTTACCGGAACCGGCCAGACAGTTAAAGTTTATACTTACCTTCATGTAAAAGAAGAAGTAATGGAGCTGTACGGGTTTCTCACCAGAGATGACCGGAACATTTTCCGGCTGCTGCTGGGAGTCAGCGGAATAGGCCCCAAAGGCGCACTGGCGGTGTTGTCGGTAATGACGCCGGACGATTTGCGTTTTGCGGTGCTGGGAGAGGATGCAAAAGCTATTGCAAAAGCTCCGGGAATCGGCAGCAAGACAGCGCAGAGAGTGATTCTTGAGTTAAAGGACAGGTTAAAGTTAGAAGATGTCCTGGAGCTGAAAACCGCCCATGTGGCAGCAGAACAGGCAGAATCCCTTTCCGGAATAAAGAGCGAAGCTGTTCAGGCACTGACTGCCCTGGGGTATTCCTCTTCAGAAGCCTTAAAGTCGGTAAACAGCGTGGAATTTACCCCGGATATTACCGTAGAAGAGGTGCTGAAGGCAGCTTTAAAGCAGATGGCATTGCTGTAGCAGTTTGCCGGGAAATTCTGCTGCATGGTGACAGTAACGATGGTACCATGCCTGATGAATGGACGACGGAACATAATGACAGTTAGATAAGAAAGGAATATCTTTCATGGAAAAACGTGTGATTTCCACTCAGATTCAGGAAGAAGACCTGAAAATAGAGACCAGTCTGCGGCCCCGGCGGCTGGAGGAATATATTGGACAGGAAAAAGCGAAGAAAACGCTGAAAATTTATATTGAAGCGGCCAGAGGACGGAAAGAGTCTCTGGACCATGTGCTCTTTTACGGGCCTCCCGGACTGGGCAAAACCACCCTGGCCGGAATTATTGCAAATGAGATGGGAGTACATATGAAAATCACCTCCGGACCGGCCATAGGAAAGCCCGGAGAAATGGCGGCCATTTTAAGCGGGCTGCAGGAAGGGGACATTCTGTTTGTGGATGAAATCCATCGCCTGAACCGTCAGGTGGAAGAAGTGCTTTATCCTGCCATGGAAGATTATGTAATTGATATTATGATTGGAAAAGGAGCCGGCGCCCGTTCCATCCGCCTGGATCTGCCCCACTTCACCCTGGTGGGCGCAACCACACGGGCGGGTCTCCTTTCCGCACCTCTGAGAGACCGTTTCGGCGTGATACATCATCTGGAATTTTATAATCCGGAGGAATTAAAGACGATTGTTCTGCATTCTGCCCGGAAGCTGGAAGTGGAAATTGACGAAGAAGGAGCGTTTGAGCTGGCAAGGCGCTCCAGAGGCACACCAAGACTGGCTAACCGCCTGCTGAAACGGGTGCGTGACTTTGCTCAGGTGAAATACGACGGGAAAATCACCAGGGAAGTGGCAGTATTTGCACTGGATTTACTGGAAGTGGATAAATTTGGTCTGGACCAGAACGACCGGAATATTTTAATGACCATGATAGAAAAATTTCAGGGAGGCCCGGTAGGGCTTGATACCCTGGCAGCGGCTCTGGGGGAAGATTCCGGAACCATCGAAGATGTATACGAACCTTATCTGGTAAAAAACGGCTTTATCAACCGTACGCCCAAAGGACGAATGGTGACGGATTTTGCCTACGGGCACTTTGGAATTGCAAAATAATGTTGTTTTTCTTTGGAAATCAGGTATAATGAAAAAGAACCGGGAAGATATTTGGGTTGTGAGGAAAGGATGAATGTATGTCAGCAAAAACAAGTGCCGATGTTTTAATTGGAGGAAAAATTTATACGTTAAGCGGTTACGAGAGCGAAGATTATTTGCAGAAAGTGGCAAATTATATTAATAATAAAATAAATGAATTTGACGAGATGGAACAGTTCCGGCGTTTTCCGGTGGAAACCAAATCCACACTGGTACAGCTGAATATTGCAGATGATTATTTTAAGGCCAGAGAACAGGCAGAGAAGCTGGACCGGGACGTAAGAGAGAAGGAAAAGGAACTGTATGAGTTAAAACATGAATTGATTTCTCTGAGAATTAAGGCAGAGAGCAGTGAAAAGGCAACTGCAGAACTGGAAAAGGAAAACCGGAAGCTCCTTTTGAACAAGGCAAAACTGGAATCCGCTCTGGAAGATGCCCTTCTTGGCAAAGTAAAGGGACAGGCTCCTCCGGAGCCGAAAGCAGGCGCAGGAGAAAGTGAAAGGCAGAAGAAAGGAGCCGGCGAAGGAGATACGGCGGGACAGAAAAAATCATCCAACGGAGGAGACGCGGGCGGACAGAAAAAATCATTCAACGGAGGAGACGCGGGCGGACAGAAAAAAGTATCCGGCAGAGGAGACGCAGGCGGACAGAAAAAAATATCCGGCGGAGAGGACGCAGGCGGACAGAAGAAAGTGCCGGAACCCGTACATAAAGACAGAAAGAAGCCTCAGGGAGAGGAGAAACTGCCGGATGAACCAAAGGAGAAGGAAGAGAGAGAACATGGGAATTATTCCGGCTGAAAAAAGGTGGCTCAGGACAGATAAGGTCGTTTGAGTCACTTTTTATGCACAGGGGTGCGTAAGGAAATTATGGAGAAAAATATGATGAACAGAACCGGAAAAAAGACGGAACTTTTATCCCCGGCAGGTTCTTTTGATATATTAAAGGCAGTGGCCCTGGCAGGAGCAGATGCAGTATATGCGGCGGGGCAGCGGTTTGGAGCCAGAGCCTATGCGGATAATCTTACGGAAAAAGAACTGCTGGAAGGACTGGACTACCTTCACCTTAAGGGAAAACGCCTGTATCTTACGGTAAACACCCTGTTAAAACACAGGGAACTGGAAAAACTGTACGAGTATCTCTGTCCCCTTTATGAATCGGGCCTGGACGGAGTAATTGTACAGGATATGGGCGTACTGCATTTTGTACGGGAGCATTTTCCGGAACTTCCCATTCATGCCAGTACCCAGATGAACATTACGGGAGCTTACGGGGCGAAACTGCTGCTGGAAGCAGGATGCAGCCGGATTGTCACTGCCAGGGAACTGTCTCTGGAAGAAATTTCCAATATATATAAAACTACCGGAGCAGAGATTGAGAGCTTTGTCCATGGAGCTCTCTGTTACAGCTATTCCGGACAATGTCTGCTGAGCAGCATGATTGGCGGGAGAAGCGGGAACCGGGGCAGATGCGCCCAGCCCTGCCGTCTGCCCTGGGAACTCTGTAACAGCAGGGGAGAGTCCTTGTACGGAAGTCCCGGAGGAAGTAAAAGAGAGTCTGCCAGAAAGCAGAAAGGGACTTACCTGCTCAGTCCCAGAGATTTATGTGCCATTGAACTGATTCCCAGGCTGATTCAGAGCGGAGTATATTCCTTTAAAATCGAAGGGCGGATGAAGCAGGCGGAGTATGCTGCAGGCGTTACTGCAATGTATCGGAAGTACATTGACCTTTATGAGGAACATCCGGAAGAACCATATAAAGTGTCCGGGGAGGACAAAACAATTTTGCGGAATCTCGGCAGCCGCTGCGGCTTTACGGACGGATATTATACCAGACATAACGGGAAAAGCATGATAACATTTTCAAAACCTTCCCATGAAAAGCATGCGATGCGGCTGCCGGAACCTGCGCAGCAGGAGCATAAAGAAAAAATAAAGGGAATCTTAAGAGTTTCAGCAGGAAATCCCCTTTATCTTGTGCTAGAATATAAAGATATACGGACAGAAGTGACGGGGGAACAGGTGCAGCCAGCCCAAAACCAGCCCCTGACTCAGGAAACGGTGCTGGATAAAATGAAAAGGACCGGAAATACACCTTTTGTATTTGAAGAACTTCAGGTGGAGCTGGAAGGACAGGCTTTTGTTTCCGCAGGCGCTTTTAACCGGATTCGCCGGGAAGGGCTGTCAAAACTTCAGGAAGAAATTCTGAGAAAATACCGAAGGACTGTCCGGAAACCGGAACAGGCAGAACCTGCGGCTTCCCGGAAAATCACATCGGAACAGACAGAGGCATCTTCTTCTGTACCGGAATTATTGGAGAAGGCGCAGCATCAGATTCCGGAAATCCGCGTACTGACAGAAACACCGGAACAGTTTCAGGCTGCACTGGAACAGCCGGAAGTATCCCGGATTTATCCGGATTTTGTAACAGGTTTCGGGAATCAGTTTGCAGAGCAGCTGTCCGTTTTGTCGGGACAGGCCCATGAAGCAGGAAAAGAATGCTGGCCTGCGCTGCCTTATATTTTCCGTATGGAAACGGCCCGGCAGTTTGAAAGATGCTGGCCGGAGATTGAAACAGCAGGCCCGGACGGGTATCTGGTAAGAAATTATGAGGAGATTCAATTTCTGAAAGAGCGAGGCGTGAGTCCGGAACGAATGCAGGGAGATTACAGCCTGTATGTATTTTCCGGAGAAGCCTTACAGGAATTTTCCGAACTTCATCTGTCTCAGTTTACCCTTCCGGCAGAACTGAATGTTCAGGAGTTAAAGGAGCATGACTGCAGAACCGGGGAGATGATTCTCTATGGGTATCAGCCTCTGATGGTGAGCAGCCAGTGTGTACATAAGAATACGGCCGGATGCAGCCGGAAAGAAACTCTCTCTTATCTGAAAGACCGGTATGGAAAGCTGTTTCCGGTGAAAAACCGCTGCCAGGACTGTTACAACGTGATTTACAACATCAGTCCGCTGTCCCTGTTCCATCATATGGGGGAAATATCTTCCCTGCGGCCGGCAGGACTCCGGCTTTCCTTTACCATGGAGAACCGGAAAGAGACGGAAGATATTTTTGTTCTCCTGCGGCAGGCATGTTCCGGAAATTCAGGCAGGCAGCTTTGTCCGGAAAATTATACAAACGGTCATTTTAAGCGAGGAGTCGAATAGTTTATGGTGCATTTAATTACGGAATTATCCAGGTATACCATGATCATATTGTTTGCGCTGTACACCTGGCAGTGTTTTTCCGCGTTAAAGCGGAATGTGGATGCGGAGGAGCAGAGCTGGAAGTTCCGCAAACAGGTTGTTTACATGTATCTGTTTCATCTGAATGCCTATGCGGTTCTGTTTTTGTCCACAGAAAACCGGGATTTGCTGAAATTCTATCTGGAACAGGTGGTATTTTTTGCAGCGGTGCAGATTTGCTATGGTATTTTTTATAAACGGGTTTCCAGACTTGTGGTCAATAACATGTGTATGCTGATGTGCATTGGATTTGTAATTCTGACCCGGCTGTCTTATAAGCACGCGGTCAAGCAGTTTACCATCGCTGTGATTTCCATGGCTGTTACCATGCTGATTCCATATTTTATCAGCCGCTGGAAATTTGTCCGAAGCCTGACCTGGATGTATGCTTTGGCAGGTATTACCATGCTGGGCGTGGTGGCCGTACTGGGAGCGGTTTCCAAAGGGGCAAAACTGTCGTTCTCTGTGGCGGGCATTACGGTACAGCCCTCAGAATTTATTAAAATTATATTTGTTTTTTTTGTAGCGTCCATGTTCTATGAGTCTACGGAGTTCTCGCAGGTGGTAAAGGCCACGGTGGTGGCGGCGCTGCATGTGGTGATTCTGGTTCTGTCCAGAGATTTGGGAGCCGGACTGATTTTCTTTATTGCCTATATGGTCATGCTGTATGTGGCCACCAGGAAGCTGTATTATTTTGCCGGCGGGCTGGTCTGCGGTGCGGCGGCTTCTGTGGCGGCTTACTTCCTCTTTAATCATGTGAGGGTCCGGGTGGTGGCCTGGCAGGATCCCCTGGCGGTCTTTGAGAGAGAAGGGAATCAGATATCCAATTCCCTGTTTGCCATCGGAACAGGGGGATGGTTTGGCATGGGACTGAACCAGGGAATGCCTTACAAAATACCGGAAGTAAAACAGGATTTTATTTTTTCGGCTATTGCGGAAGAACTGGGAGGAATTTTTGCCATCTGCCTGATTCTGGTCTGCGTGAGCTGCTTTCTGATGTTTTTGAATATTGCCATGCAGATAAAAGATTTCTTCTATAAACTGGTGGCGCTGGGACTGGGAACTATTTACGGGTTTCAGATTTTCCTTTCCATAGGCGGGGATATCAAATTTATTCCATCTACCGGAGTGACTCTTCCGCTGGTCAGTTATGGAGGCAGTTCCCTGCTTAGTACGCTGATGATTTTTGCCATTATCCAGGGACTGTATCTCATGCGGGAACGAGACCAGGCGGAAGGAGAGATTTCCCAGGAGACACCAGGCCGGAAGCCGGGAAAGAAGGAGCGTCAGCCCGGACAGGAGACAAAGACGGAAGAAATCGGGAAAGAAAAGAAAAAACAGGGGAAGAAACGGCCCGGCAGGAAAGGAGGAATTTCATCCCATGAAGAAACCATCCACGGAACGAAAATCCAGGACTTCGACTAATCGGGAAAAAAACAGAGAATTTGCCATTATTACCTATCTGTTTGTGGGAATGTTTATGATGATGATGGGGTATTTCGTCTGGTTTCAGGTATTCAGAAGCGAGGATTTCATCAACAGCCCTTATAATGCCAGGCAGAATACTTTTTCCGAACATGTGGTGCGGGGCGAAATCCTCTCGGCAGACGGAAAAGTACTGGCACAGACCCTGGTGGGAGAGGACGGCAGCGAAACCAGGCAGTATCCCTATGGCAGTATGTTTGCCCATGCGGTAGGGTATGACAGCAATGGAAAATCCGGAATTGAATCCTTTGGTAATTTCAGCCTGCTCCGCTCCCATGCATTTGCTCTGGAACAGGTGGTTAACGGCATTCAGAATCAGAAAAATCCAGGGGATAATATCGTTACCACCCTGGATTACGGTCTGCAGGAGACGGCATATCAGGCGCTGGGAAGCAATCGCGGAGCCATTGTGGTGCTGGAGCCTGCCACAGGGAAAATCCTTGCCATGGTTTCCAGACCGGATTTTGACCCCAATACCATAGAAGCGGAATGGGACAGCATTATTGCCGATACGGAGGACGACAATTCCGTGCTGGTGAACCGGGTGACCCAGGGACTGTATCCTCCCGGCTCCACCTTTAAAATTCTCACCACACTGGAATATCTTCGGGAACATGAGAATTATCAGGATTATTCCTATGAGTGTACCGGAAGTATTTCCATGGAAAATACGGAAATTCACTGTTATAATCATGCGGTGCACGGGACGGAGAATCTGGAAACCTCCTTTGCAAAATCCTGTAATACCTCTTATGCCAATATCGGGCTGGGACTGGATAAAAAGGCATTTCAGCAGCTTTGTGACAGTATGCTGTTCCAGAAAAACCTGCCCATATCCTATCCCTTTAATAAGAGCAGTTTTGTACTGAAAGAGGATTCCAGTACAGACGAAGTGACCCAGACTGCCATTGGACAGGGCAAAACTCTGGTCACTCCCATACATATGGCCATGATTACTTCTGCCATCGCCAATCAGGGTATTCTGATGCGGCCTTATGTGATTGACCGGACAGAAAATTATAAGGGAATTACGGTAAAGGAATATAAGCCTTCCCGGTATGGCGCTCTGATATCGGAGGAAGAAGCGGCAAAGCTGCAGGAATTCATGGCGCTGGTGGTTCAGGAGGGAACCGGTTCCAAATTAAGCGGCCAGAGTTATCAGGCAGCCGGAAAAACAGGTTCTGCCGAGTTCAGCAGCAATAAATCCGAGAGCCATGCCTGGTTTACCGGATATGCTTCCGCAGAGGGAAAAGAGACCATTGCGGTTACGGTAATAGTGGAAAAAGGCGGCGCCGGAAGCAGCACAGCAGTTCCCATTGCAAAACAGGTGTTTGACCGGTATTTCAGCCGGTAATAACAGCTATCCCCATGGAATAGCAGAAAAATCTTGCAAGATACTGGAAAAAGGGGTATACTAATTGCAAAGTTCTATAAACCACATCAGGAGGTATTGCAATGATTGAAGCAACGAGTTGTGGTGGTGTGGTAATATTTCGCGGAAAGATTCTGCTTTTGTATAAAAATTACAGGAACAAATATGAAGGATGGGTACTTCCAAAGGGAACTGTAGAGCCAGGAGAAGAATACCGGGAGACGGCGGCCAGAGAGGTGCTGGAAGAAACCGGAGTGGACGCCTCCATTATTAAATATGTGGGAAAGAGCCAGTATACGTTTACGGTTCCGGACGACACGGTGGAAAAGGATGTCCACTGGTACCTTATGATGGCAGACAGTTATTACAGCAAACCACAACGGGAAGAATATTTTGTTGATTCAGGATACTACAAATTTCACGAGGCCTACCATCTGCTTCGTTTTGCCAATGAGAAGCAGATACTGGAAAAAGCATATAATGAATATCTGGATTTGAAAAAAAGTAATCTTTGGGGCAACAGAAAATATTTCTAGCACATCCGCTACGACGATGTGCCAGACGGTTACACACAGGAAAAGGTGCTCATGAAACGGGGCGCCTTTTTTAGGAGAGATTAATGACTTGGTATAAGGAATATTATGCGGGAGAAAGCATCGCAGGGAAAAAGGAAAGAATAAAATGGAAAATCCTCCACCATGCAGGACAGATTGGGATTTATGTGATTGCGGTCAGCAGCAGTCCGGGGAACCTGCTGGATATTATTCCTTCCTGGGAGCTGATGCAGAAGTATTATCCCAAATCCGAGCTTCTGATTGTGGGAGTGGATAAGGGATATGAAAATGCCATGGAACTGGCAGGAATGATTGTGATGGACGTATACCAGAAGACCGGAGATTTCAGAGTAAGAGAATACTTTCTGGAAAAACACAGAGAGCAGCTCAGGAAGGGGCATAAATGGAAATCCTGTTCCTGATTTTGAAAGCGCTGGGTATTCTGTTGGCTGTCCTGCTGTTGCTGGTTATTGTATTCCTGTCGGTTCCGGTCCGGTATGGTTTCAATATAAAAGCACAGGACGAAGTGGAAGGCAAAGCGGTGATTCACTGGCTGTTTCATCTGGTGGATGTGCGGATTTTTTACAGACAGAAAGATGTTTCTTTCCGGCTGCGTATTCTGGGAATTCCCATTCCGCTTAATAAGGAAAAGCCGGAAAAGGATAAAAAGGAAAAGCCGGATAAGGGGAAAGAGAAAAAAGCAGAAAAATCCTCCGGAAAACAGGCAGAAGAAAACCTTTCTGAAGAAAAAGAAACGCTTTTTCTTCCGGAAGAAGCAGAGAAGGATACCCGGAATTCCGTTCAGACGGAGGTGGAAGAACCTTTATCAGATACGGACATGCTTCCGTCAGAGGAAGAGGACAGGGAGCAAAAGGGAAAGAAAGAGAAGCGCAGAAAGCACCGGGGCAGAAAACAAAGTTCCCGCAGCGGAAAAAAATCAGGACGTTCTGGCGGAAAGGACGGATTTCAGGGTCTGGGACAGCGGGCGCAGGATATCAGAACCGGTACTGCCACTGTGAAAGAGCAGATTGAAAACATAAAAAACATGATTTTGGAAGAAACTAATCAAAATGCCCTTCGGGTGCTGCTGGGTGAGGTTCGGTATCTGCTGCGCCATTATTCCCCGAAAAAGGTATATGGAACCGTGAGGTTTGCAATGAAAAAACCGGATCAGACAGGAAAAGTGCTGGGAGCCATAAGCCTTTTTCCAGGCTGGAGCCGATATCGAATCGTAGTGATGCCGGACTTTGCGGCGGAAGATTTTTACCTGAAAGGAAATATCAGCGTCAAAGGCCATATCCGGATATTGCATGTACCTCTTTCCGGATTCCGGCTGATTACAAATAAAAATATACGACAACTAATAAAAAATATAAGAAAATAACAGGAGGTTTATGCCATGCAGGAAAATAATTTTAACACAACCGTACAGTCTTTATTTAAGGGAATGGACAGTTTCATTACCACAAAGACGGTAGTAGGAGAAGCGGTGCACATCGGAGATACCATTATTCTCCCGCTGATAGAGGTTTCCTTTGGAGTAGGCGCAGGCGCATTCTGCCATGATAAGAAGAATAATGCGGCCGGAGGACTGGGCGGGAGAATTACCCCAAGCGCCGTGCTGGTAATCCAGAACGGTGTTACCAAACTGGTGAATGTTAAGAATCAGGACAGCATTACCAAGATTCTGGATATGGTACCGGAACTGGTAAATAAATTTACCGAAAAGAACGCTGCAAAGAAGAAATCCAAAGCAGAAGAAGAAGCCAGAGAAGCAGCGGCTCAGGAACTGGCGGAACAGTTAAATATTCCGAAGGATGAGAAAACAGAGGAATAAAGGTGTAAGGTTCACCGGAATTGTTTCAGAACAGAGAGCATATATTAGAAGTAATATATGCTCTTTTCGGTGATGGCATGAAACGTCTGATTGGTTTTATTCTGTTCTGGATAGCGGTGGGAATGGCAATTATGATTTTTCTGCCAAATGAAGTGCTTGGAATACTGATTATTCTGGTATTGCTGCTGCTTGGGTATAATCTTTTCTGCTGTTAGGAAAACCCTCCTGCACGCGTGCGTATCTGATTTTTATTCTACACGAAAGATTCTTTCACGCATTAGCGCGACAAGGTCTGTCCTGATAGAAGAACAAAGTGGGCTTGCGCATTTTGGCGCGCCGAGCATGGTCGCTTCAGCGGCATTATTCCATTCATGCGAGTGCGCATCGTAATTTTTATTCTACAGGAAAGACACTTTCACGCATTAGCGTGACAAGTCTTTCCTGTAGAATAAAAAAAAGAATCCTGCAGGCAAGATTCTTTCTAAAGGCAAGAACAACTAAGCTCTTTCAACTTTTCCGCTTCTTAAGCAAGAAGTACAAACATACATCTTCTTAGAAGCTCCGTTTACTTTACATCTTACGGATTTGATATTGGATTTCCACATTCTGTTGGATCTTCTATGAGAATGGCTGACATTCTTTCCGAAATGTGCAGCTTTTCCACAAACACTACATTTTGCCATAATTGCACCTCCCTGCGATTTATTAAGCCATATCCTGTATGAACTCACAACAAAGTCATTCTAACAGAAACATGGACAGAATGCAAGGGAAAAATGAATTTTTTATAAAAAGAGAAAATATTGTTTCATTTTCCGGCAAAAACGGTTATAATATAAACCATAAAAAACTGTGGAACAGTTTTTTATGGTTTAACGAGGAAAAATACAGAGTATTTTTTCGAGTCTGAGATGGAAAGACGGAGGAACAGTTTTTTATGGTTTAACGAGGAAAAATACAGAGTATTTTTTCGAGTCTGAGATGGAAAGACGGAGGAACAGTTTTTTATGGTTTAACGAGGAAAAATACAGAGTATTTTTTCGAGTCTGAGACGGAAAGACGGAGGAACAGTTTTTTATGGTTTAACGAGGAAAAGTATTTCCGGTTACTCAATTATGTTGGAGGTTATGTTATGAAAGGACAAGTGGACACACAATACGGAAAAGTGTTAATTGATACAGATGTAATCGCAATTTACGCAGGTTCTGTGGCAGTGGAATGTTTTGGAATTGTAGGCATGGCTGCTGTGAATATGAAGGATGGTCTGGTGAGGCTCCTGAAAAAGGATTACCTGAATCATGGAATAAATGTTACGTTGAAGGACAACAGGATTACCCTGGATTTTCATGTGATTGTTTCTTATGGAGTAAGTATTTCTACTGTTTCTGATAATCTGATCAGTACGGTGAAGTATCGGGTAGAAGAGTTTACCGGTATGGAAATCGAGAAAATCAACATCTTCGTGGAAGGTGTCAGAGTGATTGATTAAGGAGGAAAGAGAAGTGGCGATAACTACAGTAGATGCACCGTTACTTGCAAAAATGTTTTTGGCCGGAGCCAAAAATCTGGAAGCGAAAAAAGAATGGATTAATGAACTGAATGTGTTTCCCGTTCCGGACGGAGATACGGGAACCAATATGACCATGACGATTATGTCAGCGGCGGCGGAAGTGAGCAATCTGGGAGAATCACCGGATATGGCTTCTCTGGCAAAAGCAATTTCTTCCGGTTCTTTACGGGGAGCAAGAGGTAATTCCGGCGTCATCTTATCTCAGCTGTTCCGTGGATTTACCAAAGGAATCAGCAAATATGAAGTGATTGACGTGGTGATTTTGTGCGACGCTCTGCAGAAAGCAGTGGAGACAGCCTACAAGGCAGTTATGAAGCCCAAGGAAGGTACCATTCTTACGGTGGCCAAAGGAGGCGCAGACAGAGCGCTGGAGCTGATTGGAGAAACCGATGATCTTGCAGTATTTATGGATGAAGTAATCAAACATGCGGATTATGTGCTGAGCCAGACTCCGGAAATGCTTCCGGTTCTGAAACAGGCGGGAGTGGTGGATTCCGGCGGACAGGGGCTGGTTACCGTATTAAAAGGCGCTTACGACGCCCTGATGGGAAAAGAAATTGACTATACAATCGAAGCCTCCTCCACAGGAAGCGGCGTGGTAAAAATTTCTCAGCAGACAGAGCAGGATATTAAATTTGGTTATTGTACGGAATTTATCATTGTACTGAACCGGCCGATGGAAGAAAAGGATGAGATGGATTTCAAGGCATATCTGGAATCTATCGGCGATTCTATTGTGGTGGTTGCAGATGATGAAATTACAAAGGTCCATGTACATACCAATGATCCCGGACTTGCTATTCAGCGGGCATTGGAATATGGCTCTTTGAGTAAGATGAAGATTGATAATATGCGGGAAGAGCATCAGGAGAAACTGATTAAGGATGCGGAAAAAGCCGCAGCAGAGCAGAAAAAAGCAGACGAGAAGAAGCGTTCGGAAAAAGACGCCCTTGCAGAGGCACAGAAAGCGCCAAAAAAGGATATGGGCTTTATTTCCGTATCCATCGGTGAGGGAATCAATGAGATTTTCAAGGGGCTGGGGGTAGATTATATTATTGCCGGCGGCCAGACCATGAATCCCAGTACGGAAGATATGCTTAACGCCATCGAGGATGTGAATGCGGATAATATTTTCATCCTGCCGAACAATAAAAATATAATCCTTGCGGCAAATCAGGCTGCTTCTCTCATTGAAGAAAAAAATATATTTGTAATTCCCACCAAAACAGTACCTCAGGGGATTACAGCCCTGATTAACTTTATGCCGGACAGCAGCCCGGAAGAAAATGCGGCACGGATGACAGAAGAACTGTCCAGTGTGAAAACCGGGCAGGTGACCTATGCGGTGCGCGATACGCTGATTGAAGACAAATCCATCAGACAGGGAGATTATATGGGCATGGGCGACAGCTCCATTCTCTCTGTGGGGAAAGATATGGATGCGGTTATCCGGGAACTGGTGGCTCAGCTTGTGGATGAAGAGTCTGCCATTATCAGTATCTATTACGGAGAGGAAATTAAGGAAGAAACCGCTCAGCAGTTAGGCAGCGAACTGGAAGAAACATATCCGGACTGTGAAGTGGAGGTGCACTTCGGCGGACAGCCTATCTACTATTATGTGATTTCCGTAGAATAACAGCAAAGGAGCAATCCCATGGAGAAAACATCCGGTATCGGCACGCTGAAAGGGATTGGCGCGAAAACAGAACAGTTATTTCATAATCTGGGAGTATACACCGTTGGTGATATACTCCTTCATTATCCCAGGGATTATGAAAAACTGCCGCCCATCACCCCTCTGTCAGAACTGCCGGAGCTTGTAAAAGAAACTGAGATAACAGCCGCAGTTGCGGCGCGCATTGAGAAAAGCCCTGTGGTGCGGGCAGCCCGCAGCATGCAGGTGACTTCCCTGGTTTTACAGGAGAAGGACGTGAAAGCCGACCTGGTATGGTTCCGTATGCCATATCTGAAAAATACCCTGAAACCGGGAAGCTGGTTTGTATTTCTGGGCAAAATTGTCAGGAAAGGAAAACAGTTTCATATGGAGCAGCCTCAGGTATTTTTGCCGGAGAAATACGAATCCATGCAGGAATGCCTCTGGCCCTGTTATCCCCTGACGGCGGGACTTGGCAAAAACAAACTTTCCCAGACCATCCGCAAGGCTCTGGAGGAGCTGGATTTGTCGGTGGATTATCTGCCGGAAGATATCAGAATGCGGCGTCAGCTGGCAGAATATAATTTTGCCCTGGAAAATATTCATTTTCCGGAAAGCGAGGAAGCTCTGGAGCAGGCAAGAAAGCGGCTGATTTTTGACGAATTTTTCCAGTTTATTCTTTCTGCGGGGCTGCAGAAAGAGCAGATGGAGGAAGTGCTGAATGAATTTTCCTTTCTTCCGCTGGAATATCCGGAGACGGACACAGATTCGGAGAATCCGGCATCGGAGCTGTTGCCGGAAAACCGGAAGCTCTGGGCGGATGCTGTAATGGAACAGCTTCCCTACCGTCTGACAGAAGCACAGAAACGCACCCTGCTGGAAATCCGGCAGGATTTACGGGGCAGGAAGGTTATGCAGCGGCTGGTGCAGGGGGATGTTGGCTCCGGGAAAACCATCATTGCCTTTCTGGCCATGCTGGATGCGGCTCAGGCAGGTTACCAGTCTGCCCTGATGGCTCCCACAGAAGTGCTGGCCATGCAGCATTATCAGACCTTTACGGATCTTTGTGAACAGCACGGACTGCGGATTCCGGTGATTCTTCTGACGGGCTCTCTGACGAAAAAGGAGAAGCAGCACGCTTATGAAAGGATGCAGCTGTATGCCAATGCCATGATTATCGGGACCCACGCGCTGATACAGGAGCAGGCACTTTACGACAATCTGGCCCTGGTCATCACAGACGAACAACATCGGTTTGGAGTAAAGCAACGGGAAACATTGTTTCTTAAAGGTTCACAGCCTCATGTGCTGGTGATGAGCGCGACGCCTATTCCCAGAACCCTTGCCATTATTCTGTACGGAGATCTGGATATTTCCGTGATTGATGAAGTACCGGCCAGGAGGCTTCCGGTAAAAAGCTGCGTAGTGGGAAAAACTTCCCGAAAAACCTCTTATGATTTTCTGAAAAAAGAGATTGCCATGGGACATCAGGCTTATGTAATCTGCCCCCTGGTGGAAGAAAGCGAGGGCCTGGAGGCGGAAAATGTGACAGATTACGCCAGAATTCTGCAGGATGAACTTCCCCCGGAGATTGTGGTGGAATCTCTGCATGGAAAAATGAAATCCGGCAGAAAGAATCTGATTATGGAGCAGTTTGCCCGGAATGAAATCCAGGTGCTGGTATCCACCACGGTGATTGAGGTGGGGGTTAATGTGCCCAATGCCACGGTAATGATGATAGAAGACGCCCAGCGGTTTGGTCTGGCCCAGCTTCATCAGCTCCGGGGCCGGGTGGGCAGGGGAGAGGCCCAGTCCTATTGTATCATGATTAACACCACCGACTCCGATAAGGCAAAAAAGCGTCTGGAAATCCTGAATAAATCCAACGATGGCTTCCTTATTGCAGGAGAAGATCTGAAACTGCGGGGGCCGGGGGATTTTTTCGGAATCCGTCAGAGCGGACTGCTGGAATTTCGTCTGGGTGATATTTATCAGAACGCCGATTTGTTAAAGCAGGCCTCGGAGGAGGCGAATCTGCTGCTGTCAGAAGACCGGCAGCTTACTCAGCCGGACCATGAGAGAATACGGGAGCAGATACAGGGGTATCTGAACCGGCAGGCTGAAACAGTGAATCTGTGAACAAAGCTGACAGGGCCAAAAAACAGGCGCCAGAATATTCTGACGCCTGCTTTCTGATTGTCTGAGTATAAACGGAAGTTTCCTGTTATTTGCCAGACATCTGTCTCTCCTGGGCTTCGATCATTTTCTTCACCATATAACCGCCGACAGAACCGTTCTGTCTGGAGGTTAAATCTCCGTTGTAGCCATCTTTTAAAGGCACGCCGATTTCGTTTGCAACTTCGAATTTAAACTTATCCAGTGCGCTTTTTGCTTCCGGTACTACCGCTTTGTTAGATGAATTAGACATATCGTTACCTCCTGTTGTCTTTTGTTTCTGAACAATTTCTGCTTTACTTTTTCCTGTGTGAATCATCCGAAGATGATATGGTGTAACCCGTTGGTTACGAGGATAGTATATGCACAGAAATCAGGATTAGACATGCAGTTCTTTCCGAATTTAACAGAAAATTCCATGAAATATCAGTCGGTAATCGGTTGTATATCACTGATATCCGGGGAGGCAATCAGAGAATAATTGGTGTAATACACGACGAATCCCGGCTTGCTGCCATTGGGCTTTTTCACATGTTTTTTTTCGATATAGTCAATTTCCACCTTGTCCGTTCCCCGTCCGTTGGAGTAGTAGGCCGCCAGCCGTCCGGCTTCCTCAAAAGTACGGTCCGGCAGTTCGTCGCCGTTGGTTTTTACCACCACATGGGAGCCTGGCATTCCTTTTGCATGGAACCACCAGTCATTTCCCGCTGCAAATTTAAAAGTGAGCTCATCGTTCTGGAAATTATTTTTTCCCACGTACATGTGATAGCCGTCGGAGGAAAGGTAATGAAAAGGCCTGCTTTTGATTTTTTCTTTTTTGCCGGCGTGTTTCTTTTTGATATAGCCAAACTGCACAAGTTCCTCTTTAATCTGGGTCAGATCCTCCTCAGAAACGGCAATATCCAGGGAAGTGGAAATGGATTCCAGATGAAGGATTTCTTCCTGGGTTTCCTGAAGCAGTTCTGTCAGTGCCTCATAAGTGCGTTTTAATTTATTGTACCGGTCGAAGTATTTCCGGGCATTTTCCTGAGGAGTAAGCTGGTCGTCCAGAGGAATGGAAATCATTTCATTTGTATAGTAATTGAGAGCTTTCAGCTTTTTTGCATTTTCTTCCAGATTGTATCCGTAAGTGTTGATAAGTTCTCCGTATACTTTATATTTGTCCCGTTTTTCCGTATCTTTTAACTGTTTTTGCTGTAAATCGTATTTTTTTCGGCCCCGCTCCAGCAGAGTGTTTACGATTTTGCGCAAATCGGCAGATTTCTGACGGATTCGGGTGTATACATTTCTGGCGGCGTAGAAAGTTTCCAGCACTTCAGAAATGGAAGAACAGTCTGTTCTGGTAAAGTCTCCGTACTGTGTCAGTTCCACTGCGGAGAAATCCACCGGTTCTTTTCCGTTGCGAATCAGGTTTGGACGGAAATTTCCTTCCCGGACGTCCTCCATCATCCAGGAAAAGTGGTGGAAAAGATGAAGTTTTTCTTCTTCTGACAATGCTTCCGCCGGTCGGTCGCCGTCCAGGGAGGCCCGGAAACAGAGTTCGGAGGCAATGACCGGACTGATACCGGTATAAGCGGTATAGATAGCCTTCTGTACCGGCAGGGGCCTGTGATATACCTTTTCAGAAAAGGACTCCTGCGTTTCTGACAGAGGGCTGGACTTTTCCTGCGTTTCCGGGATAAAATAAGTTCTTCCGGGGAGTACTTCCCGGACAGAACTGACCTGGGCGGAAATGTGTTTGATGCTGTCAATGATTTTCTGATTCTCATCGCAGAAGATAATATTGCTGTGTTTGCCCATAAGTTCCACAATGAGAACTTTGCGGCAGAGGTCCCCCAGTTCGTTGAGATGTTCAATTTCAAAATTAATGATACGCTCCATATGGGGCTGGTAAATTCGGATTATTTTCCCGTTGGCTATGTGTTTTCGGAGCAGCATACAGAAATTCGGCGCTGTCAGGGGACTGGTTTTGTTGGAGTCAGTCAGGTAAATCAGGGGAAGGGAAGGGCTTGCGGATAATAAGAGCCGCACCTGTCCGCCTTTTACGTTATCTGTCTCTGTTCGGGAGGTTTTTATTGTGAGCAGAAGCTCGTCATTTTCCGGCTGGGCGATTTTGCTGATTCGGCCGTTTATGACTGTTTCATTCAATTCTTTTACTAAATTTGCAATTACAATTCCGTCAAAAGCCATGATAATTCTCCTTTATAGATAGCATAGGTCTGTTACAGTATAGCTCAAATTTCTGAAAAATGGAATAAAAAAAAATATGGATTGAATTTTCCGAACATTTGTATTAGAATAGATAAAAGAACCATTCAGGAACGAAAGAGCAGAAAGGGATTACATTTGTTCAAATACAAAAGTGGATACAGCAGACGATTGTTTTGGACAAAGGTAATTACATTCAACAAGGGCGTGAAAAGATGCAGGATAAAAACAATACTCAATATTTTAAAGTGGAGAAGGAACAGCAGATAAGGGTTGACGATGTGCTGGAAATTGTATATAGTGCTTTGCGGGAGAAGGGCTACAATCCGGTGAACCAGATTGTGGGATATATTATGTCCGGAGACCCTACTTACATTACCAGCCATCGGAATGCAAGAAGCCTGATTATGAAAGTAGAGCGGGACGAGCTGGTGGAAGAGATTCTGCGCCGGTATATCCAGAGCAACTCCTGGGGATAGGAGGTCAGGATGCGCATTATGGGGCTTGATTTTGGTTCCAGGACCGTGGGTGTTGCCATAAGTGATGCATTACTGGTTACTGCCCAGGGAATCGAAACCATTCAGCGGAAATCGCCGGGAAAACTCCGGCAGACACTTGCAAGGATTCAGGAACTGACAGAGGAATATCAGGTGGAGGAAATCGTACTGGGATTTCCGAAGAACATGAATAATACGGAAGGGGAACGCTGCCGCAGTACGCTGGAATTTCAGGAACTGCTGAAAAAGCGCTGTAATCTGCCGGTGGTGCTGTGGGATGAAAGGCTTACTACCGTGGAAGCAGAGCGGAGCCTGATGGAGGGCGGCGTGCGCAGAGAACACCGGAAGAACCATGTGGACAGGATTGCCGCTGTACTGATTTTACAGGGGTATCTGGATGCACGGGCATTTCGGGCGGAAAAATCAGGAAATTCAGAATAGGGAAAGACGAAACAGCAAAGTTGGAATAAAAGGACAGAAACAATGGAAAAAGTAGTATTTCAGGCTCCCGGCGACGGGGGGTCCAGGGAATTTTATGTAGTAGAGCAGACCAGAATCAGCGGGGTGAATTATCTGCTTGTGGCAGAAGAGGAAGATGGAGACTGTGATGCCTTTATTTTAAAGGAAATATCACAGGAAGAAAATGAAGATATCGTGTATGAAATGGTGGATTCTGAGGAAGAACTGGAATATATGTCCGGGATTTTTGGAGAAATTCTGGAAGATGTGGATCTTACCATGTAATACGGAAGAATCTGAAAACATGAATTTTACAGAAAGGTGTTGCGATGCTCCGGGAAGATTTTGAAAAGATTTTGAAGGAACATGGATTGAAGAAGACCAGGCAGAGAATTCTGGTACTGGAAGCACTGTCATCCTGTGAGGATAAACACCTGACTGCGGAAGAAATATATGAAACAGTGAAGGCAGAGTTCCCGGAAATCGGGCTGGCGACTGTCTATCGGACAATACAATTGCTATCAGAGCTGGACCTGGTGGAAAGTGTGCAGCTTGGAGATGGATGCGTGCGTTATGAAATTGGAAAGATTGGTGGAAAAGAGGCGCACCGCCACCATCATTTAATATGTCTGGAATGTGGAAAAGTAATATCTTTTTGGGACGACCTGTTAGAGGAGCTGGAGGAACGTATCAGAGAGTCAGCTTCTTTTCAGGTTATCAACCATGAGGTAAAGTTTTACGGCTATTGTGAATCATGTCTGAAACAGGGACAGGAATGTCAGTGAAAAGCGAGGGAACCTGCACAGCATTTGGAGGTGCAAGTTGAAAAAAGAACATAATTCAAAATTGAAAATCATTCCTTTAGGCGGACTGGAGCAGATTGGAATGAACATTACTGCCTTTGAATACGAAGACAGTATTATTGTGGTGGACTGCGGTCTGTCTTTTCCGGAAAATGATATGCTGGGTATTGACCTGGTAATTCCGGATGTTACCTATCTGAAGAATAATATCGAGAAAGTAAAAGGATTTTTTATTACCCATGGCCATGAAGACCATATCGGGGCCATTCCTTATATTCTGCGGGATATTAACGTGCCCATTTATGCAACAAAGCTGACCATCGGTATTATAGATAATAAGCTGCGGGAGCATAATATGCTTTCCAAAGTAAAGCGTAAGGTGGTAAAATACGGACAGCATATCAATCTGGGCTGTTTCCGGGTGGAATTTATCAGGACCAATCACAGTATTCAGGACGCTGCGGCCCTGGCCATCTATTCGCCGGCAGGAATTGTGGTGCATACGGGAGACTTTAAGGTGGACTACACGCCGGTATTCGGCGATGCCATTGACTTGCAGCGGTTTGGCGAAATCGGCAAGAAGGGCGTGCTGGCGCTGATGTGCGACAGTACCAATGCGGAACGGCCGGGCTTTACCAATTCGGAACGCACGGTGGGAAAGACCTTTGACAATATTTTTGCGGATCACTCCAATACCAGAATCATCATTGCCACGTTTGCTTCCAATGTGGACCGTGTACAGCAGATTATCAATTCTGCTTATAAATTCGGGCGTAAGGTTGTGGTGGAAGGCCGCAGTATGGTAAATATCATTACTACAGCTACGGAGCTTGGGTATCTGCAGATACCGGAGCATACACTGATAGATATTGAGCAGCTGAAGAATTATCCCGATGAACAGACGGTGCTGATTACTACCGGAAGTCAGGGAGAGTCTATGGCGGCATTGTCCCGTATGGCAGCAAGCCTTCATAAGAAAGTCACCATTAAGCCGGGAGATACCATTATATTCAGCTCCAATCCCATACCGGGAAATGAAAAGGCTGTGTCCAACGTCATCAATGAACTGTTCCGCAAAGGGGCGGAGGTGATTTTCCAGGACGCTCATGTGTCCGGACACGCCTGCCGGGAGGAAATCAAGCTGATTTATTCTCTGGTGAAACCAAGATATGCAATTCCGGTTCACGGAGAGTACAGGCATCTGCGGGCACAGGCTACTATTGCGGAAGAACTGGGTTTCAAAAAAGAGGACATCTTTATCCTTTCTTCCGGAAATGTACTGGAATTGGATGAAAAGGGCGCGGAGATTACAGGACAGGTTCCGGTGGGCTCTATTCTGGTGGATGGCCTCGGCGTGGGCGATGTGGGAAATATTGTGCTCAGAGACAGGCAACATCTGGCAGAAGACGGAATTATCATTGTGGTGATGACCCTGGAGTCCGGAAGCGGCCAGGTACTGGCGGGACCGGATATTGTCAGCCGGGGCTTTGTGTATGTGAGAGGTGCGGAAAGCCTGATGGATGAGGCGAAGAAGGTACTGGACGGGGCCATGGAATACTGTATGGAGCGGAATATTACAGACTGGGGTAAGATTAAGACGGAAATCAAGGATGAACTGGGAGAATTTGTCTGGAAAAAAACCAAACGGAGGCCCATGATCATGCCGATTATTATGGAAGTCTGATGGTTCATGTCGGAGGTTCAGGATGGATCGGATAATAGAGAAAAATCTGGAAGCACTGGTGTATGCGGTGAAGAACAGTCCGGAATATGCGGAATACCAGAGAATACGGGAACTGGTTCATGCAGATCCGGAAAAAGAAAAAGCAATCCATGAATTCCGGAGAAGGAATTTTGAGTTGCATATGCGCAGGGATGTGGATTTATTTACTGAAACAGACCGTCTGGAACGGGAATTTGCACCGCTGCGGGCGGAGCCTTATGTAAACGAATATCTGGCAGCGGAACTTGCAGTATGCCGTATGGTACAGCATATCAATTACCGTCTGATGGAAGAAATTGAGTTTGATCTTGGGTTTGAGTAATTTCAGCCGGAGAAAAGGGGAATGTCATGAGAAGCAGCAAGGTGGTACTGAGTATATTAAACAGTATGTTGAGTATACTGCTCCTGATACTGATTCTGTTTGTGGTGTTAAAGGCGGGAAACGCCGCCTATGATATGGGATACCGGGTTTTTACGGAGCCGGCTGTGGACAGGGAACCGGGAAGAGATATTTCAGTGCGTTATTATAATGGAATGTCCGTCACAGAGCTTGGAAGCCTGCTGGAAGAAAAGGGAGTGGTGGACAGCGGAATACTGTTTGCCATACAGCTTGGCCTTTCTTCTAAGGGAGATAAAATCAAACCGGGCAAATATACGCTGAATACTTCTCAGACTCCGGAAGAACTGATACAGGTACTGACAGGAGAGGAGACAGAGGAAAAAGAAGAATGATAGTGGAAGAACGTCTTGTTACTTACATCAATTCCCTGGACAGAGGAACGGAGGGGCTGCTGGCGGAGATAGAAGAGGAAGCCCGCCGCGCCTGTGTGCCTGTCATTCGAAAGGAAACCCAGAACCTTCTGAAACTGCTGCTGGCCATGAACCGGCCGGGACGTATTCTGGAGGTGGGGACTGCAGTGGGATTTTCCGCGCTGCTGATGGAATCATGCAATCCGGTGCCCTGTGAAATTACCACCATAGAAAATTATGAAAAAAGAATTCCTGTTGCAAAAGCAAATTTTCTGCGCGCAGGGAAACAGAATGTGATAAAATTGTCAGAGGGAGACGCCGCCCGGATTCTGAAAGAACTGACAGGCAGTTATGACTTTATTTTTATGGATGCTGCAAAGGCACAGTATATTCATTTCCTTCCGGAGGTGATGCGCCTGCTGAGTCCGGGAGGCGTGCTGGTATCCGACAATGTGCTGCAGGACGGTGATATTATCCAGTCGCGTTTTGCGGTTACGAGAAGAAACCGCACCATACATAAGCGGATGCGGGATTATCTCTATGAGCTGACCCATATGGAAGGCCTTACCACTTCCATACTGCCCATTGGCGATGGGGTGACAGTCAGCGTAAAGGAGGAGAGCAATGAGCAGGAAAAAACCGGAACTGCTGGTGCCGGCCAGCAGCCTTGAAGTCTTAAAGGTGGCTGTGATGTTCGGTGCGGATGCGGTGTATATCGGCGGAGAAATGTTCGGCCTGCGGGCGAAAGCCAGGAACTTTTCCATGGAAGACATGGAAAAGGGGATTGCATTCGCCCATGAACATGGCGTAAAAGTATATGTGACAGCCAATATCCTGGCTCACAATTATGATCTGGAAGGAATCCGGGCATACTTTACAGAACTTAAATCTTTGAAGCCGGATGCTCTGATTATTTCCGACCCCGGCGTATTTACCATTGCCGGAGAACTGTGTCCGGAACTGGAAATTCACATTTCCACACAGGCCAATAATACCAATTATGAGACGTATCGGTTCTGGCATGGACTTGGGGCAAAACGTGTGGTTTCTGCCAGAGAGCTGTCTTTGCAGGAGATTTCGGAAATCCGGAAAAAAATACCGGAAGACATGGAGATTGAAACCTTTATTCACGGAGCCATGTGCATTTCCTATTCCGGAAGATGCCTGCTCAGCAATTATTTTACCGGGCGGGACGCCAATCAGGGAGCCTGTACCCATCCCTGCCGCTGGAAATATGCGGTGGTGGAGGAGACAAGACCGGGGGAATATCTGCCGGTGTATGAAAATGAGCGGGGAACCTATATTTTTAATTCCAAAGATTTGTGTATGATTGAACATATTCCGGAGCTGGTGGAAGCAGGAATTGACAGCTTCAAGATAGAAGGCCGGATGAAAACAGCTCTTTATGTGGCGACGGTGGCAAGAACCTACCGGAAGGCCATTGACGATTATTTTTGTTCAGAAGAAACTTACCGGGCGCATATGTCCTGGTATACGGGACAGATTTCCAACTGCACTTACCGGCATTTTACCACAGGATTTTTCTTTGGAAAGCCGGATGAGCAGACCCAGATTTATGACAGCAATACCTATACAAAAGAATATACCTATCTTGGTATCATCGAAGGCAGGAATCAGGACGGATGGTACCGGACAGAGCAGAGAAATAAATTTTCCGTTGGAGAACAGATTGAGGTAATGAAGCCGAATGGAGATAACATACCGGTAACGGTGAAGTCCATTCGGGATGAAGAAGGAAACGAGATGGAGTCAGCACCCCATCCCAGACAGGTGTTATATATTGATTTAGGACAGCCATTGGCGGAGTTTGATATTCTGCGCAGACAGGAAAAGGAGGAACAGGCAGATGAATAAAGACAGATATGTAGCATATGTGGGGACTTATACCCATGGCACCAGCGTAGGAATCCATATTTACGATGTGGATGTGGAAGAGGGAAGTATGACGGAACGGAAGGTAATACCTATTAATAACCCTTCTCATCTGACCATTTCCGCAGATGGAAAATTCCTCTATTCCATCGCAGACGAGGGGGTTGCCGCATTTAAAGTCCTTCCTGACGGAGATCTGGAAGCCATAAATGAGAAATGGATTGGCGGTATGCGTGGGTGTTATGTGGATGTGGACCGGGAAAACCGTTATCTGTTTGTGGGAGGTTATCACGATGGCCGGGTGACCATGATGAGACTGAATACAGACGGAAGTATCGGAGAGATTGCAGACGGAATTTTCCATACAGGTATGGGGAGAAGTATTGCGGAACGGAATTACCGTCCTCATGTGAACTGTGTGAAACTGACGCCGAAGCAGTATTATCTCTGTGCAGTGGACGGCGGCCTGGATCAGGTGAAGATTTATCAGATTGACTATGAAAAAGGGAAAATGAAAATTGCGGATATTCTGCGGGAACATCTGGAGTCATCTCCGAGAATGATACGGTTTACCCCGGATGGAAATTACGCCTATGTACTGTGTGAGGAAAGCAATGAGGTGGATGTTTACAGTTATGCATGTACGCCTCAGGGGCCTGAATTTGAACGAATCCAGAGTATTCCCACTGTGGATGAGGAAGAGAGAAGGAACTGCGGCGCTTCCGGTATGGAAGTCAGTCAGGATGGAAGGTATCTTTTCTGCTCCAACGCAGGGGCCAATTCTGTGGTTATTTACGCCATCAATCAGGAGAATGGCGAGCTGACCATGGTATGCGATTCCAAAATCAGCGGAGATTATCCCAAGTCCATTGCGATTTTCCCGGATGGGCAGCATTTTGTAAGTTTAAATCATGATACCAACGAGATTATGACATTCCATGTGGATTATGAGAAGAAATATTTTCTGATGAAGGGCAGGCCCATTGCCATCGACCAGCCCAACTGTATTCATATTCATAAACTTCCGCAGTAATTTTAAGGGGCTGTTTTGCGACAGCCCCTTTGCGATATGTATTTTGCCGGACTGAGTTCTATAGTAACCCGTATTACTTTCCGTTCTGTCTGTTTGCCGGTAAACCCTAATCATGCACAGGCTGACGACTGGCGGGCCGCATGGCCATCCATGCTATGAAAGTCTCTGACTTTCCTGGTAAATCTGTTCCAGAGAAGCCATTCGGCTGCCGGTATGTTCCATCATCAAATCCAGAACCGTCAGTGCTGCCATTGCTTCCGCCACTACCACAGCTCTGGGAACAATAACCGGGTCATGTCTGCCGTGAATGGCAATTTCCACAGGTTTTCCATCTCTGCTGATGGTATTCTGAGGGGCGGAGATGGAGGGGGTAGGTTTGACGGCAGCCCGGAAAATAACGGGCGCCCCGTTGCTGATACCGCCCAGAATTCCTCCGGCATGGTTGGTGGAAAGGGCAGGACTGCCGTTTTTCATTTCAAAACTGTCATTATTCTCAGAACCTGCAGAAGCGGCGGAAGCGAATCCGTCGCCGATTTCAAAGCCTTTTACCGCGCCGATGGAAAAAATGGCTTTGGCCAGGCAGGCGTCCAGTTTATCGAAAACAGGTTCTCCGACGCCTGCCGGAAGGCCTGTAATGATACATTCAATGATACCTCCGGCAGAATTTTTCTGCTTCATACATGTTTCCAGAAATTCCTGTGCTTTTGCACAGGCATGTTCTTCCGGCATACAGAGCGGACTGGAGAGAATAGCGGAATTTACCTGTTCATAATTCCGGGAAAGGAGTTCTTCCGGAGTGGCGGATATGGAGACCGGGCCGATGGATCTGGTATAAGTCAGAAATGAAACACCAAGCCGGTTCAGAATTTTAGAGGCAATTGCTCCCGCGGCCACTCTGCCGATGGTTTCCCGGCCGGAGGAACGTCCGCCGCCGCGGTAGTCCCGGAACCCGTATTTCATATCAAAGGTATAATCTGCATGTCCCGGTCGGTAGTAAGAAGCAATATCTCTGTAATCCCCGGAACGCTGGTCCTGATTAAATACCACAAGGCTGATGGGAGTTCCGGTGGTTTTCCCTTCAAATACGCCGGAAAGGATTTCGACTTTGTCACTTTCCTTTCTCTGAGTGGTAAATCTGGACTGTCCCGGTTTTCTTCTGTCCAGAAATTTCTGTATATCTGTTTCCTCCAGGGGAAGTCCCGCGGGACAGCCATCAACTACCACGCCGATGCCTTTCCCGTGGGATTCCCCCCAGGTGGTGATTTTAAAATGAGTACTGAATGTTGAGCCTGCCATAAAAACCTCCTGAATTGATAAATTGGAAAAAGAAATTTTCTTAACCGTTGAAAGAAGAACCTTCTTAACCGCTGCGTTTATTATATCCAACCTTTCGGAAAAAAGAAAGTATTTTATTGAGAAAGACATGGAATTCTGGTATACTGATTTTTGTTATGAAATCTGTGGAAAGCAGAACCACGGAACTGTACAGGCAATTGCGAAACGAAATAATGGTACATGGAATTTTGCTGATTGGCTCGTTTCGCAATTGCCTGGAAACTGTATGAAGAAAGGAACGATTTATGTATAAACTGTTAAAACAGGAAGGCCGGGCCAAACGGGGAGAATTTCATACGGTACATGGGGTAATTCAGACTCCGGTATTTATGAATGTGGGTACGGTTGCGGCTATTAAGGGAGCGGTGTCCACCCAGGATTTACAGCAGATAAAGACACAGGTGCAGTTGTCCAATACCTACCATCTTCATGTACGTCCGGGAGATGAGGTGGTAAAGGAACTGGGGGGCCTGCATAAGTTTATGGTATGGGACAAACCCATTCTGACGGATTCCGGCGGATTTCAGGTGTTTTCTCTGGCAGGACTGCGGAAAATCAAAGAAGAAGGCGTGTATTTCAACTCCCATATTGATGGAAGGAAAATTTTCATGGGCCCGGAGGAGAGTATGCAGATTCAGTCCAATCTGGCCTCCACCATTGCCATGGCTTTTGATGAGTGTCCTTCCAGTGTGGCGGAACGTTCCTATGTGGAACATTCCGTGGCCAGAACCACCCGCTGGCTGAAACGCTGTAAAAAAGAGATGAGCCGGTTAAATGAAATGGAAACCACGATTAACCGGCAGCAGATGCTGTTCGGTATCAATCAGGGGGCAATTTTTGATGATATCCGTATCGAACATGCCAGACAGATTGCAGAACTGGATCTGGACGGATACGCCATCGGCGGGCTGGCAGTGGGAGAGAGCCATCAGGAGATGTACCATATTCTGGATGTGACGGTGTCTCATCTGCCTCTGGAAAAACCCACTTATCTGATGGGGGTGGGAACGCCCGCCAATATTCTGGAAGGAGTGGAGCGGGGCGTGGACTTTTTTGACTGCGTATACCCCAGCCGGAACGGGCGCCACGGCCACCTGTACACGAATCAGGGAAAAATGAACCTGTTCAACCGGAAATATGAAAGAGATTCCAGACCCATAGAGGAAGGCTGCCAGTGTCCGGCCTGCCGCCATTACAGCCGGGCTTATATCCGCCATCTTCTGAAAGCCAGGGAAATGCTGGGAATGCGGCTGTGCGTTCTCCATAATCTGTATTTTTATAATACCATGATGGAGGAAATACGGGAGGCGCTGGACCAGGGGCGGTTCCATTCTTATAAAGAGGAAAAACTGTATGGAATGGGGCAAAAGTAAGGTTACGAAACTGGCAGTTCTGTTTATTTTGTCCGTATTCCTGCTGGAAGTGTGTTTTCCCCGGACAGTATCTGCCCAGGCAGCACCGGAAATACTGACAAAAAAGATTCAGACCATTACTGCCTCGGATTTGTCAGAAGAAATGGGAAGGCCGAACTTTTTTCTGGATGCAAAAACGGACGGGAACGGCACATTAACCTACGCCAGCAGTAATACGGAGGTTGCCAGAATAAACGAGTTTACCGGAGAAGTGGAACTGACAGGAGTGGGGATGACACAGATTGTAATCCATGCATCAGCTACGGAGGAATATGAAGAAGCCTTCCGGACAATTCAGCTAAGGGTAAAAAAGGGAGATGTGGAGCTGAAAGTACCGAAAATTTCTTACACAAAGACATACAAAGACAAAGCCTTTTTCCTGGGAGCATCTGCCAGAAGCACTGTCAGGTATAAAAGCAGCAATTCCGGAGTTGTAAAGGTGGACAGCCGGGGCAAAGTAACTGTGAAGGGCTGCGGCAAGGCAGTGATAACGGTTATGGCCGGGGATTCTGATTACAAATCTGCTTCCAGGAAAATTACGGTAAAAGTTTTGCCGGGAAAGTCATTGCTGAAATCTGTGAGTAATAAAATTCCCGGACAGCTTAATATATCCTGGACCAGGCAGAAAGAAGCAGATGGGTATATGGTGGAATATGCCCCGGATAAGAAATTTAAAAAGCATGTGGGAAGAATCAGAATCGGGAAAAACAGCGTTACCAGAACCAACCTGAAAGGACTTACGGAAGGCAGGAAGTATTACATCAGAGTAAAAGCATATAAAATCATTAATCACAGAAAAGTTTATGGAAAAGCCAGTAAAGTTGTATCCAAAACGGTGAAAAAAGAACCGCTGCAGACCACAGCCCGGCCGGGAAAGCGGACACTGCTGAATTTGCTGCTCACTGCAAAAATACCTTTGGGCCATACCATGTATGTCTGGGGCGGAGGATGGAATGAATCAGATACAGGTGCAGGAGAAGAAGCGGTAAGTATTGGAGAAAGTCCCCGCTGGAGGGCATTTTATGAGTTGCAGGACAGTTCATACAATTACAGAAATACAAGATATCAGATTCATGACGGGCTGGACTGCTCCGGTTATGTGGGATGGGTGGTTTACAACGTAATGGAAACTGCCGATGGAAGAGCCGGATATGTGGAAAAGGCCTCCGGTATGGCAGAAAGTTTTGCGATGAAAGGATTTGGTAGTTATACGCCTGCCCGTAATGTGACAGACTGGAAACCAGGAGATATTATGAGTATGAGCGGACATGTATGGATTTCACTGGGTATGTGTGAGGATGGCAGCGTGGTTCTGCTTCATGCAAGTCCGCCGGGAGTTCTCCTGTGCGGAACACGTCTTCCGGACGGAAGGAACAGCCGTGCCGCAGAACTGGCAGAATATTATATGCGTACTTATTATCCGGACTGGTATAAGAAATTCCCGGACTGTACGAGACCTGCTTCCTATCTGACTGGTTCCGGACAAATGCGCTGGAATTCCGGTCTGCTTACGGATAAAGAGGGAATAAGGAAGCTGGGAGCGGAGGAAGTGTTAAAGAAAATTTTCCCATGATTAATCAGTGGTGTGATTCGTCATAGTATGAAAATATTGGCTATCTGTAAAAAATGAGGAAACTCAATGCAGAAATAGCTTGCTTTCGGTTCTCATTTTGTGTACAATAATATAAATGCGTAAAATTTTGTCACAGAGAAAAGGCCTGTATCTGCACAGGCAAAGCAGAAAATATCCGGGAACAGGTTTACAGGTTCCGGGGCATGGACAATTAGGAGGAAAAGAAATGTCTATTTTAGCTCAAACAGAGGCAGCGGCGGGATTTTCCATCATCTGGATTTTAGTTATGCTGGTAGCGCTTTATTTCATGATGATACGTCCGCAGCAGAAAGAGAACAAGAGAAAGAATGCAATGCTGGCTGAACTGGCAGTGGGAGACACCGTACTGACCACCAGCGGTTTTTACGGAATGGTCATTGATATCACAGAGGATACTGTTATTATGGAGTTTGGAAACAATAAGAACTGCCGTATTCCCATGCAGAAATCGGCTATTGCCATGGTGGAGAAGCCGGAAGACGCAGCGGAAAAAGAAAGTAAATAAGCAGAAAGCATTCTCAGGCGGGAGTCAGGGAATGCTTTTTTATTAAAAATATGTGGTATCGGCGTTGCGATGAGTAATGCAGTACAGGCGGTCAAAGATGTTGCGGGTGATATCACACTTTCAAATGAGGAGGATAGCGTAGCAGTCTACCTGGAAAAATCGCCTTTTGATGTGCCGAATGAAAACTTTATGGCATATAAAATAAAAGAAACCGCATCCGATATATGTGGAGTCGTAAAATATGCAAAAGAATTTGGTTTATCATGAACCATATCAAAATATAATGAAACGGCCATTCAATTATAACTCCAGATTATAAAAGCTATGAAAAAGAAAAATATCTTTTCCAGTTGAAATCCAAGAATAAATATACTATAGTAGTATTGATAATTTTTTGTCAATTAAAAGTCCGAATTCTGTCACACAGGCTGAAAGGTCAGGGTTTCCATGTGCCGAAACGGACAGTTATTATAGAAATACAGGGAGGGACAGTGAGCATGAATTACCGCATTGGAGTGATTTCCGGGGACGGAATCGGACCGGAAATCGTAAGAGAAGCAAGAAAAATACTGGATAAGGTGGGTGAGGTCTTCGGACACATATTTTCTTATGATGAAATACTGATGGGAGGCGCGTCCATTGACGCCACAGGAGTGCCCCTGACAGAGGAAGCCATCGCACAGGCAAAGGCAGCGGACGCGGTGCTTATGGGTTCGATTGGAGGAAATACCAGCACTTCTCCCTGGTATCAGCTTCCGCCGGATTTAAGGCCGGAGGCAGGACTTTTGAAGCTGCGCAAATCCCTGAACCTTTTCGCCAATTTAAGGCCGGCTTATCTGTATGAAGAACTGAAAGAAGCCTGTCCTCTGCGAGAAGATATTATCGGGGACGGATTTGATATGATGATTATGCGGGAGCTGACCGGGGGCCTCTATTTTGGAAAACGGGTAACGGAAGAACGGGATGGCCTGATGACTGCAGAAGACACCCTTACATATAATGAAACGGAAATCCGCAGAATTGCAAAGCGCGGATTTGATATTGCCATGAAGCGCAGGAAGAAAGTCACCAGTGTGGATAAGGCCAATGTGCTGGATTCCTCCAGACTCTGGCGGAAAATCGTGGAAGAAGTGGCGAAAGGATATCCGGAGGTGACGCTGGAACATATGCTGGTTGACAACTGCGCCATGCAGCTGGTAAAAGACCCGAAACAGTTTGATGTGATTTTGACAGAGAACATGTTTGGTGATATATTATCGGACGAGGCAAGTATGGTGACGGGTTCCATCGGAATGCTGTCCTCCGCAAGCCTGAATGATACAAAATTCGGCCTGTATGAGCCCAGCGGCGGTTCCGCACCGGATATTGCCGGAAAAGGAATTGCAAATCCAATTGCAACCATCTTAAGCGCCGCAATGCTTCTGCGCTATTCGCTGGATCTGGATAAAGAGGCGGACGCAGTGGAGCTTGCAGTAAAACAGGTGCTGCGGGAAGGATATCGTACGATAGATATTATGCCTCAGGAAGAAGAGAAAAAGGTATCTGTAACTCAGGTGGGAACCGTGGAAATGGGAGACCTGATTGCAGAAAAGATTCGTAACTGACAGGAGGAAAGAATATGCAGCTGACAGGAGCGCAAATTGTTATTGAATGTCTGAAAGAGCAAGGTGTGGATACTGTCTTTGGCTATCCGGGAGGAGCCATTTTAAATGTATATGATGAATTATATAAGCACAGGGATGAGATAAAACACGTGCTGACTTCCCATGAACAGGGGGCCAGCCATGCGGCAGACGGGTATGCCCGTTCCACCGGAAAGGTTGGAGTCTGTCTGGCCACTTCCGGGCCGGGAGCTACCAATCTGGTTACAGGAATTGCCACCGCCTATATGGATTCTGTTCCCATGGTGGCCATTACCTGCAATGTGGGTGTATCCCTTTTGGGAAAAGACAGTTTTCAGGAAATTGATATTGCGGGAATCACAACTCCCATTACCAAGCATAATTTTATTGTAAAAGATGTGGGAAAACTGGCGGAAACCATACGGAGAGCCTTTCGGATTGCCCAGAAGGGCAGACCGGGGCCGGTACTGGTGGATATCCCCAAGGATGTGACGGCAAATCAGACGGAGTTTCATCCCATCACCATAGAGCCGGAAAAACGCTGCTATGAGACTATTACGGAAGAAGCGCTGGAACAGGCAGTGGAAATGATTCGGAAATCCGAAAAACCCTATTTCTTTGTGGGAGGCGGAGCCGTTATCTCGGAGGCCAGCCAGGAACTTATGGAGTTTGTGGAAAAAGTACAGGCTCCGGTAGCCGATTCCCTGATGGGAAAAGGGGCTTTCGACGGAAATCACAGTCTCTATACCGGAATGCTGGGAATGCATGGAACCAAAACTTCCAATTACGGAGTCAGCGAATGCGATTTGCTGATTGCGGTTGGGGTCCGGTTCAGCGACCGGGTAACGGGGAACGCGAAGAAATTTGCTCCCCATGCCAGAATCCTGCAGTTTGATGTGGATCCGGCAGAAATCAACAAAAATATCGTGACGGACGCCCATATTATCGGAGATATCAGGGAAATTCTTCTGCGCCTGAACCAGAGAGTGGAGCAGCAGAATCATGAGGAATGGATTGGGAAGATCATGGAATATAAGGAAAAATATCCGCTGAGATACCATGATACGGGTCTGAGTGGCCCTTACCTTGTGGAAGAAATTTACCGTCAGACAAAGGGAGACGCCATTATAGTGACGGAAGTGGGTCAGCACCAGATGTGGGCAGCCCAGTTCTATAAATATAAAAAGCCGCGTACACTGATTACGTCGGGAGGCCTGGGTACCATGGGATACGGGCTGGGAGCAGCCATCGGAGTGCAGATGGCCAATCCCAAAAAGCAGGTAATTAACATTGCCGGAGACGGATGTTTCCGTATGAATATGAATGAAATTGCCACAGCAGTACGCCAGAACCTGCCCCTGATTCAGGTGGTGGTCAACAATCATGTGCTGGGCATGGTTCGCCAGTGGCAGACTTTATTTTATGAACAGCATTATTCTGCAACTGTATTAAAAGACAGTGTGGATTTTGTAAAACTGGCAGAAGCCCTTGGAGCCAGAGGGATTCGTGCTTCCACCAGAGAGGAATTCAGCCAGGCATTTGCCCAGGCTCTGGAAAACAGCGGGCCGGTGGTAATTGACTGTATGATTGACAGTGATGATAAAGTATGGCCTATGGTAGCGCCGGGAGCTGCCATCAGTGAGGTATTCAGCGAAGAAGATATGAAGGAGGAAAAAAATGAGCAGAGTTTATAATTTTTCAGCAGGACCGGCTGTTTTGCCGGAGGAAGTTTTGCGCGAGGCAGCAGAGGAAATGCTGGATTACCAGGGAAGCGGCATGTCCGTGATGGAGATGAGCCACCGCTCCAAAGTATATGACAATATTATCAAAACAGCAGAAGCAGACTTGCGGGAGCTGATGAAGATTCCCGATAATTATAAGGTGCTGTTTTTACAGGGAGGAGCTTCCCAGCAGTTTGCCATGATTCCCATGAATCTTATGAAGAATAAGAAAGCCGCTTACATTGTAACAGGCCAGTGGGCAAAAAAGGCATTTCAGGAAGGGCAGAATTACGGAGAGGCAGTAAAAGTGGCTTCCTCCGAGGATAAGACCTTTTCCTACATTCCGGACTGCTCCGATTTGGATATTCCGGAGGACGCAGACTATGTATATATCTGTGAAAACAATACCATTTACGGTACAAAATATAAGACGTTGCCCAATACCAAGGGGCATACTCTGGTAGCAGATGTGTCTTCCTGCTTCTTGTCCGAGCCGGTGGATGTGTCTGAATACGGAATTATTTACGGAGGCGTTCAGAAAAATATCGGGCCTGCCGGAGTGGTTATTGTGATTATCCGTGAAGACCTGATTACGGAAGATACCCTGCCGGGTACTCCGACCATGCTGAAATATAAGACCCATGCAGACGCAGAGTCCCTTTACAATACACCTCCTGCCTATGGCATTTATATCTGCGGAAAAGTATTCCGATGGCTGAAAAAGCAGGGCGGCCTTGAAGCCATGAAAGCACGCAACGAAGAGAAAGCGAAAATCCTTTACGATTTCCTGGATTCCAGCACCATGTTCAAAGGAACCGTGAGAAAAGAAGACCGTTCTCTGATGAACGTTCCTTTCGTAACAGGAGATAAGGATCTGGATGCAAAATTTGTCAAAGAGGCAGAGGCAGCAGGATTTGTAAATCTGAAAGGCCACCGGACCGTAGGCGGTATGCGTGCCAGCATATACAATGCGATGCCAAAAGAAGGCGTGGAGAAGTTAGTGGCGTTTATGAAAAAATTTGAAGAGGAGAATTAACATGTTTCAGTATCATTGCTTAAATCCCATTGCAAACGTGGGCCTGGATTTGTTCGGCCAGGAATATAAAAAGACAGACGATATCAGCGAAGCCCAGGCAGTGCTGGTAAGAAGTGCGGCCATGCATGACATGGAGCTGCCAGAACAGCTCTGCGCAGTTGCCAGAGCCGGAGCCGGAGTGAATAACATTCCTCTGGAAAAATGCGCAGAACAGGGAATTGTCGTATTTAACACGCCGGGAGCCAATGCCAACGGCGTAAAAGAGCTGGTATTTGCAGGAATGCTGCTGGCTTCCCGCGATATTACCGGAGGAATCAACTGGGTATTGGAAAATCAGGATAGCGAGACCATCAGCAAAGATGTGGAAAAGGCTAAAAAAGCATTTGCAGGCTGTGAAATTGCCGGTAAAAAATTAGGCGTTATCGGCCTTGGAGCCATCGGTGTGAAAGTGGCAAATGCAGCCACCCATATGGGCATGGAAGTGTATGGATACGATCCTTTTATTTCGGTCAATGCCGCATGGAATCTGTCACGAAACGTAAAACATATCAATAACGTGGAAGACATTTATCAGGAATGTGATTATATTACCATCCATGTGCCCCTTCTGGATGACACCAGAAAAATGCTGAATAAAGAAGCATTTGCAAAGATGAAAGAGGGCGTGGTAATTCTGAATTTTGCACGGGATCTTCTGGTGGATGAGGAAGATATCCTGGAAGCCATCAAAGAGGGAAAAGTGAAAAAATACGTGTCTGATTTCCCAAACAGCACCACTGCAGGAAAAGAAGGCTGTATTGTGATTCCCCATCTGGGCGCTTCTACAGAAGAATCCGAGGACAACTGCGCGGTGATGGCGGTGGAAGAAGTTATGGATTATCTGGAAAACGGAAATATCCGCAATTCTGTGAACTTCCCCAGATGTGACATGGGTGTCTGTGCCGGAGCCGGACGTGTAGCCATTCTTCACAGAAATCAAAAGGGAATCATCGGAAAATACACCGCTGTAATGGGAGACAATAACATCAATATTTCCGACATGACCAACAAGAGCCGGGGGAATTTCGCATATTCCCTTCTGGATATTGATTCCCCTGTTACGGAGGCGGCCATTGAACAGTTAGAGAAAATTGAGAGTGTGCTGAGAGTCAGAGTGATAAAATAAGGGAAAGCTGTTATGTCAGTTGGTTGAAAAATCATAGATATAACAGCTTTTATTTATACAGGAGAAAAAAACATGACGAATGCATATGGATATATTCGTGTCAGCAGTCGTGACCAAAATGAAGACAGGCAGAGGATTGCTTTACAGGAATTGCCCGTTCCGGTGAAAAATATTTTTGTGGACAAACAGTCAGGAAAAGATTTTGGTCGTTCTTCTTACAGGCGTATGTTAGAATGTATGAAACAGGGGGATGTGCTTTATGTCAGCAGTATAGACCGGCTGGGTCGTAATTACAGAGAAATACTGGAACAGTGGAGGCTGCTTACAAAGGAGAAAGAAATTGACATTGTGGTACTGGATATGCTGCTTTTAGACACCCGGAAATACAAAGATCTGATGGGAACATTTTTAAGCGATATTGTTCTGCAGGTACTGTCTTTTGCAGCAGAAAATGAGCGGATAAATATTTGCCAGCGCCAGGCAGAAGGAATTGCGGCAGCGAAAGCAAGAGGAGTCAGATTCGGGCGTCCGGCGCTTCCGTATCCGGATAATTTTCAGAACATATATTATGCCTGGCGGGAAAAAAAGATAACGCTCCGGCAGGCAGCAGAAGCATGTGGAATGCCTGTTGGAACATTTTATGGAAAAGCCAGGAAATTTGAAAATCCTGTTTAAATGCAGTAATCTTCCTGGCACCTTGCTTATAAAAAAGCAGAAAAAATTTGTAAATGTGTACTTTTTTAAATTTTTCTGCTTTCTATGTTTCTTACCCACTTTATCATAAAAATCCCCGTTTTGCAACAAATATTTGGAAGTTCAGGAAAGAAGTTGCCTTTTTGAGAAGAAAGACTTCTATACGGGGAAAGTTCCGAAGAATGCGGTAAAATGGGCATTCTTCGGAAGCATTTGGTGTTTAGGTGGTGTTTAAAGTTATTTAACGATATTTTATCAAATTAAATATAGCGGAAAAGAAATGAACGATAAATTTTTTGGATATTAGGTAGACGAAATCTGAAAAAATGATATAATAAACATTATATGAGGAGGTGCGCTATGCAGATAACACAAATAAAAGAAGACATTAGTATAAGTTATATTTCTGCTCTATGTGCATATGCTGGCATAGCGTATGAAATTGTGAGGCATGATGCGGATAGTACAGATGGCATTTTGAAAAAGCGGATTTTATTAGGCGGGAATAAAAAATTTAACACTGAACTCCGAATCCAGTTGAAATGTACATCTTCACCATCCCAATATACTGACCATGGTGATACGCTTACATATAAACTCAAGGTAAAAAATTATAATGATTTATGTCTTCCATCAACCACACCAATTATATTGGGGTTGCTTATATTGCCTGAAAACGAGGAATTGTGGGTTAATTGGACAGAAGAGGAATTGTTGATTAAGGGATGCATGTATTGGGCAGAATTTTCAAAAGAAACCGAATCATCCAATGAAGGAACTGTAAGTGTAAAAATCAATAAGAAAAATGTCATTAATGTGGAAAGCCTACGGAACATATTGGAAATGATTGCAAAGGAGGAGTGGCCATGATATATTCTGTTAATTTTATGGATTTGACCGAAAAAATCAGCCCACTTGCATTTGCGAAATATTTGAAAGATATGGGCTGGGAGCAGTATCAAAGCAAGAGACAATATATAAAAATTTTTCAGTATGAAAAAAATGATGATTTTTTCCAGGTTATTATTCCTACAGAAAAAAAACTTAATGACTATAAAGAAGCAATGTATAAGGCAGTTGTGACAGTAGCAGAAGCTGAAAATAAATCTGTTGAGCAAGTTCTGCTGTATCTACTGAATCCGAATACAGATATTTTAAAAATACGTTTAGAAAAAAAGGACGTTGAGGCAGGAAACATTTTTTTTGATGACGCGATTCGTATGTATGAAAATGCAAAGAGATTATTAGCGGCAACGGCATTGGATATTTTACATCCTAAGAAATATCATCAAGGGAGAATGGATGATTGTGTATTAAAATTTCTATCAAGCTGTAGATTTGGACAGACAGAAATAGGAAGCTATGTCGTATCAGTTGTATGCCCATTTGCAGAACTCGATGAAAATGAAGATTATAAACAATTGAGCATTTTTTCAGATGAAGAGCAGTGTGCAAATTCATTGACGCGGCAAGTGACGAGCCGCGTTATGAAAAATATTTCTTTTATAAAAAATCAGATTGATAATGGAGAGATGGATAAGCTTATATTACAAGATGAAGATAAAATTATAAGTGCAAATTTTTATGAGGCATTAGGGGGGCTTAATCTTGATTCAAATGGAGCAGATGTGGAATTCATTGCTGAATGGTCTCCAATTGTAAAAAACGCTGATTGTGTCAAAAGCAGGATATTACTTACACATGATTATTATCAGCCAATTGAAACAACAATTGAAAGATTGAAAGACGAAACGAATAAGTCTACAAGAATTATTGGCAGAATTAAGAAATTGGAATCTTCTCCGGACGTTCAGAAACGGAAGATTGGAAAGATTACGGTTGTTTATTTGGATGAGAATGATAAACGAAAAACTGTCACTGTTAATTTGAACAAAAACGAATATGATAAGGCTATTAAAGCGCACGAAAGAGGATTCCATGTGGAAATAGTAGGAGAAATTTCGTGTGGAAGAAACGCTTCTATGACCTGCGAGTCGTTTGCGGTAATTGAATAAAGTATAAATGAAGTTGAAAATAAAAATCATAATGCTAAGATAGGAGTTCGTTGCTCTTTTCTTAGCATTATAGCTATGTTAAACTGTTTTTTCGCACAATGGCATGAGTTTTTCTAGCCGTTGTACAATTCGCTGTTGTTCTTCAATTGGTGGTAATGGAAAAATCGAATTTGCAACTTTATCACTATTGAGATTTTTTACTACCTCACCTGAAACTTTGCCAGAAAATTGGTTATACGCAAAATAAGAAGAAAGTAACCAATAAAGATAATCTTGGTCAAACACAGGAAAGGGTTGGCTAATTACGAGCCAACCATCATGGATGCAGCCGTCTATTTTGAGAATATATGGTCGTCCATAACTCATTGAATTTGTCAATAAAAAATCGCCAACATGAACAAACCTGCTTTTAGCGACACCTTCAGGTCTTATCTTTTCAGCAGTAGAATAGATGTATTTTCCGTTTTTTTCTGTGTCTCCTATCTTAATCCAATTAATGCCATCTTCCGAAGTGGTAATAAAATTTGTAATAGGTCGAGGTGAACCTCCTCTGGCAATAATGCAAATAGTTCCTAAACGTACCCATTCCCATGTCTCTGGGATTTCAAAAGGAATATCAGATTCGTCAATTTCCTGAATGACTTTTTTCTTTACTCTTTGACCGTCTAATGTCTCGGCTAAAGACTTCTTCGCTTTCATTATAAGTTGATACGGTAAAGTATCTGTTTCTAGTCTTTCAGATAGATTGCCTTGAATGGCTGATTGCAATATTGCATTGCGCATGGTTGCTGGAAATTCTTGCGTTAAGCTTCCTAATTCAGTTGTAATAGCACTAATATTTTGCAGCTTTATTGAATAATCGCCTTCAAGATACTTTTTTAATGATAAAGTAGCCATGTCTAGTTTCTTTTCTAATTGTTCACGTTTGCTAATATAAAAAGAAAGAGCATCTTCTGGAGTTTGAATGATTTTTTCTTCCATTGGGAATCCACAGAAATCAAGATTGTAATTGCTTGACTTAATTTCTTCAATAGTTACACAACGAGACTTCCAGGATTCTATAACGGAATCTTCGTGGCGTTCGTCTCGGATTTCTATTCTATTATCCCACCATTCGTCTATAGAAACAAGTTTTTCGCGTGTTATAGGATTTTTTTTCATGCTAAAATTACAATCTCTTGGCAGATCAAAGCGATAAAACCATGTTTCAGTGGTACTACCCGTCTTATCAAAAAAGAGTAAATTTGTTGCGATGCTGGTATATGGTGCAAAACAACTTCCTGGTAAACGGATGATAGTATGGACTTTACATTCTTTAAAGAGTTTTTCTTTTAGCTTTATTAAACGAGCATCTTCATTTTGAAGAAAACCATCAGGCAAAATTACGCCACAACGTCCATTCGGATTAAGACGATATAATATTTCGATTATAAATAGGTTTGCGGTTTCGGAATTTCTGATTTGTGATGGGAAGTTCACTTGTATAGCATCTTGCTCATGGCCACCGTATGGAGGGTTCATAAGAACAAAATCAACTTTTTCATTGTCTTTGTAATCCCGCACATTTTTCATGAGGGAATTCTCATGATAGACACGTGGGTAATCCACATCATGGAGCAGCATGTTGGTGGTGCAGAGCATATAGGGGAACTGCTTTTTTTCCACGCCGAACACGGTCTTCTCAATAATGGCATTGTCCTCGGCTTTCTTCCGCTGTTTCCGCAGATGTTCTACAGCGTCAATGAGGAAGCCCCCTGTGCCGCACGCAAAATCAGCCGTGACTTTGCCAAGCTGTGGATTCACTTTTTCTGTGATTAGCTGCGTCAAGGCGCGCGGCGTGTAGAATTCGCCGGAACGTCCTGCGCTCTGCAGGCTTTTCAGCAGGGTTTCATATATCACATTGAAGGAATGGTGTTCTTCCCGGTCATCGAAGTCAATGCCGTCCAGCAGGTTGACGGCTTTGCGGATGCACACACCGTCCTTCATGTAATTGTAGGATTCCGCCATCATTTCCTTCACGATTATCCTACGCCTGGAACTTTGCGCGGTTATGGACAGATTCTTTAATTCCGGGAACAGGGTATTGTTCACGAAATTTACCATATCGTCCCCGGTCATCTGGTCTTTCTGGGATTTTCCCTTTGCCCAGTTCCGCCAGCGGCATTTTTCCGGGATGGCGCTTTGGAATCCGTCCTCATACAGCTCCCACATATCCTCTTTTAAGTCATATACTTTCAGGAACAGCATCCACACGAGCTGCGACAGCACCTGGACGGTCCCGTTCACGCCGTCGTCGTCACGCATGATGTTCTCCCATGATTTTATCAGGTTTCCGATTGCCATATGTCCCTCCGTTTACGCTACATATATCTGCTTTTCGATTTCCGAGAGCATTTCCATATATTTCTCTTTCCCGCCGAAGCCCTTTACAATGGCAGTCGGCGCGTTGATCTGTATAAATTCCGGCATGTTCAGGATGCGCATATTGGTAAGCTCGTCAATGTTCCGGTCACGGTACGCATCCAGCAGCAGGCGTATGACGCCCTGGTTTTCCTTACTGAATTTATCGAGGTAGCCGGACACCAGTATGCGGTCGATGCGTTCCTCCTTAGTCAGCGGCTGTTTTTCATAGCCGATATAAGAGAGGACGTCGTAATCATCCACATGGCTTTCCGGGATCGTTTCACGCACGAAATCAATGAACACGCCGTCCGCGACAAGCTGGTCCAGCAGTTCCTGCTTCTTTTTCTGCGCGAGCCATATTTTCCTGAACTCTTCATAATATGGGTACAGCCTGCGCAGGTTGCTGCGGGAATAGTCGATGATGGATTCGGTGATCAGGTTCCCGTTGGCGTCCAGGTATTCCACCTTTTCGTTTATGATGCTGACAGGGATGCCGTTGATCACATATTTTTCACGGCCAGTAGGTTTCTGCCCGCCGGGCCGGTCTCCGCTATGGCCGTCTGTATCATCGGAAAAGCCGTTGCTGTTACCCATAGCATCATCTGGAATGTCTGCCTCCGGACTGCCGTCTGTGAAGCTGCCATCTTCACCAACGTCTTTTATCTGTACAGGGTCGCCGTCAAAAGCCGGGTCTGCAAATTTCACATAATTCCTGCGGAAGTCCATGATAGTGAAATACAGTTTGCCGCAGTCCTCGCGGACGCGGGTGCCGCGCCCTATGATCTGCTTGAATTCCGTCATGGAGCCGACCGTGCGGTCGAGGACCACGAGCTGGCAGGTCTGGGAATTTACGCCCGTGCTCATCAGCCTGCTCGTGACGGCGACCACAGGGTACGGCTCATGGGGGTCTGTAAAATCCTCCAGCAGCGGCTTTTCATCCGAACCGGCGGTGATCTGTGCAATGTAATGAGGCTGTTCCCTGACCAGGTCTTTATTTTCATTTACCAGGGCATTGCGCATGCGTTCAGCGTGATCGATGTCCTCACAGAACACAATGGTTTTAGAAAAGCGTCCGGTTTCTTTCAAAAAGTCGGAGATGCGCCTGGCAACGGCAAGGGTACGTTCCTCCACGACCAATGTACGGTCAAAATCCTTCTGTTCATATATCCTGTCCTCAAGGGGCTTTCCGTGGATATCCAGTGCGCCCGGTGCGGGACGGTATCCGTTCACGTCTATGTCCAGATTGACGCGGATGACCTTGTATGGGGCAAGGAAGCCGTCGTCAATGCCCTGTTTTAAGCTGTATGTATAAACCGGATCCCCGAAATATTCGATATTGGATGTATCCTTTGTTTCCTTTGGCGTGGCCGTCATGCCGATTTGTATGGCCGAGCTGAAATACTCTAGGATTTCATGCCAGGAACTGCCCTCATCGGCACTCCCGCGGTGGCACTCGTCCACAATGACCAGGTCAAAGAAGTTGCGGTCATAGGCGGTGTAATAGTTTTCCGCCCCGTTCTTCATCTGGTGGTATAAAGAGAGATAAACCTGGTGTACGGTATCCATCTCACGGTTTTCAAGGCGGTGCATCTTTTTCCCGAACGGCGCAAAATCGTCACGCATGGGCTGGCCGACAAGGACATCCCGGTCAGCGAGGAAAAGGGCGCGCTTTACCGCGCCTGCCTGCAGCAGCCTCCAGATGATCTGGAATGCGACCAGTGTCTTGCCTGTGCCTGTGGCAAGGACGACCAGCATACGCCTGTCGCCACGGGCAATGGCCGCCAGGACGCGGTTGATGGAGATCCACTGGTAATAGCGCGGTTCGTGGTCGCCTTCTTTATAATGGTAGGGGACGGAGAGCATCTTCTCCTCCTCATCGGTAAAACTGCTCTCTGCCCGGTAACGCTGCCATAATTCTTCAGGGGATGGGAATGAGTCCAGCGAGATATCCGTGGATTCTTCCCCAGTCAGCATGTCGTGCATGGTAAAAGAATCTCCATTGGACGCAAATGCAAAAGGCACATCCTCCATATGCATGGCGTATTTGATCGCCTGCGGCAGCCCGCCTAATGGGGAATGGCCGTTATCCTTGGCTTCTACAACGGCAAGCGGGAAATTCAGGCTGGTGTCTGAATAGAATAGAAGGTAGTCAGCAAAGTATGCTTTCCCGCGCTTTGCCTTCTTCCCGTCGATCATGATGCGCCCTTGGGTTATAGGGAATTCCATGCGGATGCAGTTTTTCGGCCACGTCCGCTCAATGGCCGGGGTGATGAAGTTCAGCTTTATCTCTTCTTCGGTCATCTGCTTTTTATCGATCATGTCCCGCGCTCCTTCCTGTCTTGATATGGTGCAGGATGTCGCCATAGTCGCAGTCCAGTACATCGCATATCCTGCCGAGGACGGCGATTGAAACTTCCTGCTCTTTCCGCATCCGGGTCATTGTGTTTGGGGCGATGCCAGTCGCTTTCTGCAAGTCGGATGCACTCATTTTTTTATCGATCAATAATTTCCATAATGGATCATAGGATACGGACATAGTTTTTCTCCAAAGGGTGATGTTTGGTATCTATTATAGGGTAGCCATACACATTCTGTCAATTAGATTTCGCAATATGTTGCGATATTTTCTTTTATTGAAATCCGGTTTAAACACAGAAAGAGCAAGAAAAGCGGGCGGCTGATCAGGGTATCAGCGCCTGCTTCCCTCGGTTATTTTTGGATGGGAATTATTTGGATGCGTATCCTGCTTTTGTATCGCAGACCATGTCGGGTTCGGATTGTGCCGGAGATGCAAGTGAGATGTGGATGGAACCTTCTTCGTAAGCCACCTGGATGGCATCCCCGATGTGGAAACCGAGCGCCTCCAGCTATTTCCCCTCCATCTGGATTTTCGGTGTTTCAATGTACCCGCTGCCGAAGTAATGGCTTTTACTTTGCCGTGCGCGTGTGGAATACTGTACTTTCATTTTCTTTGTCTGCATAAGCTGCCTCCTTTTCTTTTGGTACGGACATGTTAAATCTGGTTTGGGATAATAGCAAGGTAATCCTGTGCCATAAACTGCACAAACATCCAGGCAGATGATTGTCCAGTATTCTGGGGATTTCTGCTTGCTATTCTGTGCGGACAGAGCGAACATGTACCTACCAAAACGAAGGAGGGCATACATATGCAGATAGATATCAGATTTGAACTAAAACCGAAACAGCGGCCAAAGCTGGCGGAGGAGATCGCCACGGCATTGCACACAGTCCCATGCTACCAGAAAGCGCCGAGCCTGGCTTATAAAATCGGTGACTGCACATTGGAAAGGGACGGGACGCTCCGCATCCCGGACAGCGTGGATAGGGAAACGGTCAGCAATCTATTGGAGCATTTGAAAGGAAAAGGCTTCACAGGCGAAGCGGAACAGACGGAGGACAGGCTGACCGTCAGCATGCCAAAAGAATTGTTCACACTGGGAACGTTGGAGAACCTTGCAAAGCTGGTAGAGAACAAAGGTGGGCTGATGGCGCGGGCTTTCCAGGCTGATGAAATCCGCATTACGGTTACGGAAGATGCGGTCAGCTTCCCGTGTTTCCCATTCACGGCTAATCCGAATGAAACAACGGCTTATACGGAATTCGTGGAAAAGCTGTGCGGGATGGTAAGGCGCGTGAAGCGTGTATCGGGCAAGCCGACGGAAACCGACAATGACAAATACGCGTTCCGCTGCTTCCTGCTCCGGCTCGGCTTTATCGGGGATGAGTACAAAGCCGCCCGAAAAATCCTGCTGAAGAACCTCACCGGTAATTCGGCTTTCCGGCATGGGAAGTAAATACCACAGATTTAGGAAGATGCCCTGTCCCCTGGATTTGCGGATGCAGGGCATTTTCCGTGGTATCGTTTTGATTTGACGGATGCCTATTCTGCCTTTATCTGCAAAGTCTTGACGGCCTCCGGGCGGGTGAGCCTGCCGTCCAGGAACTCATAGGCAAGGTAGCCTGTCTGGTGCTGGAGGGTGAAACGCTCCGTCAGCGTCCGCACGGACAGCGGGAGGCGGTTCACGATCCAGTAATGGCTGAAATCCCCGAATGCAACGGGCAGTCTCCCAGGGGCGGCGGACGGCATGAATTCTGAGGTATGCACGGGTTTTCCAAAGATAGTGTCGCTGTTATGGTTCCACAGGTAGCTTCCGCCCGCATCCTTTAACGTGCGGAGCGCGAGGGCAGTCTCGTCATTCATGATCCACACGCCGTTTTTGCGGTATTCCGGCTTGACGGAGAGGTACAGCTTTGCCATATCGTCAAAGCTGATCTCTGTGGCTGTAAGGCCAACCTCCGCGCCGTCTGTGCCATGCAGGATGCCTGTCGGCATTCCTTCGCTGCTCCCATTGATAAATGCGTTTTCCTCTGCCCTGCCGAAACTTTTTGCCAGGTGTGCGGTGAGGTAGCTTTCCGCGTCAAAGCCAATATCCTTTACATAGTTGTTGGTGAGCTTTGCGATGACCGCCAGCTTATTGCAGCGGAAGAGCTGCCTTGTAAGGCCACCTGTGGCGTCCATTATGCTGACTTTGCCGTTTTCCGGTACCCATTCAGCGAGGTCTTCACACACGGAAGTCCAGATGGAGCCTTCCGACTGCGGCGCGCTGATGCAGGTGGCGAGCTGGCGGAAGACGCTCTCCCTGCGCAGAGCCTCCTGGAACTTCTTATTGCTGTCAGCCGGGAGGACGAGCGTGTCATGCAGGGAATTCCCGCTCTGCATGATCTCACGAGGGGTCTGGTCGCCCCTCATGGCTTTATCCCAGAACGCCCTTTTGTATTCCGACGTGCCGATTGTGTAGATGTCATATGCTGTCATAAAATCCCTCCTTGAAAATAATGTGTGTCTGTGAAATATCAATGTGTGTATCTGCCCGGATTCACCCGGTGTGTTTTGCACAGGACTTCCCTGCGGACTTATGGTATTTCCTTGTAAGCCGTTTTGCGGCGGCGGGGTGGAGGTACTGGCATTTTACACAGGCTTCCATCATGTTTTCGATGCTGCCGTAAAAATAGGAATGCCCGCGGTACTGCATACAGAAAAACTTATCCGTTGTAATATCCCTTGGGGCGAGTAGCAGCACGGCGTTCTCCTTATCCTGCACGGCGATGTCCAAAACAAAGAAGCTGTCAAAGTCCACATTGCCCCGGAGGTAACGTGCGATTTTTCCTGGAAGTTTCATCGCAGTCCCTCCCTTGCCCGGAGCAGCCGCTCCATCACGCTGTCCTGCGGCGTTGCGCCCTGGTATTCGGTGGAGCAGTTCTCCTTGACGATCTGGTAGAGCATCGCCCACATCTGGTTGGACTGCTTCATATAGTTCTGCGCCATGCTGACGAACGGCGAGGCGATGGCCTGCTGCGTGGTCGGGTGCTTCGCCAGGAAGCCGAATTCCGAGATGGCCTGCTCGCACTGTATCCAGCGCGAAACGCTCATGGCGTACTGTTCGATCAACTGCGTTTTCACCAGTTTTTCACAGCCGCGCTCTTTGAGCCACTCCCATGTTTCTGTGTAGATCTCTTCGGCACAGAACTTCCCGCCGTTCTTCTGTTTCTCTATCATATAGTCTTTTGGCGCGGGCATCTCCACACATTCCAGTGTGGCGGTTTCCGGCGCGCCCATCACCATGAGCGGGCGTTTGCCCGGATTGCCCGCGCCTATCTTTTCTGCCAGGGCTTTGGGCGGCCGCCCGCCTGTGCCCGGCATTGGCCCTCTTTTTCCCATATGCTGCTCCTTTCCGGGAAGATCCCTTGAAAACTTATGGGGTTAATACCCCAAAAACTTATGCGGTTTTTACGCGTGTGCCTGCCCGCCCGTCAGGCAGGAGGGCAGGCACAGAGGTGGAGGCCGCCCCTGCGCCTAATAGATGCGGAAACGGTTGCTGACGCCGCTCAGGCAGAGGCCGGCCTTGCGGTCATGCTCCTCCGTCCAGCGTGTGAGGCCGCGGCGGATGATGTAGTCCTCCATGTCCCTGTAGTGCAGGAAATGCACGCTGTACATCATGCCGATGATGCTCCATGCGGCAGGCTCCGGCTTTTTGCTGCACATGACCATCATCGGCACACACCTTTGCCATGAAGAAGAAGCGGAAGATGTGATAAAGTTTATAGAGCATTACTGGAGAAAAGATCATATTTTTGTTTTATCACGGGAATTGTTTGACTGGCAGCATTATGATTACAGGAATAAAAGATATAATTTTGTTGTAGCGAAACACAGAAAAAATGGAGAGATTCATTCCATATTAGGTTTTGTGCCTGCCAGTCAGTTTGACGATGGGATTGAAGCACTGGAGGTATGGCCCTGTATCTGGAAATCCAGAGATGATATTCATGTAAAAGGCCTTGGGGTTTCACTGTATTATTATATGAAATCACATTTGGAAATAGAGACTGTCTCTATTCTTGGAATCAGCGAAATTGCTCTGAGCATTTATAAGCACTGGAATTTTTCCACAGGAAAGATTGAGCAGTATTATTGCCCTAATATGGCATGTGCGGAGGAACTGTCAGCGAATCGTCAGGAAATACCTTTTCCCGATAAAGCAGATGGAAGCTGGAGAATAAAACAGATATCTTTAGAAGAATATCAGAAGCTGGAAGAACACCATAAAATATTTACAGAAATAAGTAAATATAAATCCAAAAATTATTATATAAACAGGTATTATAATCATCCCATATATAAATATGGTTTCTATGGTATTATAAAGGATAACGACATATGTTCCGTTTTTGTGACACGTGAGTGCGGAAATGGGACAGCAAAATGTTTAAGAATTGTTGATTATATTGGTAAAACTGATAATCTGATTTATGTAAGAACTGATTTAAAAGAACTTATGGAAAAATTCGGGTATGAATATATTGATTTTGTAGTTGTGGGAGCTGATTATGATGTTCTGAAAAAGGCCGGATTTATAAACAGAAAAGAACATCCGGAAACAATTATACCGAATTATTTTGAACCTTTCCTGAAGAAAAATATTGATTTGGATTATGCGTTCAAATCAGTCGATCCGGAAGCGATGGCACTGTTTTATAAAGCGGATGCGGATCAGGACAGACCTAATATGTTATAATACAGGGGCTGCTGCGAAATAGCCGCTATATACAGGATATGGGAATTAAACTCTATGAGGTTTCAACCATATATTGTATATAAGCTGCATTTTGCAACAGCCTCCTGAACTGTTCAGAAAAATTTTACTGATATTTCGAATTATAATGAAGCAGAATATTATTCAGAAAATGCTTCTCATCCATCATATGGTGATAGCTGTGGAATACGGAAGAACAGGAATCAAAAGTTTTTTCCATAATCTGCCGGAAATATTTTTCCAGTGCCAGCAGGATGGCGTCGTCCATATGGCAGCTCTGGTATCTCCTCTTTAAAAACGTAAACAGTTTTGCATGGTATGTAAAATCCGTATTGTGGGTCAGAACATTGCTGATAAGATAGGAGAGTGCTACAATCTCAGCAGCGGGAGCAGGTGTAAAAGAAACTGCCTCATCTTCTGACCAGCATTCCAGAAGCAGAAACGATTCGTCGATAATCTTAATAATCTGAGGATCCACCGTATCTTTGAGAATCTTTCTGGTCACGTCCAATGTGGAATTCTGGTACAGTTCTTTCAGGTAACGGTCATAGTCGCTTATGTTTTCCACATGAGAGGACAGGGAAATTTTACCGATATTGTGGAGTATGGCCGCAAGCTGAATGGTTCTGCCGGAAATTGACGACAGGTGCAGCGTGTCGGCAAACTGTTCGCTTAAATGTACTGCATAACTGGTGTGGAGCGCTGTATATTCATTTCGGAAATCCACAGAAAAAATAAACATCATAAGATAATCGTGAATCTGGGCTTCGGACAGCGTAATCTGATTCCTGGTATATGCGGTGAGTTCCTGCTGGTATGCTCCGGTACGGATGTTGTCAAGGATATGATATTTTTCATCTGCACTCCGAAACCAGCGGATATTGGAGTCGGAAAATACCGTGTAGCTTCCGGAGTCCAGAAAAGAATTCAGTTGCTGTGTATCGTTTAAAACGCAGAAAATATCAATGCGGTCCGCCAGATAAATCAGCCTTGCAATGTCCCTGTGATAATTACCGATGGGAACCGGGTAATACTGGGCATTACAGTGATGATGATATAAAATAACATCGGCATATTCCGGAAGGGGCGAAAAATTCTGAAACAGCAGATAACCAAAAACAGAATGTGCCAGGGGGTCGTTCATATCAAAACTGAGCATGGAGTCAATTTCATCCTCCTGATATGCACCAATATCATGAAGCAGGCCAAGCATAAAAATATCCTGTTTCTCCTGTTTCGTGTAATAACTGGTATCTGCCAGCATTTTCATCAGAATATATGAAACACGTTCTCCGTGATTGATGAGACGTGGATCTACATGACGGAAAGAATGACAGATAACATCCACAATGTTAATAAGCTGGGAACTGTTCATATACACACCTCCATTTCCGGTAAATAACTGTTCAGACCTCATGTCCGGGAATCGGCAGGAAAATTTGAACTGTTACGAACAATTGTAACAGTTCAGTCTATGACTTCCCTGTTACGGAATCCGGCACATTTAAAATTTGCTTTCAGCAAAGGGCCGGATTCCCCGGCTAAATTCACATTTTCTTACGGACTTTGCAGCAGGTGCAAAGTCCTGGTCTGAACTGTTATTGAACAATTACACAATTTTTAAAAATTGTTTGCCTTTCTATTGTAAATATTATACTATAATTATAGTGAATTCGGGGCCGGGTGTCAATCAAAATTCCCGCTGCGGAACCACATGGGGAAAGAATAGAATGAGAGGAAAATGGTTTTATGGAAGCAGTAAAAAATATATTGCCAGGGAATATTCTGGCGGAAACCAGGACAGATAATCTGGCAGAATTGCAGGAATTGCAGAAAGTGGCAAAACCGGGGGTACTGAAAAGCCACCTGGAGGATATGGTTCCTTATCTGGTGGATTTTGCGGTGCGGGTACTGATAGCTCTTGTCATCTATCTGATTGGGAAAAGGATTATAAAATGGCTGCGGAAGGTACTGAACCGGGCGCTGGAACGCTCTGGTGTGGACGAGGGAGTGAAGCAGTTTCTGGATTCCTTTTTCAAAATCATCCTCTATTTTGTACTGGCCATGGCAGTGATTAATCAGCTTGGCGTGGAAACCACTTCCGTGGTGGCAGTCCTTGGTTCAGCCGGACTGACCCTTGGACTTGCATTACAGGGAAGCCTGTCCAATTTTGCAGGGGGTGTGCTGATTTTACTGTTTAAACCCTTTAAAGTTGGAGACTATATTATGGAAGATACTCATCAGAATGAGGGGACTGTGTCGGAAATTATGATTTTTTATACCAGGCTGGTGACTACGGATAACCGAACCGTGGTGATTCCCAACGGAACGCTGGCCAACTCCAGCCTGACCAATGTAACCCAGCAGGATAAGCGGCGGGTGGATGTATTTGTGGGAATTTCCTATGAGGCGGATATTCAGAAAGCGAAAGAACTTCTCACAGAACTGCTGCTGTCTGAAACTGCCAGACTGGAAGAGGAAGAACTGTCTGTTTTTGTGGACGCTCTGGAAGACAGCAGCGTGAAACTGGGCTGTCGTATCTGGGTGGCGGCAGAAGATTACTGGAAGGTAAAATGGAGGCTGAACGAACAGATTAAGGAAATCTTCGACCGGAACCAGATTGAGATTCCGTATAATCAGCTTACGGTTTCTCTGAAATCATAACCGGGACACGTTGACAATTCTGGAAAATTATGGTACTCCTGTATGGAAGACAGAAGGACAGAAAGGGAAGGAAATTACAAATTATGAATCTGGAAAACTGCAAAGCATATGAATTACTGGAAGAAAAGGAACTGGAAGATATCAAATCCACGGGCTATTTGCTCCGGCACAGAAAAAGCGGCGCAAGAATCACCCTGATATCCAATGAAGATGAAAATAAAGTATTTTATATCGGATTCCGCACGCCGTCTCTGGACAGCACCGGAGCAGCTCATATTCTGGAGCATTCCGTACTGTGCGGTTCTGAGAAATTTCCGGTGAAGGACCCGTTTATAGAGCTGGAAAAAAGTTCTCTGAATACATTCTTAAATGCCATGACCTATCCGGACAAGACCATTTACCCGGTGGCAAGCTGCAATGACAGGGATTTTCAGAATCTCATGGAAGTATATATGGACGCTGTGCTCCATCCGGATATTTATAAGCACAGGGAGATTTTCTGCCAGGAAGGCTGGCATTATGAAATGGAAGATATGGACAGCCCTCTTACGATTAATGGAGTGGTCTATAATGAGATGAAAGGAGCTTTTTCCTCCCCGGACGGGGTTCTGGAGCGGGAGATTTTAAGCAGCCTTTATCCGGACACTTCCTATACCTATGAGTCCGGCGGAAATCCTGAGAACATTCCGGAACTGACTTATGAGCGGTTCCTGGAGTTCCATCAGAAATATTACCACCCCTGCAATTCCTATATTTATCTCTATGGAAACATGGATATGGAAGAAAAGCTGGAGTGGATGGACCGGGAATATCTCAGTAATTATGAGAAAATTACGGTGGATTCCGAAGTCAGACGCCAGGAGCCTTTTACAGCCTTAAGAGAAACCGTCATTCCCTACAATATTGCCGGAGGTGAAAGCCTTCGGGACAACACATATCTGACTTATAATGTCAGTGTTGGATGCATACTGGACAAAACGCTGTATGTCGCCTTTGACATACTGGATTACGCCCTGCTCAGCGCACCGGGAGCGCCCTTAAAGCAGGCATTGCTGGATGCCGGAATCGGAAAGGATATCCTGGCTTCCTTTGACTGCAACAGCCTGCAGCCCTTCTTCACCATTATGGCCAAAAACAGCAATCGGGAGAAAAAAGAAGAATTTCTGAATATTATTCGGACTGTTTTAAAAGAACAGGCAGACCAGGGCATCAATCAGAAATCTCTGCGGGCAGGTATTAACAGCTATGAATTCCGGTACCGTGAGGCAGATTACGGACAGTTCCCCAAAGGGCTGCTTCTGGGAATCAAATGTCTGGACAGCTGGCTTTATGAAGACAGCCAGCCCTTTCTTCATCTGGAAGAACTGGAAGTCATTGAATTTTTGAAAACGCAGGTAGAAACGGGATATTTTGAAGAACTGGTTCGGAAGTATCTTCTGGATAATCCCCATAGCACAGTGGTAATTGCGGAGCCGGAATACGGACTGAATACAGAAAAAGAAGAAGCCTTGAAGAAACGGCTTGCAGAATACAGAGCCTCTCTGAATACTCAGGAGCTGCAGGAGATTGTGGATTTCACCCGCCATCTGAAACAGTATCAGGAGGAGCCTTCCGCTCCGGAAGATTTGGCCAGAATACCCATGCTTTCCAGAGAAGACATCAAAAAGACAGGAGAAAAACTGTATATCCGTCCTGAGAAAGTGGATGATACCCTGGTGCTCTGCCATGATATTGATACCAATGGAATTGCCTATTTCAGTCTGATGTTCGATGTGGGAGACCTGCCGGCAGAAGATTATCCGTACCTGGGGATTCTGAAATCCGTACTGGGGTATGTGGATACCGAAACTTACAGTTTTCAGGAACTTGCCAATGAAATCAATCTGTATACGGGAGGGATTTTCAGCAATTTCGGCATTTATCCCCATGCGGAGCAGGACAGCATTCTCCTGAAATATGAAATAAAAATCAAGACCTTATACCGGGAAATTCCCAAAGCCATGGAGCTTGTCCGGGAAATTCTTTCCTGCAGCAATTTCCGGAGGCAGGAGCGGCTTTATGAAATTCTGGCCCAGTTAAAGTCCAGGCTCCAGATGAGCTTAAACAGCGCCGGGCACTCCACCTCCGCCATGCGTGCCATGTCTTATTTTTCGGAGAGCGCCAGATATACGGATATGACTCAGGGCATTGAATTTTATCAGGTGGTAAAAGAACTGGAGGAGCATTTTGAGGAAAGGAAAGATGAGCTGAGCGGCAGGCTGGAAAGACTGACAGAGAAGATTTTCCGGAGAGATAATCTGATGTTCAGCGTTGGGGCAGAGCCGGAAGGCATGAAGCTGGTGGAACAGGAGATTCCTGCCATGAAAGCGGTTCTTTCCCGGAAGGGCCCGGAGGAAATCCATACAGGCATTTCTCTGGAAAAGAAGAACGAGGGATTTCTGGACGCTTCTCAGGTTCAGTATGTATCGCGGGCCGGAAGCTATAAATCGGCAGGGTATCGGTATACGGGCGTTCTTCGGATTCTGAAAGTCCTGCTGGGATATGATTATCTCTGGATAAATATACGGGTAAAAGGCGGCGCTTACGGCTGCATGAGCGGATTTACCCGAAGCGGCGACGGATATTTTGCTTCCTACCGGGATCCGAATCTGGGGAAAACCAATGAGGTTTATGAGAAAATACCGGAATATCTGGAGCACTTCCAGGCAGATGAACAGGAAATGACAAAATATATCATCGGAACATTCAGCAGCGTGGATGCACCGCTGACTCCCGCCGGGAAAACCGGACGCAGCGCCACCGCATATCTTACCGGTGTTACGGAGGAAATGCTTCAGAAAGAGCGGGAAGAAATACTGAATGCCAGTCAGGAAGATATTCGAAATCTGTCCGGTCTGGTAAAGGCAGTGCTGGCAGAACATGCTTTCTGCGTAATCGGAAATGAAGAAAAGCTGAAGGCAGAACAGGAACTGTTTATGGAACTGAAAAATCTGTACTAGAGATAAAATGTTCCCTGGAAAAGAAATCTATATTGAACAGTTCAGCTCACGCCCCTTAAAACAGGCCACAGACCGCCCGTATTATGTGTTCATTCATGTCAGCATGATTCATCCATAATGCAGGCTGTGGCTGAACTGTTAATCCATATTAAATTACAGAAGAATCAGCACTAAGGAGAGGATATGAATTCAAAAATTAAATCAGGATTTGTTACTTTAATCGGCAGACCCAACGTGGGAAAATCCACACTGATGAACCATCTGATCGGACAGAAAATCGCCATTACCTCCAAAAAGCCCCAGACCACCCGGAATCGGATTCAGACCGTGTATACGGATGAAGAAAAAGGACAGATTGTATTTGTGGATACGCCGGGAATCCACAAGGCCAAAAACAGGCTGGGAGAGTATATGGTAAATGTGGCGGAACAGACCCTGCACGACGTGGATGTGATTTTGTGGCTGGTGGAGCCCACCACTTTTATCGGAGCCGGGGAACGCCATATCCTGGAAAAGCTGAAAAAGGTAAATACCCCGGTGATACTGATTATCAACAAGACAGATACGGTGAAACGAGAAGACGTCTTTCTGTATATTGACACGTACCGGAAAGAATATGACTTTGCGGAAATTGTGCCTCTCTCTGCCCTGCGGGGAGAAAATACGGAGATTCTGCCGGATTTGATTTTCAGATATCTGCCCTACGGCCCCATGTTTTACGATGAAGATACGGTGACAGATCAGCCGGAACGCCAGATTGTGGCAGAAATTATAAGGGAGAAGTCCCTCCATGCGCTGGACGAGGAGATTCCCCATGGGATTGCGGTTACCATTGAGCGGATGAAGGAGCGGAAAAAGAGTGGAATCATTGATATTGAAGCGACTATTATCTGTGAGCGTGATTCCCATAAGGGAATTATTATTGGCAAAGGGGGCGCCATGCTGAAAAAGATAGGAAGCAACGCCCGGTTTGAGATTGAGAAAATGCTGGAACATCAGGTGAACTTAAAGCTCTGGGTGAAGGTGAAGAAAGACTGGAGGGACAGTGAATTCCTGATTAAGAATTTTGGATACCGCAGGGACGAGGAAGCCTGACATTTCTGCCAGAATTTATATAGTATATCTGTGATACGGACAGGATACCCTAATGAGTGACAGAAGGCCAAAAGGCCGGATGAAATCCGCACGGTACCGGCTTGCTGCTGCGGAAAGGAACAGAAGAACAAAGGGGGAATCCAGATGGTAGAACAGGAATGGATGAAATTTGCAAGTACAGGAAGTATTCAGGATTACTTAAACTACAGGGGCCGCAGGGATTCGGAGGGCGTCACAGGGGACGCGACGGTTTCCATGATGGCAGACAGGGAACATATAAGCGGGAGCGTGAAAGAATATGGGACAGACCATAGTGCTGACGGGCATGGTGTTATCTGCAGTCCCGGTGGGAGAATATGATAAGCGTATCACACTTCTGACGAAGGAGAGAGGAAAGATATCAGCCTTTGCGCGCAGGGCAAGGCGTCCGGGCAGCCAGATGATGGCGGCCTGCAGCCCTTTTTCCTTCGGCCAGTTTGAAGTGTACGAGGGGCGCAGTTCCTATACGGTGGTAAAAGGAGAGATATCCAATTACTTCCGGGAACTGGCGCAGAATCTGGATAATGCCTGTTATGGGTTTTATTTTCTGGAACTGGCGGACTACTATGCCAGAGAAAATACGGATGAAATACATATGTTAAAACTTTTGTACCAGTCGCTGCGGGCTCTGGAAAAGGAGAGCCTTTCCAACCGGCTGGTACGCCGGGTTTTTGAACTGAAAACACTGGTAATCAACGGAGAATATCCAAATGTATTTTCCTGCCTGAACTGCGGACGGGAAGAAGAACTGCACTGGTTTTCCACGAAACGGGGCGGAACCCTGTGCAGCCGCTGCGGAACCCTGGGAACGGCGGTTCCGCTGGACCGTTCCACTCTTTATGCCATGCAGTATATTATTACCTCCGACATTGAAAAGCTCTATACTTTTGCCCTTGCTCCGCAGGTTCTTGAAAATCTGGAGAAAATTATGGATGATTATTTTGCAGTTTATGTGGAGCGCAGCTTTCATGCCCTTCAGATTCTGGAAGAAAATGACAGGCTGACGGCCGCTCTGCTTTCTTCTCAGAGTACCGGTGAAGGTTCCGATGAAAATCAACAGTTGCAATAACCGCCGGAAAAGAGTATAATATGTGGGATTCACGTATAAGACTTTGAGGAGGTTGAGGATGAAGAAATTATATTCCATCGGTCTGGTGTGTCTGTTGATGGCCGGGCTGTTGACAGGATGCGGAAAATCTTTGGAGGCGGATCGTGATACCGTATACGTACAGAAAAAAGGCACAGTCGTCAGTGCGGCTATCGCAGATTTTGACAAAGATTATTATGATGAGGAAGAACTGAAGAAGTATATTGATGAGCGTGTGGAGGATTACCAGGAAGAACATGGAAAAAAGAGCGTCAGTGTGGATGAATTTTCTGTGGAGGAAGGCGTTGCAAAACTGCTGATTCAATATGCGGGATGTGAGGAATACGAAGATTTTAACGGAGTGACTTTATTTTCCGGAACCATTCCCCAGGCGCTGGCGGAAGGCTATGGATTTGACGAAGAATTTACAGAGATTGCGGATGGAAAAGCAGCCGGAACCGTGGACAGTAAGACTATAACGGATCTGGATGCGAAGGTTATTGTGTTAAGTGAAAAGGTGGACGTGAAGGTGGACGGAACCATTCAGTACGTTTCTTCCCGGTACACCACCATGAAGGATAAGGATACGGTATCCATCCAGCTTCCGGAGGAAGTGGAGGACGGGGAGGAATCGTCTCTTGTGTATGTAATTTATCAGTAAATATAGAAAAGAAAGAGGTAACAGTATGGAAAAAACCATGGAAAAAATCGTGGCGCTGGCCAAGGCGAGAGGTTTTGTTTATCCCGGTTCCGAGATTTACGGAGGCCTTGCCAATACCTGGGATTACGGTAATCTGGGTGTGGAACTGAAAAATAACGTGAAACAGGCATGGTGGAAGAAATTTGTAATGGAGAATCCCTATAACGTGGGTGTGGACTGCGCCATTCTCATGAATCCTCAGACCTGGGTGGCTTCCGGACACCTGGGAGGATTCTCAGATCCTCTTATGGACTGCCGGGAATGCCATGAGCGTTTTCGGGCAGATAAACTGATTGAGGATTTTGCGGAAGAAAAAGAAATTGAACTGGAAGGAAGCGTGGACGGATGGAATCAGGAGCAGATGGTGAATTTTATTGAAGAACATAAGATTCCCTGTCCTACCTGCGGAAAACATAATTTTACTGATATCCGTCAGTTTAACCTGATGTTCAAGACTTTCCAGGGCGTTACGGAAGATGCGAAAAATACCGTTTATTTAAGGCCGGAGACTGCTCAGGGTATTTTCGTAAACTTTAAGAATGTACAGCGTACCTCCCGGAAAAAAGTTCCCTTTGGTATCTGCCAGATTGGAAAATCTTTCCGAAATGAAATTACACCCGGTAACTTTACGTTCCGTACCAGAGAGTTCGAGCAGATGGAGCTGGAATTTTTCTGTGAACCCGGAACAGATCTGGAATGGTTTCAGTACTGGAGAGGATTCTGCCGCGACTGGCTACTGAGCCTTGGCATGAAGGAAGAAGAACTTCGTCTCAGAGATCATGACCCGGAGGAACTGTCCTTCTACAGCAAAGCCACCACAGACTTTGAGTTCCTGTTCCCCTTTGGCTGGGGAGAACTCTGGGGCATTGCGGACCGTACTGATTATGACCTGACCCGTCATCAGGAGACTTCCGGACAGGATATGAGTTATTTTGATGATGAGAAGAAAGAAAAATACATTCCCTATGTGATTGAGCCGTCTCTGGGAGCAGACCGGGTGGTACTTGCATTCCTCTGCGCCGCTTATGATGAGGAAAACCTGGGAACAGAGGAGAAACCGGATATGCGGACCGTACTCCATTTCCATCCGGCGCTGGCGCCTGTAAAAATCGGCGTGCTTCCCCTTTCCAAAAAATTAAACGAGGGAGCGGAGAAGATTTTCACGCAGTTGTCCAAAAAGTATAACTGTGAGTTTGACGACAGAGGAAATATCGGAAAACGTTACCGGAGACAGGACGAAATCGGAACGCCTTTCTGCATTACATACGATTTTGAATCGGAAAATGACAATGCAGTAACTGTGCGGTTCCGTGACAGTATGGAACAGGAACGTGTGAAAATTGAAGAACTGGACGCATATTTTGCAGATAAATTTGATTTTTGATAATGCAGAATGATATCTGAATGAGGGCACAGGAGCTGCCATCCGTCTCTGACTGATGACAGCTCCTGTGCAGTTTTTCATTTGCACATTATAGTTGGTAAAAAAACGAAAAAACAGACTTGCTATTATTCCAAAATATGTTAGAATATATATGTGCGCTTTGTGAAGTGTGCTGTCTCATTTGTGTAATGGCAGAATATGGTGGGATGGGGCAGTTGCCGGTCCGCAATCCGTATTCGCATAACAATAAACCAAAGTAAATATTAGGAGGAATTCAAATGGCAAACAAATGGGTTTATCTCTTCAAAGAAGGAAATGCAAACATGCGTGAACTTCTTGGAGGAAAAGGCGCAAACCTTGCTGAAATGACCAGCTTAGGTCTTCCGGTACCACAGGGTTTTACAATTACAACAGAAGCATGTACTCAGTATTATGAGGACGGACGTCAGATTAATGAAGAAATCCAGGCTCAGATTAACGAGTACATCGGCAAAATGGAAGAGATTACAGGAAAGAAATTCGGCGATAAAGAGAACCCCCTTCTGGTATCCGTACGTTCCGGTGCAAGAGCTTCCATGCCTGGTATGATGGACACCATCCTGAATCTTGGTCTGAACGAAACCGTTGTAAATGTTATTGCTGAAAAATCCAACAATCCCCGTTGGGCATGGGACTGCTACAGAAGATTCATTCAGATGTATTCCGATGTGGTTATGGAAGTTGGCAAGAAATATTTTGAAGAACTGATTGACAAAATGAAAGCTGACAGAGGCGTAACACAGGACGTTGAGCTTACAGCAGACGACCTGAAAGAGCTTGCTTCTCAGTTCAAGGCTGAATATAAAGAGAAAATCGGTGAGGATTTCCCGGATGATCCGAAGGAACAGTTAATGGGAGCAGTAAAAGCTGTATTCCGTTCCTGGGACAACCCCCGTGCAAACGTATACCGTCGTGACAACGATATTCCGTATTCCTGGGGTACTGCTGTAAACGTACAGAGTATGGCATTTGGTAATATGGGCGACGACTGCGGTACCGGTGTGGCATTTACCCGTGACCCGGCAACCGGCGAGAAGAAACTGATGGGCGAGTTCCTGACAAATGCTCAGGGTGAAGACGTGGTTGCAGGAGTTCGTACTCCAATGCCAATCGCTCAGATGGAAGAGAAATTCCCGGCAGCATACAAACAGTTTACAGAAGTTTGCGCTACCCTGGAAAATCACTACAGAGACATGCAGGATATGGAGTTTACCGTTGAAAATGAGAAGCTCTATATGCTTCAGACACGTAATGGTAAGAGAACTGCTCAGGCTGCTCTGAAAATTGCCTGCGATTTAGTGGACGAAGGCATGAGAACAGAAGAAGAAGCAGTTGCCATGATTGACCCGCGTAATCTGGATACTTTGCTGCATCCCCAGTTCGATGCTGCCGCACTGAAGGCAGCAACACCTGCAGGCAAAGGCCTTGGCGCTTCTCCGGGAGCTGCATGTGGTAAAATCGTATTTTCTGCTGACGATGCTGTGGCATGGGCAGAGAAAGGTGAAAAAGTTGTATTAGTACGTCTTGAGACTTCTCCGGAAGATATTACAGGTATGAAAGCCGCTCAGGGTATCCTGACTGTCCGCGGCGGTATGACCAGCCATGCAGCCGTTGTTGCACGTGGTATGGGAACCTGCTGTGTATCCGGATGCGGAGACATTGCCATGGATGAAGAAAATAAGAAATTTACCCTGGCAGGCAAAGAGTATCATGAAGGAGATCCTATCTCCATCGACGGTACCACAGGTAACATTTATGATGGCCTGATTCCTACCGTTGACGCAACCATCGCAGGTGAATTCGGAAGAATCATGGCATGGGCAGACAAATACAGAACCTTAAAGGTTCGTACCAACGCAGATACACCTGCTGACGCTAAGAAAGCACGTGAACTGGGTGCAGAAGGGATTGGTCTCTGCCGTACCGAGCATATGTTCTTTGAAGAAGACAGAATTGCTGCATTCCGTGAAATGATCTGTGCAGATACCGTAGAAGAGAGAGAAGCTGCTCTGGCTAAAATCCTTCCGTATCAGCAGGGAGACTTTGAAAAATTATACGAAGCTCTGGAAGGCAACCCGGTTACCATCCGTTTCCTGGATCCGCCTCTGCATGAGTTCGTTCCTACCGAGGAAGAAGATATTAAGAAACTGGCAGACGCTCAGGGCAAATCTGTAGAAGACATCAAAGCACTGATTGATTCTCTCCATGAGTTCAATCCGATGATGGGACACCGCGGATGCCGTCTGGCAGTTACCTATCCGGAAATCGCCAAAATGCAGACAAGCGCAGTGATTCGTGCAGCTATCAATGTGAAGAAAGCACATGCTGACTGGGCTCTGAAACCGGAAATTATGATTCCGTTAATCGGCGATATCAAAGAGTTAAAATATGTGAAGAAAGTAGTAGTGGAAACTGCTGACGCAGAAATCGCTGCTGCAGGCGTAGAGTTAGAGTATGAAGTAGGTACCATGATTGAGATTCCGAGAGCTGCACTTACCGCAGACGAAATCGCAAAAGAAGCTGACTTCTTCTGCTTCGGTACCAATGACCTGACACAGATGACTTTCGGATTCTCCCGTGATGACGCCGGAAAATTCCTGGAAGCATACTATGACGCTAAGATTTTTGAGAATGACCCGTTTGCAAAACTTGACCAGACTGGCGTTGGCAAGTTAATGGAAACAGCAATCAAATTAGGAAAACCGGTAAATCCGAAGCTCCATATCGGTATCTGCGGCGAGCATGGCGGAGATCCTTCTTCCGTTGAGTTCTGCCATAAGATTGGTCTGGACTATGTTTCCTGTTCACCATTCCGTGTACCGATTGCAAGACTGGCAGCAGCACAGGCGGCTATCGCCCAGAAGTAGTACACTGGAAGCTGTGTAAATAGTATATTGGTTATATCACAGGATATATAAATAGAAATCTCCTGTTACTTTATCAAAAAAGTAGCAGGGGATTTTTTTATGCACAGTGGCGCATAAGGAAATTCCTGTATAGCAGCAAATGTATATGTATTGGAAAGATTTCAGGTATTGTTAAGGTTTTCAGAATCTGATATGGAAGGAATTAAAACGTATGACAGAAAAGATTTGGACAGCACAGCAAGCAGAGAAATTGTATGGCTTAAAGACAGGAATTACAGTGCCATTACAGGTGATGGAAGAAGTAAAACGACTGGTACAACTGCTGAATTACCATTATGGTTCTGAACGGGATGTGGATAACGAAGATGGCGGTTATGTGGTTTTGCTGCTGCCGGAGGATGAATCAGCGGATATGGATTCTTTGTATTTGAAGTTATTGGAAGAATTCCACTTATGCATAGATACCGAAGAAATGGAAACGCTTCTCTGTAAATCTGGAAAATGGGAATGGCATTCTGATTTGTATATGGTTACGAATGAATATGGAATTACGGTGATATATCCAAAGAGAAGAGGGTGGTAATACCTTAAACTCTCTATAGTATTTAAAGAAACAAATATACTTTTTATATTTTGGCTTAAGGTTCCCCTTACACCGTCAAGGTATAAGGGGAGTAAGATTTAATTCTCCTGTGAAAAGTAAGAAGGCTGGGTAAATTCGAGTATTCCGTAGACATTGCGCATGATAAGTTTTAAATCCTGAAATTCAAATATTATTTTGAAACAATAACCAGATGTTTCAGTATATAAATAAGGTTTGTTAATCTGAAACTCTTGTTCAAATATACTTTCAATATAGTTTTCTAATCCTTTTTCATTGAAAATTAGAAGTATCGTAGTTAAAGACGTGTTGTTTATCTTTTGATAATTATCAGAATCATTAGTATTTGTAGTATAAATTGAATCTATACGAGAAAGAAATTTTTTTAATGGTAATGTTCTTGTTATATTAGTAATTTTGTCTTCCCTGATATCAAATACAGTAATGTCATATGAAGAACATAAGACGCGTATTTGACTAAGATAATAACCTATATCATACCCAATTCTGTTAAAGGATGAAAATATGGGGGATGTCATTGAATTTCCCTTTCTATCAAATGCTATTTTACAACTACGGGCATCCTTTAAAATAGTTGGCTGTGCTGGTATCTTTATTTTTGCTTTTGTGCATTCTTTTTTATATAGTTTAATAAATTGTAATTTTGTTATTCCTGGCGATTTCCGAATAATTTCTTTACAGATTTTTTTTCTTTGCAGGATATCTTTGTTAGAACTCCTTCCAGTAATTCCCTTTGATTTTTTTTTGGTTTGTGATTGAATGTTTTTATTCATGGTATCATTTGTAGAATCTTCTGTTAGCTCATTGATAAAATCGTTCATGATATGTACCTCCAAAAATTTAAAAAAATGAAAAAAAGTACTTGATTTGGAAAAATGAAAAAGTACTGGTTTTATTATGAATTTTAAGTCCAGTAGGACTGGTGTATATACGGTATCTTATGAACGATAGTTAGGCGATATACCAAAAAATGTAAAAATAGTTGCAAACTTGCATGTTGTATAATAGTAGATAGTTGATTCAACGAAGAAACATCAAACTTTCCTGTGCGCACGGGAAAACCGAAAAGTGGATTTTTAATGAAGTATCAATTTTTTATTAGGAGGTTGTCAAAATGAACATTGTTAAATTTGTAAAACCAAAGGTGAGAGAAAATAAATGGTACAAAGGTGAGATTGTAGATTACTCGCTGGATATGGAAAAAAATACGCTGAGGATTTATGTAATAGTAGATAAAGAGCCGACAATTCGATTCATGAGAAAAATAGATGTGAGGCTTGAAGTGAATTCCCATTTTTATAAATTGTGCTATGAGCTTGATTTGTTTAATGATGACCTGTCGGCTGATTTGGATTTGCTTATAGAAACCAGGGTGCTGGTGACTTTTCATCAGGGAGATAACGGTCAGTTCTTCATTGACAAGATAAAACTGGATGCTGAATTCTATGAACAGGAGGAGCAGGATGAAGAATAAATGCAGGAGAAGGGATTGTTATGGCACAGTAGAAAGCTATAGCTACAGGAAGAAGCATGTAATATTACATTTGTCATTTTATGATAGTAACAGACATAGAAAGAACCTTGCTTACAAAATACCAGTATGGAGACTGAATCACAGGCTCCAGAACCTTCCAGTTTTCAGAAAGGATGGCTCATTGGACTTTGGAAGTCTGGAAGGTATGCCAGTATCTATTGAGATAATTCAAAGCGGTAACAGGGTATTTGTGAAAAAAATAGCCTATGACGTATCTTATTACGGAATAGAAAGTGGGGACTGAAAATGGGTAAAAATTCAGATTTAACAGAAAACGTTCAGGAACTGGTAAACAAAAGGCTTTTAAGCTTTGCGAAAGACATCAGGGGAAATTACTATGGACTGATAAACAATGAAAAAAATAGTACGATGGCTTATCCAATTTACGAAAATGACTTCAGGACAGCCTTCAAAAAGTTATATTACCAGCAGTTTCAAAAAGTGCTTCTTATGCAGGAGGTACAGAATGCAGTGGACATAGCCGAGATTCTTGGGGCAGATAACCTGCAGGAGGTAGAGGTATGCAAGAGGATTTATAACAATGGTTCCCAATATGCTTACGAATTAAACAGGGAAAATGGAACCGTTGTATGGATTGAAAACGGGAAGGCGTCCATAGAAACAGTAGAAGGCGTCATTTTCCGGCATTCCGCCAATTACGCAGACCAGGTAAAGCCCGACCTGAGAATCAAGCCGGGAAGACTGCTTCACTATGTAGGAAAGAATTTCAACCTGAAATCTGACAGGGAGGTAAAACTTCTTACGCTGTTCCTTGTCACATCATTCTGGGGGCTGGGCATTAACCATCCCATGCTGGTGCTGACAGGTGAGAAAGGCGCGGGAAAGAGCTCGACTCTTCGGAAACTGGAAAGCCTTATCGACCCCAAAGCCACGGATGTAGGCGGCGGCATTCCAAAAGGAAGTGACGGTCTGGAATTGAAGCTGAACAACAATTATTTTACCTCATTGGATAATTTATCATCCTTAAGCCGGAGAGTGTCTGATATTTTGGCAGTTGCAGTGACAGGGGGCAGCGTATCAAAGCGCGCCCTGTATCAGAATACAAATGAAATCGTATTGGATTTGAAATCAGTGGTCGCCATGAACGGGGTTTCACTGGTTGCAAAGGAAAGCGATTTGCTCGACCGTTCCCTGATTATCGCGCTCAAAAGGATAGAACCGGATGAAATCGTGACGGAGGAAGCGTTACAGAACCAGTTTGAAGAAGACAGACCCAAAATATTAGGCTGTATTTTTAAGGTACTGGCAGCAGCTTTTTATGATAAAAAACCTGTGGGAAAACAGAAGCTGATACGTATGGCTGATTTCCATGTTGCATGTATCAAAGCGGGCAGAGTTTTGGGCATGGCGGAAGAAGAAGTTTCGGAGATACTATGGGAAAACCAGAAAAATATTAACAGAAGCACGTTGGACGGGGACATTGTTGCACTGTGCATTATAGAATTGATGAAGAAAAGAAAAAGATATACAAATTCTATGTCAATGTTACTATGCGACTTGCAGGACATTGCGGCAGAGAACGGAATGGCAGGGAATGTGCTTCCAAAGACACCCAACCACTTAAGAATCAGGATTGACAAGATAAAAAGCAATCTGGAGAATGAGTCCGGCATCCATTATGAAGTGAAGCCAACCTCAACCTTCAAAGAAATAACGATTTGGAAGAAATAAAAAATTTTGCAAAACCTTGCGAAATTTGCGAAAGGCTGAAAAACCATACAGATAAACTAAGGCGGGATATAGTTTCGCAACAGCCGCAAAAAAATCAAAAATTTTTCTGCTTTACCAGCCAGCGGAACAAACAGGGATATCAGGTATATATTATATCTTTGGCTGACTGATAATAGGTAATTGCGAAACAAGTTCAAAATCTTGATTCCAATAGGGCAAAGGCCCGGTTGAGCCGGACTTACAGGAGGTGGATGTGGATAACAAGGATTTTAAGACATGAAAACAAAGCAGATAAGGATATCTGCCCGTGAAATGGTATGCGGTATGTAAGGTTATGCAATCAGAGGTTTTAAACTGCGGATATATTCATGCCTGTGCAGTTTATCAGCCACCATTACAGTAATAAGCTGGGTAATCCCGGCGAGAAGCAGGTCAGCATGAAGCGTTTTTTCATTCTGCGTTTTACGCCCGGCAACACAGAAGCTGTCCTTGAAATGGTTGATTGATTTCTCAACATTTACTCTGATCTTATAGGTGGAATCCCATTCGGCCGTACTACGGAGCGTACCAGGATAGGCGCGCAGGTTTTTCTCGGGATAAATATAAAACATCCTGCCGCAGGGGGATTCAGTACAGGGATTTTCACAGTGGCAGACGCGTTTGCTCTTACCGGTTGATTTATCATATTCCCATTTCATTTTCGGGCATACAAACTTCATGGTTGGCAGTCCGCAGCGGAGATGGGATTTGCTTCCTTCCCGTTTCATTGGAAGGGATGGGTCTTTGGGGCAGCAGGGGATGCCGTCCTTATTCAGCGGGCAGTCGGATTTTGGAAGGGAGATTCTGCCGTTGAGGGGAATGTAAGCCTGCTCAAAGGAAGCTTCCTGTAACAGGTATTTGTAGATTTCAATGGAATCAAATGCGGCGTCTCCCAGAAAAGTTTTCGGATTGATAAGCGGATGCTTGCGAAAGAAATCCTTTAAAGTGGGAATCAATGCCCTGGAATCGGCAAGACTCTTATCTTCATCCGGGGAATCAGATTTTTTTCCAACAATGATGTCAGGATGAGCCGCAAGAAAGTCCTTGTTATAAAAGGAAATATCCCGGACAATGCCGAGTCCGTTGGTAATAATGCCGAATTTATAAGCATAACAGAAATGCCCGTTAATGTACATCTGCTGAATGGCTGGACTGGCGGCAGCATGGGAAGGCATGGAGCCGTAGGCGGCTTTATAAGGGTCAAAGGAATCGGCCATCCCTTTTGCTTTTTTGAAGGCTTTCAGCTGTTTGATGATACGGTTGGCATATTTGGGATTGTTTTCTGTAACCCATGCCTCAATGCCGGAGGTGTCAAAGAGAAGCATGGAAGCTTTCTGTGTATCAATACAATGGCAGATCGGTTCGGTCAAGTCAGCAAGATGATCGAACATGGATTGTAAGTCCGATAAAAAATCCTGTTTGAACCGGGTGAATTTAGAGGCATCCGGGACAACATCAAACCCACAGAAGTCCCGCAGTTCCTGGGAGTATTTCAGGAATATGATCAGCAGGGATGTTGTTGGGATTGAGAAGATAAGCTGTAATAACAGAGCCCTGAGCATTGGATAAAGCAGATGCTTACGGGGCCTGCCAGTGGCAGCATGGAAATGAGAAATAAAGGACACTGGGACCATTTCATCTAAGTTGATGGTATTTTCGAGAAGTGCAAGGAACTGATATTTATCATTATCAAATTTATTTTGGCAATCGGTAAAAATATCTGCCAAAGAGAGCTGTTTATGTGTTATCATATAGATACGACTCCTTTACTGGTGGATATGGATAATTGTTACTGGAGATTTCAATTATACCACAGACCAGTGAGGAGTTGTTTTATTTTGTAACAAAGAGAATCCCGTATTTATGTGGGTTCTGGCGTTTCGCAAACGCCTATGACTGATAAGGCGGAAAGGAGGTCTTATGAATGGAAAACAGCAGAAGAATCAAATGGAGGAATTATTTTCTGCCCGGCTGCTTAAGATGCTGTTCTATGGAAAAGCCATCAACCAGCCAACTTATGACAGGGCTGTGAAAAGCCTGAAAAGAAAGGAGGAGGCACAGTCAGATGGGGGATTTGACAATGAAAAAGCTGCAGAGCCATACCAGCAACAAATACCGGACTTCACCGCTGGATAAAGTGCGCGTATGCTTCTATGGGAGGGTTTCCACACAGCATGAAGCGCAGATGAACGCACTGGAAAACCAGATACAGTGGTATGAAAGCATTTTGTCAGACCATCCAAACTGGGAAAAAATAAATGTCTATGTGGATAAAGGGGTTACCGGTACACAGGCGAAGAAACGCCAGGGCTTCATGCAGATGATAGAGGACGCTTCCAAAGGCGAATTTGACTTAATATGTACCCGTGAGGTGTCAAGGTTCGCAAGGAATACCCTGGACAGCCTGAACTATACCAGGCAGCTTGGCAGAATGGGTGTGGAAGTATATTTTTACAATGACAATATCTGGTCCTGTGAATCAGATGGGGAATTAAGGCTCACACTTATGTCCGCCATGTCGCAGGAGGAATCCAGGCATATCAGCGAGCGGGTGCTTGCGGGGCAGTCCATATCCAGAAAAAAAGGCGTCCTTTACGGGAATGGGAACATCCTTGGCTACCGGCTTGTAAAAGGCAGCAAATCCAGTGAAAACACGTATGAGATTATAGAAGAGGATGCGGAGACGGTGCGCATGGTTTACGACTTCTATCTGGAAGGAATGGGGGTAAAAACCATTGCGGCAAAAATGCAGGAGCTTCACAGGCAGACAGCCAAATCCGGCTGTAAATGGGACGCAACAAAGGTTTTAAGGATTCTGGACAACAAGACCTATGCAGGCTATATCGGCTACCATAAATCCCATACCGCCAGCTTTTTAGACCATACAAGGGTTCCTGTAAGAGACCGTTCCCAATACGAGTATGTGAAAGGGGATTTCCCTGCAATCATCCCGGAAGAGAAATGGAACCGGGTGCAGTCCTTAAAACAGAAGAAAGTGACCTGTGCAGGGCAGGGAAAATATGGGAAGAAACGCTCCAAAGACCGCTGGGTGCGGGTTCTTGTCTGTGGGTGTGGAAGGACATACCATAAATATAAGTGGAGAGTCAATAAATCCGGGGAGGAGTGCTGCGGCTACCAGTGCTGGAACCAGGTGAACAACCGGAAGAAAAGTTACAGAATTAAAAACGGGCTGGACGCAGAAGGGTACTGTGACGTGCCATCCATCTGTGAATGGAAGCTGGACTTCATGCTGAAACATATCTTACAGAAAATCTGGAAAAACCCAAAAGAGACCATCACAGTACTGACGGAAACCATCAAAGAAAACTATGTGGAAGGGCAGGAAACCAATACGGAATTGGGATGCCTGAAACGGGAGCTTGAACGTCTGAAATGCAGGAAAGAAAGGCTTCTGGATATGCGCCTGGATAACCAGATAGAAGAAAGCGCATTTGAGGAAAAAAGAAGGCAGATTCAGGAGCGAACCACAGAAATAGAAAAAAGGCTGGAAGCCAGCATAGGGCAGGAAGTGACAGAAAGCACAGAAGATATCAGCAGTGCCATACGGAAAGTAAAAGACGTGCTGGAAAATGCCTGCAACCTGAAGCAGAAGAAAATAGATGGAAACCTGATAGAAGCATTGGTGGAGCGGGTGACACCGACAGAAGAAGGCGTTTTTAAATGGTATCTGAACTGCAAAGCCACAGAAGACGCAACATTTGATGAAAAAGAGTATACCTTTTGTGATTCCTTCTGCTTATGCTTTGAGGAAGCAAAGGCATACCGAAAACAGTATGGGAATTTCATACGGGCGAACCAGTGGAGGGACTTACAGGTAGAAATCTTTATTGCAAAATAAAGAAGAACAGGCAGAAATTATTTGCAGCATAGAAAGCAGGTGGAAGCCCATATTACAGAAGAAAGCAGATAAAAGCCCGTATCAAAGAAGAACAGGCAGAAAAAATGCGGCGGTAAACATGGAAGTGACGTGTTGCCGCCGCTATTATGGTTCCAGAAAGAACAGGAGGGAAATATGGTAACAGAACGGTTTCAGATGGAGGTAACAGCAGTGGGTTCCGATGACGGGACGCATACCTATGAGATTCAGAGAAAGTGGAGAGAAAAAGGGAAGAAATCATTAGTGGTGGAACTGTACCCCACACTCACAGCCAGCAGGTGCGGCAGCATGGACGTATCAACCATGCATTTAATGAACCATGTGCAGGAACTTGGGTGGGGAGAAGTGCGGATTGTGAACCTTTATTCCAAAGTGTTTTCCGAAAAGCCGAAGGTAAGCGAACTGGCGGAAGACAGCAGCAACATTTCCTATATCGAAGAGATTCTGGAAGAGCCGGACATTAAGGACTATGACATTATCATTGCATGGGGCAACACGCTTACCTCCCATACACAGACTATCCATGCAAAAGCAGACCTCCTTGCAATGATGAAAGGGAAAGGGCTTGTAAAACAGGTCAAATGCATTGTCACCGATAATTTGAAAACAGAAGGCGTACACCCTCTGTATCTGGGATTGCGCCATTCCAAAGACGTATGGAAGTTAAAGCCATATCCATTGGAGAAAGCCCTCCAGGACTTAAAGGGCGGGGAGAAAAAGGCAACAAAAGAAAGCGAAGCTGTAAAAAAGAAAAAGGGGGCGAAAAAGGATGTACCAGAGGATAAAGAACAAACTTGACCTGGAAATCGTGAAAGAATCCCTGAAGGCTGAGAAGGTGGAAGACGCTGTATTAAGGCGCATGGAAGAACTGGTGGAGGTATTAGACCGTGAATATGGCTGCTGCCGGGGTTCTTCTGATATGGGAGGCTATGTGCTGCTTTTCACAGAACGGGAAACATATGAGTGCTATTTTTCAAAACTTATGGAGTGTTACCATCTTGAGAAAAACCTTTCGGAATATACAGAACGAATCAGCGGTACGGAAGATGGGAGAGCATGGCAGGAAGAACTTTACCTGCTGTCCTCAGATGACGCACTGGTGCTGGTCTATCCTGCAGGGCAGGAATAAGAGAAAGAAAGATTATCCTGGCAGTTTTATACTGCCCGGCATAGAAAAACACAGGAAGGAGTGGTTTTATGGAATACCTCATTTATGGTATATTGGCGGCATGTGTGGTAATTGCAGGAGCAGAATTGTTTTTGGCGTATGGAGAGTAAGGAGGAAAGAAAATGGCAAATGTATTTTTATTTTTACTGGGTTTTACCAGTGTGACAACAGTATATGAGATTGCTAAAACAGGAAAGCGCACAAAATCCGATAAGGTGAACCGTGCGGTGGATTCCTGGAAGAAAGGGAAGTAAAGAAAAGGGTTCCCGGAAAGTATCAAAGAACCAGAAGGAGCATAGAAAAGCAGATACCGCAGGGATTCCTCTGTGGTATCTGTAAACCAGTGTTTTATGTTTCAAAACCAGAACCAATGATACCGGGAAGTGAAAGAGAAGGAGACAGAAGATGGGGCATGATTTGAACCAGTATATTGTAAGGGAATATGGAAGGCTTGAAACAGAGAGGGAGCAGAGGGAATTTGTGGAAAAGATACGTTTCCTGATGATGGCAGGTGAAAGGGAGTTTTCCGCTTACTATTCCAAAGGAATCCTGACCGGAAGGGAGTTCTATTCAGTGGCAGACACTTTATATGCACTGAATAATTTCTGGATGCTGTCAGGGTTTGTATATCAGAACAGGCAGCATTTGTTCCGTGAAATAAATGGGCAGAAAGAACCGCAGGAAACCCGTAATTTTATGGAACCCTGCAAGTTTGGGAAAGACACCATACTGTCCAGGATGTTCCAGGTGATGAAGAACTCCGGCATGGATGGCAGCATGGTAAACGAATGCGAAGACTACAATGTAATCACCCGCAGGGTAAAAGTCTATGGAGCCACAGGGAGCAGAGGGGCTACCGTGCCGCAGATTGTACTGCAGGGAAATTGGGTGGAGCAGTGGGGCTTTGAAACAGGCTGCAGTGTGCGTGTGGAATGCTACCAGAAGAAGCTGGTTATCCTGAAAGAATAAAAAGCAGGGGTATGGTAAGTGGTAGCATAAAAAAGCAGATACCATAGGAGTGAAAATCTTTTGTGGTATCTGCCATTGTAAATATAATCTTTATTTTTTCAGGTCAAATAAAGAGGTAATGTCAACGTCCAGTATATCAGCTATTTCAAAAAGTGTGTCCAAAGACACAGAAGTTGGGACATTAGGGGCTTCGATATTGCTCATATGCGTCCTGCTGATATTTACAGCTTCTGCTAACTGTAATTGTGTCATACCGCGCAGTTTCCTGTAATAAGCAATGTTCAATCCAATTCGTATATATTTTTCAGCATATTTTGTCTTTTTATCCATTCTTTTTTCCTTCCAAGTAAAAGTATAGTGAATAAAATTATTTGCATAAACAATCTATACATATGCAAATGCAAATAGATATATTGCAAAAGTCTAAATAATATGATATACTTGGTAAAAGATAAAATGGAAAATGAACAGGAGGTAAGTTTAATGAAAATGCAGCATTGGGTATGTACATACTGTGGAAGAAGATTGACGACAAGCGGGCGTCCGCTTCCAGGAATTTGTGTTAAAAAAGGTAAAAACAGAGCAGGGATGCCAAAACCGCATAGTTGGGTTAAGGGATAATATTTTTTAGTAAGCAAAGGAGAAAAAATGGGAATAATTATTGCTATTATAGTGATTGCTATTATATGGGGATTCATGACAAATTCGGATGAAGGAAAGGCAATTTTGTTTTTGGGGATTGTGGCATTATTGGCATGGTTTGGCTCTAAGATTCTTTCATTCTTGATTTATATTACCTATGGAGCAATTTTGTTAATGCTTTTGTTAATAGGAGTTGTTATTTTTAAGGCGTTGTTTAAAGAGTAGTTAATGCCAGTTCAGAATAAATACAGGTTTTCGAGATTGTTTATGAGGGAGCTATCCTAATAATGGAGAGTTCCCTCATATTGCTTAAAATACAACGATAGTTTTTATTGTAAGAAAAAAGGAATCGTGCTAAAATAAATAAAAAGGAAGTGAGAAAAATGGGCAGGAAATTAAAAGTATATTTAGATACATCTGTTATCAGCCATCTGATGCAGGAAGATGTACCGGAAAAAATGGCAGATACAAGGAAATTGTGGGGAATGTTTCGGAGTGGTGTGTATGAGGTATGCCTTTCTACGGTGACATTAAAGGAGGTTTCGGACTGTCCGGAACCGAAAAGAAGTGCATTGAGAGATTATTTGAAGCAGATAAAATATTCTACGATTGATATTACGCAGGAAGTGTCAGAACTTGCAAAGCAGATTATCAGTATGGGCATATTGACAGAAAAGAGCCTTGATGATTGTCAACATATAGGTGCGGCTGTTTCAGGTAACTGCGATTGTATTATATCGTGGAATTTTAAACATATTGTAAATATTAAAACTATCCGTGGTGTGAGGGCTATCACAAATCTGGAGGGTTATAAACCGATAGAGATTTGGAGCCCGTCTGTATTGTTAGAAAGCGAGGGATGATTATGGAAAAACCTGTTTTAAGCCCAGATTTTACAATTGAAGACATTCATAAGTTACGGGAATATAATTACGAAATAACAAAGCACATGACAGACAAAGAAAGAATGGATTATTATAATCAGGCAGGATGGGCATTTCAACGTGAAATTGAGGAAACAAAATTACAGGAAATGCGTTAAACGATGAAAAATGAAAGCCTTATAATCATTCCAGTATTCCGAAATAAATTACCAGTATCTGGTATACCACCGACCGATAAACACTGCACAGGCAGCAGTTGTTTTTACCAGGTATATGATGCTGTCCATCGAAAACAGGGAATCAAACGACAACCGCTCACTTGGAGAACTGTTTCTGTACTTTGCTGATGAAATGTCTGACATCACATGGATGCAGGCATTTCAAATGTTGCTTCAAATGTTCCGGAAACTTTTAGAGGAACACTGTGATCTTGTTGATGAAAAGATAGATGAACTGGTTGACACTTTCATCAGCACCTTACCAGCCCTGCTACAATCCCAATTAGTAGCAGCATAGTGTTCCAAAAGGCTGTTCTTTGATAACTGAATCATTGCCAGATATTGAATTTTCAAGGTGCATAGCTAAAATCTATGTGCGAAGTTTGAGATAGTAATATAAAAATGATAAAAAAGAGCGTATAGAGAGATAAAATAAAAAAGGCTGTTTTGGCAGCCTTTTTTCTCATCCATTTCTTTATGCATGGAAACAGTATTACCACAAGAGCAACTTGTTTTAGAATGATGTGTTGCTCCCGCTCAATTCTTACGGTACTCTTTCGGTAGGACTTCAAAATATGTTTTAAATGCCGCAGTAAATTTGCTCTGGCTGTCATAGCCGACAGCCTGTGCGATTTCAGCTATGCTCTTATTCGTTTCTTTTAACAGTTTTGCAGCCTGTCGCATTCGATGTTCCTTGATATGTGCCGCAATGGAAGTTCCATAGACTGACTTAAAAGCATTTTTCAAAGTTGTTGGATTGATGAGATATTGTCTTGAAAGTTCCTCTATGGTAATTCTCTGCTCCATGTGCTGCAAAAGCTGGTCATGGATTTTCCGGATCGTTTCAGTCAGCTCGAATTGATATTCAGCCAGTTTGTTTTGGGGCGTAAACTCCATTTTGACAAGGTAAAGCAGCAATTCCAAAATCTTGATTTTTTGGAATGGAAGCATAAGCGTTTCAGGCTGGTTATAAAATGCAGAAAAAATACTTTCTGTCTGTTCATTTCCGGCAAGAAAGACAGGTCTGTCATCTTTGCAGAATTTTTCGGGTAATATGGTTTCAAAAATACCAAAGTTTTTTAACAATTCGGGGGGAGTGTCAGAGGCTTCCTGCAGATCAATATAGATGCCAAGTCCCTGATACGTACCGTTTGGAAAGGTAAGTACGGAATCCGTACAGGCTTTCATGGTATGCAGGGAGAAATCTCCCGGGTTCAAATAAATTCGGTTTCCGTTTTTCATCTCCCACATCATCTGTCCGGCTTTGCAGTAGTTAATCTGAATGATGTGTGATAGAGCCTTATGCTGCACAGAAAAAGAATCGGTTGAAAAAGTAAGATAACATAACTCTATACCGGGATAAAGCGGAATGCCAGCATTTGCTACCTTTTGATGAAATCTTTCCATTTCTTTTTGTATTTTTCTCAATTCCTCATTCATAAGACAGACCTCACAATTCAGGGCAGGTGATTTCCATAACCTGCTCAATCATCTGATGCAGCAGACGCCCCTGTGGTGTATCTGCGGCACGATAGTAAACTTCTTTTCCTTCACGTCGGCAAATAATCAGACCGCTGTTTTTCAATGGTCTGAGATGATGTGAAACTGCCGGGCTTGACATATGGAGCATGTCTGAAATATTGAGGACACATTCCTCACAATGGCATAGGAGCCAGAAAATTCGGATTCTGGTGGTATCACCAAGCTGTTTGAAAACTTCAGCTACGGTTTGGAAATAGTCTACATGGTCTAATTGTTTCTGGATCAGTGCGGTCTGCGGTCCTTCTCCATGTTGGTGTGGTAATTTCATATTGTCCATATTATTTTTCCTTTCTTCTCGTTTGCATTTCGCCCAAACGGAAATACTTTTCGCCCGTTTAGGAAGGAATGCCTTAGGGATATTGACGTGTGCCTTTCTCTGTATTATACTACGGCTATGATGATTAAACAAATACTTAATCACTGAATTTAAAAATAACAAGGAGGACTTTACAATGAAAAAGACTTACAAAATCGAGGTAGACTGTGCCAACTGTGCAAATCTGATGGAGGATGCAGCCCGTAAAACAGCAGGAGTACAGAGCGCAACGGTCAATTTCATGACACAGAAGATGATCGTGGAATTTGACGAAGGGCAGGAGCCGAAAGACGTTATGAAGAACGTGCTGGATGCCTGCAAGAAAGTGGAGCCGGACTGCGAGATTTTCCTGTAAGCCAGAGCTGCCTATGAAAAGGTGACACCCTGAAAATGTCCGGCTGCAGTTTTGGGGTGTCTTTTTTATCAGAAACGATTAAACAGTTAAGCATATTTTGAAAGGAGTTTTTACCATGCAGGAATTAGTAATCAGCATATTGCTGACAGTTGTTATTATAATGGCTGCTGTACTTCTTATTTTTGTCGGCAGCCGCAAGGATGGTATGACAAAAAAACAGAGGGTTATGATGATCCGTATTTTGATTAGCGCCGGAATCTTACTGGCACTCCAGTTTGTTTCAGCAGAGCTGTTTGATAAGGCTGACAGTTATTTATTTCCGTCCGCAGGAAGGTGGATTCGTTTTGCGTGCTATCTGATAAATTATTTTATCATCGGATATGACATTTTAAGGAAAGCGGCAAAAGGCATCAGAAACCGTCAGGTATTTGATGAAAGTTTTCTGATGGCAGTGGCTACGATTGGGGCGATGGCGCTTGCTATTTATGAGAACGGTGATTATCTGGAAGCGATTGCCGTTATGCTGTTTTACCAGATCGGGGAATGGTTCCAGGGCTATGCTGTGGGCAAGAGCCGCCGCAATATCAGTAACCTGATGGATATTCGTCCTGATTATGCAAATGTTGAGAGAAATGGGAAATTAGAGCAGGTTGATCCGGATGAGGTAGGGATTGGCAGCGTGATTGTTGTACAGCCGGGCGAGAAAGTGCCGATTGACGGCAATGTAGTTGAGGGATCTTCCAGCCTGAATACCAGCGCATTGACCGGGGAAAGTCTGCCCAGAGAGGCAAAAGTTGGTGATGAGGTAATCAGTGGATGTATCAGTATGACTGGAGTATTGAAGATACAGACAACAAAAGAATTTGGAGAATCTACGGTTTCTAAGATTTTGGATTTGGTGGAAAATGCAAGCTCCCGCAAATCAAAATCAGAAGATTTTATCTCGAAGTTTGCGAAAGTATATACTCCGGCTGTCTGCTACTCAGCATTGGCGTTGGCATTGCTTCCTCCAGTTGTCAGAATGCTTTTTATGGGACTGTCTGCTGATTGGGGTGTTTGGATTTACCGGGCATTGACATTCCTTGTTATCAGTTGCCCCTGTGCGCTTGTTATCAGTATTCCCTTGAGTTTCTTTGCAGGAATAGGAGGCGCAAGCAAAGAGGGCGTGCTGGTAAAGGGGTCCAACTATCTGGAAATCCTTTCACAGACCAGGTATGTTGTTTTTGACAAAACGGGAACGATGACAAAGGGTGTTTTTGAAGTAAATGGGATTCATCACTCCACCATAGACAATGAGAAACTGTTGGAATATGCGGCTCTTGCAGAGAGCGCTTCTTCCCACCCAATCAGCAAGAGCTTACAGCGGGCATATGGAAAAGAGATTGACAGAACCCGTGTGGCAGATATACAGGAAATCAGCGGAAATGGGGTGACTGCAAAAGTAGATGGCGTAAAGGTTGCCGCTGGTAATGACAAATTGATGAAGCACTTAAACATTCCTTATCAGGATTGTCATCAGACAGGTACGATTATTCACATGGCAATCAATGGGAAATATGCGGGACATATCGTAATCTCCGATATTATAAAGCCTCATTCTAAGGCTGCAATTGCGGAATTAAAGAAAGCAGGGGTAGATAAGACCGTCATGCTGACTGGGGATGCAAAGAAAGTGGCAAATCAGGTTGCCACATCACTTGGAATTGATGAGGTTTACAGTGAGCTTCTTCCGGCTGACAAGGTAGAAAAGGTAGAAGAACTTCTGCAGGTGAAGTTAGGCAAAGCAAAGCTGGCATTTGTTGGCGATGGTATCAATGATGCACCAGTGCTTTCCAGAGCGGACATAGGTATTGCTATGGGCGCAATGGGTTCAGATGCGGCAATCGAAGCGGCTGACATTGTTCTGATGGATGACGATCCAATCAAGATAGCAAAGGCAATCAAGATTTCAAGGAAATGTCTGCGGATTGTTTACCAGAATATTTCGATGGCGCTTGTAGTGAAATTTGCCTGCCTTGTATTAGGGGCTGTGGGAATCGCAAATATGTATCTGGCTATTTTTGCGGATGTAGGTGTTATGATTCTTGCGGTGCTGAATGCGATCCGCTGCCTGTTTGTGAAAAAACTGTAAGGAAGGAGGGGGTTCCTTTGACAGAATATCAGGATAGTCATTTTTCCAAAGAATTGAAGGAAAGTGATTTGTATATATTAACGGAATTTTTCAAGGTGCTTGGGAACCCTACCCGTATCCGAATCCTGCTCCTTTTAATGGAGCAGGATTCATGTGTTGGTGATTTGGCAGAGCAGCTTGGAATTACGCAGTCTGCGGTGTCCCACCAGCTAAACCTTTTAAAGTCAAATAAGCTGGTGAGGCGGCGTAGGGATGGAAAAATGATCTTTTATACTTTAGTGGATGAACATGTGCAGATGGTTCTTGAAAAAGGAACAGAACACATTCTGCAACGGTAAAAATGAGGTGATGATAAGATGACAATGGATGAATTGAAGCCAAAGCAGAGCGCCTTTATCCGTTCCGTAGGAGGAACAGGCGCACTTCGGCATCACTTACTCGATATGGGGCTTACACCAAAAACGGAGGTTACGCTTCAAAAAATTGCACCTATGGGCGATCCGGTGCAGATTGAGCTAAGGGGATATGAACTGACATTGCGGCTTGATGAAGCGCAAAAAATCACAGTGGAGAAAGTCCATACAAAAGCGGAAAAAAACCATTCTACACAAAGGACAATGGCAGTGGAACATCCGGGAGTCGGTGAACTTGGAAGGGCGAACAGCTATCATGTTCATAATGCAACGAATGAGATTCCAGAAGGTGCAAAGATTACTTTTGCGCTGGTAGGAAATCAGAACTGTGGAAAGACCACTTTATTCAATCAGCTTACAGGGGCAAACCAGCATGTAGGGAATTTTCCCGGAGTGACAGTTGACCGTAAAGATGGTACGATCCGCAAACACTCAGAGGCGGTTGTAACAGATTTACCAGGTATTTATTCCCTTTCCCCGTATTCCAGTGAGGAAATTGTGACAAGGGATTTTTTGATGGATACGCATCCGGACGGGATTATCAATATTGTTGATGCTACCAATATGGAGAGGAATCTGTACCTTACCATGCAGCTCATGGAACTTGGCATTCCGATGGTGCTGGCATTGAATATGATGGATGAAGTCCGGGCAAACGGCGGCTCTGTCCGGGTAAATGCACTGGAAGAAATTCTTGGTATTCCGGTAGTGCCGATTTCAGCGGCAAAAAATGAGGGAACCACGGAACTGATTGACCATGCACTTCATGTGGCGAGGCACAGGGAAAGTCCCGGTAGGGTTGATTTTTGTCCGGCAAGTAATAATGAACATGATTCCGTTGGTGCGGTACATCGGTGCATTCATGCGGCAATACATATATTGGAGCCGGAGGCAAAAGAAAAAGGGCTGCCAGTTCGCTTTACAGTAACAAAATTGGTAGAAAATGATCGCCTGATGAAAGAGAAACTTACTATTGCGCCTGAAAAGGCTGACATATTTGAACATCTGGTTTCTGTATTGGAAACGGAAACAGGGCTTGACAGGGAGGCTGCACTTGCAAATATGAGATTTTCATTTATTGAAGCTCTATGTGCAAAAACCGTAGTCCGCCCTCATGAAAGCAGAGAACACAAGCGCAGTATGGCGATAGACCGGATTTTAACAGGAAAATATACAGCGATTCCCTGTTTTATCGGGATTATGGCACTCGTATTTGTTATGACATTCAGCTTTATTGGTGCGGCACTGTCTGACCTGATGGGTATGGGAATTGATATATTGATTGCTCTGCTTGATGGGGTACTTGCAAAGGCGCAGGTCAACCCGGTGGTTCATTCTCTCGTGATTGATGGCGTTTGCAGCGGCGTGGGAAGTGTACTCAGTTTATTGCCAACGATTGTTACCATGTTTTTCTTCCTTTCCATTTTGGAGGACACTGGATATATCGCAAGAGTGGCTTTTGTGATGGACAGGCTTTTTCGTAAGATTGGTCTTTCCGGAAGAAGTATAGTTCCTATGTTGATTGGTTTTGGCTGTTCTGTTCCTGCGATTATGGCTACCAGAACGCTTTCCAGTGAACGGGATCATAAGATGACAATTCTGTTGGTTCCATTTATGAGCTGTACTGCTAAGCTGCCAATCTACACACTAATGATCAGTGCTTTTTTCCCAAGAAGCTATCAGGCGCTCATTATGGTTGGGCTGTATGCTCTGGGGATCATCTGTGGCATTTTATATGCGTTAATTTTAAAAGGGACGAAATATAAGGGAGCGCCGGTTCCCTTCGTGATGGAGCTTCCAAACTATCGGTTTCCTTCGGCAAAAAGCGTGTGGCAGCTTATCGTGGAAAAGGCGAAGGGCTTTGCTAAGAAAGCATTTACCATTATTTTTGTGGCTTCTCTTGTAATCTGGTTTTTACAGACCTTTGATATAAGGCTGAATGTTGCGGCTTCTGCGGAAGAAAGTCTTTTGGCATTGTTGGGCGGGGTGGTTGCTCCATTATTTGCACCGCTTGGATTTGGAGATTGGAGAGTTTCTACCGCATTGATTACCGGGTTTACTGCCAAAGAAAGTGTTGTATCTACGCTGACGGTTCTTTTGGGCGGGGATGTATCTTTGCTTGGAACACTGTTTACACCTTTTACCGCATTTGTATTTCTTGTATTTACCTTGCTGTATACACCATGCGTTGCGGCGGTTGCAACTGTGAAACGGGAAATGGGCGGAGCTAAGGCGGCGGCTGGAACTGTAATCGTACAATGTGCAATCGCTTGGATTGTGGCATTTGCTGTTCACAGTGTAGGGGCTGCTGTTGGGCTTGTATAGAGGAGGATTTGATGATGAATTTGGCAAGTATCGCTGTACTTTGCATTGTAGCTGGTCTGTTGATATTATCCATTGTTTATTTCCGAAGAAAGGGAATAAACGAATGCAATGGGAATTGTGCTGAATGTGTTGTTCATTGTACAGATAAAAAATAAACTGATAAATTGAAATACCTCTGGCATAAGTTCTCTATTCCGGAGGTATTTCAACCTGCCTTCTGTGTCAGTTATCTGTCTGACCTGTTTTTGTGTGATACAGTTCGATTATATCCTGTAAAGAAATGCTGGACATATGTTTTTCGGTTCCTTTTTGTATTTCGTTGTAGTAATCCTGCAGAGCCAGTTGGATATTAACCCCTACTCCGCATTCCGGATTGGTGTGGGTGTCCAGATGAAGAAGCGGCTTACTTCCCTCAACAGCTTTATAAATATCCAAAAGTGTGATTTCCTCTGTGGGTTTTGCCAGGGAAGGCTTTGCATGACCGTTTACGCTGGACATCAATCCTGCCTTTTTCAATTTCATCATGATCTGTCGGACAAAAGCCGGGTTTGTCTGAATACTGTCAGCAATTACAGTGCTGCTTAGGTCATACTCCTGATGGATTGCAATAAAAGCCATGATATGCACTGCGTCACTTAATTTTGTAGAATATTTCATGAAAAACTCCTTTGCTGTAAATTTAATTTTAACAGCCGCTTGACTTGTTATATGGATAGTGCTATACTTCTAACTGGTTGTTATTTATATAATAACAACAAATAGGATAAAAGTCAATAAAAAGAGTTGAAAGGAAAAGAAAGCAAACATGAATCGAAAATATGATAAAAAAGCGGAGATTCTGCTTGAACAGATGGAGTGGGCAGAAGCTGTCTGTGTAGGAGCGGCTGCGGGAATGTCTGTTGCTACTGGTTATGATATGGCATATCACAGCGATAAATATTTCAAGAAATATTTTGGAGAATTTGAAAAAAAGTACGGGTTTCAGGGGAGCTTTAACGGATATTATTACCCATACCCGACCAGTGAAGAACGCTGGGCATTTCTGGCGACCTCCATCCATGCAAATCTGGAGCTTCCGGACGGCCCTGCCTATGAAAATCTGTTTGAACTTCTGAAAGGAAAGAATTATTTTGTGGTGACAACCAATCAGGACACCTTATTTAGCAGACGCTTTCCGGAAGAAAGAGTCAGTACCATTCAGGGAGATTTCAGATGGCTTCAGTGTGTGCGTCCCTGTCATGACGAGCTGTTTGAAAGTAAAAGTATGATTGAGGAGATGTATGCAAATATAAAGGACTGCCGGATTCCTACAGAATTGATTCCGCACTGTCCGAAATGTGGAAGGGAACTGGAGCCGTGGGTTCGAGGCTACACGTTTTTGGAAGGCAGAAAATATAAAGAGGAATATGAAAAGTGGAATCATTTTCTGATGGAAAATAAACATAAAAAAATACTTTTTCTGGAACTTGGAGTGGGGCGCATGACGCCCATGTTCATTCAGCAGCCCTTTTGGAATATGACATACTCCCTGCCGCAAGCCTATTACATTACAATCAACCCAAAAGATGCACTGCTTCCAAAGGAGTTAGAAGGAAAAGGAACTGCGATAAAAGAGGATATTGCAGTGGTTCTGGAAAGAACAGTTGAAAAAATAAAAAAATATGGTGCAAAGAATGAAGAATAAAGAAAATCTGGAACTCCTGGCAGAAAAAATCCGTCAGGTAGATGCAGTTGTGATTGGGGGTGGTTCCGGGCTTTCCAGCGCAGCAGGCTATAATCACTACCATTGGATGCCTTATCTGGAAGGACAGTTGCAGGATTTTAAAGAAGTATATGGCTTTCAATCTCCCTTTGCAGGATTTTATTATTGCTATTCTTCACCGGAACAACAGTGGGCATATTACGCACGTTATATACAAAGTCTGTGGGATGCTCCAACGGGGCAGACCTATTATGACTTGGCGGAAATTGTAAGTGGAAAAGAAGTATTTGTATTAACAACCAATGTGGATATGCAGTTTGAACGGGTATTTCCCCAAAATTCTATTTGCAGTTATCAGGGGAATGTGGGCTATTTTCAATGTAGCCAGCCCTGCCATGACCGGATTTATCCGAATGAGAACATCATCCGGGAGATGTGTGAAAATATGCTGGGGATGCGGATACCTTCGGAACTGCTTCCAAGATGCCGGGAATGTGGACGGATCATGGTTCCGTGGGTAAGAGATGATACGTTTCTGGAGGGGCAGGACTGGAAAGATGGTGTAATACGCTACGAATCTTTTCTGAAACAATATCTGACAAAAGAAAATGCAAAAAGCGTTTTGCTGCTGGAATTAGGGGTAGGAGAAATGACGCCAGGTATTATTAAATTGCCCTTTTGGGAAATGGCATATAAAAATACAGGTGCTTTTTATGTCTGTATGAATCAGGAAGATTCTTCTTCCCCGGAGCATTTGAAAAACAAAAGCCTGTATATAAATGATGATTTATTGAAAACCTTACGGGATTTAAAACAGATTATGAAAGGAAAGGCAGGGACAGGAAAGTGAATGTATATCAGAAAATAAAGCAAATCATCAGTGAAGCTGACGGGGTGTTGATCGGAGCCAGCAACGGATTATCCATAGCAGAGGGGTATCATTTATTTGCGGATGATGCGTGGTTTCGTGAAAGAATGGGTGATTTCAGGGAAAAATATGGTATTTACTGTATTTTGCAGGGGATGGCTGTTTCCTATTCTTCCGAGGAAGAAAGATGGGCATATTTCAGCCGGATCATCAAAGAAAAGTGTTTGCAGGATGAACCGACGCAGATTATGAAGGATATGTATGAACTTGTAAAGGAAAAGGATTATTTTGTGGTCATGTCCAATGGGGAGGATCACTTTATCCCGGCAGGTTTCGAGGAAGAACGTGTATTTGAAATGGAAGGCAAGCTGACAGAAATGCGTTGCACAAAGGGCTGCTGTGATGATGTTTATTCGGACAGGGAGGCAGTTCTTCGCATGGCAGAGGCGGAAACAGATGGCAGAGTGCCGGAAAGACTTTTGCCCAGATGCCCAAAATGCAGTGGGAGTATGGAAGTAAATTATGGGGAGTACTCCTCTTTTCAGGGGAAAAAGAACTGGCAGGAAAAAGCTGCCCGCTATCAGGGATTTGTAAATCGTATGCATGGAAAAAACCTTGTCATTTTAGAGTTTGGTGTTGGCTGGCGCAATCAGATGATAAAAATGCCATTTATGCAGCTTACGGCAGCAGAACCTCATGCAAAGTATATTACTTTCAACAAAGGTGAGATTTACATTCCTGACGGGATACAGGAAAAGTCCATTGGTGTGGATCAGGATATTGCAGCGGCGTTGCGTGAAATCGTGAAAGCGGGGTAAGGCTATGCAGGAAAAATGGATGGAGGGATTACCGGAATGGAAACGGATAAAACCTGTATTTGATAAGTGGAATGATATTCTGGAAAATCAGGTTACGTTTACATTGGAGGACAGTGAAAAGCACACAGGCGCACATTGCAGGCGTGTAATGCTCTACGCATTAGCAATCGCACAGCGTCAGGGGTTGCCGGAAGAAGATAAGGATATATTGGGAGCTGCTGCGGCATTTCATGATTCCAGACGGCTGGATGACTGGCTGGATGTTGGACATGGACAGCGTGCGGCAGATTATTATCGGGAATATTGTGTATCCCATGAACTGGAGTTTAAACAGAAGTGCTATGATATTATTTATTATCATGATCGTGACGACCAGACTGGAATTGATGTCATTTCAGGAAGGAGTCCATTGGAGCAGAATAGAGCGGTGCTTTACAAGATTTTTAAGGATGCAGATGCATTGGACAGATTCCGTCTGTCCGCCAATGGACTGGATATAAAATTTTTAAGGACAGAGGAAGCAAAAGGGATGGTAACTTTTGCAAAGAATTTAATCTGTCAAATGCAGGGGATAAAACCTGTGGAAAGTCCTGACTGCTATCTGATTGTCGTAGATATGCAGAATGATTTCGTATCAGGGGCACTTGGAACAAAAGAAGCGGAATCCATTGTAAATGCTGCTGCAAAAAAAGCCAGAGAATATCCCGGTTATGTGTTTTTTTCAATGGATACCCATACAGAAGATTATCTTTTTACTCAGGAAGGAAAGCTGTTGCCAATAAAGCATTGTGTAGCTGGCACAAAAGGATGGCAGTTAGTACAGGAGCTGGCAAAGGTGCAGGCGGAACGAAACGGAGCAGTATATTATAAGCCAACATTCGCATCGCAGCGACTTGCGGAGGATTTGAGGGAAATCCACAAAGAGCAGTCCATAAAGGAAATTGAACTGATTGGGCTTTGTACGGATGTATGTGTGATTTCCAATGCTCTCTTACTAAAGGCATATATGCCGGAAGTGCCAATCTATGTGGATGCATCCTGCTGTGCGGGAATTACACCGGATAAACACAGGGCGGCATTACAGACGCTGGAGAGCTGCCATATCATGAAAAGATAACATTGATGATTTAAATGATGTGATGAAACATATAGAAATTTGACAAACGGAATATCAGTATGATTGGAGCGGACTATTAGGTTGTTTGCTTTGTATCATAAGTATGCTTTTTGTTCGGGGATAGTTGAAAAAATATATGTACTTACTACGATGATAATCAACCGTAAAATTGGGAATAGGAGTGCGAAGTAGTTTTAAGTTGGAAGCAAAATATAAGAAAGAATTAACAGGTAAGATTCTCTGATTTTCAGCGATTGGGAAGCGGGGAGTACGGGTATTTTTATGCAACAAAAGCAAAGAATTTAAGTACTTTCGATAATGGCTTGATGTGCTTATAGATAATAAAAGAATATTATGTATTTTGGAGGGCATACTGCGTTTCATTAATAAATGCGATTGCAGTATGCATTTCAATGTATGCGAAGTAATTAAGAAGGTAAAGGCTGTTGATTGGCATGGGAATCAGTCAGCAGTTTTGATATGCAAACGGAGAGTATTATGATAAAAGGACATTGGAATGTACGAAAGCGTATAGAGAAAAGTATTGGCGGACTACCGCATAATAAAAGGTGTATCGTGATGAAGTGAGTGATATGCAAAGGTGGGAAAGCGTACATTAAAATGCAGGGTGACAGTAGTAGTCTGCAAATAAAAAGTCAGGCAGAAATTTGTGAACTTGAAAATTTTATACAGGTTGAAAAATAAGCACTACAAAAAGGCAACCGCGATACGCTGGCCTGATGAATAGGCGATAGCATTGATTTAGATTTCTTCGGCTTCTGCAAGCGTAGAAAGATATTCCTTTACCCGACCGTAATAAATGCGGAGGAACTTGTTTGCCCCGGCAGTCATGTAGACGTAGTAAGGCTTGCCCTGTGCCCGTTTCTTATCCATAAAGGCGTAAACGGCATCATCAGCGGGGGAACGCTTGATAAGCCCGTCCATGATTTGGAAGAGGGTCTTGCGAAGATAAGGAGAGCCTTTCTTTGTGGCAGGCACACTTTTACGGACACGCTGCCCGGATTCATCCCTTCCGGGGTCGACACCTGCAAAAGCGGTCAGCGCCCCGCGGTGCGTGAAGTGTGTAACATCCCCGATTTCAGCCATAAGCTGTGGGCCAAGCGTGGGACCGACACCATTCATTGCCATGACAACCGGGTATTCCGGCAGGGTGGCGGCAAGCCCATCCATTTCAAGGCGGAGGGATTCCACGGTTTCGGATGCAGTGTCCAGCATCGTTACAGCCTGCCGTATCAGCATCTTTGTGTTATTATCTTTTGGGAATACGGCAATCAGGTCAGATGAGAGACGGTAGATTTTCTCCGCCTTGTCTGCACTGAAGTTATAGCCTTTGCGCCTGCACCAGTTCTGATAATGCACGGTAAAGGCCTTTAAGGATTTCGAGCGGACACAGTCCACATGCCAGTAGGTATGGATGAAATCCACCCATTTCTGGCTGCCGTCGCTGCGGGCCGGGCTGTCAAAGAAGTCATTGGCACCCGGGTAAGTCTGGTCGAGCAGGGCAATAAGGTTGTTCTTCATGGCAGTCTTTTGCGCCATGTAGAAGCCGAACTGCCGGTTCATTGTCTTTAGTTGGTTGCGTGTTTTATCCATGTTTCCATATTGGCGCAGTTTGGACCAGCGGTCAAGGGTATAGCGGGCGATTTTTTTAGAATCAGCCTTGTCGGTTTTGGGAGAGCGCAGGGAATCGTCCCCGAAGTCTTTGATGAGGATGGGATTTACCGCACTGACGAAGATACCGGCGTCGGAAAGCCATGTGGCGACCGGCTCGTAATACCTTCCGGTGTGCTCCATGCAGACCTTTGTCTCCCCGTCAAGCCCCTGGATCTGTTCAATCAGGGCGTTGATTTCGGACTGCGTGTGTGGAATGTCACGGGGAGGCATGATAACGACATCCCCGGATCTGCGGATGGTGACAGTGCTCTTGCCTTTGGAAACATCAATACCAACAGCGTTCATAACAGGTACTCCTTTGTAATGTATTAGCAATGGTCAATACCAGTTTTCCCATTGCCTGTTCAATCTACTGGGTATCACACGAACGCCTTTAGGTTCAACCTGCGTAAAACGAATGCTGCGAATGAGGGCTGGTTGGCTGACTTTTTTACGGACGCTAAGTCCTGAAAGGAGGAGGCCAGACCTATTGCCTTACTCATTCTAACAGCTTAAGCAACAAGATGGGTAATTCCTTACTGGCTGTAAGGGGTATTAACCATAAATATATTGTAGTAGCCTGCAAATTTTTCAAAAATTTCCCAGCTTTTACGAAAGAAGGGAAGCTGGACATGGATTGGCTGGTTGGGATGAGAGTGCTTATAAGACTTGCCAGTACAGAAAATGGATGGGAAATTGCAGGAGTTTCCTATGATTACCAATATTATGGTATGGATGAAGAACAGGAAAGCGGGGGAGAAAATGGCGAGAAATGATATATCAATGGAGCAGATTATCAAAGAAGCAGAACAGGAGATTGAGTTAATCTGTTCCACTACAGGGCAGGCATATATCAGGGCTGCCAATGAGAAAGAGGGAATGCGCCTTATCGCAGTTGAAAGTGAATCATTCCAGCAATGGTTCCGTTCCTACTGCTATGACGGGTATGGGATAATACTGCCATCCGGCGGGCATATACAGGCACAGGCGCATATAAAAATGCTGGCAAAAAGGAATGGGAAGCGTTCCAGGATTCATAAACGTATTTATGCCAAAACGGATACCGTCTATTATGATTTGGGGCGAAACGATGGAAAATACCTGAAAATAACTGCTGACGGGGTAAGGATGGCAAAAAATTCCCATATCCTGTTCCAGCGCAGTGAACTCTTTGCACCGCAGGTAGAACCGGAAATGCAACAGGTATGTGCAGGAGATGTAAAATATTTTATTGCACAGCATTTTAATTTCCACAGCGAAACGGACCAGATACTGTTTGCCGCTTTTTTGGCAGGCTGTTTTTTCGGGAAGCAGTTTTCAAAACCTGTGCTGGAAGTTTACGGTCAGAAATCCAGCGCGAAATCTACCTGTTTAAAGAGGGTGCAGAATTTAATAGACCCGCTTACGGTCAATCCCCTGTTCTCCATGCCAAAGAGGGAAAATGAGGTGGCTATGTGCCTTGCGGCGGAATATATGGTATGTTTTGACAATATCAGCTTTATTTCCCAGAATACAAGCGATTTAATCTGCCGGAACTGTACGGGAGGTTCACAGGTAAAGAGAAAACTCTTTACAGATGATTCCCGGTCTATTCTGGAACCGGACGCTGTTGTATGCTTCAACAGCACAAGACAGTGCATTGTAAGGAGCGATTTGGCTGACCGTGCGATTTTTCTTGAGCTTGCGCGTATCAGCCCGGAAAAAATGCAGGGGGATAAGGAACTGCAGAAAAAACGGGAAGATGACCTGCCCTTTTTCTTCGGCGCATTATGCCAGGCTGTCAGCGGGATATTGGGGGATAAAAAACCGGCTGTAAATTATTCCCCGGTCAGGCTGGTTGATTTTTACGAGATGGCAGTGAAAGCGGGCAGACAGATTGGTTATAAAGAAGAACAGGTACATGAAGCATTCTGCACCAATCGGAAAAAAATCAATGACTCCCTTGTTTCAGGAAATATTCTGCTTACCGTATTGGAAGGGTACATGAGCCAGAAGGGGATGGAAGAGGGTTTGAAAGCCAAAGTGTCAGAGTTTTACAGAGAAATGAAGCTGTATGCCCTGGAAGAGTATGGCATTGATGGTAGAAGATTTCCGGGTGCGCCGGAGGTTATAACAAGGAGAATGTCAGAGAACAGGAGCAACCTTGAGGATATCGGAATCTTTTATGATGTAAGAAAAGGAAAAGACGCCGGATATATTGAGATATGGAAAGAATAGAAGGTCGCGCCGATGCAGCCGAAAAGGAAACTGCATAAGTTTAAGCAGGGAGTTTCCGGTTTGCCGCCACCGTCGCCATAGAGAAAGGGGATGGAGCATATAGATAAAGAGTGGCTGGAAACAGTTATGGATTTAATGGCACAAATTGTAGCCACTGTTTATTCTAATGAGAAAAAGGCGAAGAAAGAACAGGAAGACAGGTAACTGTCCTGACAGAGAAAGCCGGATAATGGGATGGAATTGCAGGCATGCTGCAGGAAGTAAGTTTCCCTGTAATCCTGCCCCTTTATCTGGCAGCATATCCAAACATGGAAAAGAACCTGAATCAACTATGATACCGGAATATATATTATAACTCTGAACCATGAAAGAAAGGGAGGGAAAGATTATGAGCCATACAGAACAGAAAATAACCGCTGCTATTTACTGCAGGGTAAGCACCAGGGAGCAGGCGGAAGAAGGCTACAGTATCGGGGAGCAGGAGCGTCTGATAAGGGAATACTGCATGAAGCAGGGCTATGAAGTCTACAAGGTCTTTTCTGACGCCGGAATCAGCGGAAAAGACATTGCCCACAGGCCAGCCATACAGGAACTGTTAAAAGAAGCCGCAGAAAAGAAGTTTGATATCGTGATGTCATGGAAAATCAACCGCTTAAGCCGGGAACTGGAAGACGCCATAAAGATTGTGAACACGCTGGACAGATACGGGATAGCTTACCGCTCTTATTCCGAGCCTTTTGAATCCGATATACCGGCAGGGAAAATGCAGTTCCAGATGATGGCATTGGTGGGGGAGTTTGAGCGAAATACCATTGCACAGAATGTAAAAATGGGGATGAAAGCCAAAGCCCGTGCAGGGGAGTGGTGCGGAGGGATTGCGCCTTTGGGTTACCATTGGGTTCCTATGGAGGGAACGGAAGATTTCCGTAATTACCCGCAGGGTAAAGGCATATGCGGCCACAACAGGAAGTGGGAAAACTGTGCCGCAGATTATGCTGCAGGGAAACCGGGTCAGGAAATGGGGATTTGAAGCGGGGTGCAGTATGCGTGTGGAGTGCTTCCCCAATAAGCTGGTTATTTTGAAAGAGTAAAAACCATAAAAGCAGAAGCATAGATGATTGTAATTTAGCCGGGGACTGTGTATAATAGAATCATAAGGAAAAAAGCAAGATTATGATATATACAGTTTCCCGGTAAGGAAGTGACAGAAAGCAGGTAAAACAAAATGAATGGCAATGAAACAGAACAGATGGAAAGTATGGAAGACAGCCAAACAAGCTGGGAAGAATTAGGCATATCCAATGACTTCCTGTTTGGGAAAGTCATGCAGAACCCGGAACTGTGTAAAGAATTGATACAGAGAATCCTGCCGGATTTAAAGATAGACCACGTAGAATACCCGGAATTACAAAAAAATATCAAACAGGATATAGACGCAAAAAGTGTCAGACTGGATGTATATGTGAAAGATGAGAAAGCAGTTGTTTATGACATAGAAATGCAGGTAAGCGATACAAAAGAGCTTTCAAAAAGGAGCAGATATTATCAGAGCATGATAGACTTGCAGCTTATTGATAAAGGACAGTATTACAATGAATTAAACAGAAGCTATGTTATCTTTATCTGTCCGTTCGATGCATTTGGAAAGGGCAGGCACATCTATACATTTGAAAATATCTGTAAAGAAGATGACAGCATTTTTATGGGAGATGAAACAGTAAAGATATTCCTGAACGCAAAGGGAACGATGGATGATGTCAGTAAGGAAGTAAAGGCATTTCTTGATTACATAACTGGTAAAAAACCAGCAGATTCCTATGTAGAGAAACTGGAAGAAGCGGTGAAAGAAGCAAAGAAAAACAGGGAATGGAGGCATGAATATATGACGTTGTTAATGAGAGACCAGGAAAATCAAAAAATTGGAGAAAAACGTGGAGAAAAACGTGGAGAAAAACGTGGAGAAGAAAAGATGTTTTTATTGATGGAAAGATTGATAGAAGATGGATGTTTTGATGATATTGCAAGAATGAAAACAGATATTGAACATCGTCAAAAACTTTATGTAAAGTACCATATTATCTAAGAGCAGAAAGGAACAGGCAGAGCGTATCAAAATGTTCTGCCTTATCCGTATTTCATAGCTTTTGGAAAGATGATCTTTAAAAGAGATTCATATTTAGGTATTTTACGTACTTAGGCATGTTATGGACAGCCGTACCATAGGTAAAGGCGAAGTTTTGAGGAAGGGCAGAAAGTGCAGGAAAGCTAAGATTTAGGCGGGAAATAGAGGGTTGGCAAATGTTGTTTTAAGATAATATTTGACGAATTTATGCACTTAGGTACGTTGTAGATGGGAGCGGAAATTATGACATTGGAAATGCGGGATAGAGAAAAAAGGAAAGAAGGAGAAATTTATGGCATTATTAATGTGTGTAGAAAAAACAATTTTTCAGAAGAACGCATTATGAAAATATTGCAGGAAGAAGAAAAATTATCAGAAGAAAGTGCAAAAATATATCTTGAAGAAGCAGAAGAAGCTATAAAAAAATAGATAAGTATACAGTTTTCATAAAAAGCCTGTGTGAAATAATATCAGATTTGAAAAAGGTAAATGCAGGTGATGATGCTATTGTATTAAAGATACAGGATAAATTTCATTTTGATAAGGATGATGCAGAATTTTATTACGATTATGCTTTGAAAGCACATAAGGATAAAATAATGGGCGTCTATGTTGTAGAGAGCTTAAAGTGATAATAAGCTGGTTTGTTAGCATGGAATATGATAAAATGTAAACGAGAAGCAGGAGGTGAGGCCATGAATACAGATGCTACCATAGCGAAAAACATCCGTGTGGCTGATGAGAAAGCCAGTTATGATGCGGCCTGCAAGCGGCTGCTTTCGGAAAGGATTATTCTGGCATGGATTATGAAGAACTGCCTGGAAGAATACCGTGACTGTGATGTGGAAGAGATTGCGGAAAAATATATTGAAGGTACACCACAGGTGGGCGAAGTGGCAGTTGCCCCGGATGAATCCAACCGTGTTTCTATGATACAGGGAGCCGGAAACGAAGATACTTCTCTAACGGAGGGAACTGTTACCTATGATATCCGCTTTCTTGCAATAGCTCCTGTATCCGGGGAATTGATTCGTTTAATTATCAATATAGAAGCCCAGAATGATTTTTATCCGGGTTATCCGCTGATAAAGAGGGGAATCTATTACTGTAGCCGGATGATTTCCGCCCAATATGGAACAGAGTTTACAAATTCCCACTATGAGAATATCAAAAAAGTATACAGCATATGGATTTGCATGAATCCGCCAAAGAGCCGTGAAAACAGCATTACACGTTATTATATTGCGGAAGAAAATCTGGTAGGCAGTGTAAAGGAACGAAAAGCAGATTATGATTTGATGGCGGCTGTCATGATATGTCTTGGGAAAGAAGGAGATTCGGGTACAGATTTATTAAAACTGTTGAATGTGCTTCTGTCCACGGAGACAGGTTCACAGGACAAATGCCAGATATTGGAAGAAGATTTTCATATTAGAATGACTCAGACGTTGGAAAGTGAGGTGTCGCTTATGTGTAATTTAAGTAAGGGTGTGGAGGAGAAAGGAATTGAAAAGGGAAGACAGGAAGGAATAATAGCTATGGTATCAGCATTAAAGGATTTACAAATTGCAGATAGCATTATTTTGAATAAAATCCAGGAAAAGTTTCATTTGGCGGAAGAAACAGCAAAAATGTATTTGTAAGTATAATAGACAGAGCATTTATAGGTGCCCTGCCTTGTTTGAGAGAATAATATAGGGCTAATTTTCGCGCTTAGGTATGATATAGAGAACCATATCGTAAGCGTTAAATAAGAACGTGTAGTGAAATATTTAGCTTTCTCCTGTAAACTTAGGGTTAGAGTTTTTAGTGTTTTTTAATAAAACTGACACCACTTTACAACTTTATAAATAATATCCCTGATGCTGAATCAGTTGTTTTAAAACCTTAATGATAGCTTTTGATTTTATGTGTGTTTCGGCTTTTTTCACGAAAATGGAATAAAATACCTGCTGGCGAATTTGTTCGCTCAGTACGAAACGAAATTCCTGGACGCTTTCTGTCTGGTATTTGGAAAACGTCTTGTCCTGATACGGCAAAAGTTTCATTGCACAATACGCTATGTTGATTAGATTGACAAGCATTTCTATTCCTTTGCGGCTCCGCACCATGTAGCTGCATAATGACCAGAAGGTTTTCTGTTCGTAATAACTAACTTCGATGTTCCACCGAAAAGCATAAAGCATCAGAGGTATAAACTGCATACGGCTGCTTCCTGTCTGATTCAGTGGGGATTTTTCCTGCCAGGCACAGAATATTTGCAGCTGTTCTGGAAAAACTGTGCTGAAATATAAACGCCTGCCACCATTTTCCTTGTCCGCTGATGTAACATATGCCAAGACTGTCCTTTTGCCAAAAATGTTTGTAAGGACACGACGCACAGCCATGTAATAGCCTCCAATTGATATTGTCAATATTGGTTGACACTTTTTTTACAAGGATATGAACGCCTAAGCTGCAATCCCCAGAGATTCATAATATCTCTGTCGTTTAACCATAGGAGGAAGTCCCTCATTGGCTGAGCATATCCTCCTGTTATTCCAGTAGCTGATGAAGTATCTCCAGATGAGTGTCTTTAGTTCCTCAATGGTCATTTCTTCCGTATTATGACGGTCATAGAGGAGTTCCTCCTTCATCCTCGCCCACATGCTCTCACACCGGGCATTGTCATGGCAGCGTCCCCCTGCACTGTTCATGCTCTGGCGGATGCCATATTTGGCAGCTGCTTTCCGGTAAGCTTCGCTGGTGTACTGCGTTCCACGGTCAGAGTGGATAATGGCTCCCCTGAGCGCCGGATACGAGTGGACGGCATTGTCAAGGGTTCGTTTACATAATACCGCTTTCATATTTGTATCCATCGCCAGCCCGAGGACTGCAGCATCATAGCAGTCAAATATGGCAGATACATAAAGTTTTCCGTCTTTTGCCTTGATTTCGGTTATGTCCGTGACGCATTTTTTCAGTGGCTCTGCAGATTTGAAATCCCGTTTCAGCAGGTCATCCGATTTGCGTGCTTCACGGTCAGCTTTGGTAATTCCGTTCGGTTTGCGTTTCGGGCGGTGGCTGAGTCCGGTTTCCTTCATGATGCGGTAAACGGTTCTTTCGCCGGGAATGCGGACTCCTTCCGGCTGTTTCAGAAGAAGCGCCTGATACATACGGATTCTTCCGCAGGCATCGTTGCATTCATCCTCTGATACGATTGTCCGCATGGCATCAGCTAAAGCCTGATATTTCCACGGGCGGTCTTTGTTTGCCAGATATTTATAAAACCCCTGCCGTGTTACTTTTAACATCCGGCAGTAAAAAGAAATCTTCCCCTTGATAACGCCGTCCTCGGTTTTTATAGCAATGAACATCATTCTCTGCCTTTTACAGACTTCCGACGGCTGGCGGCGAAAAAAGCGCTTGCTTCCTCAAGAAATTCATTTTCCTCTTTCAGACGGCGGATTTCTTTTTCCTGATCCCTGACCTGTCTGCGTAGAACTGTCAGTTCCTCTGCGAGACTCATGGCTGTCTGGGGCGTATGGGAACCAGGGCCGGCATCCAGCCGTCCTTCCCTGGCTGCTTTTGTCCATGCGTACATGGTATTTTCGGGAATTCCTAATTCAGCAGCCGCTTTTGCACCGCCGATTTCTTTTGCCAGTTTCACGGCCTGGATTTTGAAATCCATGTCGTATTTCCTTTGTTTTTTTGCCATTGTAGTTGCCTCCTTATTTCTCTTTGATTATACATCAAATCCTTGAGTATAAGATGTCAACTAAAATGATACAACATCAAACCTGGAACTGTATCAGCTTCTTCTTGATATTGCCAATAAATCAGGAAAAATTGAGTGCGAGATACTGGAAGATGAAAACGTGATGTATATGGCAAACTGGACAGACGGATGGAGGACAACCATCACTCCCAATCGTTTAAGTGGCAGCAGAATCAGAAAAAAATAAAACCAGGAAAATAAACAGAAAACTAAAAGAACTGAACGTGCCTTAGAAGAGTTCATAAGGTGCGTTCAGTTTTTTATCATTTATTGTTGAATTATATCGTCAATATGATATAATTTTACATGCAGGCTATAAAAAATGAAGAAGGAAGGAAAAGTTTATGAAGAAAAAGAAATTTGCGGCTCGTATCTGTGCATGTTTACTGGCGGCAAGTCTCAGTGTTGCAGACACATTGCCGTCATTTGCGGCCTCCGTATGGAAAGAGTCGGCTGGGGATAAGCAGCAGACTGAGGAAGCAGCCGATGAAAACATCCGTTTTGCAGAAGATATGGAGACGGCCGCAGAACCGGAAGAAATTCAGCCGGAATCTGAAGGGGGAATATCTGACATTCCGGAGGCGGATTTGAAACAGACGAATGAAACCGGAACTGAAATCAGCTCAGAACCGGAAACTGCTTCAGAACCGGGAACAGAAGCAGGACAGGAAACAGCATCCGGTCTGCAGGTGAGCAGCGACGGACAGGTTTATCTGGACGGCGTACTTTATAACGGTTATTATCTGGACAGTGCCGGAATTCTGTATCTGGCAGCCAATGGAGTACCGGCGGTAAAAACCGGAACCGTAAGCGCAGGAACTGCATATTACAGTATGCCGGAGAACGGAATGAAGACATTTGCAGCTCAGACGGTATTTGTGGGAGGAAAGATTTATACCGGTTACTATCTGGATGTGGATGGAATTCTGTACACAGTGACCGGCGGAGCAGCAGAAGTGAAGACCGGAACGGTAGACGCCAGAAGTACATATTACAGTATGCCGGAGAACGGGATGATAACCCTGCCTGCCCGGACAGTGTACGTTGCAGGAAAGGTGTATACCGGATATTATCTGGACGCCGACGGAATTCTGTACACAGTAACAGGCGGAGTTCCGGAGCCGGAAACCAGAATTATGAGTGCGGGAACCGCATATTACAGCATTCCGGACAATGGAATGGCCACGCTTCCGAAAGAGACTGTATATGTGGATGGAAACGTGTATACGGGGAATTATCTGAACAGCAAACAGAAGATGTACAGTGTGAAGAAAGGAACCCCCACCCTGAAAACCGGAATCCTGAAAAAAGGAAGTAAATATTACAGTTATAAGGATAAGAAGAAACAGAAGCTGTCGAAAGAGACCTTATATGTCAAAGGTAAAGCATATACAGGGAATTATCTGAACAGCAAACAGAAGATGTACAGTGTGAAAAAGGGAACCCGTACTCTGAAAACCGGAATCCTGAAAAAAGGAAGTAAATATTACAGTTACAGTGCGGGAAAAACCAGAAAGCTGTCAAAAGAAACCTTATATGTCAAAGGAAAAACTTACACCGGGTACTACCTGAACAGTAAAAACAGGATGTACACTGCGAAAAAGGGAACATGTACCCTGGAAACCGGAATCCTGAAGGCCGGAACCCAATATTATGGGTATAAAGCAGGAAAAAATCAGAAGCTGTCAAAAGATACTCTGTATGTGGATGGAAAAGTGTACACAGGATATTATCAGGACAGCGGAAATCTTATGTACAGTGTAAATAAAGGAACCTGCTCACCGGTTACTGCAACACTGAATGCCGGCACCGGTTATTACAGCCAGAATGCAAAAAAAATACAGACACTTTCCGCAACCACCGTGTATATAAATGGAAAAGCAATGGAAGGAATGAGTCCGGAATCCCTGGAAACGCTGCTGAGAGCGCAGGCGGTTGTGGCAGGTATCACAAATGACAGCATGACGAAAGAACAAAAACTGAGAGTCTGCTTTGACTACGTGAAAGAGGCTTACCTGGAAATCAAGCCGAGAATCCCTCATTATCTTGGTATGGACTGGCCGGTGATTTATGCAAATGATATGTTTGTAAACGGAGCCGGCAACTGCTGCAGTTACGCGGCGGCATTTGCATATATGGCAAAGGCCATTGGATACGACGAAGTATACTGCTGCAACAGCGGCGGTCACGGATGGGCTGAAATTGACGGACTGATTTATGACCCGGAATGGAGCAAATGGCATCATGTCTATAACTACTTTGCCCTCAGCTATGATACCCCTACGGACCAGGGCTACAAAGGAGCCATCGGAGCCGGAAAACCCTGGATGCGCGTGAAAATCTGATGAGATAATGTGAGATAGTTTCGGAACAGAGGAGAAAAAATGGTTTTCAGTTCATTGGTGTTTTTATGCATATTTTTTCCGATTGTATTTTGTCTGCACAGTGTGCTCCCTTCCGTGAAGCTGAGGAATGCCCTTTTAATTCTGGCCAGCCTGATATTTTATGCTTTTGGCGAGCCGGTTTACGTGGTTGTAATGGTGATAAGTGCATTCCTCAACTACCTGTGCGCAGTACTTATGGAAAAAATAAACCGGAAGGCGGTGCTGACCGGGGCAGTTGTGCTTAATATCGGGATGTTAAGCGTATTTAAGTATACCGGATTTTTTATCACAACCATAAACAGCCTGCTGCATGTACATATAAAAGTTCCTCAGATAACACTGCCCATCGGGATTTCCTTTTTCACGTTTCAGGCATTATCCTATGTGATTGACGTATACCGGGGGCAGGTGGAAGTACAGAGGAAATTCAGCAAAGTACTGCTGTATATATCGTTCTTCCCTCAGCTGATTGCCGGACCCATTGTAAAATACAGGGACATTGCCCTGGAAATTGACAGCCGCAAAGTGGAATTGCCGGAAGCTGCCGCGGGGCTGAGACGCTTTATCTGCGGCCTGGCAAAAAAAGTATTAATTGCCAATACCATGGCCCTGACTGCGGACCGGGTATTTGCACAGGACATGGCTTCCCTGAATATTCTGGGGGCATGGCTTGGGGCAGTTGCCTATACCATGCAGATTTATTTTGATTTCAGCGGCTACAGCGATATGGCCATCGGTCTGGGACGGATGTTCGGTTTTCATTTCAGAGAGAACTTTGAATATCCTTACGGCTCCCTTACCATTCGGGAATTCTGGCGCCGCTGGCATATCTCCCTGTCCTCATGGTTTAAGGAATATGTATATATTCCTCTTGGGGGCAACCGGAAAGGAAAAGTGCGGACAGGACTCAATAAGATGACGGTATTCTTTCTGACCGGACTCTGGCATGGGGCCAACTGGACCTTTGTGGTATGGGGGCTGTTCCATGGGGCTTTCAGCTTTCTGGAAGAATTCGTACCATCCCTGAGGAAAGTGCCCCGTGTGCTGCTCCATGTGTATACCATGCTGGTGGTCACCGTGGGATTTGTAATCTTTCGGGCAGACACCTTAAGTCTGGCCTTTTGTTTCATTGGAAAAATGTTTACGGGCTTCACATGTTCAGCAGCTTCCATGTCCTTTGTATGTCAGCAGATAACGCCTTTTTTCCTTGCCATGCTGCTGGCGGCTGTACTTGGATGTGCTCCGGTCCGTCCCCTTACCCTGCGGTTAAGAGACATTTCCGGAAAGGAGGAAGCGACTGCAGTGACTGCAAAAGAAAAGGCGGTGCAGGCAATGCTGTACCTGGCTGCGTTTGTACTGCTTCTGTGGTGTATCATCAGACTGTCAGGAGGTTCCTATAATCCCTTTATTTATTTCAGATTTTAGGAAAGTCGGCAGGTGAATGTCTGCGCGGAGAGGAGAATGTATATGAAGAAAAATTTGATATTCATCCTGGCCTGCATGGGAGTCTGTCTGCTGCCGCTGGCAGGGATGACCGTACATCCCACAACGGTGAGTACGGAGAACAGAACAATGTCGGAGTTCCCGGATTTGAAAAAGAAGGATGGCTCCTGGAATTGGGATTTTTTCCGGGAATTCGAGGAATACTTCAATGAGCATTTCGCATTCCGCAATGAACTGGTCTATGCGGATGCGGTAATTCAGACTTCCCTGTTCCAGGTTTCCAGTGTGGATACCGTAACGTATGGAACAGACGGATGGCTGTATTATACGTCCACGCTGGATGATTATCTGGGAACCGGCAGGATGTCAGACCGGAAGATATACAGCCTTGCCCATAATCTTTCTCTGGTTCATCAGTATGTGGAAGAAGCCGGAAGCGATTTTCTTCTGGCAGTTCCGCCCAATAAAAATACATTGTACGGGGAACATATGCCCTGGTATGATTCCTGGATTGTAGATTCGGTGCACAATGTGGATTTGCTGGCGCCAAAGCTGCGGGAACTTAAGATTCCCTGTGCGGATTTGCCGGAACTGTTTCGGAAGGAAGACGAGGTTCTGTATTTAAAACGGGATTCCCACTGGAACGGGAAAGGAGCTGTCCTGGCATACAACTGCATGATGGATGAGCTGGGATACGTCCATGAAGATTATGGAGACACTCCTGTGAGACGGGCAAAAGATGAAGACGGAGATCTGAACCGAATGCTCTATACCCTGTACGGTGAGAAAGAACTCAATTACAGATACGATACAAAGCAGAAATATACCTGTACCAACGGGGCGGAAAGCGTGGAAGCCCCATGGATTGAAACGGCGGGCGGAGCCGGAAACGGCACACTGCTTATGTTCCGTGATTCTTTTGGAAATACGCTGCTTCCTCTGTTTGCAGACCAGTTTGAAAAAGCCTGGTTTACGAAAGAGGTTCCCTATGGACTGGAGAGCCTGATGGAACAGTATCATCCGGATACGGTGATATTTGAGAAAGTGGAGCGCAACCTTTCCGAATACATTGATATGCCGCCGATTATTTCCGGAATGGAGACGGAGATTTCACAGATTGAGGAAACTCTGAAATCCGGCGCCACGGTTTCCCTGGAGTCACTGGATTATGATTTTAACTATTATAAAATCAGCGGAAAGGTGGAAAAAGAGCTTCTGGGAGATGAGACAGACATTGTGGTACGGATTAATGACACGTATTACAGGCCCTATTATACCGGAGAAAATAGTTATGAACTCTATATGAAGAAAGAAGAAATACGGATTTGGCCGGCGGAGCTTGAGATACTGACAGAGGAGCAGGGAATTTACAGGTCAGTGCAGAGAAAGAACATAGAAGAAGGAGAATTACTGCCATGAAAATAATAAAAAAAATACTGACGTCCGGTCTGGCCGTCTTTTTTCTGATGGGGCTGTGCGCCTGCGGAAAGGTGACCGTTCAGATTAATGATGGAGGCGTTGTGACAGAGCTGGAGGTTTCCTCCTCAAAAACGGTGGAACAGGCTCTGGAGGAAGGAGAAATTGCATTAAATGAAGGGGATGAGGTAAGCCCTGCCTCAGACACAAAGGTTTCTGAGGCGCAGGAGATTGTGATTTCCAGAAAAAATACCGTCAGCCTTTCTATGGACGGGAAGACCAGAGAAGTGGAGATGGTTGGAGGAACCGTCGGCGATCTGCTGGAGCAGGAGAAAATCACCCTGGGAGAAAAGCAGCACGTGAATTATGCGCTGGACGAGTATCTGACAGATGGAATGGAAATTAAAGTTTCGTATTCTTTCAGTATTGAGGTTCAGTGCGACGGGAAGACTTACAGCCAGGACATGGAGGCGGAAACCGTCGGCGACGTGCTGAAAGAACTGAATATTACACCGGGGAAAGACGACCGGGTTACTCCGGCAGTCACCGAAGCAGTGACAGAAGGCATGAAAATTGTGGTAAACCGGGTGACCTTTGACACAGTTGTGGAAACAGAGGAAACAGAGTACGAAACGGTATATGAAGACGACAGCTCCATGGCAAAAGGGCAGGAAGAAGTCAGTGTCAAAGGGGAGAACGGCCAAAAGGAAGTGACTTATAAAGTTACCTATGTGGACGGAGTTGAAGAATCCAGAGAAGTGGTAAGTGAAACTGTCACAAAAGAACCGGTTCATAAGGTCGTGAAAGTGGGAACAAAAGAATCATCATCCTCCGGCGGTTCCGGAAGAGAGATTGTATCGAAAAAGGCATTTTATGACTGCGACGGTTCCGGACACGGGTATTATGAAATCACATATTCGGACGGAAGCGTGGAATATGAAGAATTCTGAGAGACTTCCCGATATAATGAGAAAATGAGATGAGGGCAGAACAGCGAGGGGCATTGCATCCGGAAAAGCTGCTGCACCGGCGGTTGAGAAGCCGACGGTGCAGCAGTTTTTTGTCTTATAGGAAATACCGTGTTACTGCGATGTGTTAAAGTGTATGAATTTCCTGTAAGATAAAAACAAATATGCGCTGCACACATTCTTTTTTATATGGGGACGCCGCAAAATGCAGCTTTATCGTTCCGCAGTCTTTTTTGCCTGTTTCCGGGTCCGGACTGTTTCGATATGCAGCAGCAGACCCACTACGTCCACACAGCCAAGGGATGGAAGGACAGATTCCCCTTCTGACCGTTCCAGATCATACATTCGGCCGTTTTTACCCTTACGGATAGCAAAATATCCATGTTCGTCGAAGTCAGGTATATCGGAAGAAAATGTCTGTCCAATCACATGGTATTCGGGTGTTCCGGTGTCGGACGGGAGTTTTCTGGCCGCAAGATAGCAGCCTCTGCATTGGTGTTCCGGGCCATGCTGCCGGCAGTCTGCGGCTGCATAATAGAAATCTGCATTCCGGGACAGCCTGTCCAGAATGTTGCATGTGCCGGAATGCAGGATGGAATCGGCGGATTCTGTTGTTTTATCGGGGTCTGCAGGAATTTCGCAGGAAACGAAGCCTGAATGTTTCAGACAATGCTGTAAGAGATACGTCCGGATGGCTCCGGCCATACTGTGATATGGATGAATCTGTACCGTTTCCAGCATATTCCGGATTTCCTCCGGAAGGATATTCCCCTCAAAAGAAACAGAATACAGCATTTCATCACTGGCAAAATCAAACCGGTATTTCCATGCACTTATGGATTTCAGAATTGTGTCTGGCATAATAAACCAACCTCCTTTTAAATTGTAGGAAAATCATAACATTTTTGGCGGGCTGCTTATTTTGCAGACAATTACGGACAGGTTTCCAAATAAAGTATATCATACTGTTGTAACTTGTCAACAATACAGGATTACAAACAAGGCACATTGTTGATATAATTTAACATCAAAAGGAAAGGTGGAGAGAATAATGGATGTAGAACTGTGCCTGAAGGAAATGGGGAGAAGAATTATGGAGAGGAGGAAGGGCATGGGATTGACCCAGGAAGCCCTTGCTGAGAAAAGTGATCTGACGACCCAGTTTGTTTCTTATGCAGAGAGCGGAAAGAGAGGCATGAGACCTGAGAATCTGATGAAGATGGCAGAGGCATTGGGCGTCAGCACAGATTACCTTCTTACCGGTGACATTATTGACAAGGATAAGCTGCTGTTGTCACACAAACTGGACAGGCTTACACCCCGGCAGGTCAGACTGGTGGAAAGTATTGTAGATGAGTGTATCCTTCTTTATGGAGGGGAGAATTTATAATTACGGTTAAAACCCTTACGGTGTTGAAAGTGAAATTTTGTCGACAGTATTTTACAAATGCAGATAAGAGAGGTATGTCATATTATTGGTAATTCCTGGATTTATCAGAAAAAAATGACGAGGTAAGGTATGAAAAGCAATATTATTGAATTTCAGAACTACCAGAGAAAATGCCCTGCGGGCGTAAAATATACGAAAAGAGAGAAACGGAAGGATATTTCCAGAGCAGACAAAAAGAAAATAGAAGCTGCTGTACGTGAACTTTTACAGGAAAAAGGTGTGGAAGCGGCCGGAGGCGTGGACATCGTTTCCATTGCGAAACGGGAAGGGTTTCTGGTACAGAAGGTGTATCTTCCCCCGGAAACGGTGGGATTTCTGGCGGTCAACGAGGAAGAGTTTATTGAAGGAACCGAGAGCCACAAATGGATTGTAATCAACAGAGGATTTGTAAATGCGGAAAACGAGGCGGGGCTGGAACTGAAAAAGAGCCGGTTTATCGCAGCCCACGAATACGGCCACTATATGCTGCACCGGGGAAATTTAAAGAAATTTGCCCATAAAGATACGGGAGAAAGCAGCAGCCGGGAGGATTTGGAGGCAGATTATTTTGCCAGAAGTATGTTAATGCCGCTGGATATTTTTCAGATGGTGTGCAGAATGCTGGCGGGAAGTATTTCCAGGTCTGAGGAGGAAGAAAACTATGACCGGAAAGTGGAATATCTGTCTGATATTTTCAAGGTGACGCAGGAGTGTGTCAGAAGGAGGCTGGAAGATTTGCTGGAGTTGTCCAATTAATCGGGAATGCTTGCCAGAATCCGGTATTTTTATTATACTGTATGATAGTGAAAACAGTTTCAGAACAGCTTGTAAAGAGCCGGAAAGGAAAGGTGAGTCGTTTGCAGACAAAAGCAGTGCGCATTTATGGAGTAAAAGATTTAAGACTGGAGGAATTTGAACTTCCGGTTATGGGAGAAGATGAAATACAGGCCCGTATTATAACAGACAGTCTCTGCATGTCCACGTACAAAGTGGCGAATCAGGGAGCCCGGCATAAAAAACTGCCGGATAACCTGGCGGAGAATCCGGTCATTATGGGTCATGAATTCTGCGGTGTGATTGAGGCTGTGGGAAAGAAATGGCAGCATCTTTACAAACCGGGGGATAAATTTGTGGCCCAGCCCAATCTGGGACGGGCAGATACCTTTTCTCTTGGATATTCTTTCCCTTATGTGGGCGGTGAAGCCACAAAAGTTATTATTATGAATGAGGCCATGGAAAAGGGCTGTCTCCTTCCCTACCAGGGAGAGAGCTTTTTTGAGGGTGCCCTGGTGGAGCCCCTTTCCTGTGTGATTGCAGGCTTTAAAGCCAATTTCCATCTGAGGGACCGGAACGAATATGACCATACCATGGGAATCCGGGAGGGAGGCGCCATGGCCATTCTGGGCGGAACAGGCCCCATGGGTTCTCTGGCAGTGGATTACGCCGTCCACGGGGAAAAGAAGCCTTCGGTGCTGGTGGTGACCGGAAGCACGAAAGAGAAGCTGGAACGGAGCCGGAAGCTGTATCCTCCGGAGGAAGCAGAGAAACACGGCGTCTCCCTTCATTATGTATTAACGCCCAGAGAGAGCGATTTTGTGGAAGAATTAAAATCTCTGACGCCTGGAAATCAGGGATTTGACGATATTTTCCTGATGGTGGCGCAGGAATCCATGGTGACAAAAGCAGAAGCTCTGCTGGCACCGGACGGCTGCCTGAATTTCTTTGCAGGTCCCGCAGATTCCGGATTTTCCGCCCGGATGAATTTTTATAACCTGCATTATAATGCCACCCATTTTGTGGGCACCAGCGGAAGCAATACCCAGGATATGAAAGACGCCATTGCCTGTATTGAGAAGAAAACGGTCAATCTGGCCAAAATTGCCACTCATGTGATGGGGCTCAATGATGTGTGTGAATCTATTCTGAAAATTCCGGAACTGCCCGGCGGGAAGAAGATTGTCTACTCTCAGAAAAATTATCCCATTACAGATGTGGGGGCATTTTCAGAGCAGGATGAGCTGGGAGCGGCTTTGAAAGCCCTGGTGGAGAAACATGACGGTCTGTGGAATGCAGAAGCGGAAGCATATTTTCTGGAGCATTGCCCCAATATTCAGGAAAATGCCGATTAAACGTTTCCCGTATTTATCCGATATAAGTAGTGACATGGAGTACAGATTTATTTCAGGGAGGAAACAGATATGAACACTAACGGAATCGGAAATGCGTACGCGCAGGCTGCAGCCGCAGCGAAACCCAGGGAAACTGCCAGAACAGGAAGAACCGGACAGAAGGAAATCGGCAATCCTCAGTTAAGTGAGAAAGCGCAGAAATATTACGACCAGTTACAGAAGAAATTTTCCAATATGGATTTTATTCTGGTCAGCAAAGATAAGAAAGAAGAAGTGCAGGCAAATGCCGCTCAGTACGGCGGAAACAGCAATAAGAGCCTGACAGTGCTGATTGATGAAGAGAAAATTGAGAAAATGGCTGAAGACCCGGCGTATCGTGAAAAATATGAGAAGATACTGCGGGGCGCAACCACTCAGTTTGCCCAGATGAAGAGTGATTTGGGAAGCAATGCAGATATGGTGAAATCCTTCGGCATGAAAGTGAATGATGACGGAACAGCTTCTTTCTTCGCGGTAGTTGACAAATCTCTGGCAGCACAGAAGAAACGGATTGAGGACAAAGCAGAGCAGAGGAGAGAAGACAGGAAGAAAACGGACGCAAAAGAGCAAAAGGAACGGGCGGAGGAGAAACGTGCAGACGCTTTGAAAGATAAAGATGATACTGTGACGGTGACAGCTTCCTCCTGGGACGAACTTCTGCGGAAAATCAATGATACGGTGTCCGCTTATGGGGATGATGTAAGAACCAGAGAAGAGACCTGGGTGGGCGGCCGGTTTGATTACAGTATTTGATTTTTATTCTGTCGGAACTGAATATGGATGGCGTACACGGAAGTGCAGAAAAAGGCAGGTAAATCTGACGAACGGAAAGGAGACTGGAGGATGGAGGCAACGGAACAGATGAACGAAAACGGGCAGAAGAAAGTAGCAATTGACAAGTACATGAATCTTTTAAGAATCGAGAAATACGGGAAAGAAGAATTTAATTTCCAGAAAAGAGCTGCAAAGGTGGAACTTCAAATCCTCGGAATCCCAACAGAAGAACTGGAAGCTGAAGCAGGTGAGCAGACGGAATAAAGAAGGAAAAAGGCAGAGGGTGTCCGGATACATGGCACCCCCTGCATACAGACTTATTTATTTTGTCTGTTCCCGCTCCTTTTTATTGCTCAGCATGTCGATTTCCACTTCATTCGGGTGGGCAAAGGCACACTGGGGAAGGAAGTTGTAAACATCCAGATAGGAATCCAGTTCCGCGCTGGTCTGCGGCGGCCTCGGCACTGCGCCGGTACAGTCCATGACAGAACTTGCTTTTAAATAATCATAATTTTCATCATGCAGGTCAGGCACCGGATGGGTGTCTTTTTTTCTGTCCATTTCACTCATAAAATCCCTCCTTACAGTAACAGTATGACGAAAAAAGGAATTTTTATGCGGCAGGCAGTTTGACTTTTACGGGATAAATCCTTATAATATAAAAAAATTATAAGGATTCAGAGGCATAAAATATGAAAATTTCAGAATTATTAAAAACAAAAGAAGTAACCATCAGCTGCGAATTGTTTCCCCCGAAAAAAGGTTCCGAACTGGCCAAAGCCCATGAGGTAGTCCGGGAAATGGCCAGGGTAAGGCCGGCGTTTATGAGCGTAACCTACGGGGCCAGCGGCGGCATCAGCGAGCATACGGTGGATTTGGCAAATGAAGTGCAGAATGTAAACGGTGTGCTGGCTCTGGCACATCTGACCTGTGCTTCTTCCGGGCGGGACAAGATTCAGGAAGTTCTGGGAGAATTACAGGAGAGGAAAATTGAAAATATTCTGGCGCTGCGGGGGGATATCCCGGCGGATCTTGATTTTCCGCTGCCCAATCAGTATCACCATGCCAGCGAGCTGATAGAGGAAATCAAAGCATTCGGAGATTTCTGCATTGGAGGAGCCTGTTATCCCGAAGGCCATCCGGAAGCAGATTCCATTGAGGCGGACATCGGATATCTGAAACAGAAGGTGGAAGCAGGCTGCGAATTTCTCACCACTCAGATGTTCTTTGATAACAATATCCTCTATAATTTCCTGTACAGAGCTTTGAAAAAGGGGATTGAGGTGCCGGTGATTGCAGGTATTATGCCGGTAACCAATGTGAACCAGATTAAGCGGATTACTTCTCTGTCGGGAACCACGCTGCCTGCCCGGTTCCGGGCCATTGTGGAACGGTTTGCCGATAAACCGGCGGCTTTAAAGCAGGCAGGCATTGCCTATGCCACGGACCAGATCATTGATTTGATTGCAAATGGAGTCAGCAACATACACATTTATACCATGAACAAGCCGGATGTGGCAGGAGCGATTTTCCGAAATCTTTCTGAAATCTACAGTTCGGAACAGGATGAGGAAGACGGAAGGAATCAGAATATATGAGAGCGGACAGAGCGGAAACGTTACGTTACCTGGGATACCGGGGCCAGGAAATTGACAGCCGGACACAGGAACTTCTGGATAAAATAAGCGCGGAACTGGAGCAAAACAGTTCCCCCGGAAGTATATACCGGGAATATGACTGCAGGGTCACGGACGACACCGTTTCCTTTGGAGGGCTTACCATTACCAGCAGGAATCTGGCCAGGAATCTGAGGGGATGTGAAAAGGTGGTGCTGCTGGCAGCCACCATTGGCCGGACTGCAGATTTGATGATTCGGCAGTATTCGGTGACAAATCTGGCAGGCGCCGTGATTGTACAGGCAGCAGGAGCAGCCTGCATGGAAAGCTATGTGGACGAGGTGGAAGATTCCATACGCCGGGAAGCGGAAAAGCGCGGACTGTATCTGAGGCCCAGATTCAGTCCGGGGTACGGAGATTTTGCCCTGGAATATCAGAAAGACATTTTTAACATGCTGGAATGCAGCAGGAGGGTGGGTATTACGCTGACGCAGGGGAATCTGATGCTGCCTTCCAAATCGGTCACCGCAATTATCGGGCTGACTACCCAGGAACGGGAATCCTGTCACAGAACAGACTGCAGCCAGTGTGGAAAAACAGACTGTGAATTCCGGCGGACGCAGGAGCAGTGATACGGAAAAAAACGGTATGGGGTCAGGTGATTGCCCAATAACCTGAAAACAGACAAATTGAAAGGGGAACAGCATGAATTTTACAGAACGGTTGAAAACGGAACTGTTATTTTTTGACGGTGCCATGGGAACCATGCTGCAGGATCAGGGCCTGCAGCCCGGAGAACTGCCGGAAATCTGGAATGTAACCAGAGAAGATGTGATATTAAAGATTCATAAAAGCTATCTGAGAGCCGGCTGCAACATCATAAAAACCAATACCTTTGGGATTAATCCATTTAAAATGAAAGACAGCGGGTATACCTGTGAAGAACTGACGGAAAAGGGAGTCCGTCTGGCCAGGAAGGCCATTACGGAGACCAGAACAAATGCGTATGCGGCACTGGATATCGGTTCCCTTGGAAGGCTGCTGAAACCTCTGGGGGATCTGCCCTTTGAGGAGGCATATAAAGCATTTCGGCCGGTGTGCCTGGCAGGAGAACAGGCAGGAGCTGATCTGTGCCTGATTGAGACTATGAACGACACCTATGAGATGAAAGCAGCAGTACTGGCGGCCAAAGAAAATACCAGTCTGCCGGTGGTAGTCACCATGGTGTTTGACGAAAACGGAAAACTGCTGACAGGAGCGGATATGGAGGCCGCAGTAGCCATGCTGGAGGGACTGGGGGTGGACGCACTGGGGCTGAACTGCGGTTTCGGCCCGGATGTGATGAAAAAATTCCTTCCGAAGCTGCGGGAAATATGTTCTGTTCCTATCGTGGTAAATCCCAACGCAGGGCTTCCGGTGGTGGTGGACGGCAAAACTTCCTATCATGTGGGACCTGAAGAATTTGCCTCCGTTATGAAAGAAATTGCCCAGGAAGGAGTTTCCGCCCTGGGAGGCTGCTGCGGCACCACACCGGAACATATCCGGGAGCTGGTAAGGGCCTGCAAAGGAATGGAACCTCTGAAAATCACAGATAAAAACCGTTCGGTGGTTTCCTCCTACAGCCATGCGGTGGTGTTCGGAGATCATCCGAAAATCATTGGGGAACGTATCAATCCCACGGGGAAATCCCGCTTCAAACAGGCACTGCGGGAACGGGACCTGGAATACATTTACAAAGAGGCTTTGAGCCAGCAGGACAGAGGGGCCCATATTCTGGACGTGAATGTGGGACTTCCGGAAATCAACGAAGTGGAGATGATGAGGAAAGTGGTACCCGGACTCCAGGCAATCACAGACCTGCCTCTGCAGATTGATACCTCTGACCCCAAAGCCATGGAAACAGCACTGCGCCTTTACAATGGCAGGCCTCTTCTGAATTCTGTCAACGGGAAACGGGAGTCCATGGATACGATATTTCCGCTGGCAGCCAGATATGGCTGTATGGTGGTATGTCTGACGCTGGATGAATCCGGTATACCGGATACGGTGCAGGGCAGAATTGAAATTGCTGAAAGAATCATCCGGGAAGCGGCGAAATACGGGCTTCGGAAAAAGGATTTGCTGATGGACACACTGACTATGACCATCAGCACCGGACAGAGCAATGCAAAGATTACACTGGAAGCCCTGCGTCATGTACGTTATGTGCTGGGCGTCCATACCACACTGGGAGTTTCCAATGTTTCTTTCGGCCTGCCTCAGCGGGAAAAAGTCAATACAGCCTTTTTTACCATGGCATTGTCCCAGGGGCTCAGCGCCGGAATTATCAATCCAGGCAGCGACGTTATGATGTCAGCCTATGACGCTTTCTGCGCCCTGAACGGCAGCGACAGCCAGTGCAGGACCTATATCAGCCGCTATTCCGGCCAGACGCCCCAGCCCGGATTGCAGTCTTCCAAAAACAGGGAGATTACCTTGTTTGACGCTGTGGTGAAAGGACTTGCAGAAAGCGCCGGACAGGCAGCCCGCAAAGAGCTGGAAACCAGAGGGCCGCTGGAAGTGATAGACCAGGAACTGATTCCTGCCCTGGACGCGGTGGGGCAGGGATTTGAGAAAAAAACGGTGTTTCTGCCCCAGCTTCTGATGAGTGCGGAGGCAGCGAAGGCAGGATTTGACGCTGTAAAAGAACATCTGAAGTCCCAGGGCGGCAGCTCAGAATCCAAAGGCACGATTGTGCTTGCAACCGTAAAAGGAGATATTCACGATATCGGAAAAAATATTGTGAAGGTACTTCTGGAAAATTATGGTTTCCAGGTTCTGGATCTTGGAAAAGACGTTTCGCCGGAACTGGTGCTGGAAACAGCCAGAGAGCATAAGGTCAGGCTGGTGGGCCTGAGTGCTCTGATGACCACCACAGTGGCAAATATGGAGCTGACTATCCGGATGCTGAAAAAAAAGCTGCCGGACTGCCGAATCATGGTGGGAGGCGCAGTACTGACCCAGACCTATGCGGACATGATTGGTGCAGATTTTTATTCCGGAGACGCCATGGGCTCCGTAAGATATGCCAACGAGCTGTTTGAAACAGAGGCCGGGAAAAAATAATCAAAAGAACTCTCCAAACCTTTCTGACATATATTAGAAAAAAAGAAAGGATTTGGAGAGTTTTGAATATTAATTGGATTATTTTTGGTATTATCACAGCCGTTTTGCTGCTGTTATGCCTGTGGATATGGTACAGATACCGGTGCTGCCAGAAGGCAAAACGCCTGGTATGTACCAGGAGCGACTATGAAAAACTCACGGAACTTAATCAGGCACTGGCGCCTTTTGGTTTTGTATATGACCAGCAGAAAGATATTTTTTATTCCAGGAAAGACGCCTGGCAGCGCAAATTTGGATATGGGAAAATATATGATGAAATGGCTCCTGTTATGAATATGATTATCGACTGTGAGCCCATTTATTTTGAATATGACAACAAACGATGGATGATTGAATGCTGGAAAGGCCAGTACGGAATTACTACCGGAGCGGAAATCGGGCTCTATGTGGAACGGGAACGGGGCAGCCAGCAGAATCCGGAAGATGTATTTTATGAATGCGTGTCAGAGGAAGAAGAACTTCCGATGGAAATGGTTCTTTACAAAAACGGCAGACAGGTGTTCCGGAGACAGGAAAATCACTGGTGGCTGACGGGCTTTGAACTGGGAGAATTTTCCTGGCCGGGAGAACTGATGATGAAAGTTGCCGTTACATTCCGGAATCATGAAATGCTGGAAGCATTTCTGAAAGGCTGTTATCAGGCAGGCTATCAGCCGGAGGATATTCATGTCTGGGCCCAGCGGGCGGCATTTTCCATGTATCAGCCTGAAAGTTCCCGGAATTCTCATTACGGAAGGCTGTTTCGGAGACTGATTCAGTGGCAGAATCATCATAACTGCAACACGTATCACAGAGTAACCAGGGATTTCACCAAAACCCTGGATAAACTGAATTATCTGATGCTGGCATATCCCCGAATATTTGCCATGATTACAAACACCGGAAGAATTGCCTGGGAGAAAAAAGGCTTATGAAGCGTACCGCCAGAAGGCTGGATAAAGCCTATGGGGAGGCTTTATGCGTTCCAGTCCATATGGGAAGCCGTATTGTGCTTATGAGTGACTGCCATCGAGGCGTGGGGAACTGGGGAGATAATTTTCAGGCCAACCAGAACCTGTATTTTGCGGCGCTGCAGTATTATAACCGCAGAAAATTTATATATATTGAACTGGGAGACGGTGATGAGCTGTGGGAAAACCGTAATTTACAGGAGATTGTGCGGATACACAGCAATCAGTTCTGGATGATGGGGAAATTTTACCAGGAAAACCGCATGTATATGCTGTATGGCAATCATGACCGGAAGAAAGAGAAAGAAAAGTATTTTAAAAACAAATGCAATTCCTACTATTGTGAAGCTGAAAATGAGGAGGTGGCGCTGTTTCCCGGCATGAAGGTGCATGAAGCCATCCGTTTGCAGGACGCCTGCAGCGGAATGGAGTTATTTCTGGTTCACGGCCATCAGGGAGACTTGTGGAACGATACCCTCTGGAAGCTCACACGCTTTCTGGTGCGGTATCTCTGGCGCCCTCTGGAGCTGGCCGGAGGCAATGATCCCACCAGCGCGGCCAAAAACTATCAGAAAATGGAGAGAATCGAAACGCGGCTGGCAGCCTGGGCACAGAAGCATGAGACCCTGCTGGTGGCCGGACATACCCACAGGCCGGTATTTCCAAAACCCGGAGAAGGGTATTATTTTAATGACGGAAGCTGTGTACATCCCCGTTGTATTACCGCGCTGGAGCTGGAGCGCGGAGCTCTTTCCCTGGTAAAGTGGAGTATGAAAGTGCGGGAAGATAATATGGTCTATATTGGCCGGGACGTACTGGAAGGGCCGGAAACTCTGGCAGATTACAGCAAAGCAAAGGCCGGGCTGCCAGGATTCTGACCGGCCGGAAGATAAAAAAGGAGCAGTTTCGTTCAGAATGAATGGAACTGCTTCCTTTGGCGGGCCGGACAGGCTGCAGCTTTTTCATTTGATGATATCAATACAGAACAGGTTACATATGCAGCCGGTATATTTATAAAAAAGTTTAAAAATGCTTGAAGGATTCAGGAACAGATGATATAAACGAAAAGGACGCAAAGGAGAGGGACAGGAAGATTGATGTAATGATTGAAGAAATTCAGCAGGATTTGGAGGACTGAGGAACAGCAGAGAGCGGAACTTGCCACCGTTCTCTTTTTTATTCTACAGGAAAGGCTTTTTCACGCTAAATCGTCAAAGTATCTTCCTATAAGATAAAAAATAATATGCGCACTCGCACAGGGGGAAAATTCCAAAAATCATTTAAGAAAAACTTAAGAATTAGAGAAAGAATTAATGAAAATAATTGTGATAGAATTAAAACATAAGAAACAGAATCCTTCCATGGCAGAAAGGCAGGTGTTTTTATGAGGATAGGAAAAGACAACTTTATCGCACAGCTACAGCTTCATAATGAAAAAGCATTGGAATTTCTGGTTCTGGAACATGGAGAACGCCTGATATCCATTATTCGGAAACATTTGTTCACGCTTCCTCACCTGCAGCAGGAATGTCTGACAGATACCTTTGTTTCTGTCTGGAATCATATAGACAGCTTTGATTCGGAAAATGAATTTGAAAACTGGATTGGCTCTGTGGCCCGGTACCGCTGTCTGGAATATCTGGCCGCTCATCAGAAAGAAGCTACCATTGCATGGCTGATAGAAAAAGAAATTCTCGAAGAAAAAGAGATGATGCTGAGCTGCCTGAATGAACAGGAACAGGAACTGTTTTATCGGTTCTATGTGGGAGAAGAACCGGAGTGTACAGGAAAGAGAAACCGGAATATCCCCTGCCGCAATATGTATGAGCTGCTGAACCGTATTGATACAGACATTTTCGAGTATGAAAAAGAGTGTATTACCATAGAAGAAAAGGAACAGATGGTTCATCAGTTACAGGAATTGCTGAGAGAAAAGAAACGCAGATTTTCTTTTCGGCGATATCTGAACAGCTCTTTTCGGAAAACAGCCCCTCTGGAACAGCTGAATCTCCGGAATCAAATACCCCACTGCAAGCAACGGGGTATTTGACCCTCCATGCCAGCATGATTCGCACAGAATACAGGCTATGGCTGAACTGTTATAAAAAATTATACACAACATCTTGACGAATCCGCATATTAGTGATACTATATATACATAGCTACGATATATCAGCACTCTTTCCCCTCAGTTGATATATCAGCTTGCTCCCGATACTATTGGTATTGGGAGCCTCTTTTTGTCTGAAATCAGAATTTGAATGTTACTATTTTACTATTTCTGATTATTTTATCAGAATATGTCATGAAAGGATATTCTGGATTGTTATTATAATATATGATAGAATAGATTCAGAAACAGATAAACTACCATCATACATTTAAGGAGGGGAAAAATGGCTGATATGGACAAGCTCTTAAAACAGGCATTTGATGAAATTGCAAAAGAAGAATTTGAAAATCGTCCGGAGGTAATACCGGAACATAAGTTTTCTCTGAAATTTCGGTGGAAAATGCACCGGATTTTACGGAAAATGAAAACAGGGAAAGATAATTCCGGAGACGAAAAAGGCCATTCTCTTATGGGGCTGTATCGCTCCGTTCATTCCAGAAAGCGGAGAACAGCAATTATTCTGCTGATTATCATGGTACTTGGCGGAACTGCATTTGCCACGGAACCAGTGATACGATGGCTGTGCAATTACTATGTGGACCAGTATGACGACCATGTAAAGATTCAGAGAGATAACCCGGAGGAAGCAGAGGACGGGGAAAGAGGTACATTTCGGAAGTATCAGTTGACGGAGATTCCGGAAGGGTATTCATTAGATATGGAAGAATTTGATGAAAAATTGCAAAGATATCATATATTTTATAGTAGTGATGAAGAAGATGTATTATTCTTCCAACAAACTTGGCAAGGAGATGAAATACCAGAAAATATTACATCTGACACAGAACCATTGAAAGATGTGGAGGTAGGTGGATTTACCGGTTACTATGCAGAAGATGGAGAAAATGGTTCATTGATACTTTCTAATGGCGTTTATACTTTGGTGTTGTCCGGGCCTTTTTCAAAACAGGAATTGATAGAAATTGCAGGCAAACTGGAACTTGCAGATGAATCATAAATGGAAAAGATGAATTGTTTTGCATAGATTTATGCAGGAAAAATAAATATAAAAAAGTGGGCAAAAAGTGTCATATTTTTCCATACTCGGTTGTTATATTAAATGTAGCAGTATGCCTGTTACCAGATTATACAAAAGAGAAATGGAAGGAGAGATGTTATGAAGCGAAAAGTATCAATGATGTTGGCAGTGCTGTGTTTACTGCTGAATCTGTCCACGGTCAGCTATGCCGCAGGGGCTGCAGGTGTACAGCCCACAGCCGCAGGGGGAGGCGGAATCGCACAGCCTTATTATGTAAATACCTCAAAAATCAGCGCCGGGTTAAAAATTGAGGGAAATACAGCCTATTGTAATGCAGAAGTTGCGGCAAAAAAAGTATGCTTTATCAATGTGGTTATGCGTCTGCAGCGGAAGGAAGGCAGTTCCTGGCATACGGTATCTTCCTGGGTGGAATCAGCGAATGCCGGGGGGAAAATTATGAATAAAACTTTTACGTTAAGTACCAGAGGAACCTATCGCGTATATGCTATCTTTACTGTGGGAGGAGAAGAAGTATCCTGCAGCAGCGTTTCTAAAACATATTAAGGGGGAAGAATGATGAAGGGGGAAATCGAAGAGACCGTAAAAGACCTGTTAAAAGGGATGGGAATCATACTGATTAACTTTTTCGGAATTATACTTTTGAATTATCTGGCAATATTGCTGGATGGAAAAGTTTTCTGATTATTTCAGAACAGGATAAGGTAATTTTACAGAACAGAATGAAATGGTGAGCCTGCCGGGAGGGGTTCCTGTTTCATTCTGTTTTTGTCTGTGAACGGAGGAAATTCTGAATCCGGCCGGGAAATTGAAATTGAAAATGAAAATAATTCATGATAATATTGTTATGGGAAAAGGACTGTACGGGAGTTGAAATGATTGGAAGGGAAAGAAGAAAAGATGAATGAGAAAGTGTCGAAATACACGATAAAGGACAGTGTATTTACATCTCTGTTCAGGGAAAAGAAATACCTGATACAGTTATACAGAGCAATTCATCCGGAGGATGCGGAGGCCACAGAAGATGATCTGAAGGATGTTACGGTCAGCAATGTACTGGTAAATGATATCTATAATGATGTGGGGTTCAGAGTAGGAAGAAGGTTATTAATTCTGATAGAATGCCAGTCCACATGGACGCCCAATATTATATTCAGGGCTTTGATGTATCTGGTACAGACATACCGGGAATATTTCAGGGAAACCAGACAGGACATATATAAAAGCAGGAAACTGGAAATCCCCCGGCCGGAATTATATGTGATTTATACAGGAGAGAGGAAGAAAAGGCCGGAAGAGATTAGTTTTTCAGAGGAATTTTTTGGAGGAGAGGAGATTTGTCTGGATGTAAAAGTCAGGATGATATACGATGGCCGGGATGGAGATATAATAAATCAGTATGTGTCGTTTACCAGAGTGTGCAGGGAACAGGTGGAGATTTATGGAAGGACAGGGAAAGCCATAAAAGAAACCATCCGGATTTGCAAGGACAGAGATGTACTGAAAGATTATCTGGAAAGCAGAGAACAGGAGGTGCTGGATATGTTGATGGAACTGTATGACCAGGAAGAAGTAATCAAATCATATGTGGAAAGTGAGAAATATGAAGCCGAAAATGCAATAAAAATGGAAACAGCAAAGAGGATGCTGGAAGATGGAACATTTTCAATGGATAAAATAGCTAAATTTTCCGACCTTCCAATAGAAGTTGTCCGGGAACTGGCAGGTTTGCAGTCTGTATAGAGAAAAATCCGACAATACTGCCGGATGGAAAAGATTTCTGATTATTAGAATAGTAATATTGTTATAGGAAAAGGACTGTACGGGAGCTGAAATGATTGGAAGGGAAAGAAGAAAAACCTGATACAGTTATACAGAGCAATTCATCCGGAGGATATGGAAGTCACAGAAGATGATCTGAAAGATGTTACGGTTTTATATTCAGGGCTTTGATGTATCTGGTACAGACATACCGGGAATATTTCAGGGAAACCAGACAGGACATATATAAAAGCAGAAAACTGGAAATCCCCCGGCCGGAATTATATGTGATTTATACAGGAGAGAGGGAGAAAAGGCCGGAAGAGATTAGTTTTTTAGAGGAGTTTTCTGGAGGAGATTTAGTCTGGATGTAAAAGTCAGGATGATATACGATGGCCGGGATGGAGATATAATAAATCAGTATGTGTCATTTACCAGAGTATGCGAGGAACAGGTGGAAATATATGTTGATGGAACTGTATGACCAGGAAGAAGTAATCAAATCATATGTGGAAAGTGAAAGATATGAGGCGGCAGAAGAGGCTGAAAATGCAGCAAAAGTGGAAACAGCAAAGAGACTTCTGAAAATGGGAAAGCTCACTGTTGAAGATATAGCTGTTGGTTCCGGTCTTACTGTTGAGGAAGTAGAGGAACTGGCAGGTTTTCAGTCTGTATAGAAAAAATTGGATTTATTGTAGCAATATCTGCAAAAGGAGAACGACATGACAAATTATAAAATTTATCATGGAAGCAATGTAATCGTGAGCAGACCTGAAATTATGATAAATGGGCATTATAAAGATTTTGGATACGGGTTTTATTGTACGAATCTGGAGAAACAGGCAAAACGATGGGCATTGACAAGACATGGAGAATCTATTGTAAACCATTACTCCTATACAAAAAATGACAGGTTAAAAATATGCATTTTCCAGCAGATGACAGAAGAATGGCTGCAGTTTGTTGTCAATTGCAGGAGAGGAATAGAACATCAGTATGATATTGTGGAGGGGCCGATGGCCGATGATCAGATATGGGATTATGTAGAGGAGTTTATGGAAAACAATATTTCAAAAGCAGCATTCTGGGAATTGGTAAAGTTTAAATACCCCACTCATCAAATTGTGTTCTGTACAGAATCTGCACTGAATACTCTGACCTTTGAAGGGAGCATAAAATTATGAAAAACCGCTATTTCGCAGATGAAGAGATAGAGAGTAATGATTTATATTTTATATGCTATATGATTGAGCGTGTTGCAAGGAAATTGCATCAGAAAAATAAGTATGTGGTAAATAAAATTGGTAAAGATGAAATGTATCATTTAATCAGCGTTGCAAATGTACTTCATGCAGAAAATCCGTTATCTGTGGAAGATGAGTGGATTGCGTCCTATCATCTTCAGGACGGAGAGTTTGACGTGTTAAGGGTTGAAAAAGAACTGGTATCCCATGTGCCCACTGCCACACAGATGGGAAGGGTCTACAAGAGGTTGATCAGAGATACATCCCAGCAGGATGAGGATTACGTGGAAGGAATTTTCCGAGTTTATAATCATGAAATCTGTGACGTGCTGGATAACTATAACTGCAGCGCATATTTTGAGCCGTCTTATGTGATAGCAAGAGCGTATTTTGCAGGAGGGTTCTGAATCTGGACATAATTTTTGCAGGTGCTGAAGACAGATACCCCGCAGGCGTCTGTTGGTTTATTGTCCGCGGGAATAAAAGCAGGATTCACAGAGATGTGTTCTCCTGCTTTTTACATACCCCTTAACGACCATTACCTCATCAGACATTCCGCCAGCCTGTCATTCATGTCCCGGCTCATGAAGCAGAACCGGATATAACGGTTATCCAGAAAGGGGAAAGTGGAGCAGTCCCGAATCATCATTTTCTCCCGGATAGCCCGGTCGAACAGTTCTCCGGAGGTCATGGAATCCGACAGCAGGCGCACCAGTATAAAATTGCCGCTGGGAGGATAGGTTTTGAACCGGGGATCTTCGGAAAAGATTCGGTGAATCCGGGCTCGCTCAGCAGAAATCAGGCTTCTGGTCTTCTGAATATAATCGGTATCCCGGAACATAAGTTCTCCGGCAATTACAGCCAGAGAATTAATGGTCCAGGGATTCTTCCGGGTGTTGACCGCTTTGATAAAGTCCCGGTTTCCGGTTACCGCATAGCCCAGCCGGAGACCGGGAGCTGCAAAGAATTTGGAAGTTCCCCGCAGAATCACAATGTTATTGTAGAAAGCGGTGAGGGGAACAGAGGTAATTTCCTCATAGTTGTCGGCGAATTCCACATAAGTTTCGTCCACCATCACAAAAATATCGTTTTGCTTGCATACGTCCAGAATCCAGCGCATGGTTTTGCGGGAAATGGCGCCGGAAGTTGGATTATTTGGATTACAGATAACCAGAAAATCAATGCTTTCGTTGAGCTGAGAAGTAAAATGTTCCACATCCAGTTTAAAGTCCAGTTCCTCCTTCAGGGGATAATAAAGGCATGTGCCGCCCCCCAGTGCAATTTCCCTCTCGTATTCTGAATAGGTGGGGCCGATAATCAGAGCTTTTTTCGGGTGTTCAATCTGAATAAACAGAGAAATCAGCTCCGTGGAACCATTTCCCATGAGAATGGATTCATAATCCGTATCCAGATATGCTCCGATACATTTACGCAGGGAGAGATATTCCCGGTCCGGATAGGTGCTGATGGCGTCAATATGGCTGGCCAGAGTTTCCCGCAGCAGGGGCGAAATCCCCAGAGGGTTCACATTGGCGCTGAAGCTGGTAATTTCTTCTTTGCGGATACCGTAAATCTGTTCAATTTTTTCCAAATCACTTCCGTGAAAATGATCCTTATGCTGTAACATAAATTTCCTCCAAAAATGTTTACACAAATGTTTGAATGGTTTATAATTAATACAATTGATATTATAACGAATACACACAAAAAAGCAACCACAAAGCAGGTGACGATTTGCAGAAGAAATTAGAGGAACTGGCAGCCGGGAACTGCGGCAGCAATGCTTCCATTCTTCAGTTTTCCGCGGAGAAGCTGGAATTTGAAGTGGTGGAGGGAACCGATTATACAGGTGAATTTTCCATGGAAAGCACCAGCGAGATGCCGGTAAACGGTATTATCTATTCCTCCAGTCCAAGGATGGAGTGTCATAATCCAAAGTTTCAGGGAGTAAAAATTACGCAGACATTTGAATTTCACAGCGAGGGCCTCACAGAAGGGGATGTGCAGAAGGGCAGTTTTCATATTGTCAGCAATCAGGGGGAATACGACCTTCCTTTTACTGTGTCTGTTTCCGGCAATTATGCGGACAGCTCCATGGGAAAAATAAAGAGCCTGTTTGAATTTGCCAATCTGGCCGGGAATTCTTATGAGGAAGCAGTGAAGGTTTTCAGCCAGCCGGAATTTATCCATGTTTTTAAGCCCCAGGAGACGGAAGAACGGCTGATTTACCGGATACTCAGGCGCAGGCCCTGTACTATGGGACAGGTGGAAGAATTTTTAATAGCCGTCCGGAAAAAGAACCGGGTCACTTTCCGGATTGAGGAAGCCCAACGGGAATTTTCAGGAATCCACGAGCCGGTAAAGCAGCATATCACGCTGAAAAAAGAAGAATGGGGCCATATTGCCATTGAGGTAATCAGTGATGCGACCTGGCTGCTGCCGGTAAAACATATGATTACTTCCGCAGACTTTGTGGGCGGCCATGGGCTGGCAGAATATATGATTGAGCCGGAATATCTTCATGCAGGTAAGAATTTCGGCAGAATTACCCTGCAGACGCCATTTCTGACCAGGAAGGTGGAGCTTGTGGTGGACCAGGGCAGCGGAGATCGGGAATCTTCCCGTCAGATAATCCGCAGGAAACAGGCGGAACTGGTCAGTCTTTATATAGATATGGGGATAAAGAAAATCGTAACAGGGGAATGGGCGAAGCAGACGGTAAAGCGGGCGGAAGAACTTATGGCTCTGGAGCCTGACAACCTCTGGTACCTGCTGGCAAAGGCTCAGGCATTTCTGGTCAACCGGCAGCGGCAGGAAGGGGAATGGGCTCTGGATGCATTTCCCAAACATAAGGTGGACAAAGAATCGCCCCTGTATGCCTGGTATATGTATCTGTGCACACTGCGGGAGCCGGAGCCGGTATATGTGAATAAATTAACGGGAAAAATCCGCAGGATATACCACAGACATCAGGAAAATAATTTATTGCTGTGGATACTTCTGTTTCTGGACGAAGAATTAAATTACAGCAAAGGCAGAAAGCTGGAAGTAATTGCCAGGCAGATTGCAACAGGCGGGGAAAGCCCCATACTGTATCTGGAAGCCTGGCGGATTCTGGCCAGGGAGCCCTTTCTGATGTACCGGGCCGATGAATTTGAGCGGAAGGTACTGAACTGGTCTGTGAAGCATGAAGTCCTGACCAGAGGAATGGCGGAACAGGTCTGTCAGATTGCACCGGAGATTCCGTCATATCATCCCATCTGGTATCAGATTCTGTGTGAATGCTACAGGGTATTTCCGGAAAAGGAAATGCTCCACGCCATCTGCAGCTGCTGTATGAAATGGAACTGTTACGGGAAATCTTACTGGAGATGGTATCATCAGGGAGTGATTGAAGAGCTGCGCATAGCCGGGATTTATGAAGCCTGGATTCTGTCAGCGGGGAAGCAGCAGTTAAAGAGGATTCCCAAATCTGCCGTGCTCTATTTCCAGTATCACAATGAACTGGCATATCATCCCCGTACCATACTTTTCCGGACAATCATTGAGAATAAAACGTCCTGGAAGAATCAGTATCCTCATTATCTGAAAATGATGGAAGAGTTCGCAAAAAAGCAGATTTCTGCGGGCAGAATAGATAAGGATATGGCAGTGATTTATCAGGAAGTCCTGACGCCGGAGATGATAACCGAGGATTTAGTGGAACCGCTGGCCAGAATCCTGTTTGTGCATAAAGTCAGGTGTAAGGATGCGGGGGCGCTGCGTCTGGTGGTGCGCCAGCATCCGCTGAAGGCAGAGCAGACGGTTTCGCTGAATCACGGAATGGGTTACGTGAATCTGTACAGCAGTTCATACCAGATTTTGCTGGAAGATTCCAGAGGCGGGCGGTTTCTTCCGAAAGAAGAGATTTCTGTGACCCCGCTTCTGGACTGTGAAAAATTTCTGGAAAAGGGAATGAACTGTGCGGAGGAAAAGCTGCCCTGGCTTCTGAAATATTTTGACGGAAAGAAAATATGGCAGACCTTTGAAAAAAAAGACCTGCCATATCTTCAGATACTTATGGATTCTGAAGCAATCAGTGATGAATACCGGGAGGAGCTGCGGCCTCAGATGATTTCCTGGTATTACTATAATTATACCGGAGCTGAGCTGGATGAGTTTCTGCTGTCTCTGTCCTTTGAAGGAATGCAGAAGCGGGCAAGAGAGAAAATCATGGAGCTGCTGGTGGCCAGGCGCCATTATCAGCGGGCCTATGACCTGCTGTTATCCTATGGATGTGAGAATCTTTCGGCTGCCAAACTGGTGCATGTTGTCTGCCACCAGATGGAACATCTGGAATCGGAAGATGAATCGGATGAATTTTTACTTGGCCTGTGCCGGAGTGTTTTTCTGCGGGGCAAATATAATGAGCGGATCCTGAATTACATGTGCAGATTCTTTCATGGGACGCTGGATGAGATGATACAGCTATGGCAGGCTTCCTGTGATTTTGAACTGGATACTTACAGGCTGGAGGAACGCTGTATCGTACAGTTTCTGTATACGGAAGATTTTTCTCTGAGCGTGGAGAAAATATTTGAAAGCTATGGGGAAAATCTGGGCCGGGAGACGGTGGTGCAGGCATATCTTTCCTGGATGGCGCATCAGTTTGTCACAAAGGACGCGGTGGTGGCGGATTATGTATTTCAGAAAATTTTCCGCCTGCTGCAGGAAGGGCGGGAACTGAATCCGGTGTGCAGAATCGGATTTCTGAAATGGTGCGCTTCCGGCAGGGAGTTATCTCCGGAAGAAAAGCAGCAGGCAGAGATTATACTGGCGGAATGCAGTGCCAGAGAGTGCTGTTTTGCCTTTTTCCAGACACTTCCGCCGGAATTTGCCGGAAAATACCTGTATCACGACAGGGTATTTCTGGAATACCGCACCAGTCCGGGCAGCAGAGTTATGCTTTATTATCTTCCGGTGGGAAGCGAGGACTATGTGGAACTGCAGATGAAGGAAATGTATGACGGAATTTTTGTAAAAGAATTTCTGGTGTTTTACGGGGAGAAGATTCCCTATTATATAAAAGAGGAAAAAGAGGATACCTGGATGGTAACGGAAAGCGGACAGGTACAGACGCAGGAACTTTGCGTAAATGCAGAGGGAAGCCGCTATGACATTTTAAATGATATGATGGTGAGCTGGCAGATAAAGGATGAGGCAACTCTTCTGGAACGGCTGGATGCCTATGGAAGGCTGGATGGAATGATAAGGGAACAGTTCGGTATTTTATGAAAGGCAGGTGCAGGAAATGAAGCCGGCAGCAGGAGAATGGTACATAGGAATAGACGCAGGAAGCAGATGGACACAGATAAGCTGTTACCATGGGAACCTGACGGAGCCGGAAACCCGGAGCACCGTGGCGGGAACAGAACTGTACCGGATTCCCACAGCCATCTGTAAACGCAGAATCAGCGGAAAATGGTGTTTTGGCGAGGAGGCCAGCCGGATGGCAGAGACCGGAGAAGGGATTTATGTGGACGATTTATTAAATCGTGCTTTAAAAAAAGAAACAATTCTTCTGGATAAAGAGTATCAGGCGGAGGACTTATTGTTGGTGTTTTTCCGGAAAGTGCTTCGGATTGCCCTTCCGGCCAAAGGCGTGGAGGCAGTTACCAGGTGCGTGTTTTCCATAAAAGAGGTGACGGACGAACTGGTGGCCCTGCTGAAGCATATGGGAAGAGAGCTTGGACTCACCGGGCAGCAGCTGGTGGTTCAGGATCATCGGGAAAGTTTTTATGCCTATGCAGTCTGCCAGGAACCGGAATTATGGCAGTATGACGTGGTGCTGTTTTCCTGCAGCGGCGAGGAAATCTGGATGAAACATCTGGTCTGCAATAAGAAAACCCGGCCTGAAATTGCAGAAGTGGAAGAAGTGTGCCTGGGCAGGCTGCCGGAAGACGTGCGGGAATGGGATATTACCTTTGCCCATATGGTACAGAATGCCATGTCCGGCAGAATTGTATCTTCGGTATATCTGATTGGAAGCGGATTTGAAGGAAACTGGATGAAGGAATCTCTGCAGGTCATCTGCCGGGGCAAACGGGCTTTTCAGGGGAAAAACCTGTATACCAAAGGGGCCTGTTATGCCGGTATGCTGGAAGTACATCAGGAAGAAGCAGATACAGTCTATTTCTGTGAATACAAGATTCAGGAGCATATATTTCTGAAAGTGACAAGAGGAGACGATACGGGTTTTTATCCCCTGCTGGAGGCAGGCTGCAACCGCCATCAGATTGAGAAGAAACTGCGGATTCTTCTGGAAGGAGAGGGAACGCTGGATTTGTGGATGCAGAAACCCGGAAGCCGGGAAGCCAAAATTGAGAGCCTGGAACTGCCGGAGCTTTTGTCCTCAGACATGGAACGATATCGTCTGTCACTGTCTCTTTATTCCGGCGAAGAAGGAAAAATCCTCTTAAATATAAGAGATATGGGCTGGGGAGAACTTTTGCCCGGAACCGGCCGGGAATGGGAATATGAGATAGGAGAATGTTATGAGCAGAGTTTGGTTATGTGAGGAACTGACAGCAGAGCATCCGTTTTTCCTGGAAGAAGAAAAGGTGAACCTGTACTCTTTTGAAGAATTGTGCTATTATCTGTATCGGAACACCGGTGTGCTGGAAGAAAGTTTCTTTAATGAGAGACTCTGTTTCTGGCTGGCGCAGGATGTGGGCCAGCCGGAGCTTTCCGACCGGCTCAGGAGAGGTATTGAGCAGGAACGGAGCGGCTGTTGGTGTATGGAACAGATTTTAAAAGCCGGAGGGTTTTACAGTTCTGAGGAACTGAAGCAGGTGCTTAAAACTGCGGAGCGGATGGAGCAGAAGACCCCTCTGGAGCGGGCAAAGCTCCGGGGAGACCGGCTGCTGAGGGCGGAGAAGTACCGGGATGCTGTTTCGGAATACCGCAGAATCCTTGGACAGGCAGATCAGGACAATGACCCGGTGCTGGGACTGATATGGCATAATATGGGTACCGCCTATGTTCGTCAGATGTTGTTTGCTCCGGCAGCAGAATGTTATGAGACTGCTTATGCAATAAGTAAAAGAGAAGAAAGCAGAGAATCTTATCTTATGGCCCTGGCCTGCAGGGACGGAAAAGAAATGACCGGTGAGGCGGACAGCCTGACGGAAGCCAGGCAGAAGCTGACGGAACAGAAACAGGCGGGGAACCGGGCCGGGTATGAGAGGATGATAGAGCGGCTGCTGGAGAATTTTAGATTAGAATACAGGAAAAGTGAGTAAAAATGGGATTATTCAGAAAAAAGAAAAAACCGGAATATGTAGAGGAAATACTGGAATTTGAAGGGGAGGTTCCGGCCAGACCGAAGCAGGAGACCAGGAAGAAGCAGAAGGAATCAAAAGGGCCGAAGCCGAAAGAGCCGAAAAAAAATCTTGCCTCGGAATATTGCGAGCAGATTAAGGATGCGGCGAAAAACCTGGAAGAAACAAAGCGGGAATATAAAATTGTCACGGATTATCTTACCGACATTCAGATGATTGAGAATCTTCCGGAGCCTGAGTTTGCAAAGATTCAGGAAACGGCCCAGAACGTTGTGAATCTGAATGAGGCCAGAGACGCGTATCTGAATAAGGCCAAAACCATTTCCGACAGCCAGTTTGCCCAGATGGAGCAGCTGGAAGGGGAAATGCCGGAAATCATCCGCCGCCTTCAGGAAAATGAATCTTATCAGACTGTGGTGAAACGGGATATGCAGTACCTGGAGGGAGAACGGGAAGAATGGCGCTATTACCAGGAATCTCTGGAGCAGGAAGAAAAAATTCTGCGCAGACTGCTGTTTGGGCTGCTGGGATTATTCGTTGTGGCAGCTACAGTGATTGTCATACTGGGAACCGTGATGAAATTTGACATTATCATGCCGTTTTTTATAGCTGCTCTGGTTGCGGGGGCCGCCGGCGGCCTTATGGTCTGGCGCCTTCAGAATGACGGAATGGAGAAGAAGAAATCCCAGGCCAATATCAACCGCGCCATTGTGCTGATGAACAAGGTAAAGTTCAAATATGTGAATGTAACAAATGCGGTGGATTATGCCTGTGAGAAATACCATGTAAAAAATGCCTATGAACTGGGCTATATCTGGGACCAGTATCTGGAAGCGGTAAAAGAACGGGAGAAATACCAGCGTACCAATGACGACCTGGAGTATTTTAACGACAAATTAATCCGCCAGCTCAAACGGTATAAGCTGTATGACGCCAAAATCTGGATTCATCAGGCCAGGGCGCTGCTGGAGCCGAAGGAAATGGTGGAAGTGAAGCATGAGCTTCTGGTACGCCGCCAGAAGCTGCGGGGCGGAATCGAACATCAGGTGGAAGATATGCGCAATGTGCGGAAAGAAATTGAAAATCTGGTAAAAAGCCGTCCGGGAGGCAGCAGAGAAATCAAAGAAGTTCTGGATTCTCTGGATGAGCTGTGCGGGATTGGCTGAGCATAGTCAGGAAAAGGTGCGAACTGTCTCATGAATCCGTTACGCCGGGCTTGTAAAATGCGTTACTCTGTTGACTTCATTACATGAAATGGATATAACATGGATAGAATATTACTATGTTTGATTTGAGGAGGTGCCGCTATGAATATTCGTCCGTCAGCGGCAATCAGACAGAATTACAATAAGATTGCCGAGCAGTGCAGAAAGACTGCAGAGCCGGTTTTCCTTACCAAAAATGGCGAGGGGATTTGGGTGTTATGGATATTGGGACGTATAACCGCAGGGAAAAGATGCTGAGGCTCCGAGAAGAACTTTTAGCAGCCCAGGAGGACAGAATGCGTGGCAGTAAAGGTTATTCCGTTGATGAAGCAGCTGCAATGATGCGTAATGCAGTCAGAGAGGCGGCAGGTCATGGAACAGCGGAATAGATACCATGTCATTGTGTCAGAACGGGCAACGCAGATGCTGGTTTCCCATGCTGGATTTTTGGCGCAGGTGAACCCGGAAGCTGCGGAACAGCTGACCGCAGAATTTGAAAAAGCCGCAAATTCACAGGAAATTATGCCGCAGAGATGTTCGTGGCTCACACACAGGGGAATATATACCCGGAAACGCTTATCGGTTTATCATGTTTGAAAAACGGTATATGATAATCTTCCAGGTTGTGGATGATATTGTTTATGCAGATTATGTAGTGGATTGCAGGCAGGATTATGGATGGCTGGTACGGTAACAATGAAATAATCAGAAAAGGAATCGTCACTTGTTGCAGAGTGGCGGTTTTTTATCCTATAGGAACCACTGTGTTACTGTGAAGTACTAAGTATATAGATTTTCTATAAGATAAAGCCCTCCGGGCGGGATGCGCAGGCGCATTCTTTCTGTAAAGTGCGTGGATTTCCCATATGATATAGGGCATTGATTGAGGAAACAAACCCTGCCGCCTCTCTTTTTTGTGCAGAGATAGAGAGGATAAATTTAAGAATAAGAATTATAATGATAAAGACAAATATATGTCCACAAAGTACTGTATGTGCGGATAAGGAGGTATTTCATGGAATGGGTCGAAAAATTAAACCAGAGCATGAATTATATTGAGGAACATTTGACAGATGAAATTGATTATGAACAGCTTGGGCGGATTGCCTGCTGTTTCGCTTATCACTATCAGAGGATGTTTACTTACGTGGCCGGTATTCCTCTGGCAGAGTATATCCGAAGAAGAAAAATGTCTTTAGCGGCGGTGGACCTGCAGGGTGGGGAGGAACGGATTATTGATATTGCAGAGAAGTACGGCTATCAGTCCCCCGACTGCATTTAACAGGGCGTTTCAGGCTTTTCACGGGATAGCCCCGTCATCCGTTAAGACTGCGGGCGTATCTGCGCCGCTTGATAAGGAAATCGAAACTAATTTTATGGTTGTGCCAAAAATGTGGCAGGATTTGTCTGCAAATGGAACCATACAGAAACTGGCAGGAATGATGGATACGCCGCCAATGGGACTTTTAGGCGTGAGTGCCTGCAATGATGAGGAACAGTGGAAATATTTTATCGCCGTTTCCAGTACAAAAACAGGCGGGGAGTTTGAAGAATATACTGTGCCTGCGTCGACCTGGGCAATTTTTTCCGGAACGGGTACAAATCAGCCCATACAGGAGCTGGAGCAGCGGATTATAACGGAGTGACTTCCCACCTCCGGATATGAATATGCCAACGCCCCTGATTCAGAAGAACAGGGGGCTGTCAGAAATTTTCTGACAGTCCTCTGTTGCTGTAAATGCGTTTTTATGCGGATGCTGTTATCTGCAGTCAAAGGCGGGATTTGCCGCATAGAAGTTTTTGGAGTCCAGGTTATCCTGCACAATCCGCAGGCCTTCGCCAAACCGCTGGAAATGAACGATTTCACGGGCGCGCAGGAACCGGATAGGATCTGCAACTTCCTGGTCTTTTACCAGACGCAGGATATTGTCGTAGGTGCTGCGGGCTTTCTGTTCTGCCGCCAGGTCTTCAGTCAAATCGGTAATGGGGTCGCCTTTGGACTGGAACTCACAGGCATTGAAGGGGATTCCGCCTGCTGCCTGGGGCCACAGTGCCAGTGTATGGTCCACATAATATTTGTCAAAACCGGATGCTTTGATTTCTTCCGGTGACAGGTCTTTGGTAAGCTGATAGACGATAGTGCAAATCATTTCCATGTGAGCCAGTTCTTCTGTACCCAGAGAAGCAGCGGTAATGTTCCACTTATTGTATTTTCGGACGGGCATGAAACGGTGGGATTCCCGATACATAGCTTTTCGACATTTGAGAGGATAAAGAAGTATGATGAAAATGAGGATGCGGGGAATGTCGGGAAGCCTTATTCTATCGAAGTTAGAGATACGGAAAGAACGATAACTATATATGGCATTGCTTCAACGAGATTTGATATAGCAGGTTAAATTGTGTCAGACCTATTTGTTTTATTGTGGACAAGTAGGTCTGATTTTATGTAGTAAAGCACACAAGTATAAGATTTGAAGTTGTTCGATTTGATTCGCTTGATTTTTTTGCGTTGAATAGATATAATGTAGTAAAGCACACAAGCGATAAAAAATTTATGCGTATTTTAGTGCAGAGGTGAAAGTTTGGAAGTAAACTTCCAAATCTACCTGAATGACGCAGTAAATGCGTCAGAAGGAGGAAATAATGCTAACACAAAATGATATAAGAATACTAAGCAAAATATTTTCTGATTATGGCTATGTCATGACAACGGCACAGCTTACAAATGAAAAATTGTTTTATAGAGATATTCAACGTATGCTGGAACAAGGATTGATTGAAAGAATAAAAAGGGGCTGTTACCATTGGGTGGATGACTATGGTACGAGTGAGGTGGTTATTGTCAACCGCCTGTTCCCTGATGCAGTTCTTTGTATGGAAACAGCCCTTTTCTATTATAGATACAGTGACAGGAATCCCGCTGAATGGAATATTACCATTGACAAAAATACTTCCAGAAAGCGTACAAATATTGATTATCCTTTCATTAAGGCTTATCGGGTGGAGCCAGAGCTGCTTTTCATTGGAAAAACAAAAGGAGAAATTGACTTCCAAGAAGTTCATATTTATGACCGTGACCGTACCATTTGTGATGTGCTGAGGAATATGAATAAGATGGATAAAGAGATTTTTAATAAGGCAATACAAGGCTATGTAAAAGACCAGAAAAAAAATATTCCGAACCTTATGCAGTACGCAAAGACTTTGCGGGTGCAAAAGCGTGTAAAGGATTTGATTGGAGTGTGGTTGTAATGACAGATAAGGCGGCGTCCGTTCTTGCAAAATTGAAAAACAAAGCTAAGATTTCTGGAATCAGCTATCAACAGTGTTTACAGTTGTTTATGCAGGAGGAATTTTTGCGGAAACTTTCAAAATCTGGTTATGAAGACAATCTTATTCTGAAAGGCGGATTGTTCATCTATACGCTTACCAATTTTGAAAGCCGCGCAACGATAGATGTTGATTTCCTGCTTCGTGGATTTTCCAATTCCATAGAAGATGTAAAAAGTATGATTGGTAAGATTATTGAGACATCAACAGGAAATGACTTTGTTTCCATGATAGCAAAGGGATTTGAAGAAATTTCCCCACAGAGGAAATACCACGGCATCAGCACTCAAATTATCGGTCAGATAAAAAATGTACGTGTGCCGTTTAATGTGGATATTGGTGTGGGAGATATTATTGTGCCGAAAGCGGAGGAAAGGAGAATCAATACACAGCTTCCAGATTTTGAAAAGCCAGTGATAAAAACTTATTCTTTGGAAAGTACGATAGCAGAGAAATTTGACGCTATCTTGCAGCGATTTGAATTGACTGGCAGGATGAAAGACTTTTACGATATATATTATCTGGCAAGAACATTCGATTTTGAGGGAGCGAAGCTGCGGGCGGCAATTTTTGAAACATTGAAGAAAAGAGAAACACCTTATGACAGAGATAGCTTTAAGCGTATTCTGGCACTTTCCGAAGATGAAGATATGCAGAAGCGGTGGAGATATTTTTTGAAAAATATTAAAGATGGTTCGTTGGAATTTGCGGTGGTTATTAAGGAGATGCAGAAATTTCTTGAGCCAGTGTTTGATGCGATAGTGGATGAGGGAGAATGGGATAAAGAATGGAACAGCAATTCAGGCACATGGTTGGATTTGAAAGGAGGTATCGAAAGTGACAAGAGCAGTTAATGATGCAACACTAACCAAAGCTGGCGATATTTATCAATATCTAAATGCTTTAAGAGATTGCTTTGAATTGAATGATGGTGAGACTCTTCAGATAGAGATAAATGGTGATGTAAGCATTATAAATAATACAGGTGGTCTATTTCAAAGAGAGGTGAAACATCATTTTAGTGAAACATTTCTTTCGGATAGAGATGTGGATTTTTGGAAAACATTAGCTAATTGGTATGTAGACTATGAAAGGGTAAAGAATTTTTCTCACTATATACTCAGTACCACGGCTAAAATTGCTAAAGAGTCTCCTTTTTATGAATGGAACAACATAGAAAAAGGTGAAAAATTAAAACGACTAAAAGGTATAGGAGCAGTATATAAAAAGAAAGAAGAAACATTTAGAAGTCAGTATAATAGAATTTTTACTGATTCTTATGATGAAAATCGCCTTTTAGAAATTTTGGATAAATTTATAATTGATGCTGCAAAAACATCATTAGTTGGCATATCTGGTGAATTTTCAAAATATATACGCTCAATTCCAGAAGAGAATAGAGATGGATATATTGGAGCATTACTTGGGCGGATATTAAATAAAGTAAAGAATCCACCACATAAGTGGGAAGTGGCAAAAAAAGAATTTGATGAGATTTGCCAAGTTGAAGCGTCAGCATATGGTACTAAAGGTTCTATTCCACTTCCCCAAGAATATATCAAAGCGGTTGTTTCTGAAAAAGAAGCTAAAAAACTTGAACAAAAAAAATTTGTTGAAGCTATCCGAGAAATAGAATATACTTCTGAGATTACGGAAGCTATTTCAGATTACTGGAAAACTGATATGACAGTTGTTAATTATTTTCACAATAATCTAATGTATTTGGATAGCCTTGAGCCTTACATAGATGAATTAGATAAAAAGTTGCACCGCCAAAAACGAATTAGCGAACGAAATGCAAAGGGACAATCCTTTGAGAAACAAATTGATACGGCACAATCGCTTTATGATGATGTAATGATGTGGGATGTACACGATTTTGGCTCGATTATTCGTAATCAGGGATTTTTTCAGCGGGGAATTATACATAACATAGTAGATGAAACTGATTTTAAATGGAAAGTGGGTGAAGAAATAGATGAGCATAACTAATATTAAGAAACTTTCGATGAATACTCATTTTTATTCATTGCTCATACAAGGATTCCTTTCTGGTTATGATAAGCCTTGCGAAATGAAATTGCCATTTATGGCACTTCCTATTTTATTATATGTAGAGTCGCGAGAAAAACTAGTAACTGCAAATAAGAGAAGTCGAATTGATACTTTATTTCAGTCGTCCCAAATTATAGAAGAAAGTAAAATTTCTGGAAAGACACGTTTGTCAGGATATGTGGATAGATATAATTCGCTTAAACCGTATTGTAAGGAAGCCTTAATAATCCTTTCTTCCGAAGATAAAATAGTTTTCAACAATCATAAAATAAGGCTTATAAAAAAGATTGAATATAAAAATTTTGAAGGAACAATTAGAGACTGGATTAAATGTGCATTTTATCTTGGAGTAGTGTTTTCAAAGACAACCGAAGACCATTTATCTTACTATTTAGGAGTTGATGTGTAAATGAAAAGTTATGTAAAAGCAATCATTATTTTTAATGAAAATGGGGAAAAAAGAATTGTCCCGCTCAAACAGGGGGTTAATATAATTACTGGAGAATCAAAAACAGGAAAAAGTGCCTTAGTTGAGATAATGGATTACTGCTTGTGTAGTACTCGCTGTACTATACCTAAGGGCAAAATAACGGAGTTTTCCTTTCTCTATGTACTTGTAATGGCTATAAGTAAGCACACCTATGTGATTGCTCGTCAAAATTGGGAAAATGGGGGTAAAATGTACCTTTCTAAAGAATCCATAAATTTTGAGCCGGAAACAATAGAGATAGGCTATTTTGCAGAGATGAATCCATTGTCCCATAAAGATGTTAAGTATGAGATTGAATGTGCATTGGGACTATTTGTAACAAATATGGCTACAGATGGTGAAATGCAAAGTAAAAGGGCTTCACTAAGAAATATGGTTTCATATTTATTTCAACATCAGAATTTAATGGCAAGTAAGTTTGCATTGTTTTATAGATTTTCTGATTATTATAAAAGAAAAGATGTGATAGACCAATTTCCTGTTTTTGCTGGAATGATTAGTCAAGAATACTATAGTGATTTGATTCAGCTCAATAGTTTAAAAGCTCAATTAAAGCAAAAATATAAAAAACAAAAGGCTAATGAAAAAAGTACTATTTATATAAAAGAGAACTTATCCCCATTATTAGCAAATTACTTTGCACTGATTGAACAGGATTTTGATAGTAATATTTCTGTACAAAAAATGTTGAGATTGGCGACTAATCTACCCGAATTTGATGATTCACAACTTTTTGGAGAATCTAAAATAGCGGCTCGTTATAGTGCGTTAAATGAAGAATTGGATGAGTTGAGGGATAAGGAAAGAGAAGTTTTATTGAAAATTAAAAATATAGATAAGGCTTCAAATACTGGTAATGCTTTTTCAGAAATGTTAAATGAGTTAAAGCAACAAACGAGAGTCGCAGAAATAGAGACTACGGAATATGTTTGCCCGCTTTGCGGTCATGATTGCAAAGAAATTGCAGAAAAAGATTCTGAACTTATTGAAGCTACTGAATGGTTAGATAATGAATTAAAGATAACCGAAAAATATACTGCTGATTTTTCAGAGGATGTCAGAAAACTTAAGGAAATACAATCTCAAATTGATGCTAAAATTCGAGAAGTATGGAAGCAGATTAGAACAATTGAGGAAAAATTTATTTCGTCTAAAACCCTTGCTTCGAAAAGAGAAAAGGTAAATTATGCAAAAGCAAATATATCACTATTTGTTGAAATGAGTGATTCTGGAATTTTTGAAACAGTTGATGAAGATATTGAAGACCTTAAAGAAAAAATAGAACGGCTAGAAAAAAAGATTAAAGGATTTGATGTAGATACAAAAATGTCAAAGGCTAAATCTTTTTTGTCAGAAAATATGAATCACCTTGCCATTACTCTGGATTTTGAGGAGGAATATAGACCCATTAATTTGAACTTTGGATTGACTGATGGAAGTTTTGATATTTATCAACATCAGAATAATAGAGAAAACATTTATTTATATGAAATGGGAAGTGGGGCTAATTGGGTATCCTGTCATATTGCATTGTTTTTGAGGTTTCTCCATTTTTTTGCAAAGCAAAAGAATTCTCCTATGCCATTAACTATGTTTTTTGACCAACCAAGCCAAGTTTATTTTCCGCAAGGTGATAGTGATAATGACAAGATAACACAGGCTGATTTAATGGCAGTTAATAAAATGTATAAAACAATTTTTGATGAAATTAAAGCTATTAGCAAAGATACAGGAATTTTACCACAAATTATTATAGTAGACCATGTGGATGGAGAGAATTTAGAGTGCAAAGAGGAATTTAAAAGATATGTTCGTTGTAATTGGAGAGACGACAAAGGTTTAATATAAATACATCACCGTGAAATTTTTGGAGGTAAGTAAATGACACACCACTTTACAACTATTATAAATAGCGCTCCTTTTGCTGAACAAGGTATTTTAAGGCTCTCATAAGGGCAGATGATTTTATTATACTTTCGCTCTTTTTCACGAAAGTGGCAAAAAATACCTCCTGCCTGATCCGCTCGCTGAGCACAAACCTGAAATCCTGTGCGCTTTCCCTACGGTACTTTGAAAATGCTTCATCCTGATATGGCAGCAGTTTCATCGCACAATAAGCTATGTTGATCAGATTAACCAGCATTTCAATCCCTTTCCGGCTGCGCACCATATAGCTGCATAGTGACCAGAAGGTTTTCTGTTCGTAATAGCTGACTTCTATCTTCCATCTGAATGAGTACAGGAACAAGGGGATGTAATCCATCCATGCACTCCCCGTCTGGTTCAGGGGGGTCTTTTCCTGCCATGCACAAAAAATCTGCAGCTGTGTGGGGAAAACCGTACTGAAGAACAGGCGCCTGGAACCGCCTTCCTTCTCTGTGGCTGTCACATAGGCAAAAACTTCCCTTGTGCCGAAAATATTTGTAAGGACACGGCGCATCCCAATATAATAACCGCCTATTTTTTCATCCGAAAGTGTAAAATCTTTTTCCGCCGAAAGACGTTTCCCATGTTTTGCAGGCCTGCCCCTTTTTCCGGTCGGCTGCGGGGCAAGGTCATAAAGGACAGAGTCATACCTTGCATTTCCGATTAGGCCAAGGTTTGGGTATTCATCCACGACAGAAACCAGATCCCCTTTTGTATACCAGCTGTCGCATAGGATAATGACATTCGCCTTTTCCTGTAATTCAGGCATGGCCTGGCGTACCATGGAAGCAGCCAGCTTTAATTTTGACTCTTCTTTCTGCCACATACGGTAGGAAAGCGGAAACGCCTGGTAAACAATCTTGCCTTTATCCCACATTGGCACACAGAGCATGACACTTACAAAGCAGTGCCCATTCAGGTAGCCGCTGCCGTTGTGCGCGGAATGGTCAAAGAGTTTTGAGACATCCTCAAATTTCTTTCCATATTTGGGAACAATGGTATCATCCATGCATAAAAAAACGGGCTGCGTCTCTAAGGATTTCGGGATTAGTTTCAATGCCATAGATGCTGTTGCATTCATAAACCTGGAATAATCCACTTTGGCATAGGAGCAGGCATAGTAAAAGGCATTCAGGGATTTATCTGTTAGCTTTGACAGGAAATGTCTGTAAAGGAAACGGATGGAATCCGCTGACTCCAGTGTCAGTATGGACAGCAGGAGCAGGACCAATGTCTCGGCTGTAGGAATGGAACAAGCCTCAAAATAAATGTAAAAATAATGATAAAGTCTACCAATTATAGTTTTTTCGTTGTATAATAAGTCTGTCGTACAGGATCACTTTCTTTCGTATTTTTTTGTTTGCAAACTTATTATACATCAGAAAGTCCTGTATGACATTTTTTTTATGGAAAAGTTGTAAAGTGGTGTAAATGACAAATATGTATAGCCTTAATAGCAATGTAAAGTTTCCAAACATGGAATACTATGATATGGATAAGGCAAGTGATATGGCTTTGTATTTAGCTCATTGTGATTTTTATCCTTTTAAAAGTGTTATAGAAAATAATAAAATAGCTCTTGATGTAATAGCTGAAAGTTATAGAAAAATAGCAAAAGAAGCTAGAGGTGATAAAGATTTTGTAACCGAAGAATGGGCAATGACAAGTGGAGGGTTGCATTCTTGCAGGGTGGATTTATTGACACAATATTCATTGCTTTTAACAATGGTAGCGTTGTTGGAGGAAGCGGTAAATACTCTTTGTCGATTATATCATGGCATAAAACATTTAGATAAAGAGTTGAAAGATATTAAGGGAAGCGGATTAGAGAGGGCAGCTAAATACTTAAAAGAAGAAGTCGGCATAATTGGATTTACTGCTGATAAGCAATGGGAATATATTACTGCTATTCGTGACGCTCGGAATATGATTGTACACAATGGAGGTAGAATACACAAGGATTTTGAAAAATATGATAAGTTTGGTATTGGCTACAGAGAAGAAGACCATCAACTTTATCTGGAATATGGCGATATAATTAAGATGTACGATGCAATTCTTGATTTTATGGATAGAGCTTTTAGGATTGTCCCACAGAGTTGATTAAAATGATAAAAAGTGAAGTGTGCTATTTGAAAAAATTTCGACCCAGAGAAGCAGCGGTAATGTTCCATTATCACAAAGTAATGAATCATCTGATTTTACAGGCTTTTTAGTATATTCTTTAAAGACTTCGGATAAGGTGGTACGGTATGGTGAAAATAATCAAGTTGAGTTTTCGGAACATCCGACAGTGGTTCAACGAGGTAATGAACGTACAATTAACCTTTTGGTATCTACTCCCGATGTTGCATAGTTGGACAAGTAAGGTTGGTGAAATTTATGAGAGAAAAGAAAGTCCATTTGTATGTGGATAGCCAAGAACGGAGCATTTTATTACATAGCCTTGTGGAGCTGAAAAATCAGCTCATTCAGCAAGGCAGATATACAGACTGCGTTGACGAGCTGATATTCAAAGTCGTAAACGCACCAGTCAAGAGAATGAAAATTGAATATGTCTAAGGCACATCACAGAGCCGCTTATTCTTATTGATTTTTAAGAGTAAGTGGCTTTTTTGCGTTCTCTGGTACTCTTACATAGCCACCTTGACAAAGTGGCTAAATCTATGCGAAAGGAGGACGCACCCTATGTCAAATTGCAAAGTAATCGCTTTAACCAATCAGAAAGGCGGCGTTGGAAAGACCACCACGGCGGTCAATCTGGGCGTGGCTCTGGCACAGCAGGGCAAAAAGGTACTGCTTATTGATGCCGATGCACAGGCAAATTTAACCATGTCGCTCGGTTACAGCCGACCAGACGACTTGCCCGATACGCTCTCCACCATCATGCAGGACATCATTGACGATAAACCTGTCGATGTTTCCAGAAGCATCCTGCACCATGACGAGGGCGTTGACCTGCTCCCGTCCAACATTGAGCTGTCGGGGCTGGAAGTAAGGCTGATTAACGCCATAAGCCGTGAAAGCGTGCTGAAAACCTGCATCAACGAGGTAAAAAAGAATTATGATACTGTCCTTGTTGACTGTATGCCGAGCTTGGGTATGCTGACAATCAACGCTCTTGCGGCTGCTGACAGCGTGGTTATCCCGACACAGCCCCATTATCTTTCCGCCAAAGGCTTAGAGCTGTTGCTTCGCTCCGTGTCTAAAGTGAAACGGCAAATCAACCCACACCTGCGGATTGACGGCATCCTTATGACGATGGTAATGCCACGCACGAACATCTCTAAGGAAATCACGGCAACGGTAAAAAGTGCCTACGGGCAGAGAATCAAGGTATTCGACGCACAGATACCCCACTCCATCCGTGCCGTGGAAGCCACCGCAGAGGGAAAGAGCATTTTTGCCTACGACAAAGGCGGCAAAGTAGCCGCCGCTTACGAGCAGTTCGGAAAGGAGGTGGCAGAGCTTGGCGAGAAACAGAGGAAGCAAAATCGAGCTGACCGCATACGATGACCTCTTTGAAACGGACGAGAGCCGTGCGGAAGTGAATCTAAGCAAGATTAGGGAAATCCCGATTGCGGAGATTGACGAGTTTCCAGACCACCCGTTCAAGGTCTTAATGGACGAGGACATGGAGCAGCTTGTGGACAGCGTAAGGCGGAGCGGCGTGATGACCCCTGCCACAGTCCGCCAGATGTAGGACGGATTTTGCGGACATTCAAAATAAAAAAGAATGTGGAGGTAACAGACAATGGCAAAATCATTATTTGAGGAACTGGGCGGCAAATACGAAAGGCAAGGGGATTATTTGATACCGTGCTTAACTGTACCCGCCGAAGAAGAACAGGCAATAGGCATCTGGGGGCAACGGCATTTAGATTATCTAAAACAGTACCGTAAAGTTACATACACCAATCTTCTTACAAGCGGCAGGCTAAACGCCTACCTTGCCGACATCAACAGACAGGCACAGGAACGCTTTGAAAGGCTCATAGAGGGTATGAAACAGGCACAGGGCATAACGGAACAGCTAAAGGCAGAAAACGCCTTAGAATGGACAGGATGCCTCAATAACATAAGGGCTTGTGCGAGGGAGATTGTGGAAAAGGAAATTATTTTTGCATAAACAGATGATTAGTGGCAGGGGGAAATCCTGCCGCTTTTTCTGCTTTAGTTTGTCAGCTTGACAAATAAAGGGTTAAGGAATATAATTAGATTCAGTATTATACAAGGAGTTAATAAATATGCGGCAAGGTATTCTTAAATAAACTGTCAATTTGATAGTGGGAACAAAAAGTAGCAGTCCCGTTTCACTTTTAATATGGGGCTTAGTTTTTTGTACCCAGTTTAAGAATACTTTTATCATGTAATTTTATATGCCCGAAAACATATAAGTGTTTTGGGGCTATTGGAGTTATTTACCCAGTGATAGGAGTATTTATCACTGGGTATTTTTATGCCCTTTTTTGGGTGTTGATAGGAGGAAAATCACATGAAAATAATTAACTTAGGCATTCTGGCTCACGTTGACGCAGGAAAGACAACATTAACGGAAAGTTTATTGTATACCAGTGGTGCAATTGCAGAACTAGGGAGCGTAGATGAAGGCACAACAAGGACAGATACAATGAATTTGGAGCGTCAAAGGGGAATCACTATCCAGACAGCAGTGACATCTTTTCAGTGGGAGGATGTAAAAGTCAACATTATAGATACGCCAGGCCATATGGATTTTTTGGCGGAAGTATACCGTTCTTTATCCGTATTAGACGGAGCAGTATTATTAGTTTCTGCAAAGGATGGCATACAGGCACAGACCCGTATACTGTTTCATGCACTACAGATAATGAAGATTCCGACAATTTTTTTCATCAATAAAATTGACCAAGAGGGGATTGATTTGCCAATGGTATATCGGGAAATGAAAGCAAAGCTTTCTTCGGAAATTATAGTGAAGCAAAAGGTTGGGCAGCATCCCCATATAAATGTAACGGACAATGACGATATGGAACAGTGGGATGCGGTAATTATGGGAAACGATGAACTATTAGAGAAATATATGTCAGGGAAACCGTTTAAAATGTCAGAACTGGAACAGGAAGAAAACAGGAGATTCCAAAACGGAACGTTATTTCCCGTTTATCACGGAAGCGCTAAAAACAATCTGGGGATTCGGCAGCTTATAGAAGTAATTGCCAGTAAATTTTATTCATCAACGCCTGAAGGTCAATCTGAACTATGCGGGCAGGTTTTTAAGATTGAATATTCAGAGAAAAGGCGGCGTTTTGTTTATGTGCGTATATATAGCGGAACATTGCATTTGAGGGATGTTATTAGAATATCTGAAAAAGAGAAAATAAAAATCACAGAGATGTGTGTTCCGACAAACGGTGAATTATATTCATCCGATACAGCCTGCTCTGGTGATATTGTAATTTTACCAAATGATGTTTTGCAGCTAAACAGTATTTTGGGGAACGAAATACTGTTGCCGCAGAGAAAATTTATTGAAAATCCTCTCCCTATGCTCCAAACAACGATTGCAGTAAAGAAATCTGAACAGCGGGAAATATTGCTTGGGGCACTTACAGAAATTTCAGATGGCGACCCTCTTTTAAAATATTATGTGGATACTACAACGCATGAGATTATACTTTCTTTTTTGGGGAATGTGCAGATGGAAGTCATTTGTGCCATCCTTGAGGAAAAATATCATGTGGAGGCAGAAATAAAAGAGCCTACTGTTATATATATGGAAAGACCGCTTAGAAAAGCAGAATATACCATCCACATAGAAGTCCCGCCAAATCCTTTCTGGGCTTCTGTCGGGTTGTCCATAGAGCCGCTCCCTATTGGAAGCGGAGTGCAGTATGAAAGCAGAGTTTCACTTGGATATTTAAATCAATCGTTCCAAAATGCGGTTATGGAGGGGGTTCTTTATGGCTGCGAGCAGGGGCTGTATGGATGGAAAGTGACAGACTGTAAAATCTGTTTTGAATATGGATTGTATTATAGTCCTGTAAGTACCCCCGCAGACTTTCGGCTGCTTTCCCCTATCGTATTGGAGCAGGCTTTAAAAAAAGCAGGGACAGAACTATTAGAGCCATATCTCCACTTTGAAATTTATGCACCGCAGGAATATCTCTCACGGGCGTATCATGATGCTCCAAGGTATTGTGCAGATATTGTAAGTACTCAGATAAAGAATGACGAGGTCATTCTGAAAGGAGAAATCCCTGCTAGATGTATTCAAGAATACAGGAACGATTTAACTTATTTCACAAATGGGCAGGGAGTCTGCTTGACAGAGTTAAAAGGATACCAGCCAGCTATTGGTAAATTTATTTGCCAACCCCGCCGCCCGAATAGCCGTATAGATAAGGTTCGGCATATGTTCCACAAGTTAGCTTAACAGCTTGCAAAAGTCATATAAAATGAGATTTGAAAGGATTAGAGACTAATTATGATGAAATGCGAATGGATATTGTGTCCTGTTTGTGGGAGCAAAACCCGTAATAAAATTAGGAAGGACACTGTTTTGGAGAATTATCCCCTTTATTGTCCAAAATGCAGACAAGAAAGATTGATTAAAGTTGACAACTTGAAGATAACTGTCATCAAAGAGCCAGACGCTTAAGACGCAGAGCCGATGAAATTGTGGAACAATTCACGAATCATCGGCTCTTTTTGTTTCGTATTTGAAAGAACAAACTCACCAAATAAAAAAAACGATATTCGGGTGGGTTATTTTGTTATACCCTAAATTACCCTCTGAATTTGTTTTTAAATTTGGAGGGATTTTTAGTACCATATAAGTGTAAGAGATAAGGCATATCAATAGTGCTTTACCTTCTGCACTTATTTTTTTATGATAAGGGAGTAATTGGTCTGGCGAAGCGATTTTTGGATTAACCACATCCGTCATAAAAACCGTCAACCATCCCTTATTATAAGCAGTCGTTTAAGCAGGTTGAAACCCGTAAGGTGCTTTCGTGTAACGAACTAAAATGAGTGGTAATAAGTGTGGATGGGACAATTACAGATTTATTTTGGAGGTTACAGATGATAAGTGTAGGAATTGATGTGTCAAAAGAAAAAAGTACCGTATGTATCTTAAAGCCTTATGGTGAGGTTGTGAGCAGGCCTTTTGAAGTCTGTCATGTGGAGAAAGAACTGTCCGAACTGACTTCCATGCTGCTGCGTCTGAATGATGACATCCGTGTGGTCATGGAAGCTACTGGGATCTACCATCTGCCTGTATTAAGCTATCTGAAAGAAAAAGGGCTGTTTGTGGCAGTGATTAATCCATTTGAGATGAAGGAATACCGCTGTCAGGGGTTAAGACGTGTGAAAACGGATAAGCAGGATGCCATTACAATCTCTAACTATGGGATTGACCATTGGTACAGGCTGAAGGACTATGAGGCAGAAGAAAGCGTCTATGCGGAGCTGAAGCTTTTGGGAAGGCAGTACCGTCACTATATGCGGATGCGTGTGGAGAGCGTGTTGGAACTGACTCATCTTCTGGACTATACGATGCCTGGGATCAAAACGCTGCTGAAAGGCTGGAATGAAACAAATGGGAAAGATAAGCTGGGGGATTTTGCGGAAGAATACTGGCATTATGACAATATCACGAAGAAACCGGAGGAACAGTTTATAGAGAGCTATCTGAAATGGGCAAAAGAGAAGGGATACCATCAGAGCCAGGATAAAGCCGTCAAGATCTATGCACTGGCAAAAGAAGGCATCCCCACAGTACCCTCCGATACCCCATCGACCAAAATGCTGGTACAGGAGGCAGTACGGGTGTTACGAGAAGTCGATAACACTCTGATGACCATTCTAACACAGATGCAGGCATTAGCCAAGAGTCTGCCGGAATATCCGGTTGTCAGGGCAATGGGAGGTGTTGGAAATGTCCTTGCGCCTAAATTGATTGCAGAGATTGGGGATGTGAGAAGATTCCATAGCGGAAAAGCCCTGATAGCCCACGCAGGAATCGACGCGCCGCCCTATCAGTCAGGGCAGTTTATGGGGACAGAGAGGAAAATATCCAAGAGAGGTTCTTCCAGCCTGCGAAAGATTGGATATGAAGTGATGAGATGTCTGAAAACCCATAAAGAGCCAGCAGACGCAGCAGTGTATAGATTTATTTTGAAGAAAGAAAAAGAAGGAAAGTCAAAACGTGCAGCAAAAATAGCGGGATTAAATAAATTCCTTAGGATTTATTATGCACGTGTGATGGAAGTATACCAGAAGTAAAAAGAACTAAAACAGCGGATACGGCAGACCGGATTTTCCACCGGTCTAATTGTCGTAGGAAAAATTCATACGAAAAATATATTTAAAAACCTGCTAAAAAGTCTTGACTTTTGTTAGCAGGTTTTTATGTCCTTTTTTCGGGCAGTTATCTATCTGCTCATACGAAGCAAAATTTATCAATACATAGCATATCAGAGAACGGCAGGAAACCAGTTAAAAAAATTTCTGCCAGTGCAACGGTACTTCTCACCTTGAAAGTAGAAGTACAATCTCCATACAATAGAATTACTATTTCCTATAACCGTAAAGGTCACAGAGCCTTTGCGGTTTTTCTTTTGTCGATTTTTGTTGGAAAGTGCCGTAGGGCTGTTTCTGATATGCGGTGTCGTTCTCCGCCTCTCCATCTGGATTTTTTACATTTCAAAAATTCAGATGGGAGGTATTTATGGTGAAATATGCACCAAGAAAGGTATATATCAGAGAAAGTGGCGGCTATGTGGAATTATCCTACACGGAGTTCTGCCGTTGCAGGGAATCCGACCAGACCTATATGGACAAGCTGTTTATCCCCATTCAAGGCTGTCTGCTTGAAGTCGTGAGGGAGCAATACACAGACTTCTACCGTGACAAGGAACGGTGGCGTTATCTGCAAAAATTAGATACAAAGAATAGACTGCTATCTCTCGACGGATTTACGGACAGCGAGGGGAATCCTCTGGACTTTATCACTGATGAAGCGGTGGACATTGCAGAAACCGTTGTCAATGCGGTCATGGTGGACAGGCTGAAAGCCGCCCTGCCTTTGCTGTCGGATAGTGAACAGGAGCTGATACAGGCAATCTTTTTTGACGGACTTTCCGAGCGTGAAGTCGGGGCGAGGTTGGGCATAACCCAGAGCGTTGTAAACAAACGCAAAGCCAGAATCCTAATAAAACTAAGAAAGATAATAGAAAATTAAAATTTAAGGCGTTCAGCCCCCTTGTTTTTTCCTTTGGGAAGATGAGGGGGCTTTTCTCTGCCCTCTCAATCAATTCTGATTGGAGGAAGTAAGAATGGCATACAACCACGGACGGGAGGACAGGAAATGGCGTATCTGGAAAGAAGCGGAGGAAAAGCTGCTGCGTGAGTGCGGCGTTGATGAAGCGACCATTGAGCAGATACGCATGGCGGACAGGGCAGACTTCAATTCCAACAGGCGGTTTTACCGATGGACGAATGACGTTGCGGAATATCTTGAGGACATGGCAGGCAGGGAGCGGCAGGCGGAAGTGGGTACGGTTGCGGAGTTACTGGAAGAGATTGAGAGCGAAAATCTCTATCAAGTATTAGTCACGGTGGACGGGCGTACCTTGAAAATCGTCCTGCTGAAAATGCAGGGGTATTCCACAAAGGAGATTGCCCCGCTTGTGCATTTGACGACTGGTGCCATCTATGCGAGGTTAGACCATCTGCGGAAGAAGCTGCGGAAAATTTTATAGCTTCTAAAACAGCCTGCCATCCTGCGGGCTACTGGGTGAGGGATGGAAATCCCCTCACTCATTTTTTGCAGGAGGACAACAGGATGGCATACAGGGTTAAGGCATACACGCTTCGGGAGGAATCCACGGAAAGCGGCACAAGGTATTTTATCAGCTTTAAGGACGGGCAGGGCAAATCCCACGAGTTGGAAGTGTCGGAACAGTTCTTTATGGAGTTTCGGCAGATGGAGCGCAGGAACAGGAATCTTTTCTAATGGGACGAGCGGCACAGGGAGTTTAACGAGGTATGGGACGAAACCCTTTACAGACGGGCGTTGCGTGTGCCTAAGAGCCTTGATGAACGCATGGTTGAGGAAGAACGGAATGAAACGCTCTATAAGGCGGTTGGGAGCCTTCCAGAGATACAAAGGCGGCGTTTCCTGCTCTACTACGAGTATGAGTTCAATTTTTACCAAATCGCCGCTATGGAGCATTGCACCGCTTCGGCAATACAGAAATCTGTTGCGATTGCAAAGGAGAAAGTAAAGGCGGAAATTGAAGAAATATCTCCAACCGTGACCGACACCGCCCGAAAAAGAAATCTGTTTTTTATTTGTGTGGGATTGGCGGCATTACATACTCTCACTTTTTTCCGTGGGAGTAAATCTATTTTTAAGGAGGTCAACGCCTATGTGCAACGAAAACAAAGACACCGCCCGAAAGGAGGAAAGCCATGCAGAAGTTACAGACAGTCAACGCCGAAACGCTCCTTTATGAACCGCTTGAGAAACCATCCTTTGTGGTGGACAGCCTTATCCCGACAGGCTTATCGCTGTTCTGCGGCTCACAGAAGATAGGCAAAAGCTGGCTCATGCTGAAGCTATGCTTATGCGTGTCGCAGGGAATCCCTTTATGGGATATGCCGACAATGGAGGGCGATGTGCTTTACCTCTGCCTTGAGGACACGTTCTGCCGCATACAGGACAGGTTATTTCGTTTGACGGACGAAGCAAGCGGGCGGCTCCACTTTGCCGTGGCAAGCTGCAAGCTGTCAGACGGTCTTATCGTGCAGCTTGAAGATTATCTGAAAGATTACCCAGACAGCAGGCTCATTGTCATTGATACCTTGCAGAAAGTCCGTACAGCTTCAAAAGACAATGCCTATGCAAGCGACTATGGGGACATCTCCCTCATCAAAGACTTTGCCGACAGGCACTCTCTGGCGGTCATTGTCGTACACCACATCCGAAAGCAGAATGACAGCGACGTGTTCAACAAGGTGTCTGGGACGACAGGATTAACGGGGAGTGCGGACGCTACCTTTGTTCTGGAAAAGGAGAAACGTGCGTCTGACACCGCCAAGCTGTATGTGACGGGCAGGGACACGCCTTATCAGGAATACACGCTGCGTTTCCGTGATTGCCGTTGGGAGCTTGTGGAGCGGAAAACGCAGGAGCAGCTTGCGAAAGAAACGATACCAGATGTCCTTTTTCGGTTGGTGGATTTTATGAGGGATAAGGAAGAATGGATAGGCACGGCAACGGAACTGTTAGCCGCTATGGGGGAAACGGAAACCATACCCACGGTGATTACGAAATGGCTGAATGAATACCGCACCACATTTTTAAGCGAGAACCGTATCTGCTACCAGTACAGCCGCAGGAAAGACGGCAGGCGGATTGCCCTTGCAAGGAGGGCGGGTGACAGCGGTGATGGTGGTGACAGCGATATTAGGATACCCCCCTGTTACTGTCATTGACGCTTAAAGCCATGTAAAGCTGGCGGCTCTGCCCTGCGGGTGACAGCAGTGACGGTGGTGACAGTGATTTTAGGATACCCTGCCGCTGTCATCCCTACGGGAGAACACCCCGTAAACGCAAAATGCAGGCGTGAGATTTACTCGCCCTTTTCGGTCGTGTAAAACCACCCCTGCGGTCAGAAAAATCATTCCGATTTTTCCGACTGCGTTTACAGGGTGTAACACACTACACTTTGCCCTGCAAAGTCGTGTGCCAGACGTTCCCTCTGGACTCCCTTAAGGCAGGGCTGTGCCCTGCTATCCTACGCCTTACGGCTTCGGATAAAAGAATGGCGGCATGACGGTGACGGCTCTTGCGAGGGGGGTATCCCAAAAACACCGTCATCATCGACATGACCGTCATGCAGGGGGTGAGGGTGACAGTTGCGGCAGTCGGCAGGGGGTATCCCAAAACTGCTGTCACCACCGTCACCGCTGTCACCCCAAAGGACGGTCACCCGCCGAAAGAAAGGAGGAATCCGCCTATGCCTTATGCAATCCTGCGTTTCCAGAAACGAAAAGCGGGCGGCGTTGCGGCTTGTGAACGCCACAACGAGCGGAAGAAAGAAGCCTACAAAAGCAACCCAGATATAGATATGGAACGCTCTAAAAACAATTACCATCTCATAGCACCACCAAAGTACACCTACAAGAAAGAGATTAACCGCATGGTAGCCGAAGCGGGGTGCAGGACAAGGAAAGACAGCGTGATGATGGTGGAAACGCTCATCACAGCTTCACCAGAATTTATGAACCAGTTACCGCCCGAAGAACAAAAAGCGTATTTCCAGACGGCTCTTGACTTCATTTCGGAGCGTGTTGGAAAGCAGAATATCCTCTCCGCTGTCGTCCATATGGACGAGAGAACGCCCCATATGCACCTCTGCTTTGTGCCGATTACGCCAGACAATAAGCTGTCAGCGAAAGCTATCTTAGGCAACCAGAAATCATTATCCGAGTGGCAGACCGCCTACCATGAGCGGATGTCCTCACGGTGGAATCAGCTTGAACGGGGGCAGTCCTCAATGGAAACCAAGCGGAAACACGTCCCCACATGGCTCTATAAATTAGGCGGCAGGCTTGATAAACAGTATGAAGAAATCGTGTCTGCCCTATCCGACATCAACGCCTTTAACGCAGGGAAGAAAAGGGATAAAGCGTTAGATTTACTCTCTGCATGGCTGCCAGACGTGGAGAAATTCTCTAAGGAAATCGGGAAACAGCAGGCGTATATCGACAGTTTGAAAGAGAGAATTGGGCAGGAATCAGACTATGCGGGGCGTATGCGTGATGAAAAGTACGAGCAGGAACTAAAGGTGCAGAAAGCGAATCAGAAGATATTTGAATTGCAGAGAACCAACGAGCAGATGGGGCGGCTGCTGTCAAAAATACCGCCCGAAGTGTTGGAAGAATTGCAGAAAAATCATAGAAGCAGAGCGAAAGAAAGGTAGATATGTGAATGAAGAAACAGGATTTTAAGGTGTTAAAGACCAAAGACTTGTACCCGTTCCCCGACAATCCGTTTCATGTGGCAGAAGATGAAACACTGTCAGAGTTAGCGGAAAGCATCAAGGAATTTGGCATTGTCACGCCGATAATCACACGCCCGAAAGAGGACGGGGACGGTTATGAAGTGATTGCAGGACAGCGGCGTGTCCGTGCTTCTGAACTTGCAGGGATAAATACCGTGCCTGCGTTTGTCCTGCCCTTAGACCGTGACCGAGCCATCATCACCCTTGTAGACAGCAATTTGCAGCGTGAGAATATCCTGCCATCGGAGCGGGCGTTTGCTTACAAGATGAAATCCGAAGCCATGAAGCGGCAGGGTTTCCGCACAGACTTAACCTCGTCACAAGTTGTGACGAAGTTGCGGACGGACGACAAGGTGGCACAGGGCTTCGGCGTGGGCAGGATGACCGTGCAGCGTTTTATCCGCCTGACGGAACTGATACCGCCGATTTTGCAGATGGTGGACGAGGGGAAAATCGCCCTCACGCCTGCGGTGGAACTGTCCTTCTTGAAGAAAGACGAGCAGGAAAACCTCTTTGCCACGATGGAGAGCGAAGAAGCAACGCCCTCACTCTCACAGGCACAGCGGATGAAACAGTTAAGCCAGAGCGGGCGGCTTGACATGGATACGATATTTGCGATTATGACGGAGGAAAAGGGCAACCAGAAAGAAACCTTGAAAATCAACACAAGCAAGCTGAAAAAATACTTTCCGAAGAACACAACGCCGAAGCAGATGGAGGAAACCATCATCAAACTTTTGGAGCGTGAGTTGCAGAGGAAACGCAACCGTGACAGCCGCTAATCTTCTTTTTTCGGGAAGTAAATACAGAGAGTTGAGGTATGGAGAATGAGAGAAATCCAGTATGAAATCGTAAAGGAAATCGCAGTATTGTCTACGGGCGACAGTGGCTACACAAAGGAAATCAATCTCATTTCATGGAATGGGAAAGAGCCGAAGTATGACATCCGCAGCTTTTCCCCGAACCGTGAAAAGTGCGGCAAGGGAATCACGCTGAACGCTGATGAAGCGGCGGCACTCCTTAAAGCATTACAGAAAGAATTAAACAGCGAGGATTAATGGTATCTGATTGGCAGGGCGGGGACATTTCCAAACTCTTCCCTGCCCTGTCTGGAAAGGAAGATTTAAGTATGGGCGAGGATAAGAAAGCAGATAAAAAGAGAAAGCGTATCGTGCCAAAAGCACCAGTGCAGATGATAATCAGCCGTGAATATGTCGGCACACAGACCGTTACAGAAGCGTTTGTCCCGATTATCTCCGAGGATATTCGGAAGAAGATTGCCGAGGGCGACACCTTCGACAATGAGGGGCTGTCCGCTTAGAATGTACGCAATGGGACATGAAAACAGATAGGACAGATACGGAGGTTTTACAGTATGGCAGGAATCAAAGAAGAAAAGAAAATCTATTTAGTCGGCATTTATTGCCGCTTATCTAAAGACGATGGTACGGATAACGAGAGTGCGAGCATTGCGACACAGAAATCCATCCTCACGGATTATGTGAAAAAGCAGGGATGGCACATAGCAAAAACGTATGTGGACGATGGTTATTCTGGTACAAATTTCCAAAGACCAAGTTTCCAGAATATGATAAAAGACATTGAAAGCGGTCTGATAAACTGCGTGATTACGAAAGATTTATCCCGTCTGGGGAGAAACTATCTTGATTGTGGGTTATATCTGGAAGTTTTCTTCCCAGAGCATAACGTGAGGTATATAGCGGTCAATGACGGCGTAGATACCTTGAATAAATCTGCTATGGACATCACGCCTTTCCGCAACATTTTAAACGAAATGTATGCCGCTGACATATCTGTTAAGATAAAATCGGCATATCGGGCGAGGTTTCAACAGGGGAAATTCATGGGAACTACCGCCCCTTATGGCTATATCAAAGACCCTGCCGACCACAACCATCTGCTGATAGATGATAAAGTGGCACATGTTGTAAAAGAGATATTCGACCTTGCATTAAAAGGGAATGGAGTTGCCAAAATTTGCAGACATCTTAATAAACAGCATATCCTACGCCCTGCCGCTTATGCGGCGGAGCGTGGCGAAACAGGCTTTGAACGTCATTTTGAGGGGAACGAGGACAAACGCTATATTTGGAGTGGGAACAGCGTGAGGAGCATTTTAAGAAGCCCGATATATGCGGGAAATCTTGTAGGCTACAAACGGATTGCCGCCAATATGAAAAGCAAGAAACGCCCCTCTAAGCTGCCCGAAGAATGGGAAGTGATACCCAATACCCATGAGGGAATAGTCACGCAGGAGGAATTTGATATTGTCCAACAGCTTATTACAAGTCGTAGGCTTCCACAGAACAAGGGAGGATTTGTAAATATTTTTGCAGGCGTTATCAAGTGTGTGGACTGCGGATGTGCTCTGCGGGCAATGAACGTACACAGGAGGAAACGCCCAGAGATTATCGACTGTGTACAGTATTCATGTAATAATTATGCAAGAAACGGAAGAAGCGAGTGTAGTGCCCACAATATAGAAGCAAGGGATTTATTCAATGCCGTTCTTGCCGACATCAACTGTTTTGCGGATATGGCAGTGAATGATGAAAAGGCGGTCAGGGCCATAGAAAAGCGGCTCACGGAAACAGACCAGAGCAGGGCGAAAGCATTAGAGAAAGAACGTAAGAAGCTGAACAAACGCCTTGCGGAACTGGACAGGCTGTTTTCCTCTCTCTACGAGGATAAGGTCATGGAGCGTATTACCGAGCGGAATTTTGAGATGATGTCGGGGAAATACCAGAAAGAGCAGCTTGAAATTGAAGCAAGGCTGAAAGAGGTGACGGAAACTCTTAATGAAAGCTACGAGAAATCACGGGGAATCCGTGACTTCCTCGCCCTTATCCGAAATTATCAAGGCTTAAAAGAACTGGATGCAACAGTTATAAACGCACTCATAGACAAGATACTTGTTTCGGAGCGTGAGAAGATGGCAGACGGAACAGTGAAGCAGGAAATCAAGATTTACTATAAATTCATCGGCTTTGTCGATGAATTACATATCATACCTACAAAACGGTGGGCAGCAATGCCCGCTAAAAATTGTACGGTGTGCGGCGTTGAATATGTCCCGGGCTCTGGTGCATCAAGGTATTGTCCTGCTTGTGCCAAGAAGATACGGAGGGAGAAATCAAACGAGAGCAAACGCAGGAGCAGAGAACAGAAAAGGATAGCATGTATGAACTGTCCGCAAAAAATGACCGACTGAAAGAGGACGGGCGGTATGAGCTTATCAGCGGTCACAGGAGGAAAAAGGCTTGCGAGCTTGCAGGGCTTGAAACGCTCAAATGCGAAGTTAAGGAGCTGACCCGTGACGAAGCGATTATTGTCATGGTTGAGAGTAATCTCCAAAGGACGACTATCTTGCCGAGTGAGAAAGCCTTTGCGTATAAGATGCGGCTTGAAGCCATGAAGCGGCAAGGTGAGCGAAGTGATTTAACTTCTCCACCACTGGTGGAGAAGTCGGCGGGAAAAGATGCTTTATCAGTTTCAAAGATTGGTAAAGATACGGGCGACAGCCACGAACAGGTACGCCGTTTTATCCGTCTGACCGAGCTTGTACCCGAAATCCTGCAAATGGTTGATGAACGCCAGATTGCTTTCCGCCCTGCGGTGGAAATCTCCTATCTGTCCGAGGAACAGCAATATACGCTTTTAGAAGCGATGGGCTACAACGATGCCACGCCCTCTCTTGCACAGGCTATCAAGATGAAAAAGTTCATGCAGGAGGGGAAACTCACGGATGAGGTTATCCAGAGCATCATGCAGGAGGAAAAGCCGAACCAGAAAGAGAAGCCCCCCTTTAAGGACGAGCGGATAACCAAGCTCATACCGAAATCCATCCCCAGAGGGCAGGAAACGGATTTTGTCGTAAAAGCGTTGGAATTCTATAACCGCCATTTGCAGCGGAACAAGGCTCACGAGAGGTAAGGCAGGAAAAATAGGGATTTTAGGATGGGACACCGAGGGGGAAGTCTGCCCTTTGGGAAACAGAAAAAATTTTTTAATTTCCCCCTCTCCACACCTCTCCCCCTAGTATATCATAAATTAAGTTGTTGATAGTTTCGGTATCTGGTATAATAGACTTAATAAATATAATTTATGGAGGCTGATTATGCCAGCGTTATCTTATAGCATTACAATATCAGATGAAGAACGTGATTACCTAAAATCATTGATAAAAGCCAGAACTATCCAGGCGCAGGTTGTTGACCGTGCCCGAATATTGCTATGGAAATCCGAAGCCAGGACAGACAAGGCTATCGCAGACGGCCTGGGCATTAGTGTGAATACCGTCCGGCGCTGTATTGACCGTTATCTTAACAATGGAATTAACCTTGCCATATTTGATGACGAGCGTTCCGGCAGACCAGTTGAGATTACTGACGATGCAAAAGCATGGATTGTCAGTATAGCCTGCCAAAAACCCTGTGACCCTGGCTATGCTGCAGAATTATGGACACTGGCTGCGTTGCACAGACATATACAGGCATATGCTGAAGAAGCCGGCTATCCACGCTTAAAGACAGTTACCAAACCATGGCTCCAAAAATATCTCAAAAAGATGGATATAAAACCATTCAGGATCAAGTATTATCTTGAACGGAAAGACCCTGATTTTGAGAATAAGATGCATGACGTCCTCCTGGTCTATAAGCAGGTCGAGATGCAGTTTGGCATTGATGGGAATATCATCATACCGGAAAACGGGCATTTGACACATACTGTTTCATATGATGAAAAACCCGGCATCCAGGCTGTTGCCAACAAATATCCCGACCATACCCCGACAGAGGAAAAAGGTTATGTCCGCCGGGATTATGAGTATGTGCGGCTTGGGACGCTGTCACTGCCTGCAGGTATTGACCTTTTGACAGGGGAGGCAATTCCATTGGTCAGCCAGACACACAAAAGTTCTGATTTTATCGAGTTTCTAAAGATTCTTGATGTAAAATACCCGGAGGGTGACACAATACGGCTGATACTGGACAACCACTCAGCCCATACTTCAAAGGAAACCCAACAGTTTCTTGCAACGTTACCCGAAGGCCGTTTTTTGTTTGTATTTACCCCGACACACACTTCATGGCTGAATATGATTGAAAGCTTTTTCAGCAAAATGACAAAGCAGATGTTAAAAGGCATCCGCGTCAATTCAAAGGAGGAACTGTCGGAGCGGATATACCGCTACTTCGATGAGATCAATGCCGATCCAATCGTTTATCATTGGACATATAAAATGGATGAAATTAATCCCGATGAAGCAGCAACTATTTAAACTATCAACAATTTAATATTCGCTATACTAGATACTGCCAGTAACTATCCGAGAAAAGAAATATTAAAGGCTGTCCACATGGGCGGCTTTTTTTCTGCCAGAAAGTCAACTATTAACATGAGTACGAACAGGAGGTAATGAATGAAGATATGTAAACTATTTCAAAGGGCTGCGGCGTTTGCCCTTGCTGCGGTCACGGCACTGTCCGCCGTCCCTGCCACGACAGCGTTTGCGGCGGGCGACATCGGCACAATTTCCTTTACCCACACCTACGACGGCGCAGGGAACGCCATCCGTTATAATTCCAGTGCAAACATTGGAGGTCATACCGCAGGCGGCACGGGCGAATACAAATACCGCATGTATGTAGACGGGGAAACGGCGTTCTGCCTTCAGCCGGGCGTACCCTTAAAAACAGGCAACACGCTGGCAAAGGCGTCTTCCAACACATGGAACGCCCTCTCCGCAGACCAGAAAAAGGCGGTGGGGCTTGCCCTGCTCTACGGCTATCAGGGGAACAGCGGGAATTTATCTGGGAGCGATGATGAGAAATGGCTTGCCACGCAGACCCTTGTATGGGAGTTCGTCACGGGATGCCGTAATTCAGCAAGCCCGTACAGCCAGACAAGCACGACCGTTTACAGCCTACACTTTGGCTCTAATTATGCCAACAGCGGGGCGAGGGCGGCTTACGACCAGATTGTGTCATTCATGACAAGGCACAGCACGATTCCAAGCTTCATGTCGGCGGGCAAAAAAGATATTACAAAAGAACTTGCCTATAAGGACGGGAAGTACAGCCTGACATTGACGGATAAGAATAATGCTCTTTCCGAGTATTCCTTTACCAGTTCCGACAGCAATGTGAAAGTTTCCAAATCTGGGAACAAGCTCACCATCACGTCAAAAAAGGCGATTGACGGCAAGGCGAGGATTACGGCAACGAGGAACAACACGCCGACGGTCAGCAGCGGAGCGAAGATGATTGCCTACGGCGACCCGAATTTACAGGATGTCATTACGGGCGTGGAAAACGTGGACACCATGACGGCGTATATCAACGTGGAAACGCCGACAGGCACGGTCGCATTGAAAAAGACTTCCGAGGACGGCGTTGTTGCGGGGATTTCCTTTACCATCAAGGGCGACGGCTTCAACAAGACCGTAAAAACAGACAAGGACGGAAATATCACGGTTGAGGGATTATTCCCTGGCACTTACACCGTCACGGAGCAGTCCATCGACCGTTATGAGCCGCAGAAAACCCAGACCGTGACAATCATCGGCGGGAAAACCTCTACGGTGACGTTCAGCAATACCTTGAAACGTGGAAGCCTTGAGGTTGTGAAAACATCCGAGGATAATCTGGTGGAGGGCGTGAAATTCCACCTTTACGGCACTTCTTTAAGCGGATTGGCGGTTGATGAATACGCCGTGACCGATAAGAATGGATTGGCTAAGTTTGAGAACGTCCTTATCAGCGGCAGCACGCCGTACACCCTTGAGGAAGTGGACACGGCTATCCGCTACGTTGTCCCTGCATCCCAGACCGCCCCGATTGAGTGGAAAAAGGTCACGAAACGCAGCTTTACAAACATCTTGAAGAAATTCAATGTCACGGTATTAAAGACCGACGTGGAAACGGGCGAGAAGCCGCAGGGCGACGCCACCCTTGCAGGTGCGGTTTACGGCATCTATAAGGGCGAGGAATTGGTTGACACCTACACCACCGATGAAAACGGGCAGTTCACAACGAAATATTATATCTGCGGGAATGATTGGAGCGTCCGTGAGATTACCCCGTCCGAGGGCTATCTTCTGGACACGACCGTACACCATGTAGGGGCAGAGCCAGAACTTTATACCGTGGAATACAATTCTGCGAAGAACGACGTAAATGAGCAGGTCATTAAGGGGAACATCGCCGTCATCAAGCACACCGACAACGGCGAAACCCAGATTGAAACACCAGAGGAGGGGGCTGTCTTTGAGGTGTATTTGAAATCCGCAGGCAGCTTTGATGCGGCGGAGGAAACCGAGCGTGACACGCTTATCTGCGATGAGAACGGCTTTGCCCAGACAAAGGATATGCCATACGGCATTTATACCGTGCATCAGACCTCTGGATGGGACGGTCGGGAGCTGATGAAAGATTTTGACGTGTTCATCTGCAAGGACAGCCAGACCTACCGCTACCTTATCAACAACGCCAACTTTGAAAGCTATATCAAGATTGTGAAAAAGGATATAGAAACGGCTAAAGTTATTCCCTATGCGGGCGCAGGCTTCCAGATTTACGACCCAGAGGGAAACCTTGTAACAATGAAATTCACTTATCCAGAAGTGACGGAGATTGACACATTCTACACCACGGCGGACGGCGGGCTTATCACGCCGCAGACCTTAGAATACGGCAAGGGATATTCGCTTGTGGAAGTGCAAGCCCCATACGGCTATGTTTTAGACTCCGAGCCAGTTTATTTTGACGTGGGGCAGGAAAACTCCGAGGAAGAAAGCGGCGTCACCATTGTAAAGGTGGAACGCTCCAATATGGCACAGAAAGGGAAAATCACGGTAGGAAAGTCTGGGGAGGTATTCAGCAGGGTATCAGGAAACAAGGGGCTGTACCAGCCGATTTTTGCCGTGGATAATTTAGAGGGTGCAGTTTACGAGATTACCGCAGCCGAGGACATCATCACGACAGACGGAACAGTCAGAGCCGAAAAAGGCGAGGTGGTAGATACTGTAACGACTGGCGAGGACGGAACGGCGGAAAGTAAGGATGATATGGTATAAAAAAAGTTGACAGCCCATTCTCAAGGATTTGAGATATAATCAAGAGAATAAGGAGTGAACAAAAATGGCAGAAAACAGGCAATACGACCATGAATACAAAGTACAGGCAGTGAAACTCGCAAAGGAAATCGGACAAGCAAAAGCCGCCAAAGAACTGGGGGTACCAAAGAATACTATGTATGGCTGGGTACGGGCCAACCGCCCTGGCAGCCTCGACCTTGGGGCAGGTTCACAGACCCCGCAAAGCGCCATGACGCTTAATGAGGAACTCTTAAAGCTCCGACAGCAGGTTAAGGAACAGGAAAAAGAAATCCGCCGTTTGAAAAAGGAAAATGACTTTCTTGAGGAAGCCAGCGCTTTTTTCGCCGCGAGCCGTCTGAGGTCAGCAAAAACGAAAGAATGAAGTTTATTGCGTTTAAAACCAAAGACGGCGAATTAAAAGGAAATCTTTCTTTTTACTGCAGAGCCCTTCGTGTCAGCAGGCAGGGATTTTACCGGTACCTTGCAAATAAAGACCGCCCATGGAAGTACCAGGCTCTGGCAGATGCCATGATGGAGATCCTTGAGGAAGACGATTGTAATGACACCTACGGCCGGATCCGCATGTATCAGGCATTAATGTTAAAACAGCCTGAAAATGTGGATATTCCCAGCGAACGTACTGTTTACCGTGTCATGGAGGATATTGGAATCAGCCATCATCCCAGGCGTAAACCAAACGGAATCACGAAAGCAGACCGGGAAGCCCGGAAATCAGAAGATCTGTTAAAACGTGATTTCAAGTCAGAGGAACCGCTGTCCAAGTGCGTAACAGACATAACAGAGATCAAAGCCAGCGATGGAAAGCTGTATGTTTCCGCTGTTTTCGACTGCTTCGATTCCAGCGTGGTTGGCCTGGCAATGGATACAAACATGAAAGCTCCGTTATGTGTGCGGACATTGAAAAACGCGGCGGAAGCGTATCCAGGCATCCGCGGAGCAATTATCCACAGTGACAGGGGAAGCCAGTACACCAGCCGGCTTTATCGGGACGCAATCAATCAATATGGCATCCGACAAAGCATGAACAGCGCGGGTGGAAGATGCCATGATAATGCCCGCTGTGAAAGCATGTGGGCCAGAATGAAATCAGAACTGTTATATGACCGCTATGATACTGAGAAGATGAGCACAGATGAACTGAAAACCCTGATCTGGAGATATTTCATCAGCTATTGGAATAACCGGAGGATCTGTTCTGCTAATGGAGGGCTTCCTCCCATCATCAAACGACAGCGATACTATGATTCTCTGGAAGAAGCAGCATAGAATACAAAACCCTTGAGAAAAATGTGTCAACTAATCTTGACAAAATCAGGAGCTTTATCTCGGAAAGTATGAGGTAAAGGAAGTGTCCGCCCCGTATGGCATGGTGCTGAATGATGAAATCCATGCGGTCGAGCTTGTGTATGCGGGGCAGGAAATCGAAGTGACGGAAACAGGCACGGAGTTTTACAATGAGCGTCAGCGTGTAGAAATTGACGTAATCAAGAGCCTTGAGGTTGATGAAGCATACGGCGTGGGCAGCAACGGCGAAATCAAGGACGTCACGTTCGGTCTGTATGCAGCCGAGGAGCTGACCGCCGCAGACGGTTCTGTTATCCCTGCGGACGGATTGATTGAAGTCATCTTCCTTGATGAGAACGGTCACGGAAAAGCAATCAGCGACTTGCCGATGGGCAGCTATTATGTGCAGGAAATCAGCACAAATGCCGCCTACCTTATCAGCGATGAGAAGTACCCTGTTGACTTCGAGTACGCAGGGCAGGAAACAGCCGTTGTAACCATCACGGCAAACGAGGGCGAAGCCATTGAAAACGAACTGATTTACGGCTCTGTCAGCGGCAAAAAGTCCAATGAGGACGGCGAAGATTTAGGCGATGCGTTAATCGGCATCTTTAAGGTGGGGACAACGGAATATACAAAGGAAAATGCAATCGCAACTGCCACATCCGAGGATGACGGCAGTTTTTCTTTTGCCGAAGTTCCGTATGGCACATGGGTAATCCGTGAAATCAAAAGCCCGAAAGGATATGTACTCTCCGAGGAAGAAATCAGCGTGACAATCAGTGAGGTTGACGAGGTTGTGGAGATTGAGTTTGTAAATTATTTCATCAAAGGCAATATCTCTCTGACTAAGGTAGACAAGGACTACCAAGACAACAAGCTCACGGGTGCAGTATTCGAGGTCTACTCTGATACAAACGAAGATGGAAAACTGGACAAGAAAGACGAGCTTCTCGGCGAGATGGGCGAGGTGGAGAAAGGCGTGTATCAGATGAACGACCTGCGGTACGGCAAATATCTTGTCCGTGAGAAAACCGCCCCGACAGGCTTTGTTTTGGATGAGAATGTCTATCCCGTATCCATCGAGGAAAACGGCAAGACCTACAATGTGGAGAATGAAGCGGGCAAGGGCTTCTTAAATGAAGCACAGAAAGGCTCACTCAAAATCGTCAAGACATCCTCTGACGGTAAGGTGGAGGGCTTCTCTTTCCGTGTCATCGGCAAAGATTACGACCAGACCTTTACTACCGACAAGAACGGAGAAATCGTCATTGACGGCTTGCGTATCGGCGAGTACACCGTGTCTGAGGTCAGCGACAAGGCATCTTCTGGCTATATCCTGCCCGCCGACCAGAAAGTGACCGTCAAGACGGACGAAACGGCAACCGTAACCATGCACAACGAGCTGCGTGACACCCCGAAAACGGGCGACGACTTCAGCCTCGGTTTTTGGGTAAGCCTTGCGGCGGCATTTACAGTCGGTGCGGGAATCTTCGGGTTTGCAGGCTACCAGTGCAGAAGAAAGAAAAAGGAGGACTAAGCAGGATGAGGGGAAAAACCATCATCGCCATTGTGCTTGTGGCGTTTATCGGCGGTGCGGCTGCGTGGCTGCATCTCCGCAGGAAATAGTTTGAGAAATATTTTACTGATGTGGATTGGGGCGGTTTTCAATGACCGCCCTCTTTCCATGTATGGAGGTAGATATGGAAAATCTGAAAACCATAGAGGGGAAAGTGAAGTCTGTCCTGCAAGAGAATGAGGACGCTAGAAATGACGACATGGTGCTGTACCTTGCCCTCTGCAACCTGTATCTGAAAGATGCGGGAGCTATGCCGCTTGCCCAGATACTTTTGAACCATAAGGGGCTTGGCTTGCCGAGCTTTGAGAGCGTGGGCAGGACACGCCGCAAATTGCAGGAGAAATACCCAGAGCTTTTAGGGAGCGTGCGGATGCAGAAAATCAGAGCCAAAGGGGAAAAGGCATACCATAGATATGCGAAAGAATCTTGAAGTGAATAAAAAATTTAAAGAGAGGAGGAACGCCTATGGACGGTGAAACACGCTCCAATCAGGGCTATGAAATCATAGAGAGCTGCACTATCGGGAACACGGAGCTTGTCATCGGGCATCACCCGAAAGCCCCGAACCCTTATGTATGCTGGTACTGCAAGGGCGGCGACAACTATTATTGGGGCTGCTACTGCAACACCCTTGAAGCGGCGAGGGAAAAGCTGAACGAACGCTACCAGTCGGAGTGCCAGATGCCATACAACCAACAGCACGATAAAAAGGCGAAGCAGCACGATGGGCGTGAGCGGTAGCACGGGAAACAATGAAAATGACAAGAAATATGACTGCACGGACTGTCCTTATCCCCGATATAAGGACAGCCGTGTCATCTTCTGCGACGTCTGCATCCGAAAGGTTTTAGACTGGCAGAGGGAGAAAAAGCAAAGAAAGGAGAATCCCGATGGAGAACGAAGAAAAACGGATGATTAGCTCCTACGAGGTCACGCAGAGCATCCACATCGGCAAAAAGGAAGTCGTGTTCGGCATAGATGAGAAAGAAGAATACCCGTATCTTGTCTGCTGTTGCACTTACGATAACCCGCTGTCCGCAGAATGGGTGACGGATGCGGTCGGCTCTGACGACTATCTGGAAGCCATGCAGATGTTTACCGACAGGGTGCAGGAACAGATAGAAAGTGTAAGAGCCGAGCAGGAACAGTTCAAGTTTGACATGACCCCGTTTACCATAGACGACTGCATCCCAGACGACAAATGCGGCAGCATTGTGGGAAAGGTCGTTGTCATCAATGCCGAAGTCAACCGCCACGAATACCGACATTCTGCCTACCAGCTTGTATTGGCGGACGGCGGTCACGGAGCGTTGGGCGGCAGGGGGCAGGCGGTGTTCGGCACTTCCCTTGCGGACGGAAAGCACGCCCGATGGGAACGGTGCGACGTGCTTGGGGAAATCAAGCCAGAGAAGATGCCCGACTGGGCAAAGGAAGCACTCGCAAAAATCAAGGAACAGGAAAAGGCGAAGAAATCAAAGAGCAGGGAGGAACGCTGATGGAGGTACGGGCTTTGACGCAATCCGAACAGAAATACACCTACGCCCAGAGTATGCAGCTTGAGGGGCAGACGGGATGTATTGGGCATCTCCGAGGTGATTTTGCCCCCTCTGGATATGGCTTTCATACCACTTGGTTTGATACCAGAGAACAATGGAAAACGGACGAGTTCAAGACAGGTCTGGACGATATTATCAACGCCCTGCGTGAAGATAAGGGGCTTCTGCATAACCGCTATGACATGGGTGCATTTACAAAGGAATTTCCCGATAGTGGCTTTAATGGGAACTATTGCACGGAGTACGGCTTCCGTGTGGATACAGAGAAACACGCTTTCCTGCTCCGCTGCAACCCGACAAAGGGCGACTATAACTTTTACTGCTACTGCTATGTGAAAGAATGGCTCGACAGGCATATATCCAGAGCAGAAAAGGGAATCCGATTTATTGACCCCCATTACAAAGAACTGTTCCGCATCCCAGACGGCGGGAAAATCATCATTACGACGGCGTGGAAAGAAAAATTTGAACACGCCTGCCGCTATATCGACGAAACCCATTTAGAGTTAAGCTCTGGCAGGGGCGGCGACATTTACCACATCTGTGAGTTTGCCGAGCGCATGGAGAAAAACGGGGCAACGTATGAGCCGAAGCCGCAGGAGCCGCCGTCCGCACAGAAAGCCCCGAAGCAAAAAGACCATGAACGATAGGAGGTATGGGATATGCCAGTCAACCCAAAAGCCGTCAGAGCCTTAAACAAGGTTCTGGACGCAGGATTTACCGAGGAAAAAGCCATTGCTGCCATGACGATGGACGACATTCTCTCCATGCAGGGCATCACGGTAGCGGACATCACGCTCATCAATGAGCTGCAAAAAAGCATCAAGGGGAACAAGGTCATCTCATTTCTGGGAGGTGGGATGGAATGAGTACGGAGCTAATCAACCGCATCACGGTAAAGAAAGACGGCGTGTATGTATCTTCCCACAGCTCCAACGACACCTCTCCCTACCATTCATGGAGATGTAAGGGACTGTCGGAAATCTATGATGCCGAGGGGCAGAAAGGGCTTGACCGTGAGGTTATCCGTATGCTCTATGAATACGCAGAGCTTCGTGGGACGCATAAGAGCCTTGACCGTTACCGCTACGCAAAGGACGCCCCCGCCGCCCATGCCATCTACAAGGAATATATGGACAAGATAGACGACCGCTATGAGGGCTTAGATGAAGCAGATAAAAAGAGTGTCTGGTACAAGCCCACGGAAAAGGCAAAGGAATACCGAGCCTATGAGCGGGACATGCGGGACAAGATGTATTCCGAAATCGCCGAGCGGTGCGGGGAATACGACAGGAAGCAGAAAAACAAAGATATGGAACGATAAGGAGGTGTGAGCCTATGGCTGCAAAGTACCAGCTTATTACGGAGCTGTACCGCCGCACGGGGATGGCGGTCGCAAAGAACCCGCAGGCTTGGCAGGGCTTTTTATCCTCTGCCTGCCACAATTACAAGTGCCGCTTTGACGAGCAGCTCTTGATTTACGCCCAACGCCCCGACGCTACGGCAGTCGCCGAGATTGGCACATGGAACAGGCTCTTTAAGCGTTGGGTAAATAAAGACAGCAAAGGCATAGCGGTCTTTGACCCGAAAGGGCGCAGGAACACGCTGAAATATTATTTTGACGTTTCCGACACCCATGAGGGCTACTACGGCAGCCGAGCCGTCCCGATATGGCAGATGGATAAGCGGTACGAGCAGCCCGTCATGGAGCGGCTTGCGGACAGGTTCGGCGGCACGGAGGGCGGCGATTTTGCCACATTTTTAATAGGGACGGCGGAGAACGCCGTGGAGGACAACTTGCCCGATTACCTCTCACAGCTAAAGGGCTGCACGAAAGACAGCTTTTTGGAGGAACTGGACGACTATAATATAGAAGTGATTTACAGACGGCTTGCCGCAAACAGCGTCGCCTATATGCTGCTGAGCCGCTGCGGTCTGGATACGGATGGGTATTTTGAGCATGAGGACTTTGCAGAGATTATAAATTTCAACACGCCCCAGACGCTGAACGCCATCGGCATAGCCACGAGCGACATTTCTGAGATGGCGTTGCGGGAAATCTCGGCGGCAGTCCGAAATGTGCAAATCGAAGCTAGAGGTCAGAACCGCACATTTGCAAGGGACATCGCAAGCCAGTATGATAAAGGCAGGAAACAACCCGAAAGGAGCGAAGATAATGGGCGAAATCACTTACACGAAACAGGCGGATTATCTTATTCCCGACCTGACATTACCGACAGAGCCAGAGCTTCCGCTTGGCAGGTACGCTTTGATGCACAGGGATTATCTGGAAAACCACAAGAGGGTGGCGTACCTCAACCTGCTGACAGCGGGCAGGCTGAACGAACACTTACACCAGACCGAACAGACGGCGTTGCAGCGGCTGGAGCTTCTAACGAAGCAGTTAGCAGCCGAGCAGGGAGTGACGGAGGAGCTGAAAGAGAAAGCCCCGATGCAGTGGCTCGGCATGATGAACAATATCCGCAGCCAGGCGGAGGAATTGATACTGGAAGAACTGATTTACAATTAGGAAATTCAGAGCCAGAGCCGCAGTCGGACGGCGGCAGGCAGGAAGAAAAAGCGGCTGCGGCACAGACCGCAGAGCCAGAAAAACAGACGGGAACTGAAAAAGGCAGCGTTGCCAACGAGGAAGAAGTTGCTGCCAATCTCCCGACCGTAGACGAACAGATTGAAATGATAGCTGAAGCAGAGGACGAAAAAGCCTCTGCTTTTGCCGTTTCACAGGAGGACATTGATGCCGTCCTTGTAAAAGGGAACAGCGTTGCGAACGGGAAATACCGCATTTACCACCAGTTCCAGAAGCAGGAAGATAAAAAGAAGAACATTGATTTTCTGAAAAGGGAATACGGCACGGGCGGCTTTTTCGTTGATTTTTCAGACGGCACGGAGGGGTATGTGTGGTACAGCGGCAAGGGCATCTCCATTGACCGTGACGGCATTTCCACCGAACACGACCTTGTTGAGCTGGTCGAAAGCGGAAAAACGGATGCGGGAGCTTGTTAAGGATAACCGCTACCTCAATCCCAAAGAGAAAAACCACTATGCCGATTATCTGGAAAGCATATCTGCCCCGCAGTATGAAATCGACACCCAGAGGAAACTGGCAAGGCAGCGTTTTATTGAGGAAAAAAGGGAGCTGCCCCCTGCGGACAAGCGGGACACGCTCGCCCTGCGGCTCTCCGACTTTATCCGTGACTTGGACGGCTATGAGAAAGATTTGTTGGGCGTAATTGGATGCGGGGATTTTGCGGATATGCCCGCTGACCTTATGGAACAGGCATTGCAGCATCCCGACAACGTGCAGGAGCTGTTAGACTTCCTCTCCCTTGTGCAAAAAAAGACGACCAGCGTTTACAGCCGCAGCAATGCGTGGCGTTTCTCGCAGGAGCTTACGGAGCTGTACCCTCTCCGCTACCTCTACCACGAGGGCGACGTGGTGTATATCGGGGCGGACAAATATGAGGTCATCGCCTTTGATGAGAACGCCGTGTCTTTGCGAAATGCGGAGTTCCCATTGTTCGGAAAAGAGTTCAGCCGAGCCGATTTTGAAGAAAAGCTAAAGGAGAACCCTGCGAACGACCATCTGAAAACGGTCATCACCGAGAGCCAGAAAACAGAAACACTTGCCGAGGAAAAGCCAGACAGCATCACACTCGCTATCGGATTTTCCGAGCATCCCGCCTTTTATGACAGGGAGCTGAACGACCGATTTACGGATTTAAGTTTCGCTTTGGGAAATAAGCTGCTCGGCGTTCTGGACGAAAAACAGCATCGGGAAAGGGAGAATGAGGAGAACCATGTCGGCTGGTATCATAAGACCGATTTTGAAATCCATGCCGTCATCGGCGGTGAGGAATTTAATTACGAGGGGCGGTTTGACATCGGCGACGGCGAGGGGGATTTAACCGACCATATCCGAAATTTCTATGAATATTCCCTCTCCCCAACTTGTCCGTTTATCCCAGAGTGGAAACGGCAGGGGGAAGATTACTACCGAGAGAAAATGGAATCCCTGCGTCTGGGGCGTGACGTGTTTATCCCGTTCTTGGAGCAGAACACGGAACTGACCCCAGAGGATGAAAAGCGGCTTGGCGAGATAATGGCTACCGAGGAGGACTGGTTTCACAGGAGGAAAGAGCCTGCCGAGGAAGAACTTTTGGAGCAGGCGAAAGGCTGCATCGACGCATACTGCGATGCGGAGTTTGGCGGCGACGCCGAAGTGGACTATACGGATTTGTCCAACGTCAAGATTGCATTTCGGAATACCGAGGATGACTTGCACGGGATACAGGCATCCGTCAACCTCTTGCAGTACCGCATGGAAACGTATGTGGATGGCGTTCTTGCAGAATATACGCAGTACAGTGACCTTGCCGACCTTATCCAGAACGCACTTTCCAATCTGTATTACCACGATTTAGTGTCCTTGACGGAGGAACAGCTTGAGCCGTTTTATCGAGAGGGAAGTGCAAAGACTGATGGAACATTGGGGAAAGAAATTGTACCCGATACCCCAGAGGAGATACCGCATTACACGGTAGAGCAGACTTCCGATGCCTTTGCCGACCCGTTTATTATACGGAATAACGAAGCCCCAGAGGACAGTGCCGACCGATACTACGACGTAGGTGGCATCTACCAGACTTTTGAAACCGAGGAAGAAGCGCAGGAATACGCCGATACCTTAAACAGTGCGGAGCATATCACGGAGCTGTTTGCGGCGAAAGATGCGGAACGGAAAGCACAACAGGACTTAGAGCCTGCCCCGACTGGAACAGATGAAAAGCAGGATAATTCTGACCTTATCGGCAAAGAGATTATGATTGACAACCGCCGTTATATGATAGAAAGCGTTGGAAAAATCAGCGGCGATGTTTCCATGCGTGACATCACATTTCAGAATAACGTGGGTTTCCAGATAAACCGTGTGGAGAAAGTGGGCTATGTCCGCAGGATTTTAGAGCAGGAAAGAGAACAGAACCAACGGCAAAGACTGGCACAGAAAGAACCAAAGTCCGAAGAAAAAACAGAATCCCCCGCAGAGCCGACCACGGAAACCGTGGCGGAGTATCCCGCCGTGGAGAACGGGCTTCCTTATGACATTGTGGTGGAGAAGATACGTTTTGACGAGCCAGAGCATAAGCAGCCGAGGGAAACGCCCATTGCAGCGAAACCGTTTGCCCTTGCCCTCTCTGCCGACCGCCGCAACTACCGCATTACCGATGATAATTTAGGTATTGGCGGCGCAAAAGAGAAGTTCCAAAACAATATGGCAGCAATAAGGCTTCTCCATGACCTTCAGATAGAAAACCGCCTTGCCACGCCCGAAGAACAGGAAACTCTTGCAAAATACGTCGGTTGGGGCGGTCTGTCGATGGCGTTTGACGGCAACAATGCGGCATGGGCAAATGAATATAAGGAATTAAAATCAGCTCTCTCCGATGAGGAATACCATGCCGCTATGGAATCCACGCTGACCGCTTTTTATACGCCGCCCATCGTCATTAAGGCAATGTATGAAGCACTTGACCGTCTGGGATTTTCACAGGGGAATATCTTAGAACCGTCCTGCGGCACGGGCAATTTCTTAGGGCTTCTGCCCGACAGCATGGAGAAATCAAAGCTGCACGGCATCGAGATTGACCCGTTATCGGGCAGGATTGCGAAGCAGCTCTACCAGAAAGCCAGCATTGCCATTGAGGGATTTGAGGAAACAAAGCTCCCAGACAATCATTTTGACGTGGTGCTTGGCAACATCCCGTTCGGGGAGTTCAAAGTCAACGACAGCCGCTACAACGCCCAGAAGTTCCTAATCCACGACTATTTTATTGCAAAGGCTCTGGATAAAGTGCGGGCAGGTGGTGTTGTGATGTTCATCACCTCTAAGGGGACGATGGACAAGGCAAGCCCAGAGGTGCGGAAATATATCGCACAGAGAGCCGAGCTTTTGGGTGCGGTAAGGCTTCCAGACAATACGTTTCGGGCAAACGCAGGGACGGAGGTCACGAGCGACATCCTTATTTTACAAAAACGTGACCGCATGATAGAGATAGAGCCAGAGTGGGTACACCTCGATACCAATGAGGACGGCATTACGATGAACAGCTATTTTGTCCAGCATCCAGAGATGGTGCTTGGCGAGATGAAGATGGAAAGCACAAGGTTCGGCATGGACAGTGCCTGCAAAGCCTACCCAGACGTGCCGCTTGCGGGGCTTCTCCATGAAGCCATGCAGCGGATAGACGGCGAAATCCCAGAGATAGAAAATGAAGTTGACCGTATCTCCGATGAACAGGAGAAAGCCATCCCCGCCGACCCGAACGTGCGGAACTTCTCTTTTGCCCTTGTGGGAGGAAAGGTCTACTTCCGAGAGAATAACGGGATGACCCCCGCCAACGTGTCCATGACGGCGGAGAACCGCATCAAGGGGCTGTTGGAAATCCGTGACTGCGTGAGGAAGCTCATCCAGTACCAGACCAACGACTGCCCAGAGGAAATGATACAGACCGAGCAGGAAAACCTAAACCGATTATATGATGCCTTTACCAAAAAGTACGGCTTAATCAACAGCAGGGGCAACTACCTCGCTTTTGCGGCAGACGAGAGCTACTTCCTTTTATGCTCTTTGGAGGTGCTTGATGACGAGGGAAAATTCAAACGCAAAGCGGATATGTTTACGAAGCGGACGATAAAGCCCCACCGAGAAATGACCTTTGTGGAAACCGCCAGCGAAGCCCTCGCCCTCTCCATCGGGGAGAAAGCCCGTGTCGATTTATCTTATATGGCGCGGCTCACCTGCAGGTCGAAGGAAGAAATCATTAAGGAATTGCAGGGAGTTATTTATAAAGTTCCATCTTCCGAGCCTGCAAGGTATGTGACCGCAGACGAGTATTTATCGGGGAATGTGCGGGAGGAACTGAAAATCGCAGAGATAGCGGCAAAGTCAGACCCAGAGCTTGCGGTCAACGTGGCGGCACTGGAAAAGGTCATCCCAAAGGATTTGCCCGCAAGCGAAATCTCCGTCCGTCTGGGTGCGACGTGGATACCGCAGGAGGATATACAGCAGTTCATGGTGGAGCTTTTAACGCCGTCAAGCTATGCGGCGGGCAGGCTGCAAGTACGCTACACGGCATATAACGGCGACTGGTTTATTGAGAATAAAAGTTCCGACGTGGGGAACGTCAAGGCGGACAGCACTTACGGCACGAAGCGGGCAAGTGCCTACCGCATCATGGAGGACACTTTGAATCTCCGTGACACCCGTATCTTTGACTATGTTTATGACGAACACAACAATAAGAAAGTGGTTCTGAACCATAAGGAAACCACGGCGGCGCAGGCAAAGCAGGAGGTGATAAAGCAGGCGTTTCAGGACTGGATTTGGAAAGACCCAGAGCGCAGGAACAGGCTTGTACGCTATTATAATGACACATTTAATTCTATCCGCCCCCGTGAATATGACGGAAGCCATATCACATTTGGCGGCATCAGCCCAGAGATTCAGCTAAGACCGCATCAAGTCAATGCGATTGCCCATATCCTTGATATGGTATAAAAAAAGTTGACAGCCCATTCTCAAGGATTTGAGATATAATCAAGAGAATAAGGAGTGAACAAAAATGGCAGAAAACAGGCAATACGACCATGAATACAAAGTACAGGCAGTGAAACTCGCAAAGGAAATCGGACAAGCAAAAGCCGCCAAAGAACTGGGGGTACCAAAGAATACTATGTATGGCTGGGTACGGGCCAACCGCCCTGGCAGCCTCGACCTTGGGGCAGGTTCACAGACCCCGCAAAGCGCCATGACGCTTAATGAGGAACTCTTAAAGCTCCGACAGCAGGTTAAGGAACAGGAAAAAGAAATCCGCCGTTTGAAAAAGGAAAATGACTTTCTTGAGGAAGCCAGCGCTTTTTTCGCCGCGAGCCGTCTGAGGTCAGCAAAAACGAAAGAATGAAGTTTATTGCGTTTAAAACCAAAGACGGCGAATTAAAAGGAAATCTTTCTTTTTACTGCAGAGCCCTTCGTGTCAGCAGGCAGGGATTTTACCGGTACCTTGCAAATAAAGACCGCCCATGGAAGTACCAGGCTCTGGCAGATGCCATGATGGAGATCCTTGAGGAAGACGATTGTAATGACACCTACGGCCGGATCCGCATGTATCAGGCATTAATGTTAAAACAGCCTGAAAATGTGGATATTCCCAGCGAACGTACTGTTTACCGTGTCATGGAGGATATTGGAATCAGCCATCATCCCAGGCGTAAACCAAACGGAATCACGAAAGCAGACCGGGAAGCCCGGAAATCAGAAGATCTGTTAAAACGTGATTTCAAGTCAGAGGAACCGCTGTCCAAGTGCGTAACAGACATAACAGAGATCAAAGCCAGCGATGGAAAGCTGTATGTTTCCGCTGTTTTCGACTGCTTCGATTCCAGCGTGGTTGGCCTGGCAATGGATACAAACATGAAAGCTCCGTTATGTGTGCGGACATTGAAAAACGCGGCGGAAGCGTATCCAGGCATCCGCGGAGCAATTATCCACAGTGACAGGGGAAGCCAGTACACCAGCCGGCTTTATCGGGACGCAATCAATCAATATGGCATCCGACAAAGCATGAACAGCGCGGGTGGAAGATGCCATGATAATGCCCGCTGTGAAAGCATGTGGGCCAGAATGAAATCAGAACTGTTATATGACCGCTATGATACTGAGAAGATGAGCACAGATGAACTGAAAACCCTGATCTGGAGATATTTCATCAGCTATTGGAATAACCGGAGGATCTGTTCTGCTAATGGAGGGCTTCCTCCCATCATCAAACGACAGCGATACTATGATTCTCTGGAAGAAGCAGCATAGAATACAAAACCCTTGAGAAAAATGTGTCAACTAATCTTGACAAAATCACCTTTACGGCGGCAACACGCTCCTTGCACACAAGGTAGGGGCGGGAAAAACCTTTGAGATGGTCGCCGCAGCGCAGGAAAGCAAGCGGCTCGGCTTATGCCAGAAATCCATGTTTGTCGTGCCAAACCACCTTGTCGGGCAGTGGGCATCGGAATATTTAAGGCTCTACCCAAGTGCGAACATCCTTGTCACGACCAAGCGGGATTTTGAAATGGGAAACCGCAAGAAGTTCTGCGGCAGGATTGCGACGGGGGCGTATGATGCGGTGATTATCGGGCATAGTCAGTTCGAGAAAATTCCCATCAGCGAGGAACGCCAGAGGGAACAGCTCATGCGCCAGCTTGACGATATTGAGCGTGGCATTGACGACGTGCAGGCATCCCACGGGGAGCAGTTCACGGTCAAGCAGCTCATGAAAACGAGGAAAGCAATCAAGGCAAAACTTGACAAGCTGAACGACACCAAGCGGAAAGACAGCGTGATAAACTTTGAGGAACTGGGCATAGACAGGCTCTTTATAGATGAGAGTCATTTTTACAAGAACCTCTATTTATTTACCAAGATGCGGAATGTGGGCGGCATCGCCCAGACCGAAGCCCAGAAAAGCTCCGACCTCTTTATGAAATGCCGCTATCTGGACGAAATCACGGGCAGCCGTGGCGTAGTTTTCGCAACGGGGACGCCTATAAGTAACTCGATGGTCGAGATGTATTCCGTGCAGCGGTACTTGCAGTATGACACCCTCGCAAGGAACGGGTTGCAGCATTTTGACAGTTGGGCTTCCACGTTCGGCGAAACAGTCACAGCTCTGGAACTCGCCCCAGAGGGGACGAATTACCGAGCAAAGACAAGGTTTGCGAAGTTCTACAACCTGCCAGAACTGATGCAGATGTTCCGTGAGGTTGCGGACATCCAGACCGCCGATATGCTGAAGCTCCCCGTGCCAAAGGTCAATTACCACAACATCAAGACCAAGCCGAGCCAAATCCAGACGGAAATGGTGGCGGGGCTTGCGAAGCGGGCAGAGAAAATCCGTGCAAGGCTCGTAAAACCACAAACAGATAACATGCTCAAAGTGACAAACGACGGGCGGCAGCTTGCCCTAGACCAAAGGTTGATTGACCCAATGCTGCCAGACGACCCGAACAGCAAAGTCAACGCCTGCGTGGACAATATGTACCGCATCTGGGAGGAACACGCCGACACAAAGGCAGCACAATTATTGTTCTGCGACCTCAGCACACCGAAAAATGACGGTATGTTCAACGTCTACGACGACATGAGGGAAAAACTGATACGGCGTGGAATCCCTGCGGAGCAGGTGCGTTTCATCCATGAAGCGAATACCGACGCACAGAAAAAGGAGCTGTTCGCAAAGGTAAGGAGCGGCGAGGTGCGTATATTGTTCGGCTCTACCCAGAAGATGGGTGCGGGTACAAATGTGCAGGACAGATTGATTGCCATCCATAACCTCGACTGCCCGTGGAAGCCGTCGTGCTTGGAACAGCGTCAAGGTCGTCTGGAACGTCAGGGAAATATGTTTCCCGAAGTGGAAGTTTACCGCTATGTAACGGAACAGACCTTTGATGCGTACCTTTATCAGCTCGTCGAGGGAAAGCAGAAATTCATTTCCCAGATAATGACGAGCAAAAGCCCCGTGCGTTCTGCCGAGGACGTGGACGAGGTCGCCCTCTCCTTTGCGGAGGTGAAAATGCTTGCCACGGGCGACGAACGCTTTAAGGAAAAAATGGACTTGGATATGCAGGTGGCGAAGCTGAAAGTTTTGAAGCAGAGCTACCTTTCCGAACATTACGACCTTGAGGACAGGATACTGAAGCATTACCCGCAGGAGATTAAGGAGTATGAGGAACGCATTATAGGCTACGAAAACGATGTGGAAATTGCCAGCCAGCACAAGCCGCAGGGCGAGGATAAATTCTGCCCGATGACCTTAAACGGCGTGACCTACAAAGAAAAAGCGGACGCAGGCGGGATGCTCCTTGCCATCTGCAAGGAAAACCCGCTGTCACAGCCGATACAAATCGGCAGCTACCGTGGCTTTCAGATGGAGGTTTTCTATGATACCGTCAATGCACACTATTGTCTGAACCTTTGCGGAATGAGGAAATATAAGGTAGATTTAGGGACGGATGCCATCGGCAATCTGACCCGAATCGAGAATGAGATTGCCAAAATCCCCGCCAGACTGGAAGCCGCCAAGACGAGAAAGTCCAGCTAAGAAATGTCAATAGGTAAAGTGAAAAATGTTAAAAAAGTTTTTTTCAAGCAGTTGATGTAAAAAAGGGTAACTTTAATAAGCCCACCCATGTGGAAATCTTTAAAATTCATGATAAACCTGTTAGGCTGCGTTCTGTATCTTGTCGGGATGCGCTGCCAGATACCGCTCACAGTGTTCCTGAGGAGTGATGATCTCAAATGGTTTATTATCCCGGAGCATGGCAAAAATGATATTGCAGATTTTATGCATGACAGCCCCGACAGCCACGTTTTTCTTCTTGCTTTTGCATTTGTCGGTATAATAGCCGTGGATAACTGGATTTACTGGTGTTTTTGTCCCTTTATCCACCTTAAGATTATTGATAGCCACCATATGCAGGATACGCCTGGCAAGGCTAGAACCCCTCTTGGACATGTGGACTTTATCCCCATTGAACTTGCCGGATTGCTTCACGGCAGGATCCAAGCCGAAGTAAGCATAAAGCTTCTTTGGGGAAGAAAACAGGTCAAAGGAGCCCATTTCAGCGATCAGGACGGCTGCACTGAGAAAACCGACACCACGTAGGGACTGGAGAAGGAAGATACGGTCATAAACCGGCGTCCCTTCCAGCTTATCAACAGCCTTATGCAGGTCCTCAAGTATATTGTCCAGATGCTCCTGGTATTCCCGGTAGGTTTTGATATACAGCCGGATCCGGAGTGCACTGCTTTGAAGCGCACGTCCGAAAACAGCGGCGTCCTTTGCGGCAGCACGTATGGCATCATATTTGGAAACGGCATATTTTTCACCGAAACGTGCGGTTTTGCGTATGGTTTCCACAAGTATGTCTTTTGGGGCGGCAAGCATGTCTGCGGCAAAGGGGTAAGCTTCCAGAAGATTTAAGGAAGTTTGGGTAGTGACCGTGCTAAACACCTTCCGGTATGCGGGAAAGGACACTTTCAGTTCCGCCGTGAGCTTCAGGACGACAGCGGACTGCAGGTCTTTGAAGTAATAGTAGTCCCGTACCAGGTTGCGCAGGTCAATGACCTCATCATCTGGTATGATGGAAGTCTTAAGGGAAGCATCCAGGCCGACTTTGGCAGCTTTTTTTGAATCAAATTTATCATTATGCAGTTTCCTTACGTTCATATTTGTGCTATTCTTAGTGATGATAGGATTAATGACTGAGCAGTCAAACCCCTTATCACGAAGGAAGTACAGGAGCGGGATGTGGTAGATCCCGGTGGACTCAAGGAAGCAGCGGCTTTCGAGGGAATACATCTCTTGTGCTTCCTTTATTTTTGCGACAGCAAGCTCACGGGACTGCGGATCAGAATGAATGATCTTAAAAGGTTTCCCGGTGAGAATGCCATTGGGCAGCATGATGGACATCCAGGTGAAGTCTGCGCCGACATCAAGCCCGACTGAGAGATAAGGGATGCTTTCAAGCATCATAAGTACTTTTGGGTATTTCATGGTTTTATCCTTTCTGGCAGGCATCCATTTCCAGAGGGCGGATACACAACCTAGCGGTTTATACAGGTATAGCCTGGGGCTTCCCAACCAGCCAAAACATAAATCACCACCGAATGGACTGACAGACTTTCTAAGAGGTTTCACCAGCCGGAAGGCCGGTTCCCAAGGAGGTGTCGTCAATGATCCTGCCTCCAGTGATTATACCTCTATCTTTTGTCTGGTGCATTAAGGAAACCTCAGACATGGTAAATAATGTTACTTTATAACTTCTGATGGAGGGGGAACTCCTCCTTCCGTTATATCTATATAGATTTATTAGATTGGACTTTGTAACTATTAACCAGTAGTCATTCTTGACTACACCATTATTATACTAGGAGGAAACCATTGCACAGCTTGAAACCGCAAAAGAGGAAGTGAAGAAGCCGTTTGCCTTTGAAAATGAGCTGAAAGAAAAGACGAAACGGCTGAACGCCCTCAATATCGAACTGAATCTGAATGAAAAGGACAAGTCTGTTATTGACGATGAACCAGAGCAGAACGACGAACAGCCAGAGAAAAAAAGTGTGGATAGGGAGCGTTAAATCCAGTTTGCACATTTGTACTGCTGATTTTGGGGTATTATAATAAGGACGATTAGAAAAAATCGGAGGTGAAGAGGAATGTCTGATACGTTCAGATTTGAAACTTTTGTAGACGCCCACAGCAATATCTTCAATGAATACCTCGGCTCTGTCGTGGCAAAGCTGTCCAGAGAAAACGAGGAATACCGTGCCATAAGAGCCGAGATTGAGAGACTTTATGGGAAATATCCGAAAGTCTTGGGAGTGTTTGACACGGAAACATCGGCGGAACTGACCGAGGAAGAATGTGCAGCGTTGATTGAAGTAATGGAGCTTAGAAACAAACTTACGGACATGGAGATGCAGTCGGTTTACTTCCGTGGCTGCTATGACAGCGTGGGGTATCTGAAAAAGGCAGGGATTTTATAACGGACTGACCGAGGGAAAGGCGGTGTCGGCGTGAGTGCTGATGCCGTCTTTTACATAGTTCGGATAGACAATAAACGCTATATCTTGATTTTTTTTATAAGAAATCACAAAATATTGTTGACAAATTTCGGGAAATAGTTTATTCTGAACGAAAATACGAAAGAACACATTCTAATATTTACTAAAGATGAGGTAAGTAATTTTACAGATTGGACTACTTATAGTTTGAATTAGTAAATATGAGAATGTGTTTTTTTGTGAAGAAAATGTGTTAAAAGGAGGAAAGAAAGTATGGAGCAAATAGTAGCGTGCAAATCTTTAGTAGCTACCTTTAAAGATGAAAAAATGATGTTAGACGGTCCGCATGAAGTTAATTTTGACATTAAAAAGGGGAAGAATTTTCATATTAGTATTGAACAATTAGGAATTAGAAAAATAACAGTAACTTCCGATGAGGATGTTTCCGTATTTGATTTGGATGCACTGTTTTTAAGTATTGAACGGTTGTTAATGTTATTGGATGGCACGTTTATCCCATTATCAAAAATTCAATTATCTGAATCTGATATGGAAAATGAAGATATATTACATTCTTATGAAGAACAACTTATAGAGAGGCGGCTATCTTACTTTTCATCTGCCGATTTTTGTAATTATTCTAATGACAAAATGATGCAATTTGATTCTGTCATTACAGCGGATTTGTTTTATAAATGGGAAAAATTGCTTGATGAATTAGATGTGGTGCATCAAATGTATCTTTATTCAGTAAGCAATAGTGGAATAACAGTAGATGTTAAATGTGCTTTTTTGGTGGAATTAGCAGAACCTCTTATTGAAATTGTAAAAGAACATACCAATCTTTTCTCATCTTTGTTTCCAGGGGAACGTGGAACAACTCTTAGAAACTGTTTAGAAGCTTTGATTGATAAATTTGGTACAGATATTTTTGAAAATGAATTATCCAATAATTATGATGAGTTTTTATCAACAATGGTTAATAGCAGAGTTCGGATAATGCACATCAAGCGTAAACAAAAAGGCTTACATTTTACTGGAAATGAGTCCGTTTTATATTCGTCAAAAATAAGTTTATTATATCGCAGAACACTGTTTGAATTATTAGGAATCAATGAAAATCATTATAAAGATAACCTTAAAAAGTGTGTTTCAGAATTAAATATATGGAATAATGTTTTGAATGATTTCTTGATAAAGCTTTCCAAAGTGGCATCTGAAAAGGGACACAATTAGTGAACTAGTCAAGAAAAAATGATGTTAGTATAAACTTGATATTGTTTTTTACATAGCCGAGAGGTTTTCATTTACGAAAATCCCTCGGCTAATTCTATTTCTGGAGGTGATTTTTATTTGAATGAGAGCATCTAAACCCTATGTGCAGATTGACCCAGACGTACTTGAGCAGGCAAGGCAGATAGATTTGTTGTCTTATCTTAGAGCCTACGAACCGAGCAACCTTGTCAAAGTCAAAGGCACGACGAACGTCTACTGTACCGCTGAGCATGACAGCTTGAAGATTTCCAACGGCAAATGGTACTGGTGGTCGAGGGGCTTCGGCGGCTATTCCGCCCTTGATTATCTGATGAAAGTCAAGGAATACGGCTTTGTGGAAGCCGTGGAAACCCTCACGGGACAGACGATGGCGGACTGGAAGCCGCCGCCCCCTGCCGTGAAAAAAGACGAGCCAAAGGTGCTGCTCCTGCCGCCGAAGAACAAAAACTGCGACAGGGTGACGGAGTATCTTTTCGGGCGTGGCATTGACTACCAGCTTATCCAAGAGTGTATTGCCGAGGGGATTATATTTGAAAGTGCCGACTACCACAACGCTGTTTTCATCGGGAAAGATGAAAGTGGGACGCCAAAGTACGCCGCCTGCCGTGGCACGATGCGGAGCTTCAAGCGTGACGCATCGGGCAGCGACAAGCGGTATTCGTTTCGCTTGCTGGCAAAAGAGCCGACCGATGCCGTGCATTTATTTGAAGCCGCCATTGATTTACTCTCCTACGCCACCTATTTAAAATGTGAGGGAAAAGATTATAAAGCGGAGAATCTTCTCTCCCTGTCGGGCGTGTACCAGCCGAAGAAAGAGCTGAAAGAAAGCAAAATCCCCGTTGCCCTCACGACTTTTTTGAAAGCAAACCCGCAAATCAAGACCATATTTCTGCATCTGGATAAGGACAAAGCAGGTCGTTTATGTACCGCCGCCTTGAAAGAATTGTTGCAGAAAGACTACCGAATTGTTGATGAACCGCCGCCAATCGGCAAGGACTTCAACGATTTTTTAATGTCCTATCTGGGGATTGCAAGGCAGAAACCGAGCCGTGAAAGGAGGGATGCCCGCTGACTGAATGAAGATTTTCAGTAAGAAATGACCGTAACCATAACAAAATTTCAGACCGAAAGGGGGGAAAGAACGATTGAAAAATTATGAAGTGACCCTTGTCGCCCACTATGCAAAGACCGTTTCCATCCATGCCGACAGCCCCGAACAGGCGGCGGAGAAGTTAAAGACCGTCCTGTTTGACACCGACCTTGTGAAGTTTTCCGACGGGGATTTTGTCTGCGGCGAAGCCGAGATTAACGACCCTATGGAGGACGCAGGGGAAGAAAACGAATCCGAGGGAGAGGATTTTGAGGACGATTGTTGTTCGGGCTGTCCGTGTTTCAGAACGGTGTGTAAAGGATGCTGTTGCGGGGACGGGGATTAAAGACACGTCTTACCAAGCACTGAATTTGGTTATCCATCAGCCGATGGAAACAAAATTCGCTTGTTAGGGGAAAGCTCCCCTAATACCCCGTGGAAAAGACCGCCGCCAGAGTGCGGCAGGAAGAAAGGAGTTTTTAAGGATGAGAGATTTATTGTTCTTCGCTCTCGGCACGACGCTCGGCGGCATGGTCGGCGTGGCGTGTATGTGCGTGTTGCAGATTAACAGGCTCTCCGAGGGAAAGGGGGATGCCAATGCGGAAACGAAACGTGCAGATACTGTTCCGACTGACAGAGGAAGAAGCTGAATACCTCTGCTCCCTTGCGGAGAGGGCGGGGCATTCCAGACAAGCCCTGCTCCAGTCGATGGTCATGGGCTACCGCCTGTGCGAGAAGCCAGACCCAGAGTTTTATAAAATCATGCGGGAGCTGTCCGCCATCGGCAACCGCATCAACCAGCTTGCGGCAAAGGCGAACGCCCTAAACTTTGTGGACACGCCGATGCTCTACGACGAAGCCAAACGGTGGCGTGACTTCCGTCTGAACGTGGGCAGATGCTACCTTGTTCCGAGGAAGATGTCTGGCTGATGGCGGTCTGCGAGATATGGGACGTAAAGGGCAGGCTCGACCACCCCATCGGCTACGCCGAGAACCCAGAAAAGACCGCCAACCCCAAATACACGGATGCAGACTTGCAGGCGATGGGCGACGTGATGAAGTATGCCACCAACGGCGACAAGACCGAGCGTCAGTTTTTTGTCACGGGCGTAAACTGCGACCCGACCACTGCAAGGGATGAGATGATGATGGCGAAAGCCCAATGGAACGACCAGAGTGAAATAGTCTGTTATCACGGCTTCCAGAGCTTCAAGGCGGGCGAGGTCACGCCAGAGCAGGCACATGAGGTCGGCGTGAAGCTGGCGGAGAAGATGTGGGGCGACAGGTTTCAAGTGATTGTGGCGACGCATCTGAACACGGAATGCCTGCACAACCATTTTGTCGTCAACTCGGTTTCTTATATTGACGGCAGGCACTATTACGACAACAAGAAGAACCTGCGGCTGCTCCGCCAGCGTTCGGACGAATTGTGCCGTGAGTATTCCTTATCGGTCATCGAACACCCAAGCGGCAGGAAGAAGCCCTATGTCCTCTGCCAAGCCGAGAAGAACGGTCTGCCTACGAGGGATGCCGTGGCACGGCAGGCGGTGGACGAAGCCATCTCAAAATCGTTCACGCTGAAAGACTTCGACCGCCAGTTGTCGGAAATGGGATACCGCATCAATTTTGACCCCAACCGAAAATACTGGACGATAGTCGGCAAGGGATGGCAAAGACCGAAGCGGCTCTACAAGCTCGGCGAAGACTACACCAACGAGAGGATAACGGAACGCATAAGGGAAAATTCCTATGCGGTCAAGTTCCAGAGCTTTTCCAAAGAACAGCCGCAGGTCAGAGTGATAAAGGTAAAAGGCACATTAAAGGATGCCAAGAAAATCGGCGGCTTGCGTGGGCTGTATCTCCACTACTGCTACAAGCTCGGCATCCTGCCAAAGAAGAAACAACCGAATTATGCAAGGCTTCACTATCTTCTGAAAGACGACTTGCTGAAGATGGAAGCCATTACCAACGAAACAAGGCTGCTCTGCCGCAACCATATTGACACGGCGGGGCAGCTTTTGTCTTATAAAGGCTCTCTGGAATCCGAGATGCAGGAGCTGACCGAACAGCGCAAGGGGCTTTACTCCCAGAGCCGCAAGGCAAGCGGCAAAGATAAAGAATCGGTCAAGGCTCGTTTGTCGGAAATCACAGGGCGCATGAAAACACTACGGAAGGAGGTCAGATTGTGCGAGGGAATCGAAGCCCGCAGCGACACCCTCAAAGAAAAATTAAATGTCATACGGGCAGATGATAAAGAACAGAAAGGAAAGGAGCTGATGAAGCATGAACACAGGCGGCGAAGCGGCGGAGCAAATCGTAAGGATGAGCTTGGAGGGATTTGAGGTCGCAGCCAGAATCACGGGGGCGGGTGCGAAGAACATCGCCATCCTGCTCTACTCCATTTTAAAAGAGGAACAGAAAACTAAAGGAAAGGCAAGGCTCACAAACATGCTCCGCTCTGGGAAAGAACTGAAAGTCTTTACCGTAAAGAGCGGCGACTTGAAGAAGTTCACGCAGGAAGCGAAGAAATACGGCGTACTCTACTGCGTTTTGGCAGACCGTAAGAACAAAGACCCCAATGCGGAAGTGGACGTGATTGCCCGTACGGAGGACGCATCGAAAATCAGCCGCATCGTGGAGCGGTTCAGCCTTGCGTCGGTGGACACCGCTTCTATCGTGACCGAAGCGGAGAAATCGAAAGGGGAAAAGGGAAAGGCGAGAGATGCCAAGACCGCAGGAGAAAAAGACGCAGGGGCAAAGGACGGTCAGCCAGAGCCAGACGTCGGTGTGGAAGAAAAGGCGGAGAAAGACAGGCTCATGGATGCCCTTATGGGAAAGCCCATGCAGAAAGAGGAAAACGCCCCAAACCCCTCGGTGGCAAAGACAGAAAAATCCCCTCTGTCCGAGCCTACCTTAAAGCAGCAAAGGAAGCCCGCAGAGGGGGCTACTATGGCTAAGGCGGAGAAGCCGTCAGTCAGGGAGGAACTGCGGAAAATCAAGGAGAGCCGCAAGGAGCAGGAAGCGGGCGTTTCCCCTGCAAAAGAAAAATCTTCCGACAGGGCGAAGAAGCCGCCCGCAGGAAAGACGGAGCATAAGCAGCCCCAGAAGCGGAAACGGAAACCAAAATCGAAAGGAGCAAGATGAGCATGAGCATTTACGACGTATTCAGCGGCGGCGGCAGACCTTTTAACAAAGAGGAATGGGCGGCGCAGAAACAGGAGCAGCGGAAAGCAGCCTATGAGCTGATAGACACGACTTGCGAAAAAATGATGGCGGACGGAGGTGCGTTTCAGCAGTACCTTGACGTGCAGGGGCATTTTGACCGCTACTCCGTCAACAACGCCATCTTGGTTTCGGCACAGATGCCCGAAGCGACGCAGCTTAAAGACTACGGCAGTTGGAAACAGAGCCGTGCCTATGTGGACAAGGACGCACAGAAAATTACTATCCTTGAGCCGGGGAAAGAGTACGAGCGGGAGGACGGCTCAAAAGCGGTCAGCTACAACGCAAAAGTGGTCTACGACATTTCCCAGACCACGGCAAAGGACAGGCAGCAGCCGCAGGAAGCCAAAACCATGCGGGAGCTTGTGTCGGCGATGATTGACGCAAGCCCCGTTTCCTTTGTGCCAGATGATAAGCTTGAGCTGCCTGCGTTCTACGACAGTTCGCAGCAGACAATCTTCGTCAAGACAGGATTGAATGAAGAACAGCTCTTTGTCAGCATGGCAAAGGAAGTGTCGGCGGCGGTCTTTGACTTCAAGCATAAGGAGAGCCGTGACGCTTCAGAGTTCAAGTCGTTCTGCGTCGCCTATATGGTAAGCTCCCGCTACGGCGTGGACACCAAAGGCTTCCGCTTTGACAATCTCCCGAAAGAGTTTGCGGGCATGGAAACGCAGGAATTTAAGGGGCAGCTTGGCTCGATGCGTGACGTTCTGGGCGAAATCCAGTCGGACATGTATAAGAGCCTTGAGAAGAACAAGCCGCCCAAATCCAAAGAGCAGGAACGCTAATAATCGGAGGTGCAGACCATGAAAGAAGAACGATACCATCTGGCATTGGACAAATACGATAAGAACATCGTCCTCAATGCCCTCAACACCCTGCGGACGCAGCAGATACAGGAGGAACGCCCCACCGAGCCTGTTGACGAGCTGATAAGCAGGGTGGCATTCGCCCCGACCAAGAAAGTAAAGGTCGCCCCGTGCAAGTGCCATGAAGAACGGTGATGATTATAAGGCGGGCTTAATCCTCTCCCTCTGCGGAATCGTGCCTGTCGTGTGGCTTGCCCTGCTGACTGCCCCTTATGTCAGCGGCGGCATCGTGGAGATAATCGGCAACCTGTCCGTGGCAATGGAGAACCCGTTTTCCATAACGGTATGTGAGGACACTCCCAGAATTGTCCTTATTTTCCTGCTTGCCTACGGCATGGGAATCGGCGTTTATTTCTCCACACGCAGGAACTACCGCAAGGGGGAGGAACACGGCTCTGCCAAATGGGGCAATGCAAGTACGCTTAATAAAAAATACCGAGATAAAAACGCATCGGAGAACAAGCTGCTGACCCAGAGCGTCCGCATCGGACTTGACGGGAAGAAACACAGGAGGAACTTAAATATCCTTGTGGTGGGCGGTTCTGGCGCAGGAAAGACCAGATTTTTTTGTAAGCCCAATGTCATGCAGTGCAACACGTCAATGGTAATCTTAGACCCGAAAGGCGAGATTGTCCGTGACACGGGCGGGCTTCTGGAAAAGAAAGGCTATGAGGTGCGTGTGCTTGATTTAATCAATATGCACAAGAGCCATTGCTACAATCCCTTTGTCTATTTAAGAAATGACAACGACGTGCAGCGGCTTGTGACGAATCTCTTTAAGGCGACCACGCCGAAAGGAAGCCAGTCGCAAGACCCGTTCTGGGACACAGCGGCGAGTATGCTGCTTCTGTCCCTCGTGTTCTATCTGAAATACGAAGCCCCGCCAGACGAGCAGAATTTCCCGATGGTGATGGAGCTATTAAGGGCGGGCGAGGTAAGGGAGGACGACGACAGCTATGTAAGCCCGCTTGACGAACTGTTTGACCGTCTTGAGATGGTAAACCCAGAGCATATCGCTTTGAAATATTACCGTGATTACCACAGCGGAAGTGCCAAGACGCTAAAGAGCATCCAGATAACCCTCGCCGCACGGCTTGAGAAGTTCAATCTGGAAAGCCTTGCATCTTTGACCGCCACGGACGAATTGGATTTGCCGTCTTTGGGCGAGAAGAAAGTTGCACTGTTCGCATTGATACCAGACAACGACACCAGTTTCAATTTCCTTGTGTCGCTGTTATACACGCAGCTATTCCAACAGTTATTCTACCTCGCCGACCACAAGTACGGCGGGAGCCTGCCCGTCCACTGCCAGTTCATTATGGATGAATTTGCGAACGTCAGTTTGCCCGATGACTTTGACAAGATTTTGAGCGTCATGCGGTCAAGGGGCGTGTCCGTTTCGATTATCCTGCAAAATCTGGCACAGCTCAAAGCATTATTCGAGAAACAATGGGAAAGCATCGTCGGGAACGCCGACGAGTTCCTCTATCTCGGCGGCAACGAGCAGAGTACCCATAAGTTTGTAAGTGAGCTTCTTGGAAAAGCCACGATAGACACGAACACCTATGGGAAAAGCTCTGGGCGGAGCGGCAACTATTCCACCAACTACCAGATTTCGGGGCGTGAGCTTTTAACCCCAGACGAGGTGCGTATGCTGGACAACCGCTACGCACTTCTTTTTGTGCGTGGGGAACGTCCCGTCATGGATTTGAAGTACGACATCTTGAAACACCCGAACGTGAAACTGACCGCCGACGGTGGGAAGCCGCCGTATATCCACGGCGAGCCGATGCAGGCGGTCGCAACCTTTGTGTTTGGCGGGGATATTCCAAAAGACGCTGTTACGCTTAACCCTGTCAGCACTTCCTATGAGCTTCTGTCCGATGAGGACTTGGAAGAAATATTCAATTTATAAGGAGGATTTACCCTATGAAACTTTTTAAGAAGAACGAGAACAACCAGAGCAAAACAACCCAGAAACTGCCGATGACAGGCAAGGTAAAAAGAGGTTTCCGCTTCTACTGCATGGCGGTACTGGCTGCGGCTCTGATGCTCGGAACGTCCGTGACCGCCTTTGCCGCCAGTGACCCGATTGCCGTTGTCAACAACCTTTCCAATTTCATCTTCGGTCTGATACGGGCGGTCGGAATGATTATGCTCGGCTTCGGCATCGTGCAGGTCGGCTTGTCGCTGAAATCCCACGACCCGTCCCAGAGGGCGAACGGCTTCCTCACACTGGCGGGCGGCGTTGTGATTACCTTTGCGAAAGAGATTTTGACCCTCATCACGGGCTAATCCAAAACAGACTGAAATAACAGACTGATATAAGACAGGGGTAACGGGGCAGATCCGCCTTGCGGAACTTGCTCCGTTATCCAACTTTAAGGATGGAGGTGTTGAAGTTATCGAGAATGTAAAAAAATACAGCATCATTTACGCTGACCCGCCATGGCGTTATGACCAGAAAAATCTTTCTGGGGCTGCGGAACATCATTACAGTACCATGAGCGTAGGTGAAATCTGCAAATTAAATATTGCGGAAGTGGCGGCTGACGACTGCGTGCTGTTTTTATGGGCGACTTTCCCACAATTACAGGAAGCATTGCAGGTGATTAAGGCATGGGGATTCCAGTACAAGACAGTCGCCTTTGTCTGGCTGAAGCAGAATAAAAGCGGGAAAGGATGGTTTTTTGGTCTGGGATTTTGGACGAGGGGCAATGCAGAAATTTGTTTGCTTGCCACAAAAGGGAAAATCCGCAGGAAATCCGCCCGTGTGCATCAGTTCCTTATCAGCCCTCTGCGTGGGCATAGCCAGAAGCCCGATGAAGCAAGGGAAAAAATCGTTGAGCTTATGGGGGATTTGCCGAGGTTGGAGCTGTTTGCCCGTAATAAAGCGGACGGTTGGGATGTGTGGGGCAATGAAGTGGCGTCTGATGTCCAGATAAACATTTATCCAGAAAAAACAGGAGGTGGTCTATGTGTCTGATAACTGGGTAGTCCAGAACTTGGAGAACGCCCTTAACACTTGGAATGAGAAGTTAGCCGAGATATGGCAGCTCATCACCCAATCCCCCGAAACCTTTAAAGGCGGTGCGATATGGAAAGTCATTGTTGACATCCACGGGGCGTTGCAGGCGATAGGGCTTGCCCTGCTCGTGCTGTTCTTTGTAGTGGGCGTGATGCGTACCTGCGGCGACTTTGCAAGCGTGAAGAAGCCCGAACACGCATTGAAGCTGTTCATCCGCTTCACCCTTGCGAAAGGTGCGGTCACATACGGCTTGGAGCTGATGATGGCTCTGTTTAAAATCGTGCAGGGCGTGATTTCCGCCATTATGAAAGCCGCAGGTTTCGGCTCGGCGCAAAAGACCGTGCTGCCGACAGAGATAGTGACAGCCGTGGAGGACTGCGGATTTTTCGAGAGCATCCCCCTATGGGCGGTCACGCTGATAGGCGGGCTGTTCATCACGGTATTGTCGTTCATTATGATAATGTCGGTGTACGGGAGATTTTTCAAGCTATATTTATATACCGCCATCGCCCCCGTGCCGCTGTCCTCGTTTGCGGGAGAGCCGAGCCAGAGCGTGGGAAAGAGCTTCATCAAGAGCTACTCCGCCGTGTGCCTTGAGGGGGCGATTATCGTGCTTGCCTGCATCATCTTCTCGGTGTTTGCGGCGTCCCCGCCCGCAGTCAACCCCGATGCGGCGGCGGTCACGATGGTGTGGGGCTATATCGGGGAATTGGTGTTCAATATGCTCGTCCTTGTCGGTGCGGTCAAGATGGCAGACCGTGTGGTAAGGGAAATGATGGGCTTGTAATTATCCAACAGGAAAGGAAAATTGAAATGAAAAAAGAAACGAAGTATTGCCAGAATTATAATATCCATCTGTTAAATGGAGAAGTCATCGGGGCTTCCGAAGCCTATGACCTGCCTGCTGAAAAAGGGCTGGTAGGAAAATTTGAAAAAGCTGACGATAACGAGATATTTGAAATCGGGGATGCCATTTCTGGATTTGCATATATCCCAAAACGCAGCATCCTCTTTATTTCGACGGGGGATGTCGGGGAGGAGAGGTGCTGATATGGAAGTCAAGATAAATAAGGAAATCCGCAACTACACGGAATCCATGTTCTTCGGGCTGTCGATGCGGCAGTTCCTGTTTTCCGTGCTTGCCTGCGGCGTGGCGGTCGGCTTGTTCTTCCTGCTCCGTGGCAGGTTCGGGACGGAAACATTGAGCTGGATGTGCATCTTGGGGGCTTCCCCTTTTGCGGTCATGGGATTTGTAAGGTACAACGGCATGACCGCCGAGCAGTTTGTGTGTGCGTGGATAAAGTCGCAGTTTCTGATGCCGAAGAAGATTCTATTTGTCCCAGAGAATTTATATTACGAAGCGGTGAAGCAGGCACTGGACGCACATGAGAAAGGATTGCCCGCCGTGCAGGAGAAGAAACGGAAAAAGGGGAAACGCAGAAAAAAAGAACAAAGACAGACGGGCGAAAGCAGCCCAAGAAATCAAGAAAGCGCAAGGAGGTAGATTATGATTAAGACGCTGAAAACGCTGTTCAAGCAGGACAGGGAGAAATTCATCGTGCCGAAGTCGGTGCAGGCGGTCATCCCGTTAAAGACCATGTGGGAGGACGGCATTTTCCTCGTGGGCAGGAACAAATACGCAAAGACATTTAAGTTTGAGGACATCAACTACGCCGTGGCAAGCCGTGAGGACAAGGAAGCGATGTTCCTCGAATACTCGGAGCTTCTTAACGCCCTCGATAGCGGGGCGACCACGAAAATCACGATAAACAATCGCAGGCTCAATAAAGCGGACTTTGAGCAGACCATCTTAATCCCGATGGCGGAGGACGATTTGGATAAATACCGCAAAGAGTATAACAAGATGCTGCTCGATAAAGCAACGGGGGCAAACTCCACCGTGCAGGATAAATATGTGACGGTTTCCGTCTGCAAGAAGAACATTGAGGAAGCGAGGAATTATTTTGCCCGTGTCGGTGCTGACCTTATCGGGCATTTTAACCGTTTAGGCTCGAAGTGTACGGAACTGGATGCTAACGACAAGCTGCGTATCTTCCATGATTTTTACCGCACGGGCGAGGAAACGGCGTTCTCCTTTGACATGGTGCAGACCATGCGGAAAGGACACGACTTCAAGGACTATATCTGCCCCGACTCCTTTGAGTTTGAGAAAGATTATTTTAAGATGGGCAAACGCTACGGGCGTGTGATATTCCTCAGAGAGTACGCCGCCTATATCAAGGACAGCATGGTGGCGGAGCTTTGCGAATTAAACCGTAACATGATGCTCTCTGTTGATGTTGTTCCTGTTCCCACAGACGAAGCCGTGCGGGAGGTGGAAAACCGTCTTTTAGGCGTGGAAACCAACATCACGAACTGGCAGAGGAAACAGAACCAGAACAACAATTTTTCCGCCGTCATCCCCTACGACTTGGAACAGCAGAGAAAGGAAAGCAAGGAATTTCTGGACGATTTGACGACCCGTGACCAGAGGATGATGTTTGCCGTGCTTACGATGGTGCATACCGCAGACACCAAAGAGCAGCTTGACAATGACACGGAAGCCCTGCTCACGACGGCAAGGAAGCATCTCTGCCAGTTTGCCGTGCTGAAGTACCAGCAGATGGACGGTCTGAACACCGCCCTGCCGTTCGGCGTGAGGAAAATAGATGCCCTGCGTACCCTCACCACGGAGAGCCTTGCGGTGTTTATTCCTTTCCGTGTGCAGGAAATCTACCATAAGGACGGCGTGTATTACGGGCAGAACGTCATTTCAAAGAACATGATAATCGCCAACCGCCGCCACCTTTTGAACGGAAATTCCTTTATCCTCGGCGTGTCTGGTGCGGGCAAATCCTTTACGGCAAAGGAGGAAATGACGAACATCATTCTGACCGACCCTAACGCCGATGTCTTGGTCATAGACCCCGAACGAGAGTACGCCCCTCTTGTAAAGGCGATGCAGGGCGAGGTTATCCACATCTCGGCGACGAGCGACAACCACATCAACGCAATGGACATGAACTCTGATTACGGCGACGGTGCGAACCCCGTCATCTTGAAGTCAGAGTTTATTTTATCCCTCTGCGAGCAGCTTATCGGCGGGGCAAGCCTTGGGGCAAAGCAGAAATCCATCATTGACCGCTGCACGGCGAGCGTCTACCGCCATTACCAGCAGGGCAACTATATGGGTACACCTCCGACCTTGCAGGACTTCCGTGAGGAGCTGTTAAAACAGGACGAGCCAGAAGCGCAGGAAATCGCCCTTGCGATTGAGCTGTTTACGGACGGCAGTTTGAATACCTTTGCCAAGCATACGAACGTGGACACCCACAGCCGCCTTATCTGCTACGACATCCTCGATTTGGGCAAGCAGTTACAGCCTATCGGTATGCTTGTCGTCCTCGACAGCATTTTAAACCGCATCACCCAGAACCGGGCGAAAGGCAGGAACACCTTTATTTTCATTGACGAGATTTATCTGCTCTTTCAGCATGAATACAGTGCCAACTTCCTCTTTACCCTCTGGAAACGTGTGCGTAAGTACGGGGCGTACTGCACGGGCATCACGCAGAACGTAGACGACCTCTTGCAGAGCCATACGGCGAGGACGATGCTTGCCAACAGCGAGTTTATCATCATGTTGAATCAGGCGTCCACAGACCGCATCGAGCTTGCGAAGCTCCTTAACATCTCCGATTTGCAGATGAGTTATATCACGAATGTCGGTGCGGGGCAGGGGCTTTTGAAAGTGGGCAGCTCCCTTGTGCCTTTCGTCAATAAATTTCCACGCAATACGGAACTGTATAAACTGATGACGACGAAATTTGGGGAGTGCTAAAAAGATGGCATTTTTGGAAAGGAATTGTGTTTATCCTGCCGACTGTCTGGAAGTGCTGCGGGAACTTCCAGACAGAAGCGTGGATTTAGTGATTGCCGACCCGCCGTATTACCGTATGAAAGGGGACTTTGACTTTGTGTTCCAGACAGTTGCGGAATATCTGGAATGGTGTCTGGCGTGGGCGGGGGAATGCCACAGGATTTTGAAGCCCACGGGTGCGTTTTACTGTTGGGGGAGCTGCCAGATGATAGACAAGCTCTCCACACACGTCTTAGACAAGTTTGGATGGATAAAGCGGAATCTGATTGTCTGGAATTACAGGACGGGGCGACCTGCGAAAGCGACCTATCGGAATGAAGCGGAGTTCTTGTGGTTTTACAGTAACCCCCTGCATGAAATCAACATTGACGCCGTCCGCATCCCCTATGATGAGGGCGGCGAAAAAGACAAAAGGAAAAACCCAAAGGGGAAATCCTGCGGAAACGTGTGGGAGTTTCCGAGGATTATGCCTAATTATAAAGAAGCAACAGGGCATCCCACGCAGAAGCCAGAGAAACTGGCGGAACGGATGCTGCTTGCAAGCAGCAAGGCGGGCGATTTAGTGGTAATCCCCTTTGCAGGCTCTGGGAGCGAGGTAGTCCAGTGCATCAAAAACGGGCGTGACTTTATCGCTTCTGAAATCAATGAAGTTTATGTGGAGAATATCATTCTGCCACGGCTGCAAAAAGAAACAGATTGCAGCGTATCGGCGCAGGAGAAAGGAGGATTTTTATGTCAGAGATAAGGTTTCGCAACGCAGCCCACCGTGATTTTTTTCTGGAAAGTATGATGAAATGCAGGGTAAACGACTGCTATCACAGGGCGTTTTTCTATGTGATGGGGATTGCGGGGGAAACAAGGCAGAACATCAATGCCATGTTCGATTTTAAGACGGACTGCATCAAGCCAGAGGGGATGCACGGCGGATGGCAGACAAGCGGAACGGTCAAGGTCTGCCACCTTGCCTTTAACCTCTGGAACGGTTACGCCGAGGAGGGGCGTGAGAAACTCTTTACGCCAGAGGAATTGTTCTGCTGCGAGTTCGCCCCGTATTTCATGGAGGGCATCAAGGCACGGTATCCCGAATATTGCAGGGATTTACCCACGCCCAAGAAGCAGGCGGAGCATACACGTTAAAATATAAAAAGGAAAGGAAATGCCTATGAATTTTAAGAACTATAAAACCATTCTCTGTACCGCCGCCGCTGTTACCTTTTTAGGAGCAGCGGTTTTTTGCGGCTTTAAGATTTACAGCCATTACCAGCAGATAGACGAGCAGACGGAAGCCTTTGCGGAGATTGCCGAGGTCGTGGAGAACGCCGAGCCAGAGGAAGAACCGCCAAAAGATAAGGAGACGCCCGTCAGCGAGGGCGAGGATATATTGGCAAAATACAAAGAACTGTATTTGCAGAATGAGGATATGGTCGGGTGGATTGCCATTGACGGAACAAGCATCAACTACCCCGTCATGCAGAGCAGGAACAATCCCAACTTCTATCTGAAGCACAGCTTTGAAAAGGAATACAGCGACTTAGGCGTACCGTATATCCAAGAGGACTGCGACATCCCCACAAGCGACAATCTGGTTATCTACGGACACCACATCAAAGGCGGCAGGATGTTCGGGGCGTTGGAAGATTACAAATCCAAGAGCTTTTATGAGAAGCATAAGACCGTCCAGTTTGACACCCTCACGGAGCAGGCAGAGTATGAAATCATCGCCGTGTTTAAAACCGTGGCGTACAGCTCGGAGGGCTACCGCTACTATGATTTTGTCCATGCGGAGAATGAAAAAGAGTTTGATGCCTATATCGGGAAGTGTAAGGAACTTGCCTTGTATGATACGGGCGTGACCGCTGAATATGGGGATAAGCTCATTACCCTCTCCACCTGCGAATACTCGGCGCAGAACGGCAGGCTTGTCGTCGTGGCAAAAAAGGTAAATTGATATGACCGCAAATCTTCTGGGAAAGGAGGTCGGATTTTATGGCTGATATAAAGACCAGAGATGCGGTCAAAGGGACGATTAAGACTTTAGACAAAGCCGCCATAGCAGGCAGTCGAATGAAATCCGCTTACGCCAAAACAAAGGATAAGGCGGAGCAGGGATATTATGCGGAGGAAAATTCCCCCACGGAATATGCCGCCGACAAGGTTTCCCATGCTTCGGGGCGTATCAAGGACGAGGGCATCCACCAGTTTAATAAGCAGGGGCAGAAAAACGCCCAGATTACAAAAGAAAATATCGGTAAGGCGAAAGATAAAATCGCCGATTTTAAGGCAAAGCGGGCGAAGAAAGCCGCAGAGCAGAAAACAATGCGGAACAAGACAGGGCAAAACGCCGTGCGTACAATAAGGCAGGACGGCTTGCAGGAAATACAAGGGACTGCAAGCCGTCCCGCTGTTTCCGCTACTTCTGTTGCTTCTGCCAAGACCGAAACGCCCCAGACGGCGGCAAACTCACTGATAAAGACCAGACAGCAGGGAAAGCGGATGATAAAGACAACCGCCAGAAATGCGGAAAAAACCGTCAAGACCACAGCAAAAGGGACAATCAAGGCGACGGAAAAAGGCGTGAAAACCGCAAAGGCAACATCCAAAACGGCGATTAAAACCACGGAGCAGACCGCAAAGGCGGCGCAGAAAACAGCGAAAGCGTCCGCCAAAGCCGCCCAGAAAGCGGCGCAGACGGCAAAAGCCACCGCAAAGGCGACAGCCGAAGCGACGAAAGCCACGGTCAAGGCGACCATTGCGGCGGTCAAGGCAATCATAGTGGGGACTAAGGCGTTGATTTCCGCCCTTATCGCAGGCGGCTGGATTGCCGTCGTGATTATCCTCATCGTCGTCCTGCTTGGATGCGCCGTTTCCCTGTTCGGGGGCGGCAGCGACAGCACAGCCTATACGCCTGTCAGTGCGGAGGTGGAAGCCTACACGCCGCTGATACAGAAGTATGCGAAACAGTACGGAATCCCCGAATATGTGGAGCTTATCAAGGCGGTGATGATGCAGGAATCTGGCGGCAAGGGCAGCGACCCGATGCAGGCGGCGGAGGGGAGCTTCAATAAGAAATACCCCCATGAGCCGAACGGCATCAAAGACCCCGAATATTCTATTGAGTGCGGCGTGCAGGAGCTAAAAGCTGCCCTTGTTTCAGCCGAGGTGGAGAACCCGATTGACATGGAGCGCATCAAGCTCGCCTTGCAGGGCTACAACTTCGGCAATGGGTATATCTCATGGGCAAAGACTAATTATGGCGGCTATTCCTATGCAAATGCGGTGGAGTTCTCCGCAATGCAGGCGCAGCGGCTCGGTTGGGAGAAATACGGCGACACGCAGTACCCCGCTCATGTGCTGCGCTACTACCCATACGGGCGGGCGTTTACAAGCGGAGGAAACCATGCCATTGTGGAGGTTGCTTTGACGCAGCTCGGCAACGAGGGCGGACAGCCTTATTGGAGCTGGTACGGCTTTGGTGGGCGTGTGGAATGGTGCGCCTGCTTCGCATCGTGGTGTGCCGACCAGTGCGGCTATCTGGAAAGCGGCATCATCCCGAAATTCTCCCTCTGCTCGGACGGTGTGAACTGGTTCAAGGGCAAAGGACAATGGCAGGATAAGAACTATGAGCCGCAGGCAGGCGACCTAATTTTCTTTGATTGGGGGAGCGACGGCTCAATCGACCATGTGGGAATCGTGGAGAAGTGCGAGAATGGAACGGTCTACACCGTGGAGGGCAACTCTGGGGATGCCTGCAAACAGCAGAGCTATCCAGTCGGGAGCGGCTCTATCTACGGGTACGGCTTGCCTGCGTATTGATGGCAGAACGGGTGAAAGAAAAACCAGAGGTCAATCCTCTGGCTGCTCTTTTGCCGTACATATCCCCTGCGCCGTCCCTGCTATGATAGTCAGTTCCGCATCATCAAAAGTATCAAGAAGCACATCTAACCGCCGACGTAAAGTTGTTTTCCCTATTGGACTGTCTGGGTGTATGTACTGGTCTACGGATATATGGAACATTGTAACAAGCTGAATAAACAGCCGAAAGCTCGGATACTGCCCCTCTTTCTCCACAGATTGCAAATGCCTTGCCGAAATGCCAAGCTCCTCGGCTAATTCCTCTCTTGTAATTCGCTGCTTCTCACGGGCTTTTTGGATAGCCTGCCCCAATTCCATAAAGTCAAGGTTTCCTACGGCTTCGTTCATTTTTTCACCACCTGTTCATTAATTTTTCCCTTATATTTTACAGAAGTGAAAGTTCTGCTTAAACGATGTGAAATTTCCATACATAAGAAACTGTACTTCTTATTTTAGGAAAAATTATCTCTTGCTTTTCTCAATAACACTTTTTCTATAATTGTATTATTCGTTTTGACGCATTATAATATCAGTTATGAAGGAGGTTATTTCAATGTTTGATTACATGAATGTAAAAGAAGCGGCTGAAAAATGGGGATTGTCCGAACGGAGGATACAGGTATTATGCGCTACAAACCGAATCCCCGATGTAATGCGAATCAGCAATGTGTGGCTGATTCCAAAGACTGCATCAAAGCCTATAGACGGGCGTTTTAAAAAAAGAGATAAGGAGGAATCAGACAATGAGTAAGATTTTATTGGTTGAAGATGATATGGAAATCAGTACCATGCTAAAGAATTTTTTGCACACAGAAAAATTTGAGGTAATTACAGCGTATGATGGCAAAAATGCCCTCGACAGGTTCTTTTCGGATAGTTTCAGTCTGGTTTTGCTTGATTTGATGATTCCTCAAATAAGCGGAATTGAAGTCATGGAAAAAATCAGAGAAAACAGCACTGTCCCGATTATTATTATATCGGCAAAAGATACCGATTCTGATAAAACGCTTGGTTTAGGTTTGGGAGCAGATGATTATATAACGAAACCGTTTTCTGTCACAGAAGTATTGGCAAGGATAAAAGCAAATATCCGAAGAACTACACAGTATGCTGCAAGTGCAACAGAACAGCAGCCAATACTTCAAACGGGAAACCTTGTCATGCATCTGAATGAGTATTCTGTAACAAAAAACGGCTGTAAAATAGAGCTTACATCAAAAGAATTTGAAATTTTAAAGCTGTTATTGCAGAATCCAAAGAAAGTATATACGAAAGAACAGATTTACTCCCTTGTCTGGAATGATACCTATTATGGTGATGAAAATGCCGTCAATGTCCATATCAGCAGATTGAGGAATAAAATAGAGGATAATCCCCGTGAACCGCAGTATGTGATTACGGTATGGGGAATCGGATACAAATTGGGGGAGTGAAAGGATGAGCGATAAAACAATCATATTCTTTTTGGCAGTTGTTGTCTGCTTATTATTCCTTGTGGTTTTATACCAGCGTTTTATTTTTGGCAGGGGAATACAGGCAAAGATAAAACGGATGAATAAAAAGTTGGAGGAAATTTTAGAAACTGGTAGCGACGAGAAAGTAATGGTATTTACGGACAACCCTGTTTTGATGGAATTAGGGGGACAAATCAACCGCCTGCTGATAGACCGACAGAAAATAAGGGCAGATTTTAAAAGGGAAGAAATTTCTTCTAAAAAGATGCTGGCGAATATCTCCCATGACATAAAAACACCGCTAACGGTCATATTGGGTTATCTGGAAATTATGAGCTTGAACCATGCAGATAATGAGATGTTGAAAAAAGTAGAAACAAAAGCGAATCAAGTTATGAACCTTATCAATCAGTTTTTTACATTGGCAAAACTGGAATCTGGCGATACAAATATAAATCTTGGCAAAGTCAATATCAACGAGATATGCAGGGAGAATGTTTTGGAGTTTTACGATATTTTATTGCAGAAAGATTTTGATGTTGATTTGTTTATTCCAGAAACAGCTATTTTTGTGCAGGGGGAGAAAGAAGCCCTGCAAAGAATTTTATACAATTTATTGTCAAATGTAATACGCTACGGCTCCGACGGCAAATATTTAGGAGTTTTTTTGCGTCAAGACAAGGGTAATGTATATATTGATGTGGTTGATAAAGGGAAAGGGATTGAACAGGAATTTGCATCGAATGTGTTTGACAGGCTTTATACAATGGAAGATTCCAGAAACAGGGAAATACAAGGGAACGGATTAGGTTTAACGATTGCTAAGAACCTTGCAAAGCAGTTAGAGGGCGATATATTTTTAAACAGCATACCGAATGTCAAAACAACTTTTACAGTAAGCCTCAAAAAAATAACTTATTAAATTCCCTGCGAAAGAAATTCGTAAGAATTAGTCAAGAGTTTTGAAAATCTATATCGCTATAATGATATTCATAAAACACCTTTGGGCGTATTGCTATGTCCGAAAAAGGCGTTACTAAGGAAACACCCTACGGGTATCCCTCTATGCCAAAAAGCTGGCAACATTAAGGAAAGGAGGCAAAAAATGTCTTATATTTTGCAAACAAGCCATCTAAGCAAAACGATAGATGGGAAACAGTTAGTTACAGATGTGAATATCCATGTAAAGAAAGGTGAGGTATATGGATTTTTAGGACCGAACGGGGCAGGAAAAACCACGGTGATGAAGATGCTTACAAATCTATGGAAACCGACAAGCGGCACGGTTGCGCTGTTCGGGAAAGCATTGGAAAAAAACTCTTACGAGGTGCTGAAGCGTATGGGAAGCATCATTGAATTTCCTACATTTTATGACCATATGAGCGGAAAGGACAACTTACAGCTTCATTGTGAGTATATGGGATATTATAACAAAGGCAGCGTGGAGGAAGCACTCGGGATGCTTGGGCTTTCGGATGCGGCGGATAAGCCTGCGGGCAGCTATTCTTTAGGAATGAAGCAGCGTCTGGGGATTGCCCGTGCCATATTGTGCAAGCCAGAGTTAGTTATCCTTGACGAGCCGACAAATGGTTTAGACCCCGCAGGAATGAAGCAAATCAGAGATTTGTTTCGGATGCTATGTACCGAGTATGGAATGACGTTTATGATATCCAGTCATCTTCTCCCAGAAATAGAAAGTATTGCCGATACGGTTGGCGTTATCCATCATGGAAAGATGATGAAAGAAATATCCATGAAAGAAATTGCGGAAACAAATACGGCGTATATCGAGCTTGCCGTAGAGGATACAAAGAAAGCGGCGTATGTTTTAGCTGAAAAAATGCAGTTAAGTAATTTTAAAATCGTAAACGATTCGGCGATTCGTATTTATGAGCAGGGTATCACCACACAAAAGATTTCGAGGGAATTGATGGCAAATGATGTAGAGATTGCTTCCATCAGCCAACATACCGAAACATTGGAGGACTATTTCTTAAAAATTACATCGGAGGTGGGAAAATCATGTTAAAGCTTGTCAGACTTGAATGGAAAAAGAATAATATCGGGAAATATATCAAAGGCGTAATCATTATGGCGGCTCTGCTTGGCTTATTTGTTTTTGCGTTAGCGTTTTTGGGTATTGCCAACGACCCCGACGGAACACTGGATGCTGCGCCTGGGACAGATGTAATCTCCGCTCCCATTGAATTATTTACCAGCATGGCTTTTCTTATTTACACCAGTGTAATGTTGGCGACCTTTATTGTAAGCGCATACAAAAACAAGACCATGAATCTGATGTTTTCCTACCCTATTAAGCGGCAGAAAATCTTAGCTTCCCAAATGATTGCGGTCTGGACTTTTAATTTTGCCGCACTCATTTTAACAAAACTGGCAATTTATATGTGTGTGTTCTTTGGGGCAAAATTTATGCAGTCATCCTTTGTCGTTGATTTTTCAATAGGCAGTCTGTCATTTTATATACAACTGATACTAAAATCAGTGGTAATCGTCAGCATGAGCTTTATTGCCTTGTTTGTCGGGATGGCTTTAAAATCTTCAAAGGCAACGATTGTCACTTCATTTTTGTTGATTTTTCTCACGCAGGCGAACATTGGCGATTTCACAATGGCAGGCAACGCAGTATTTCCTATTATTTTGACGGCTATTTCTTTGCTTTTTGCCGCTTTGTCAATCATAAATGTGGAAAGCAAAGATTTAATGTAGGAGGCGGGGTTATGAATGTGAAAAAAATACTGTTAGCGGGGATTTTAGTGATAGCTTTTGGCATATGCGGATGTGGAAACAAGGAAAAAATAGATTCTAACGAGGAATTTTCGGCGGAAGGCATTTCAGAAATTGTATTGGATATTTCCTCTTGGAATTTAAAAGTGATGGCTTCCAGTGATGACAAAGTACACATAGCCTGCGAAGGAAAAGTAGAAAATGACCGTGATATGCAGGTTGTGCAGAAAGATGGAAAACTAATGGTACAGCAGGATGATGATACGGACAAAAATCTGGCGGAGCAATTTTCGTTTGGTGAAGCAGGGAAGATAATACTGTATATTCCTAAAGATAATGCTGTTTCATTATCCATGAACAATGGTTCGGGAGAGATGGAGTTGGAAGCGGTCAGCATTTCCGCTTTGTCCTTGAACAACCAGTCTGGCTATGTAACGATGTCTGATTTCATAGCTGAAAGCGTAAAAATAAAATCTCTTTCAGGCGATATTAAAATAACAGATGCTTCATGTACGGATTCTAATATCAATACAGAATCTGCATATGTTACTATGAAAAATGCAGTTATTGGAAAGGCTGCTGTTTCGACAGATTCTGGCGAAGTGAATATAAGCAACATAAACAGCTATGATTCCCTATCTGTAGAAACGGGTTCGGGAGATATAACATTGTCCCATGAAACGATGCCAGATAATTTATCCTGCCATATATCCAGTGGTTCGGACGATGTAACCGTACAGCTTAAGAATGCGGAATTCAGTACCGATACAGACGGATGTAAGGATGGGAGCATCGGAAAGGGCGAAAACAGTTTATCTATCATGAGCAACAGCGGAACAGTAATTGTAAAATAGTTTTGTTTTGGAGTGTAGAAAGATATGGAACGGTATCATTGGATATATTGCCCTGTATGCGAAAATAAGACACGCATGAAAATAAGGGAAGATACAGAAATAAGGAACTTCCCTCTGTATTGCCCGAAATGCAGGCAAGAAAGTTTAATCAATGTAAAATCATTAAAAGTAGTTGTTATGAAAGAGCCAGACGCACAGACGCAGAGCCGATGAACTTGTGGAAAACCTCACAGCTCATCGGCTCTATTTGTCAGAAAGAATAAATATTTAGTCGTTGTCTTTCGTGCTTATTGCGGTAGTTTGTTTCTGCATATCATTCAGCTTTTTGTGGAGCGGTATCGCCATGAATACCGTTATGACTGCGGAAAGCACATCGGCAATCGGCTGGGCGTACATAATTCCATTTAGCCCCCAGACAATCGGAAGAAGCAGGATAACGGGGATAAAGCAAATCCCCTGCCTGCAAGCTCCGAGGATAAAACCCTCTCTGCCTTTTCCCAAAGCAAGGAACAGGGAAGAATACACCGTATAAAATCCAAAGAGCATAATGGAAATGCCGTTTGCCCTCAAAGACGCTGCTCCGATGCGAATCATCTCGGCGTCGCCCTTTGTGAATTGGGAAACAATAGACGTAGGGAACAGAACCAGTATCACACCGAAAATTACACAGAAAGCCGTAGACCATAGGATGGAAGTCTTGATTGCTTCACGCAGACGGTCAAACTTCTTCGCCCCGTAACTGTACCCTGCAATGGGCTGAAAGCCTTTGATGAACCCGAATACGGACAAGCTGCCCATTGAAATAAGGCGGGTAACAACGCCCATGCCTGCAATGGCAGAGTCCCCGTAATCGCCAGCGGCATTGTTGATTAAGGAAATGGACACACTCGTTAAAATCTGGAATACCAATGTCGGGATGCCGATTTTGAAAATTTCAGACATGGTTTCTTTTGCGTATGTGCAGTCCTTAACCCGAAAATGGAATACGCTCTTTTTCCGAAAAATATAGGTCAGATATACGCAGGTTGAAACGATTTGTGAGATTGCGGTCGCTATCGCCGCTCCTGCCACGCCTAAATCAAACACATAAATAAACAGCGGGTCTAGGGCGATATTGAGTACCGCTCCCGTCAGCAAGGCACACATGGTTGTTTTAGCTGCTCCTTCGCTAGTCACAATGTTATTCATCGTGACATTGAACACATTGAAGATGCAGGAAACAATGTAAATTCCTGCGTATGTGGCGGCATAAGGCAGGATGCTGTCGGTTGCCCCCAAGAGCTTCAGTATGGGATGCAGGAACACCATAGAAATGAGAATGATGACCGCCCCTACGGATACGCTGCTGTATAAAGCGGTACTTGCCACTTTATCTGCATTTTCCTTATCCCCACGACCTAACAATCGGGAAATGTAAGAAGCCGCACCGTTTCCGAACAGCAGACCAAGACCGACAACAACCTGTCCGAGCGGATAGACCACGGAGATTGCCCCCATCTGGCTCTCCCCTAGCCCGCCGACAAAATAAGCGTCAACAAGGTTGTAGAAAGCATTTACCAACATGCCAATCATTGTTGGGATGCCCATTGCTAAAAGTGCTTTTGGTATGGATGTGCTGCCGAGCAGCTCCATCTTTTTACTTTGACTGTTCATTTTGAACTCCTTTCTCTTGACAAATAGTGCTATTTATACTACTATAAAATATAGTAGTTGTGTTGCGGGAATTATAATACTATAATTTATAGTAGTTGTCAATAGAAAAAGGAGGAATTTTAAATGGCGACCATTGACTTGATTGTATTGGGAATGTTGAAACGGGAATCAATGAGTGCATACGATATTCAGAAACTGGTGGAATACCGCAACATTTCAAAGTGGGTAAAAATCAGCACACCATCCATCTATAAAAAGGTTATCCAGTTGGAAGAAAAGGGGCTTATCACAAGCCGCACGGAGAAAGAGGGAAAAATGCCCGAAAAGGCGGTATATTCCTTGACGGATGCAGGAAATGAGGAATTTGAGAAGCTGATGCTCGAAATATCCTGCAAGCCGATTAACATATTCTTGGATTTTAATGCGGTTATTGTTAATTTAGAAAGCATGGAAAAGGAACAGCAGAGGGAATGTCTGGATAACATTGAAAGTAATATCAATATGCTGAAATCCTATCTTGAGGAGAACATGGACTTAAAAGAAAACGCTCCCGATGTTCCTGCCACGGGCATGGCAGTTCTGCAACAGCAATTTCGATTAGTGCAGGCAATCGAAGAATGGATAAGGGCATTGAAAGAAGAACTGCTGTAAATGAAGATGGTTTAAAACATAGCAAGAATGATGAAAAGATAGAAAACTCCTTGTGCTACAATATCTCATTGAACCCCTGCTTTGACATTTCGTAATGTTAAAAAAATGCGGGTGAAAACGAGGAAACACCACAAGGGTGTACCTCTATGCCCATAAAGCATGGGTGAGAATGAAGAAAGGAGGTCGCAAAATGCAAGGTCAGACAGTACGCATTGTTTCACAGGCTATCCGCTATATCGAAGAACATCTGCACGAAAAGATGGATTTAGATATGGTGGCATCGGCACTGCACTATTCCAAATACCACCTGCATCGGATTTTTACAAAGACCGTCGGCTTGACTATCCATGACTACGCAAAACGGCGGCAGCTTACAGAAGCGGCAAAACTTCTGGTGTTTTCTGCAAAACCGATTATCGAGATTGCCCTTATGAGCGGGTATGAAAGCCAGCAGGCATTTACGGATATTTTTAAGGCGATGTATAAGACTTCCCCTGCGGAATTTCGAGAAGCGGAAAACTTCTACCCGTTACAGCTTGAAATTTATCTGAAGGAGGAACTTATAAAAATGGATTTGACAAAAGACAATATAACATTTGCCACGCCCGAAGATGTGGATGACTGGATGGAACTGGTAAGCCTCACGATTGACGGCTATCCATGTCTGGATAAGGGAGATTACACCGCAAACCTGCATCGGTATATTGCGGATAAAAAGGCTTTGATTTTACGGGATGACGATATGGCTATTGGTGTGATGGGATTTTCGCCCGACACAGGAAGCATAGACTTTCTGGCTGTCCATCCACAGTATCGGCATCTCGGCATTACAAAGCTGTTCCTCGATAAGCTGGCAGAGGAATTACTTTGCGGGAAAGAGATTACCTTGACGACATATCGTGCAGGCGATAAGGCAGATACGGGCTGGCGGGAAGAATACCGCCGTCTTGGATTTGCAGAACGGGAACTGCTTGTGGAATATGGCTACCCGACGCAGCGTTTCGTGCTTCCACCGAAAAACAAGGAGGAAATACCGCAAGGGTATACCTCTATGCCCGAAAATACGGGCAGGAAAGGGGAAACAAGGAATGACCGAAACACAGAAAAACCCGTTGGCAGAGAGCTTTAACGCCATATCCCTCATCCGATTTGCTTTCCCAAGCATGGTGATGATGCTGTTTATGGGATTATACACCATTGTAGACACAATTTTCGTCGCACGGTTTGTAGACACGAACGCCTTGTCGTCCATCAATATCGTCTGCCCCGTCATCAATCTGATTGTCGGTCTGGGGACGATGCTTGCGACAGGAGGAAGTGCGGTCGTTGCGAAGAAAATGGGGAATGGAAACACAGAGGAAGCCAGAAGCAATTTTACGTTGATTGTCGTGGCAGGGGCGGTTATCGGTCTGCTGATTACAGCGGCAGGGCTTCTCTTTTTGGATGAAATCATCTGGGGATTGGGTGCAAGTGAAATCTTGTTCCCATATTGCAGGGATTATCTGACGATACAGCTCATTTTCGCCGCCTTTAACATGATGCAGGTGCTATATCAGAATCTGTTTGTGACGGCGGGGAAACCGACATTAGGCTTAGTGCTTGCTGTTTTGGCGGGGATTGCCAATATTGTTTTTGATTATGTCTTTATCGTTTTACTGCAAATGGGAATCAAAGGGGCTGCTATTGGGACAGGCATCGGATATATGATACCGTCAATTATCGGTACAATATTTTTTCTGATGAAAAGAAGTGAGCTGCACTTTTGCAAGCCTAAAATGGATGTATCTATTTTGCTGAAAAGCTGTTCCAATGGTGCGTCGGAAATGGTAAGCCAGTGTTCGACTGCCGTAACGACATTTCTGTTTAATGTAACGATGATGAAGCTGCTGGGCGAGGACGGCGTAGCTGCGATTACGGTACTCATCTATTCGCAGTTCCTCTTAACAACGCTTTATATTGGCTTCTCTATGGGAACAGCCCCCGTCGTAAGCTATAACTATGGGAGTGAGAATGTAAAACAGCTAAAAAAGACCGTCCGTATTTGTTTCGGCTTTATAGCGGGGATTTCCATATTTGTATTTTTGTTTTCCCTGCTTGGTGGAGAAAGCATTGCAAAGGTATTTGCAGAGAACAATAGGAATGTTTTTGAGATTACAAAGAATGGATTTAGCATTTTTTCATTCAGCTTTCTGTTCTCTGGATGCAATATTTTTTCATCCGCATTATTTACGGCATTATCCAATGGGAAAGCATCTGCAACCATATCTTTTCTGCGGACGTTTGGATTTATTACAGTGTTCCTTTTGGCGTTACCGAGATTTTTAGAGGTAACGGGCGTATGGCTTGCAGTCCCGCTTGCGGAGCTTTTCACTCTTATGCTGACAGTATATCTGATATGCAGGCATCAGAAACAATACAATTATTTTTGAAAGAAAGGCAGGCAGGAAATTGAAACAGACAGAATGGATATTATGCCCTGTCTGCGGGAGCAAAACCCGCAGCAGAATAAGGGAGGATACTATTCTGATAAATTATCCTCTCTACTGCCCGAAATGCAGGCAGGAAAGATTGATTGAAGTGAGAAATTTACAAACAATAGTCATCACAGAGCCAGACGCAAAGACGCAGAGCCGATGAACTTGTGGAAATCACAGTTTGTCGGCTTTTACAGTATGGAAATCTTCTTGAATCAGTAACGTGGCGGCATGGTTGAAATCAAATTTTTATTCTTATACACTATACTTGTGTTTACAAAAGATAGCAGAAAAAGAGAGGAAATATAAATCGGATTAAGCTATCCTTAACGACAAGGAGGTAAAAGGATGGAATGGTTGAAGAGGCTTGGAAAAGCCATTGATTACATAGAAGATAATCTGGATAAGGAAATATCGTATGATGAAGCAGCCCGCATTGCGTGTTGTTCCCCCTATTATTTCCAGCGTGTTTTTTCCTATGTTTCGGGTGTGTCGTTGGCGGAATACATACGCCGCCGAAAAATGACGCAGGCGGCATTTGAATTGCAACGGGCAGACAGCAGGGTAATAGACGTTGCATTAAAATATGGATATTCCTCTCCGACTTCTTTTAATCGGGCTTTTCAAAATGTTCATGGCATCACGCCAACAGCAGCTAAGCTAGGGGAAAGCGTCCTGCAAGCATATCCGTCAATTCAGTTTAAGATTGAAATCACAGGAGGAAACGCTATGGCATATCGCATTGCAAAAAAGCCGCCCCTGCGTATTGTGGGCATCCGTATCCCTTTGACTTCGGATATGGAAGATAATTTAAGGATAGTTCCAGAGTTTTGGAAAGCGTTATTGCAGGGAGAACAATTTTTGGAAATATGCAAGCTGTCTAATGGAGAGCCAAGAGGAATTTTAGGAATCAGCGTATATAGAAACCCGAAAGAAATTTATTACTACATCGGTGTTGCTACAAATTCCTCTGCTCCTGCGGGCATGTATGAATGTGAAATCCCTGCGGCTACATGGGTGATATTTGAAAACGATGGGCGTTTTAAGGAAGATGTGCAGAGTGTGTTCAAGCGGTTCTATATGGAATGGCTACCGTTCTCTGGGTATAAATATGCAGAGCTGCCAGATATTGAAGTGTATCCGATTTGCAGCGGACAGCCAGTAAACGGACATTCCGAAGTATGGATTGCAGTGGTTAAGGAGGATGATTAAACGGTGTATCATTTAAGGTTAAAGGGCGACCATTATGAAATGGGAATGAAGCGTGGAAAGATATTCAAAAAATGTCAGGTTTCTTTCCCTCTCCATTTGGATGAATTTCAACTGGAACATGGGAAACGGAGCGAAGCGGCATTAAGAAAATATTTCCCAGAGGTATGCGAGGAAATCAGAGGGGTGAGCGACGCCATAGGTGCGGATTATCTGCGTTTTGCTTCTTGGATGCTATGTATGGGATGCTGTATGTATAACTTGGAGAATAATATTCCCATTGAAGTTCGGGGATGTACAGCTTTCGCATATGCAAAGGGCGGAAGAATCCTATATGGCAGAAACAATGACTTGCCGCCTTATCTGCGGGAGGGGAGCAAAAGTGAAATCTATGCCCCGAAGAATGGAAATAGATTTAATATTACGACATCCTCTTTTATTAACGGGGAGGAAGGACTGAATGAACATGGTCTTGCGGTTGCAATGACTTTTGTAATGACCAGCCTTGATAAAATACAGGCGGGATTTAATTCCTGTTTCATCGTGCGGTATCTGCTTGAAAAAGCGGGTAATACAGAGCAGGCAGTTTCTTTACTAATGGAACTTCCAATCGCTTCTAACTGTAATATTCTGCTTGTAGATAAAAGCGGTGATATGAAAGTGGTTGAATGTACGTCATCCATGAAAAAAATCCGAGATGCGGAAAGTTTTGAGAATGGAAGAATTATTTGTACTGTCAACAGTTTTACATCCGACGAAATGAAGCAATATGATGATGCAAATGGGGATGATTATAATTCCCATAAACGGTATCAAGTTGTCATGGACAGTTTTGCTTCGGGACGGATAAAAGAGGATTATATCGAAACCACCAAGCAGCTTTTAAAGGGCGATTATGGCTTTATGTGTCAGTATGACAATGAGCCAGATTTTGAAACGGTCTGGAGTTCCGTATTTGACTTAGAGAGTTTGACTGTTTACCGTGCAGAGGGCGACCCAAGAAAAAAGAAATTTATAATGGACAACCGACTGCATGACTTAAAAATGAGAGGGCAGGCAGTTGTCAAAAAGCATTGAATGGATATTTTGCCCTCTCTGCGGAAGCAAAACCCGTAACAAGGTCAGAGAGGATACTGTTCTGATAAACTATCCTCTCTACTGCCCGAAATGCAGGCAGGAAACATTGATTAAAGCAAAGAATTTACGAGTAACAGTCATCACAGAGCCAGACACATTAGATGCAGAGCCGATGAACGTGTGAGCTGATCACAGTTTGTCGGCTTTTCTTTTTATATAACTAAAGGTAGGCACGTCCACCAAATTAAAAAAAACGGCGATTTGGTGGGCGGTATTGCTATGCCCGAAAGACTTAACAAGCACTCTCCAAACCTGTTTCAAGTTTGGAGGGACTTTTATTGCCTGCAAATAGCAATTTTCATTTACATATATCATATCGGGGATGGGTGGAAAGCCTGTTAAAAAAATCCTTGTCAATGCAAGGGGGCTTTCTACCCAAGAAGTAGAAGTCAAATCTCTACATATAAGAACAATTATATCTATAAACCGTGAGGGCGTGACAGCCTTTGCGGTTTTTCTTTTGTCGTTTTTTGTTAGAACAAGTAGTAAGGCGGTTTCTGGGATTGGATGCCGTTCTCCGCCCGTCAATCTGGATTTCCAAAAAAAATTCAGATTGATTGGAGGAAATTACAATGCTTGAAAAGCATCCAAACCGAAAAAAGGACAAGTATAATCCGTACACTTTGACGATAACCGAGGGACATTATTACCTCTCTTTTAAGGACGGGCGTGGAAAGCAGCAGAATATTGAGATTGACGAAATGCTGTACCAGACATTTGACAGATTTGAGCTTGAGGACATATCCCATCTGAACAGGGTGAGCAGGCACATTGAACACTCCGAACTGACCGAAGAAACGCTGAATGACCGAGCTTTTTATAAGGCAGAACGGATTGAGGATATTGTTTCAGAGAGCAGCGAATACGAGCAGCTACATAGGGCGGTTTCCGAACTTCCAGAAGTGCAGCGGCGCAGGCTGAAGCTGTACTTTTTCGGGGAGCTGACCTATGAGCAGATTGCAAAGCTGGAGGGCTGCAAATATCAAGCTGTCCAGTGTTCCATAAAAGCGGCATTAAAGGCGATAAAAAAATTTATGAAATAATTGCCTTGTGTTGTGGCAGTTGAGTGAGCAAACAGGTGAAGGGGATTAAAAACCCTTTCACCTGTTTGATTTTGTCAAGATTAGTTGACACATTTTTCTCAAGGGTTTTGTATTCTATGCTGCTTCTTCCAGAGAATCATAGTATCGCTGTCGTTTGATGATGGGAGGAAGCCCTCCATTAGCAGAACAGATCCTCCGGTTATTCCAATAGCTGATGAAATATCTCCAGATCAGGGTTTTCAGTTCATCTGTGCTCATCTTCTCAGTATCATAGCGGTCATATAACAGTTCTGATTTCATTCTGGCCCACATGCTTTCACAGCGGGCATTATCATGGCATCTTCCACCCGCGCTGTTCATGCTTTGTCGGATGCCATATTGATTGATTGCGTCCCGATAAAGCCGGCTGGTGTACTGGCTTCCCCTGTCACTGTGGATAATTGCTCCGCGGATGCCTGGATACGCTTCCGCCGCGTTTTTCAATGTCCGCACACATAACGGAGCTTTCATGTTTGTATCCATTGCCAGGCCAACCACGCTGGAATCGAAGCAGTCGAAAACAGCGGAAACATACAGCTTTCCATCGCTGGCTTTGATCTCTGTTATGTCTGTTACGCACTTGGACAGCGGTTCCTCTGACTTGAAATCACGTTTTAACAGATCTTCTGATTTCCGGGCTTCCCGGTCTGCTTTCGTGATTCCGTTTGGTTTACGCCTGGGATGATGGCTGATTCCAATATCCTCCATGACACGGTAAACAGTACGTTCGCTGGGAATATCCACATTTTCAGGCTGTTTTAACATTAATGCCTGATACATACGGATCCGGCCGTAGGTGTCATTACAATCATCTTCCTCAAGGATTTCCATCATGGCGTCTGCCAGGGGCTGATACTTCCATGGGCGGTCTTTATTTGCAAGGTACTGGTAGAATCCCTGCCTGCTGACATGAAGGGTTCTACAGTAAAAGAAGATATCCCCTTTTAATTTGCCGTCTTTGGTTTTAAGAGCAATGAACTTCATTCTTTCGTTTTTGCTGACCTCAGACGGCTCGCGGCGAAAAAAGCGCTGGCTTCCTCCAGAAAGTCATTTTCCTTCTTCAAACGGCGGATTTCTTTTTCCTGTTCCTTAACCAGCTGGCGGAGCTGAAGAAGTTCCTGGTTAAGGGTCATGGCGCTTTGCGGAGTTTGTGAACCTGCCCCAAGGTCGAGGCTGCCAAGGGGTTGGCCCGTACCCAGCCATACATAGTATTCTTTGGTACCCCCAGTTCTTTGGCGGCTTTTGCTTGTCCGATTTCCTTTGCGAGTTTCACTGCCTGTACTTTGTATTCATGGTCGTATTGCCTGTTTTCTGCCATTTTTGTTCACTCCTTATTCTCTTGATTATATCTCAAATCCTTGAGAATGGGCTGTCAACTTTTTTTATACCATATCAGTTTTCCGTTATGGCAAAAACGGGACGGCTCTTTGAAAACCGAATACCCATTCACCAAATACATTCTCTTTGTGGCTGTAATAAGTGTAAGCGTGTGCAGCGATACGCCATGACCCGCCGAAAGGCAGTAAGCGAAAATTATCGACTGAAAATATCGGGCAGCTCCCGATTCCGCCATGACCCACAAAGAGGATAATGATACTCCCGTCCAGCCACAGTCCGAGCGGTAACCAATCCGCCGCAGGCAATGGGGGCGGCTCTGTCAGACCGACAGTTGGGGTGCAATTCCCGTGGCGTCAGTTCGCTGCTGACCGTTTGGTGACTTCCCTTTGCGTTATCACGCATCAGCATTTTCGGGGTGTCGGGGACAAATAGAAAATGCCTTTTATCATAATGCCAGATGCAGGGCGGTCTATCGGAACAGGGCTTGTTTTATGTGCTTTCGACTTTAAATACTTCCTTGCGTCTGGCTGTTACATAGGCAGGGTATTCCTGCCTAAATCCAGATAGGAGGTTCTAAAGAATATGGAAAGAACAATTAGGCGTGGCGACATCTACTACGCAGAGCTTAATCCCGTTGTCGGTTCGGAGCAGGGCGGCATACGACCCGTACTTATCATTTCTAATGATATAGGAAATAGCCATAGCCCGACAGTCATTATCGCTGCCATAACAGGTAAAACACAGACAAAGGCAAAATTACCGACACATACCGAAGTAAAGGATGTTGAGGGGCTTGACAGGGACTCTATCATCCTGCTTGAACAGATACGGACGATTGATAAGCGACGTTTGCGGGAGTATATGGGAACTCTTGACAAGCGTTTTCTTCCTGCAATGGACAAAGCGTTGGCAATTAGTATTGGTTTAAACGGATATTCGCAATGCCCGATGAGGCAGGGCAGGCTCTCGGCTTCTTTACCTGCTCATGAATGTTGTCCGCTGCATGATGACAGCGTTCAAAAAAAGGATTAGCCCCCTCGTTATATGGTACAATCATTCGCTCATACATTGAGAATGAGGGAGGTGTTGCCTGTTGAAGTATAGAGAATTTAGATATGTTGGCGAGCCTGTTCCAGAATTGAATGAGCAGGAACACGCAGCATTTCTTATGAATTTTCAAAGGTCAATCCTTTTATCATTAGAAAAACGGAATCTGTTGACCGCATCACAGCGGGAACGCTGTTTGCTTGAGCTTGAAAAACAATATCGTCTAAATTAGAAAAAAGCAACGTCAGGCATAACCGCTTGACGTTTTTACATAGTCAAGTGTGAGAATTACAAATTTGCACATTCGACATACCATTTTCAATTAACTATACTGAAAATACGGCAAGGGATTGTCGGGAAAGGAGATATTCTTATGTCAATAGATAAATACGAAACACTAAACCAAGAAAGGAAGATACAGCACACAAAGAGAAAGGTTGCCGCATACTGCCGTGTATCTACGGACAACGAAGACCAGGCAAATTCATTTGAAAGCCAGCAGCGTTATTTCAGACAATATATAGAACGTAATCCCGATTGGGAGCTTTACGAAGTGTTCGCAGATGAAGGCATCTCTGGTACGAATACAAAAAAACGGAAAGAATTTAACCGCATGATTGCGTGTGCAAAGAACGGTGATTTTGATTTGATTGTAACAAAAGAAATCTCCCGTTTTGCGAGAAATACCCTTGATAGTATATTCTATACCCGTGACCTCAAAAAGCACGGCGTGGGTGTTATCTTTATGAATGATAACATCAACACTTTAGACGGCGATGCCGAGCTTCGCCTTGCCATTATGTCCTCGATTGCACAGGAGGAAAGCCGCAAGACTTCCGAGCGTGTGAAATGGGGGCAGAAACGCCAGATGGAGCAGGGAGTTGTGTTTGGGCGGAGTATGCTTGGCTACGATGTGAAAGATGGCAAAATGTATATTAATGAGGATGGGGCAAAAGTTGTCCGTCTTATCTTCCATAAGTTTGTAAATGAGGGGAAAGGAACTCATGTGATTGCCCGTGAGCTTCGGGAGGAGGGCATTAAGCCCATGCGGGTAAAGGAATGGCAGAATACAGTTATTCTCCGTGTTATCCGCAATGAAAAATACTGCGGTGATTTGGTGCAGAAGAAAACCTATACGCCAGACTTTTTATCCCATGAAAAGAAGTATAACCGAGGGCAAGAGGAATTTGTAATTATCAAAGACCATCATGAGCCGATTATCTCCCGTGAGCTTTTCGATAAGGCAAACCGCATTTTGGATGAAAAGTCGCTTTCACAGGAGGGCAAAGCGAAACACAGCAACCGTTATCCATTTTCTGGGAAAATCAAATGCGGATGCTGCGGTTCAAGTTATGTGGCGAGATATAAAACCCGAAAAAATGGGAGCCGCTATAAGGCGTGGCGGTGTCTTGAAGCTGCAAGACATGGAAGCCCTCATGTGGACAAAGCAGGGAATCAAGTTGGATGCAGTGGACTTAGTATACGCAACGAAGATGCAATCCACATCATGTACCTTGTCACGAGCAGCTTAAAGTATAATAAGGAGAAAATCACTAACAATTTGCTTGCTATTATCAAGTCTATTATCGCAATGGATACCGCAGGTACAGATAGTGAGAAACTAAAATCACAGATAAAAGCCATTGAACAAAAACGCACAAATCTCATTGACCTTTATACATCTGGCGATATTACCAGAGATGAATTTTCAGCAGCAAGGGCAAAATGTGAGAATGAGATTGCTGAACTGCAATCCGTGATAGACAGCATAGACAAACAGAGGGAGATGATTGAAAAACAGCAAGAGCTTGTCGCTGAAATTACAGAAGCGATGAATGAGCTTATAAACGGTGTGGAATATGAAGATGATTTTTACAAAGAAATTTTAGATAAAATGGTTGTGAATGATAAAGACCATATTGATGTGTATTTGAACCTGCTCCCCCTCAAATGGAGCTACACGGTTGCAAAAAGCGTAAACTGTCCACAGGGTAGACCGCTAAAAAAAGCTGGGGCCCCTGAGATGGAACATTTCAGGGGCTTCTCTACCAATATCGGTTAAAAGCCCTGCAACCTCCCGGTAAGGCATGGTATACCGCTGGGACAGGTACCGCATGGAAGCGGACAGTTCCCCGTCAGGTCCGCCGAACTGGCTGATAATTACCTGAGCAATCTGGGGATTGGTCTGAGTAATGTTTACCGGATACTGTAATCTTTTTTCATAATTCCACATTTAGCAGTAACCTCCTTCCCAGGGCATGGGCTGCATGGCCCACAGCCATTTCTGATCTGGTTTTGCGGTGTCAATGGTAAGAGGCCCGTAACAGTCTTCATATTCTTTCAGAGCTTTCATGCGCACTTCACGGAAATGGTTAAAGTAAGCGATTGCCTCCTGGTCCATGGGATGGGTGTCGAGATAGAGGACAATATCGTTTACCGCGAAACTTACCATATTAATCCACTGAAATAACTTCATCTGTTCCATCTGATTTCCTTTCATTTCGGGCAGCCTCCTTTTCCGTAAAATGGTTTGCTCAGTTCCGGGAAAATGGTTCCGCACTGCAGCGCTTTGTCAGGCTCAAAGGTCTCATGGAAAAACTGCCAGGGGACATAAGCCATGGCAATGGGCATAACAGCCAGCGGATCGGCTTTGTGCGGACAGTGCTCCGGCATGGACGGACAGTCTGCCATGGGATTCATGGGCATATCTGCCGGACATGGTTTCGGCATTCCGGGGCGCGCAGGCATATCTGCCGGACATGGTCTCTGTATCATGGGGCGTCCGTTCATGGAAGCCGGACATGGACGTTGCATCATCTGACGTCTCTGCATAGGTTCCGGACAGGAAGCTGGCATGGCCTGCCTTCCGCTCATGGAAGCAGGACATGGTTTTTCCGGCACAGACTGCCGGGGCGGGTTCTGACTGCAGCCGCAGTCGGGTGCTGTATGATAATTCGCCATAATGGTAATCCTTTCTTTTTTTAAGTTGCTTTTTTATACAATATGAAAAAGAGGGGAAATTGTGCAGTGATTGGAATATTGCTTTATGATACAGGAAATGTTATACTGCTGTTATAGATTTGGAAGATAATGGATTAAAGGGACAAAAAGGGAGAAATGAAGAATTTACGAAAAACAGCAGGAATTTCCATATTATTGATACTTTTTTTTATGGTGATAGCATTATTCCGATTTCAGAGTGATGGAGAAATCTCTGTTTTGCCATATCAGTTCGAATATTATTTTAATGATAACTGGAAAATGGCTTCTCTGAGCAGTGGGGAAGCAGAAGGTACAGACGGAAATCCGGATGTGCTCAGAACCAGGCTGGCAGAAAAACAATGGCAGAACGTGACTCTGCCATATGAAGGAAGCAGCAATGCCGGTGATATTGTTGTACTTAAAAATATACTGCCGGAGGAATATGCAGGGCTGACTCTGGGTTTTTCCTCTGCGGACGCCAGAATAGAAGTGATTCTGGATGGAAATGTGATTTACCAGTACGGAGCTGAGAACAGAGGGGAGATATCAGGAACCAGGGAGCACTATGCAGATGTTCCCAATGTGTTTCAGGAAGGGGAACTCTGGATTGTACTGAGTTCATCTGTTCCGGATGGCAAGGCAGAGCTTGGAACCATGAAGGTGGAAACACGGGATGCAGTGGTCATCGGAGTAGTGGAGAACAATATTGCAGATATCGGCTGCTGCCTGCTGATTATATTAATGTCCATTATCATGTTTGTTCTGGCTATGATACGACTTTATACCCGTCAGCCATTGAGGGGCGAACTGTTTCTGGGACTGACCGGGCTGGCAGCAGGCATTTACTGCTTTATCGGAACCGATACGCTGAGTATTTTTTATGATGTGCAGGAAGCCTATGAGATGCAGGAATATCTGGTATTGCTCCTTCCGCTGTTCCTGACCCTGTATTTTGAGCGCAACCTGCATACATTGTATCCCCATCGCTTTTCTGTTCTGTTATGGTGTACCATTGCCAATGCGGCGGTACAGATTTCTCTGGAACTGCTGGATATCCGAAGCCTGTCAGAGATGACAAACATATCGGCAGGAGTTATTGGAATTATCTGTGTTACAGCTATTGTGAGCCTGATACAGCTTGATTTCAGAAATAAACGTTACCAGGCATTTTTATCGGTGCTGTCCATGCTGGTACTGCTGTCAGGGGGCATTGCAAATGTGATTATGAATACCTTTTTTCAGAATTTACATGGAAATACCTCCGGCCAGTACAGCATGGTGGTGTTCAGCGTTTTGATGGCTGTTATGCATACCCTGCAGCTTTCCAAAGAATACCGGGCAAATGTGGAAGAAAGTGCAGACCTTCTGAGCGAGAAGGTGAAGGCCGCGGAGCAGCAGAATATACAGCTTGCCCAGGCAAAACGGGATGCGGATATTGCAAGGCAGGAGGCCCTTGCGGCTAACGAAGCAAAAGGAAAGTTTCTGGCTCATATGTCCCATGAAATCCGTACGCCTATCAATGCGGTGCTGGGTATGGATGAAATGATTCTGCGGGAGTCCGGGGAACCTCAGATTCGGGATTATGCCATGGATATCTACATGGCAGGCCAGACATTATTGTCGCTGATTAATGATATTCTGGATTTTTCCAAAATTGATTCCGGTAAGATGGAAATTGTACCGGTGGAATATGATGTGAGCAGTCTGATACATGACCTGACCAATATGGCTTCTCAGCGGGCCAGGGAGAAAGGAATTCAGTTTGAAGTGGAAGTGGATGAGGGAATTCCTTCCCGGCTGCGGGGAGATGATGTTAGAATCCGGCAGGTCATTACCAATATTCTTACCAATGCGGTAAAATATACACCGGAAGGAACGGTATGGCTGCGGATTCGGAGCCTGGAATCGGACGGGCCGGCAGTACTCTGGGTTGAAGTGGAAGATACGGGGATTGGGATCAAAGAAGAAGATTTGCCCAGACTGTCTGCGGAATTTGAACGTATTGAAGAAGACAGGAACCGGAATATTGAAGGAACCGGCCTTGGCATGAGTATTACCATTCAGCTCCTTACTCTGATGGGCAGCAAACTGCAGATAAAAAGCGTCTATGGAGAGGGATCGAAGTTTTATTTTCAGCTGGAACAGGAGATTGTGGATGCTACGCCAATCGGAGATTTTGAATCCAGAGTACGCCAGATTGCGGAAAATTACAGCCATGGCACCGGATTTCTGGCCCCGGAGGCAGAAGTACTGGTGGTGGATGACAATGCGGTCAACCGCAAAGTATTCCGAAATCTGCTGAAAGAGACCAGGATTCTGGTGGCAGATGCACCGGGAGGGGCAGAATGCCTTTCCATGGTGCAGGAGCATCATTATGATTTGATTTTTCTGGATCACATGATGCCGGAAATGGATGGAATGGAAACTTTCCGGCGCATGAAAGAATTGTCCGATTATCCCTGTCAGGATACGCCTGTCATTGTACTGACAGCCAATGCGGTGTCGGGAGCCAGAGAAAAATACCTGGAAGAAGGGTTTGATGAATTTCTGTCCAAACCCATTGTACCGAAGAAACTGGAAGAGATGATAAAAAGAATGCTGCCGGATGAACTGGTACAGGAAGCGCCTGACCATGGAGCGGAGCCTGCCGGACAGCAGAACAGAGGAAATGAAGACTCCCTGGAAGAACTTCCCCAGGTGGACGGGCTGGACTGGAATTATGCATGGCTCCATCTGCCGGATATGGATTTGCTGGAATACACGGTCAGAGAGTTTTACGGACAGATTGATTCTGCTGCGGACAGTCTGGAACAGGCATATGAACAGCTCCTCAGTTCCGGCCAGTCAGATGCTTACCGGATTCAGGTACATGCCATGAAGAGCCTTGCGGCCACCATTGGAATTGTTCCTCTTGCCGGTCCTGCGAAAATACTGGAATATGCAGCGAGAGATGGCAGAACAGATTTGCTCTACTCCATGACGAAGCCCTTTCTGGAAGAATGGCGCAGTTACCGTCAGAAATTGCAGGGCGTATTCGGACTGGAGGACGGCCCCGGAACGGAAGTGGCAGATTATTCCGTGATACAGGCTCTGGTGGAAATGGTGCGGGTCAGTATGCAGGAAATGGATATTGACCAGGCGGATCAGCTCATGGGGCAGCTTCAGTCCTATGAATATCCGGAAAGCCTGAGTCAGAATATCCGGAAACTGGCAGAGGCAGTGACAAATCTGGACGCGGAAGAAACAGACCGTCTGGGAACATTGCTGATTGAGCAGATGGGAAGGCAGATTGGAGGAAAAACAAAGAGATGAGAAAAATATTACTGATTGGAAAACTGAATAACGTGATGAAAGAGACAAGTACCTTTCTGTCGCAGTATTTCCAGATACAGCTTTGCTCTGAGAATGCAGGAGTTCTGGACGGAATGATGAAAATCGTAAATCCGGATCTGGTGCTTATCAGCCTGATTGGCGCGTATGATATTGACACGTCCATGTTTTTTCTGTTAAATGACAGGTATGCTCAGATTCCGGTGCTGACCATCGGCACAAAGGAAGAATGCAGTTCATTTCTGAAATATTACGAGGAAGGCCAGTTTGAAAATCTCATCCGTCCGGTGGAAAATACGGTGATTATGAACGCAGTCTGCCGCAGGCTTGGGCTGGATAAGCTGAAAGTACAGCAGGAAGCAGCCGCAGAGAAGAAAAAAGAAATCCCCGGTAAAAAGCGGGTTCTGGTAGTGGATGACAATGGAACTACCCTTCGGACCATGAAAGCCATGCTGGAGGATTATTACGAGGTGGCCATTGCCATTTCCGGCGCTCAGGCCATGACCTCCATCGGCAAAAAGCGCCCGGATTTAATTCTTCTGGATTATGAGATGCCGGTCTGCGACGGCAGGATGACGCTGGAAATGATACGGGCCGATGAAGAAATGAAAGATATTCCTGTGGTTTTTCTGACTGCGGTAAATGACCGGGCCAATATCGAAGCGGTGCTGAAATTAAAGCCGGCGGGATATTTTCTGAAACCGGCGGTAAAAGACAAACTGATTGGGGAAATTGAGAAGATTCTGAATCCTGCATAGCAGTGGATGAAAGATATGAAGCAGTGATCCGGTCATTGTTTCGGGAACAGGAGGTTACGAACCATGGAAGATTTTCGTTTTAAAGTAAATCTGGGCGGCATGATTGAGATTCTGTCCGACCATCTTTACAGCAGTCCGGACGTTTATATCCGGGAACTTCTGCAGAACGGGGCGGACGCCATTACCGGAAGAAGGAAACTGCAGGGGGCAGAGGTGGAAGGGGAGATTACCCTGGAAATCACGGAAGGAAAGCAGTTAATCTTTACCGATAACGGGCAGGGGCTGACAGAAGAAGAGATTCATCAGTTTCTGGCCATTATCGGAGAGTCTTCCAAACGGGAACTGGAACATAAGGATTTGCGTACCGATTATATCGGGCGTTTTGGCATCGGACTCCTTTCCTGTTTTATGGTTTCCGATGAAATCTGCATGGTAACAAAATCCTGCCGGAGCGAGAACGCTCCGGTTCTGGAGTGGAAGGGAAAGCCGGACGGGACTTACACCATACGGAATCTGCAGCAGGAAGAAGACGGGCAGAGTCAGAAAGAAACGAAAACGAAACAGATGTTATCTCCCGGAACAAAAGTAATCCTGAAGGCAAAAGAGGGTATGGAGGATTATTTTACCGGAGAAACCATTGAAGAACTGCTCACATATTACGGACTGCTGCTGCCCTTTCCTATACGGGTCCGCCGGCAGGGAGAGGAAAAGCAGATTAATCCCACCTATCTGCCCTGGGAAGGACGCACCACCAACAAACAGGAACTTCTGCTGTTTGGTCAGCTTCTGTTCGGAGAGCAGTTCTTTGACTGCGTGACCTTCCGCTCGGAAGAAGGAAATGTGTCAGGCGTGGCCTATATTCTGAATTATACGGTACTGCCTTCTGCAAAATCTTTTCACCGTATTTATTTAAAGCACATGATGCTGACGGAAAAGGGAGATAATCTGATACCGGACTGGGCAGTGTTTACCAAATGCATTGTCCATGCCACAGATTTGCGGCCCACTGCTTCCAGAGAAGGGTTTTATGTGGATGAAACACTGGAATCTGCAAGGGAAGTGATTGAGGACAGTCTGATTCACTATATTGATACGCTGGCAGAAGAAGAACCGGAGCGGTTTGTGCGGTTTTTTCAGATTCATCATCTTACGCTGATGTCGCTGGCTCTGGCAACTCCCAAACTGTTTGTGCGGCTGATTGATTACTTTGAATTTGAGACAACCAGAGGGACTATGACAGGATACGATTTAAGGATGTGTTCGGAACCTCTGGTGTATGCTCCCACCAGGGATAAATACAAGCAATTGTCCCAGTTGTTTTTCTCTCAGGACAGACTGCTGATTAACGTTTCCTATGTACATGCGCTGGACTTGCTCCAGCAGCTTGGGCGGGTATTTGAGAAAAAAGTCAGTGCGGTGGAGGAATGGGATATTGAAGATTTGATGGAAGACCTGTCTCCGGAGGATCAGGACGAGGGCTTTGATTTTCTGAAAAGTGCAAACCGGATTCTGAAAAACCATGACTGCCGGGCAGAGTTAAAATATTTCTCCCCCGTGCAGCAGCCCACCTTTTACCTGATAGATGAAAATACGCTGTTAAGCCGGCAGATTGCGTCTTCAAAATCTCAGGCGGACGCCATGTTTTTCCATATGCTGGACGCCTTTGCGGCGGAACTTCCCAATGACACAGCGGCTACCCTGTACTTTAATTACCGGAATCCCATTGTGAAAAAGATGATGGAAATCGAAGAAGAATCGGTGCTGAAGATATTTATCGAAATTCTCTATGTGCAGGCATTGCAGATTGGTGGATTTCCCCTTCACAACAATGAAATGGCCATGCAGAACCGCAATATTCTGGCTTTGATGGAGAGGGGGCTTTCAGATGGCTGACTGGCTGGAAAGTTATGATCCGGACTGGATTATGGATGAACTTCTGGAGGAAACAGAGCATGGGAAACCGGCTATGGAGGTGCTGCGTCAGGCCATTCAGGAGGCGGATCGATATCAGGATGTGCCCTGGATGTTTCTGTTCCGCATGGAGTTCTGTCGGGAATCCACCTTTTACGGAGACGGTCTGGAGCTGCTGGTGACCTTTCCGGAACTTCTGGCTCTTTCCGATAAATATCCGAACCAGCCCGGCAATTACCGGTTTGTTTATAAGACGGAAGCGGAACATATGATGTGGATTTACAAATGGATTCTGGATAACTGCACGGATTTTTATCAGATTTCCATGGAAGACTGTCAGAAGTTTTTTGAGGACTACCGGAAGCGCTGCGTCAGCATGGGGCTGAGCCTCAGGAATTATTACGCCTCCATGTACGGATTTTACTGGCAGATTGACGAAGCATTTGCGGAGGAATGCTTTCATAAATATGAAAAACAGCCCAGGGACAGCCACAGCGACTGCAGAGCCTGTGAGCGGAATATGGAAATCCGGTTTTATCTGGACCGGGACAACCTGAAAAAGGCGGAGCAGTTGTCAGAGGATATTGAAAATTTCCGGCTGACCTGCGGCAGCAATGAGAAACGGAGCGCCTGGCTGCGGATGAAAATTGCCTGGATGAATTATTATCTGGAACACGGATCTTATGAAAAGGCACAGGAATATGCCAGAATGGTGGAGCGGTATATGAACGGAGAAACAGAGTATGAATGCTGGAACGATTTTCTGGTCTGCTACGCCCATACCAATATTGGCAGAGGGCTGAAAATATACAAGGAGCACTGGAAGGAATGGCTGAATCTCCGCTGTCCCATGGATGCCTGCGATACGGAGAAAAGTATCTGCATTTTTCTGAAAGAGCTGAAAAAAGCCAGAAAAGGCGATACGGTAAAAATCAATTACGACAGTTCCTTCCCTCTGTACCAGGAGGATGGCCGGTATAAAATCATGGATTTGTATGAGTTTTATTATGAGAGGGCGCAACGTACGGCGGAAAAATTCGACCGGCGCAACGGAACGGATTATTACAGAAAGAAGTTGGAGGAAAGCCTGCATGAGGATGTATGATCTCATTAATCAGAAGAAAAAAGGAAATGCTCTGTCTCCGGAAGAAATCCGGTTTATGGTGGAAGGCTATACCGGAGGGGAAATTCCCGATTATCAGATGTCTGCCATGATGATGGCAATCTGTTTCCAGGGCATGAACGAGGAGGAAACCCTGGCATTGACTCTGGCCATGCGGGACAGCGGCGAAGTACTGGATTTGTCTGAAATTGAAGGAATCAAGGTGGATAAGCACAGCACCGGCGGCGTGGGGGATAAAACTTCCCTGGTGCTGGCGCCCATGGCGGCGGCTCTCGGAATTCCCGTTGCCAAAATGTCAGGCCGGGGCCTGGGGCACACGGGAGGAACCATCGACAAGCTGGAATGCTTTCCGGGATTTACCACAGGACTGACCAGAGAACAGTTTTACCAGAATGTCAGTCAGATTAATATGGCCATTATGGGGCAGACTGCGGAACTTGCCCCTGCCGATAAGAAACTGTACGCCCTCCGGGATGTGACCGCTACCGTGGATCAGCTTTCTCTGATTGCTTCCAGCATTATGAGCAAGAAACTGGCGTCGGGAGCAGACGCCATTGTACTGGATGTAAAAACAGGCAGCGGTGCTTTTATGAAAACAGAAGATGAGGCCTTTGCCCTGGCGAGGGAGATGGTGCAGATTGGAAAAAACGCCGGGAAGAAGATTTCGGCTGTGGTGACGGATATGGACCAGCCGCTGGGCAATGCGGTGGGGAATTCCCTGGAAGTGAAAGAAGCCATTCTTTCCCTGAACGGTCTGGGCCCCGCTGATTTCATGGAAGTGGTGTATGCCCTTGGCACGGAGATGGTGCTGGCAGCGGGAAAAGCCTCCTCACCGGAAGAAGCGGAGCATATGCTGAAAGAGACCATTCGGAAGAAAACAGCGCTGGATAAATTTGCAGAATTTGTGGAAGCGCAGGGAGGGGAGCAGCGTTTCGTATACCAGCCGGAACTTCTGCCTGCCGCGGGAATCCAGCTTCAGGTGATGAATACGGAACAGGGCTATGTGGGCGGAATTCAGGCGGAGGAAGTGGGCCTTGCAAATCTGGCTCTGGGCGGAGGACGGGCAACGAAAGACAGTGAGATTGATTTGTCCGTGGGAATTCTTCTCCATAAAAAGCGCGGAGACGCAGTATTGCCCGGCGAGATTCTGGCGACGGTATACGCCAGCGATATGGAACGGGCCAGAGAGGCTTACGGGAAAATGGTGCTGGCTTACCGGATACAGACAGATAAACCGGAGGAGGTTTCCATGATAAAAGGCATAATCCGGTAGCAGAGTCTCCTGTCCCCGGAGAACAGCCGCGAGGGTCAAATATCCATACAAGCATGGCTGTTTTCCTCATTGCTCGCGGGAATAAACCGGCGGTGTTTTTCATATATTGCAGTATGGGAAGAGAAAAGCGAACAAAATTAAGCCGGGTAAAGGAAAATGTAAAATCAAATATTGTGGAATCTCTGGAACTGCCCGTGGATATTATGTACGGTGCGGTGATTCTCACCGCCATGGGCCGCAATCAGGTACTGGTGGAGAATTATAAGGGAATCATTGAATATACCCAGGAAAAAATACGTCTGCAGACCAAAACCTGCCAGGTGACCATTCAGGGAAAACGTCTGCTGGTAGAATATTACACCAATGAGGAAATGAAAATTACCGGTTACATTCAGGGAATATTATATGACTCATAAGGGGTAAAAAGTTGTTAATTGATAAATTGAAATTTTTGCAGGGGTATGTTAAAATCAGACTTTCAGGGTATGCGCCGGAACGTTTTCTGAATCTGTGCAGCAACCACAACATTTTAATCTGGAACCTGGAATACCAGGAAGACCACTATGTATTCTGCATCAGCGTCCGGGGATTGAAAAGGCTGAAGCCCATTCTGAAAAAAACAGGGACAACGTTTGTAATCCTGGAGCGCACCGGCCTTCCTTTTCTGATGCGCCGCTACCGGAAACGGAAACTGTTTTTTGCGGGGATTTTTCTGTGTTTTGGTATTTTGTATACCATGTCCCTGTTTGTGTGGAAGATTGAGGTACATGGAAATCTCCATGAGACAGACAGCAATATTCTGAAATTTCTGGAAGAAAATCAGGTATATCACGGGCTCTTAAAAAGCAAAATAAACTGTGAGGAAATCGAAGAAAAGCTCCGGGCAGGTTACGGGGATATCATATGGGCTTCCGCAAAGCTGGAAGGCACCATGCTGATTATTGACGTACAGGAAAATCTGGCCACCAATCAGCAGGCGGAAAACCAGGCGGAAGAAGACGGGGAGCCCAGGGATCTGGTGGCAGAGAAAGAGGCTGTCATTTACAGCATTCTGACCCGCCAGGGAACGCCCATGGTGGAAAAAGGCTCAGAAGTTCATCCCGGCGATATTCTGGTGGAAGGGAAGAATCCTGTCATGAACGACAGTGAAGAGATTGTTTCCTATCAGTATTGTGTGTCGGATGCGGATATTCTGGGAGTTACGGAATACACCTATGAAAATCATTTTTCCATGTGGTACGAAGAAAAGCATTTTACAGGCAGAACCAGTCAGTCGTATGGGCTGCGGCTGTTTGGCCTGCAGATGAAAATGCCTCATTTTTCCCGGAAATTTTCCGATTTTGATACGGTTACGGATGAATATGACGTAAAGCTGGGAGAGACCTTTTACCTGCCTTTCAGTGTTACAAAAGAATTGTACCGGGAGTACCGGAAGGAGAAAAAGCAGTATACAAGGCAGGAGGCCGAACAGGCGGCAAAAGAGAAATTGAACGAATTTTGTGAAGAATTAACACAAAAAGGGGTTCAAATTATAGAAAATAATGTTATGATAGTAACAGACGGGAAGAACTGTACAGCTTCCGGTACCATAAAAGTAATAGAACCCATTGGTACATCCAGGAAAACTGTACGCACAGACATACCGCAGGAAGGGCAGATGGAAGATGAGTCTGAAGGAAACAGTAACTGATATCCCCGCAGAGCACATGACCAACGTATTCGGTCAGTTTGACGCTTACCTGAAGAAAATAGAGCGGGCGTTCGGCGTTACGGTGGTGATGCGGGATAATAAAATGAAACTGCTGGGGCGGGACAGAGATGTGGAGAAAGCCGCCAGAGTCTTTGCACAGCTTTTTGAGCTGTCCAGACGGGGCAGCCAGATTACGGAGCAGAATGTGGATTATGCCATTTCCCTGACCTTTGAGGAAAAGGAATCGGCAATCCTGGAAATGGATAAGGAGTTAATCTGCCATACCATAAACGGAAAACCGGTGAAGCCCAAAACGCTGGGGCAGAAAAAGTATGTGGATGAAATCCGCGATAAAATGATTGTGTTCGGCATCGGGCCTGCGGGTACCGGGAAAACCTATCTTGCCATGGCCATGGCAATCACAGCCTTTAAGAAAGAAGAAGTGAGCCGGATTATTCTGACCAGGCCGGCTATTGAAGCCGGAGAGAAGCTGGGCTTTCTGCCTGGAGATCTGCAGAGCAAGATAGACCCGTATCTGCGGCCCCTGTATGACGCACTGTATCAGATTATGGGGGCGGACAGTTTTCAGCGGAATATGGAAAAAGGCCTGATTGAAGTGGCGCCGCTGGCTTACATGAGAGGAAGAACCCTGGATAATGCATTTATCATTCTGGATGAAGCCCAGAACACCACGCCGGCCCAGATGAAAATGTTTCTGACCCGAATTGGTTTTGGCTCCAAAGTGGTGGTAACAGGAGACGCTACCCAGAAAGATCTTGCGCCGGGAATGGTATCCGGACTGGACGTGGCGCTGCGGGTACTGAAGCCGGTGGAGGATATCGGAATCTGTACACTGACCAGCGGCGATGTGGTGCGTCATCCGCTGGTACAAAAAATAGTAAAGGCTTATGAAGAGTATGAGAAACATGAGAGAAAAGGAAGCGGAAATAACAGCAGAGAACGAAACAGAAATCAAAAAGCTCGAAGGACCGAAAGATACTGAGCGTCGCGTCAGGAATTTTATGCTTCTTGGGATGGCGGGGGCCAGTATTCTGGAATGTATTCTGTCCGGTATTCTGAGCCATCAGGAAACAGACCGGATGATAATACTGGTCTTTTTCGGGATTCTGTATTCTGTGGTTTTTTTGGCAGGAATGGAACTTTATCGCCTGCAGAAAGACTGGTTTTATGAAAAAGCGGCTGATTACAGAACCATTGCCCGGTGGTACTGGATATTCTGCGGAGCCGGAGTATTGTTCGGATTATTGCCGGAATATGCAAGGCCGGTACTTCTTCTGTCACTGGGTATGACGGTGGTTACCGGTAGTTTTTTCGGACTGGCTGCAGGAATTTTTCATGCGGCGGTGTTCTGCCTGTGCGGACAGACAAATGCCTGTGTGCTGCTGTGCGATATTTTTCTGTTGATTGGCGGCTGTATGGCGGCTTCTGTTTTGCAGGAAATCAAAGAGCAGCGCCATGAGATTTTGTTCCTGTTTCTCTATACCTTTGGCAGTATTTTAATCTTTTCCTTTGTACGGACTGGTCAACTGGAATGGGATGTGTTAATCTATGGAGTATGCAATGGTATTTTTTCCTCCATTGGCGCCGGGATTTTATACCGGAAGGTATATTCATATCCTGAAAATTCCAGAAAACAGGAACTGGAACGAATTGTGAGAGACGACTTTGGGCTGGTGCAGGAAGTACGGAAATTTTCCAAAATGGATTATAATCATGCCATGAAAGTATCCGTTATTTCAGAGAACTGCGCCAAAATTGCCGGAGCCGACCCGGATTTGGCGGCGGCGGCCGGGTTTTATTACCGTTTGGGCAGAATGGCCGGAGAGCCTTATGTGGAAAACGGAGTGGCTCTTGCCAGGAGCAACCGTCTGCCCTCGGAAGTCATTGCAATACTGCGGGAATATAACGGAGAGCAGGCATTGCCTTCCACACTGGAATCGGCCATTGTGCATATTGTGGACAGTGTGGTGACCAAATTTGACGTGCTGGATAAAGCCACCCTTTCCAGCTCCTGGAATCAGGATATTCTGGTGTATCAGACTCTGAATGAGAATTCAGCTTCCGGACTTTATGACAAATCCGGATTCAGCATGAATATGTTTTTGAAAATCAGGGATTATCTTATAAAGGAGGCCAGTCTGTTTTGACAGTAAGTATAGAGGAAGAAGTGGAAGTGAATTTTCCTTTTGATTATAAGGAACTGGCGGAAGCGGTAATACGGAACGCGGCAGAGGCGGAAAAGTTTCCCTTTGAATCGGAAGTAAACCTGCTTCTTGTTTCTGCGGAAGAAATACGGAAGGTGAACCTGGAATTCCGCCAGATTGACGCGCCCACGGACGTACTTTCCTTTCCCATGATACAGTATGAGAAACCGGGAGATTTTACCGGAATTGAGCAGGATGAAGATAATTTCAATCCTGATACGGGAGAGGCGCTGCTGGGTGATATTGTGCTGTGCGTGGACCGGGTCAGGGAACAGGCCCTTGAATTCGGCCACAGTGAAGAACGGGAATATGCGTTCCTGATTCTGCACAGTATGCTGCATTTGTTTGGATATGACCATATGACCAGGGAGGAGGCTGCGGTAATGGAAGAGAAGCAGAGAAAACTCCTGAATCAGATGGATATTTTAAGATAAATTTATTTCAGTAGTCCAAAAGGGCTGCATATCACAGAGAACCTGGAGGAATGAATCATGAAGAAACGTATGGTATGGCTGTTGCTGGCTGCAATGATATTGAGTATATCTGCCGGCTGCGGCAAGAAAGAAGAAGAACCTGTGGAAGAAGAGCCCGTGGTGGAAGAACCGGTGGAAAAGGGACCGGAAGAGGAGCCGGAGGAAGTGCCGGAAGCGCCTGCCACGCCGGAAGGGATGGCAAGGAGTTATCTGACCGGTGAATGGATTGACCAGGAACTGGCCGGGAAGCGTCCCCTCGCAGTGATGATTGGGAATACGTCCGATGCGTTGCCTCAGTACGGCATTTCATCTGCCGATGTCATCTATGAAGTTCCGGTGGAAGGCTCCTACACACGTCTGATGGCGATTTTCCAGGACTATTCCGGTCTGGAAAAAATCGGTTCCGTGCGGAGCTGCCGCCATTACTTTATCTATTTTGCAAGGGAATTTGACGCTATTTATACCCATTATGGACAGGCAGTCTATGCGGAGCCGGTTCTGGACAGAGAGGACGTACACAATTTAAGCGGTATGGATTCTTCCATTGAGACAATAATGTTCTACCGTGATACCAATCGGAAAGCGCCCCACAATGCATTTATCAGTGAGGAGGGAATCAATGCGGGTATTGAGAAAAAGGGATACCGCACCGAGCTTTCCGAGTCATACAGCGGACATTATCAGTTTGCGGAAGATGATGCGCCGGTTATGCTTACCGGAGAGGACGCCCTGGTAGTAAGTCCCGGATATTTTGTAAATAAGCCCTGGTTTGTATACAACAGCGAGGATGGCCTTTACTACCGTTATGAATTTAAAGACAAACAGATTGACGGTGCCACAGACAGCCAGCTTGCGGTAAAGAATATTCTGATTCAGTACTGTGACTGGTCCAAACTGGATGAGAACGGATACATGGATATCAATACCACATCAGGCGGAGAAGGAATCTACATCACCAACGGAAAAATGGAAAAGGTAACCTGGAGCAAAGACAACGAAGATTCTCCGGCCCGTTATTATAACGAATCCGGGGCTGAAATCACCCTGAATCAGGGAAAAACATGGGTTTGCATTGCCAGAAAAGACTATATGGACCGTTTCGGTGTCTATGCGACACAGGAGGAACTGTCAGCGGCAAGAGCCACAGAGCAGTAGTCACTGCCACAGGGGTGCAATCACACTGAAATGATACGCTGTAATGGAAGGGAAGTATTGAGGAAAGCATATGAGTAAAAAAAAGAAAAAAGAATCTAATTTTCTGGTACAGGGCTCTATTCTGGCAGTCGCTTCCATTATCAGCCGTATCATAGGACTGATTTACCGGATTCCGTTAAAATCCATTATCGGTGATATTGGAAATGACTACTATGGAACGGCTATGGAGATTTACAGTATTTTACTGCTGATATCTTCCTACAGCCTTCCCCTGGCCGTTTCCAAACTGGTTTCTACCAGAATGGCGAAGGGACAGCGGAAGAATGCGTACCGGATTTTCCGGGGTGCGCTGATTTTTGCTTTCGTGTCCGGGGCCGCTGCCGGCCTGATTGTCTATTTTGGGGCAGATTTCATTACGACTTATATTGTGCGGACGCCTTTGAGTATTTTTGCACTGAAAGTGCTGGCCCCCACCCTTTTTGTAGTGGCGGTGCTGGGGGTAGTCCGGGGATTTTTCCAGGGGATGGGTACCATGATGCCCAGTGCGGTTTCCCAGCTGATTGAACAGGTCATCAATGCGGTCGTCAGTGTCTGGAGCGCTTATATGCTGTTTCAGTACGGGACGAAAATCGGTGCGGTGCTGGGAAATCCCGCCACTTATGCGGAGGCATACGGAGCTGCCGGCGGAACCATAGGAACCGGAGCCGGAGCTCTTGCGGCTCTGCTGTTCACCATATTCGTATTTATGATTTACCGTCCGGTGTTCCGGAAGATGACGGAACGGGACCGGAGTAAAAATGTGGAGAGCTACGGCACCATATTTTATGTACTGATTATGACCATCATACCGGTACTGCTGAGCACCACCATTTACAATATTACGTCTTTTCTGGATTTGGGCGTATTCAAACAGATTGCGGCTTTTCAGGGATATAAGGCCAAAGATTACAGTACCATGTGGGGCGTTTATGTGGGAGAGTATAAGGTATTAATCAATGTGCCAATTGCCATAGCCTCTTCCGTATCGGCTTCCAGCGTTCCCAGCCTGTCCACGGCTTTTGCAGCAAAGGATATTCCCCAGGTAAAGCGGAAAGTGGCGTATTCCATCCGTTTTATTATGGTAATCGCCATCCCCTGTGCAGTGGGAATGGGCGTGCTGGCTTCCCCGATTCTGCAGCTTCTGTTCCATGACAGCCGGGAACTGCCTGCCAGAATGATGCAGATTGGCGCTGTTTCCATTGTATTTTATTCCCTGTCAACTCTGAGTAACGGTATTTTGCAGGGCATAAACCGAATGAATGTGCCGGTGAAAAATGCGCTGCTGGCGCTGTTTCTACATATTGGAATTCTGGCGGCTCTGATGTACGGGCTGGATTTGAATATTTACGCAGTGGTGTGGGCCAATACGTTTTTCTCTCTGCTGATGTGTATTCTGAATGGAATGGCAATCCGCAAATATCTGCGGTATCGACAGGAGATTGCGAGGACTTTCATTATTCCCGGGATTTCTGCGGCAGTGATGGGAGCTGCAGTTTACGGAAGCTATTATTTTATGATGAAAACCATAAAAATCAACGCTGTTTCAACGATTCTTTCTATTGTTGTGGGCGTATGCGTATATGGTACATTGCTGCTTCTTCTGCGGGGACTCCGTGAAAATGAGCTGCGCAGTTTCCCCATGGGAAATCTGATTATCCGGATTGCAAAAAAACTTCGTTTAATGTCATAAAGGAAAATGTCTTATTTTTCAATCAGGGAGCGTTGCAAAATGAAAACAACAAAAGATAATCCTTCCGTAACATCCCAATCCGGGAAGCGTCACCCTGTCCGGCAAAAACTTCTGTCATCGTTGCTCTGCGTCTGTCTGCTGCTGGTATCGCTGCCCATGGAATTTTACGGTTTTGAAGTACAGGCGGAAGAACCATGCAGGCAAATCCTGTCCTTTTCGGATTCGCCCCAGGAAATCATGCACCAGACCCCGGAACCGGGGGACGCCCCTGGAAAACCTGAACCTGCCGGAAATGCTGGAAGCAGTCTGCATTCTCCTGGAGAATGAGCCTGCCGTTTGGCCGGAAACTGGTTTTGAAATGCAGAAGACAGTCCGGGAACAGAAAATATCTGAGCCTCCGGAGCAGGCAACGGACGCCAGTACCAACCTGGAAGAAACTGTTATGATTGAAAGTATCACCTGGACCAGTGCTCTGTCTTTTGAGCCGGAGACAGAAGGCGTGTATATTTTTACTCCGGTTCTTCCGGAACAGTATGTGCCGGCGGAAGGACTGCCATTGCCTGAAATTCAGGTGACCGTAAAAAATGCGGAAGATTCCGAAGAAAAGGAAGAAAGCCGGGAACCGGCGGCTCAGGGAAAAAAAGCCAAATCGAAAACGCCGGAAGAACCGGAATATTCAGAAGAAATGGAGGATTATAACAGAGAATCCGGTGACCTGGAATCTCTGATTTCTCCTGTTTCTGATGAGATTGTCATTTCTCAGGATACTCCCTGGGTTTCCGACCTCTGAACAAAAATCTTGTGATTGAGAAAGGAGCCACCCTGACCCTCAATGGTACTCTGACTGTAAGCGGAAACGTCACAATTCGGGGGCAGGGTACCATTGCAAGAGGAAACACAGGCGCAGGGATTGTGGTAAACCGCAGCGCGTCCCTGACCATGCAGGAAATCACGCTGAACGGAAAAGGACTGGAAGCTCCCCTTGCCATGATAAGGGTCAGCGGGGCTCTTAAAATGGAAAAGGGCTGTACCATTCAGGACTGCCATACCAGAGGCCCTTCTGAGCCAGGTTCTATAAAAGGATATGGAGGGGCAGTTTACCTGTTCTGGACCTCCGGCGCAAAGGCAGAGCTTTTGGACTGTACCATTTCGGACTGTACGGCAAGCGAGGGAGGAGCGGCTTATTGCAGTAAAGACTGTACGCTGACCCTGGACAAAGGCTGCAGGATTGAAAACTGCCGGGCCGTAAAAGGCGAGGAGACAGAAACGTATCTGTTCGGGGGAACCTTCCAGGGGAATTCCTGCACCTCGGAGAAATATGGGGGAAGCGGCGGAGCTTTCCTCTCTTCAGAAGGCGTACCGGCGTATGAAACCCATTTTGAAATATCCGGCAATGTAACGTTCTGTGGGGATGAGACAAAACCAGGCATTGACAATATTTATCTGGATTCCAGAAATGAAATACCCCGGAAGATTATCGTCAGCAAACCTCTGAGTGAGCCGGTTACCGTTTACCTGGAAGGAGAGGAGCATTGTGTCATTGCAAAAGGCACGGAAAGCTGTTCCCTGACGGGGGCGTTCAGATTTCCGGCTACAAAGCACCCTTTTTGAAGAAAATATGTATTTTTCCGAAATGTATAAAATTCCAGAAACAGCAGATACTACCAGAAAAAGGAGATTGAAATGGAAAAGAAATGTAGTATCCGCCTGTTACTGTTTGGAATTATCCTGAGCGCTGCCTTAAGCCTCAGCGCCGGATTTTTTGCCGGAACACAAAAAAGCTGGAAAACCTATGAAGAACGCATTGTACTTTTGCAACGGCAGAATGAAACTCTGCTGGCACAGCAGAGCGCAGACAGGGAGGCGCAGCATCTTGCGGAAAGCCTGAAAATGGTGGAACCCTGGGCTTATATTCTGCTGGAAGAAGACGGTTATGTGGCAGTATACCGGGGAGACCGGGAAACCTTATTTTCCGCTACTGATATCCGTATGACAGATTTGCCGGAAGATTTGCAGCAGGAAATCCGGGAGGGAAAAGGGATTGAAACCGAGGCTCAGCTCTATAATTTTCTGGAAAGTTACTCCAGTTAGAGCCTTGAAACCTGTGATTCCCCGTGGTATAATTTGCCTTGAGGAGGGGCCCGGCAAGCCGGGAGGAGACCTGAAGGCTTGCCTTGAGGACCCGGCAGCCGGGAGGAGACTATCGGAGGTGACTATCCACATTCATGAACAGACAATTTGACATCATTATTGTGGGCGCCGGCGCGTCGGGGCTTGCCGCAGGAATCCACGGGGCAGAACATGGCGCGCAGGTTCTGATTCTGGAGCATATGGACAAGGCCGGGAAAAAACTTCTGGCCACGGGAAACGGAAAATGTAATTTTACCAATGAAAAGCAGGGGATTGCATATTACAGAGGCAAGGACCCTGCCTTTGTATTGCCTGTGCTGGAACAGTTCGGCCTGAAAGAAACTCTGGAATTTTTCCGGAAGCTGGGTATTTTGCCCAGAAACAAACGGGACGGTTATTACTATCCGGCCAGCGGGCAGGCCGCTTCCGTCCGGGAAGTGCTGCTGATAGAATGCCGGAGACGGAAGGTTGCCATTGCCTGCAATGTGGGAATCCGCTCCATTCAAAAGCAGGGGGGATTTTTTCTGTTCCGGACGAAACAGGGGGAATATCGAAGCAGAGCCTGTATCATTGCCACCGGAGGAAAAGCTGGCAGAAAAACGGGAAGCGACGGAAGCGGATTTCCATATATTATTGGATTTGGCCATAAATTGACAGATATTGTTCCTGCTCTTGTTCAATTGCAGGGAAAACAGTCATTTTTGAAAGAAATTGCAGGAATTCGTGCAGAATGTCTGACAGAACTTTACATAAATCATAAGAAAGCTGCGGAAGACCTGGGAGAACTGCAGTTTACGGAAACAGGGGTATCAGGAATCCCTGTATTTCAGATTAGCCGGTATGCTGCCTACGCTCTTCAGCAGGAAAAACAGGTAATGGTCAATCTGAATTTCCTGCCGGATTATTCGGAAAAACAGACAAAAGAACTGCTGCGGGAGCGTTTTTTTATCTATGGAGAGGGGAAAACGGCACAGGAAGCCCTGACAGGCCTGTTTCCTGCAAAACTCAACAGGGTGTTGCTGAAAGAAAGCGGTATCGGGCCGGATGAAAAAGCCTCCGGATGCGGGAAACAGAAGCTGGACCGCCTGGCCTTTTCCATCCGGCATCTCAGAGTAGATATTACCGGAACAAAAGGTTTTGACCAGGCTCAGGTGACAGCAGGCGGAGTGGATACCGGGGAAATTCATCCGGAAACCATGGAATCCAGACTGGTTCCCGGACTTTTTTTTGCGGGAGAAGTGATGGACGTGGACGGTATGTGCGGCGGTTACAATCTTCAGTGGGCATGGTCCAGCGGATATGCGGCGGGAAAATCCGCGGCAGAATACTGTAAAAGGAATACCCGGAACATAAATCGCAGGAAGCAGAACAGGGAGAAAGCATGATAAGAATTAAACAGTTAAAACTTCCCGTTTCCCATACGGAGGAAGAACTGATACGGAAAATCGCAAAACTGCTGAAAATCAGACCGGAGGCTGTGCAGGAATACCAAATCCGGAAGCAGTCTGTGGACGCCCGCAGGAAACATCAGGTATCTTACGTCTATACTCTGGATGTGGCGGTGCGGAAAGAATCTGCTGTTCTGCGCAGGGAAAAAAGCAGTCAGATTTCTCAGGCAGGAGATATTTCCTATGAATTTCCCATCAGCGGAACAGAGCCGCTGGCTCATCCTCCGGTGATTATCGGCAGCGGCCCGGCGGGGCTGTTCTGCGGCTGGCTGCTGGCCGGACATGGGTACGAGCCCATTATCCTGGAACGGGGCAGAAAGATGGAAGAACGGACCAGAGATGTGGAGCTGTTCTGGCAGGAAAACCGTCTGCAGCCGGAATCCAACGTACAGTTTGGTGAAGGCGGGGCCGGAACTTTTTCAGATGGCAAACTGAACACGCTGGTAAAAGATGTAAAGGGAAGAAATCAGGCGGTGCTGGATATTTTCATCCAAAACGGAGCGCCGGAATCCATTGGGTACCAGAATAAACCTCATATTGGCACAGATATTCTCAGGAAGGTAATTGTATCCATGCGCAGGCAGATAGAAGACTGGGGCGGCAGATTTCTCTTTGAAACATGCGTGACGGATTTTCAGTTTCACCGGGACAGGCTTACTTCTCTGGAGTGTATGAGAGAAGGAGAGAAATTTTTTCTGGAGACAGAACTTGCGGTACTGGCCATTGGCCACAGCGCCAGAGATACCTTTGAAGTGCTGCAGCGCCGGGGATTTCAGATGGAAGCCAAATCTTTTGCCGTAGGGCTTCGGGCAGAGCATCCCCAGTCCGCAATCAATGAAATCCAGTATGGGGCCGAAGCAGCAAAGATTTTGCCTGCCGCTTCCTACAAACTTACGGCCAGTCTGGAAAACGGCAGAGGAGTGTATTCTTTCTGCATGTGCCCCGGCGGTTATGTGGTAAATGCTTCTTCCGAGTCAGGGAGGATTGCAGTCAACGGTATGAGCTACAGCGGCCGGAGCGGAGAAAATGCCAACAGCGCCGTCATTGTGACGGTAACGCCGGAGGATTTCCCGAACCAGGGGCCTCTGAGCGGAGTGGAATTCCAGCGCAGGCTGGAGGAAACAGCATACCATCTGGGCAGCGGTGCGGTGCCTCAGCAGTTATTCGGTGATTTTGAGAAGGGGAACATATCTGCCTCTTACGGAGAATTTCCTTCGGCCATAAAAGGACATCATGATTTCGGCCCCCTTCATCAGCTTTTCCCGGAAGCACTGAAGGATTCTTTCTGTGCAGGATTTCATCAGTTTGCATCATATATTCCGGGATTTGACCGGAAAGACGCCATTTTGTCCGGAGTGGAAAGCAGAACTTCTTCTCCGGTAAGAATTACGAGAAATGAAGGATTTGAGAGCAATAAACAGGGGGTATATCCCTGCGGAGAAGGGGCAGGATATGCAGGAGGCATTATGTCCGCCGCCATGGATGGGATGAAGGTTGCGGAGGCCATCGCCCGCAAATACAGAAGAAAAGCAGGAGGGAAGTAGTAACGTGTCAGAATTTACACCAATGATGCAGCAATATATGGAAACAAAAAAGGATTATCCGGACTGTATCCTGTTCTACCGGCTGGGTGATTTCTATGAGATGTTCTTTGAGGACGCCAAAACCGCCTCGAAGGAGCTGGAAATTACACTGACCGGGAAAAACTGCGGACAGGAGGAGAAGGCGCCCATGTGCGGCGTGCCCTACCATTCCGTGGAAAGCTATCTGAACAAGCTGGTATCCAAAGGGTACAAGGTGGCCATCTGTGAACAGGTGGAAGACCCGAAAATGTCCAGAGGTCTGGTGCGCCGGGAAGTGGTGCGGATTGTCACACCGGGAACCAATCTGGATACCCAGGCACTGGATGAGACCAAAAATAATTATATTATGTGTATTGTATACATGGAAGACCGCTACGGTGTCTCCATTGCGGATGTTACCACCGGAGATTATTATGTAACGGAGGTGGACCAGGAGCAGAAACTGCTGGATGAAATACATAAATTTGTGCCCTCGGAAATTATCTGCAACGAAGCATTTTACATGACGGGGATGGATTTTGAGGACTTAAAACAGAGGCTGGGCATTGCAGTTTATGATCTGGATTCCTGGTATTTCAGCGATGAAACTGCCAGAACCACGCTGCTGGAACATTTTAAAATGTCGGATATTCAGGGACTGGGTATTAAGGATTATGAGTGCGGAACCATTGCTGCGGGAGCTCTGCTTAAATATTTGTACGAAACCCAGAAAAATAATCTGGCCAATATGACTTCCCTGCAGTTATACATTACCGGAAAATATATGATTATTGACAGTTCTACCAGAAGGAATCTGGAGCTGGTGGAGACGCTGCGGGAAAAGCAGAAACGCGGTTCTCTGCTGTGGGTGCTGGATAAGACAAAAACGGCCATGGGGGCCAGAATGCTCCGCAAATACGTGGAACAGCCTCTGATTGACAGAAAGGAAATGGAACGCCGGCTGGATGCAGTGGAAGATTTTAACCGAAATGCCATGGTGCGGGAAGAAATCCGGGAATATCTGAATCCCATTTATGATCTGGAGCGGTTAATCAGCCGGGTCACCTATCAGACTGCTAATCCGCGGGATTTAACAGCCTTTAAGACTTCGCTGGAAATGCTGCCCCATATCCAGGTGCTGCTCCGGGAATTTCAGGCGCCTCTGCTTCAGGAAATCTGCTCAGAACTGGATAATCTGGAGGATATTTACCAGCTTATTGAATCTTCCATTCTGGACGACCCGCCCATTTCCATCCGGGACGGAGGTATTATCAAAGAGAAATATGATGAAGAAATTGATAAGCTGCGCCAGGCCAAGACGGAAGGCAAGACCTGGCTCATGGAGCTGGAAACCAGGGAGCGTGAGAAGACAGGCATCCGGAATCTCCGGATTAAATACAATAAGATTTTTGGCTATTATCTGGAAGTTACCAATTCCTATCAGAATCTGGTGCCCGATTATTATACCAGAAAACAGACTCTGGCCAATGCGGAGCGCTATATTACTGCAGAACTGAAAGAACTGGAAGACATTATTTTAGGGGCGGAAGACAAGCTGGTGACCCTGGAATATGAAATGTTCCGAACCATCCGTGACAAAATTGCCGGGGAGGTGCTGCGGATTCAGCAGACGGCCAGGGCGGTGGCGAAAACAGACGTGCTGGCTTCTCTTTCTCTGGTGGCGGAGCGAAATCATTACTGCCGTCCATCCATCAATGAAAATGGTGTAATAGATATTAAAAACGGCCGCCATCCGGTGGTGGAACAGATGATAAACAACGATATGTTTATCGCAAATGATACTTATCTGGATAACAGCAAAAAGCGCATTTCCATTATTACCGGCCCAAATATGGCGGGTAAATCCACGTATATGCGTCAGACAGCGCTGATTGTGCTGATGGCTCAGATTGGCAGCTTTGTTCCGGCGGAACATGCCAGAATCGGAATTGTGGACCGAATCTTCACCAGAGTGGGCGCTTCCGACGATCTGGCCAGCGGTCAGAGCACCTTTATGGTGGAAATGACAGAGGTGGCCAATATCCTGAGAAATGCCACCAGTAAAAGCCTTCTGGTACTGGATGAAATCGGCAGAGGAACCAGTACCTTTGACGGGCTGAGCATTGCATGGGCGGTGGTGGAGCATATCAGCAATCCGAAACTGCTGGGAGCCAGAACGCTCTTTGCCACCCATTACCATGAGCTGACAGAGCTGGAAGGGAAACTGAACAATGTCAATAACTACTGTATTGCAGTAAAGGAACAGGGAGACGACGTGGTGTTCCTGCGGAAAATTGTTCCCGGCGGAGCCGATAAAAGTTACGGAATCCAGGTGGCAAAACTGGCCGGTGTACCGGAAAGCGTCATTGAGCGGGCGAGAGCCATTTCCGAGGAATTAAGCGCCCATGACATTGCGGAACTCACCGGTTCCATTATTACGGAACGGAGCGTACACCGGAAAAAGCCGGAAAAACTGGATGAAGTGGATTTGACACAGATGTCTCTCTTTGATACAGTAAAAGACGATGATATTATACAGGAGCTGACAGAACTGGATTTGGGGAATCTGACCCCTATTGACGCCCTGAACAAGCTGTATCAGCTTCAGAATAAAATCAAAAACCGCTGGTAGTTTACATAATATACTTATGTAAACTAAAGAAAAATAGAGATAAAAGGAGGAAGCACTATGGCATTGCCTGCAGAAAAAAACTGCTGCACACTTGCAGATTATCTCGCCTGGCCGGGGACAGAACGGGTGGAACTGTTAGAAGGAGAAGCTGTTCTGATGGCTCCGCCTGCCCGTGTTCATCAGGAAATCAGCGGCGAACTGTTTCGGCAGCTCGCGAACTTTCTGGAAGGAAAAAAGTGCAGGGTCTACACGGCTCCTTTTGCTGTCCGTCTGTTTGAAGGAAAGGATGACAGACCGGAGGATGTAAAAACCGTAGTGGAGCCGGATATCACTGTGGTGTGTGACGGGAACCGGCTGGATAAATACGGCTGTAAAGGGGCGCCGGATCTGGTGATGGAAATCCTGTCTCCCTCTACCCGAAGGCAGGATCGGCTGGTAAAACTGAATCTGTACCAGCAGGCCGGCGTACCGGAATACTGGATTGTAAATCCGGAGGACAAAACCGTTCAGGTAATGCTTTCAGACAACGGAATACTGAGGCTTCATGAAGATTACGGACAGAATGATGTGGCCAAAGTCAATGTTCTGGACGGTTGCTTTATAGAACTCCATAAAGTATTTGCAGAATGATAAACAAAGGAGCAATCATGCCCAAAATAGAAGTTTTAGACCAGCAGACTATTGATAAAATTGCAGCCGGAGAAGTGGTGGAACGCCCTTCTTCCGTGGTAAAAGAACTGGTGGAAAACGCCATTGACGCCGGAGCCAGCGCTGTTACTGTGGAAATCAAAGAAGGAGGCATTTCCTTTATCCGCATTACAGACAATGGATGCGGTATTGAAAAAGACCAGGTGAGCCTTGCATTTATGCGCCATTCCACCAGTAAAATCCGGGATGTGGAGGATTTGCTCACCGTATCTTCCCTGGGATTTCGGGGCGAGGCCCTGTCCAGCATCGCAGCGGTGTCTCAGGTGGAACTGATTACTAAAACCTTTTCCGGTCTGAGCGGTGTGCGCTATGTGACAGAAGGGGGAAAAGAGAAGTCTCTGGAAGAAATCGGAGCGCCGGAAGGCACCACGTTTCTGGTACGCAATCTCTTTTATAATACCCCTGCCCGCAGAAAGTTTCTGAAAACGCCCCACACAGAAGCAGGCTATATCGGAGATCTGATGGAGCGGCTGGCCTTGTCCCATCCGGAAATTTCTTTCAAGCTGATAGTGAATAACCAGCCGAAGCTCCATACCTCCGGCAATTCCAGTCTGAAAGAAATTATTTACCATATCTATGGTCGGGAGATTGCCTCCAATCTCATTGAGATACACGGGGAAAATGAGATGATTTCCGTGAACGGATATATCGGAAAACCCCTGATATCCAGAGGAAACCGGAATTTTGAAAATTATTTTATCAACGGAAGATATATCAGAAGCAGCCTGATTGCCCGAAGTATTGAGGAAGCCTATCAGTCCTTTGTAATGCAGCATAAATATCCCTTTACGGTTCTTCAGATTTCCGTAAAAGGAAATCTTCTGGATGTAAATGTCCATCCTTCCAAAATGGAACTGCGGTTCCGGGAAGGGGAGGCTATTTACCGGTTTCTGACTGACTTGCTCCGGGATACCATCAATCAGAGCGAGCTGGTGTATCAGGTGAGCCTTGAACAGGAGCGGGAGGAAAAAGCCCGCCGGGAACAGGAGAAACAGAAATATCTTCAGTCCGGCCGGAAAGGGCCGGAGCCTTTTGAGACGAAACGCCTGGAGGCTGTGAAACGCGCCATCCAAAAAGACAGCCCCTATGAGGCGAAATACCAGAACCGGGACACAGGAGATTCAAGGCCGGAACAGGTGCAGGAACCGGTGATTTTTCCACAGACGCAGACGCAGGAAACGGCGGCTGCAAAACCACCGGAGCAGGTACGGAAAGCAGCTTCCCCCTTTATACAGAAGGAAGAACAGGAAGAAACAACAGCAGTTTTGCCAGAACAGACAGAAGAGCCGGTTGCAGTACCTTCCGGACAGGAGCAGACAGAAGAACCGGCTGCGGTACCTTCCGGACAGGAGCAGACAGAAGAACCGGTCAGGGCGCGTAAGCTGCTGGACTTTTCCTCCGAAAAAGAACACAGAATCATCGGACAGCTCTTTGATACTTACTGGCTGGTGGAGTTTGACAGCCAGCTCTATATTATCGACCAGCACGCCGCTCACGAAAAGGTGCTGTATGAGCGTATGCTGGCTTCACTGGAAACCAGGGATTTTACCTCTCAGGCCATGTATCCGCCGGTGCTCCTCACATTGAATATGCAGGAGGAGTCCCTTCTGAAAAAATATATTGGCTATTTTCAGAAGCTGGGCTATGAAATCGAACATTTCGGCGGGAAGGAATATGCTGTGACAGCCCTTCCGGCCAATCTGTTCAATCTGAACGGGAAAGAACTGATGATAGAGATTCTGGACAGTCTGGCCGGATTTCAGGGAAAGGAAACGCCCCGGATGATTACGGAAAAGATTGCTTCCATGTCCTGCAAAGGAGCTGTAAAAGGCAATCAGAAGCTGTCAGAGGAAGAAATGAGGGCGCTGATTGGAGAACTGCTGACACTGGAAAATCCCTATCACTGTCCTCACGGAAGACCTACCATTATCTCCATGTCAAAGCATGAACTGGAAAAGAAATTTAAACGGGTGTTGTAATGAAAAATCCATTGATTATATTAACGGGCCCTACTGCAGTGGGAAAAACAGATTTGTCCATTGCCCTGGCTCATCAGATCGGCGGTTCTGTGATTTCCGCCGATTCCATGCAGGTATACCGCCATATGGACATTGGTTCCGCCAAAATCAGGAAAGAAGAAATGCAGGGAATTCCCCACTATCTGGTGGATATTCTGGAGCCGGACGAGGAATTTCATGTGGTGCGGTTTCAGGAATATGCCAGGCAGTGTATGGAGGAAATTCAGGCAGAAGGAAGACTGCCCATTGTGGTGGGAGGCACGGGATTTTATATTCAGGCACTGCTGTATGACATTGATTTCAGCCAGGAGCCGGAGGACAGAAATTACCGCAGCAGGCTGGAGCAGACAGCCAGGGAACAGGGTGGCCATGTGCTTCATGAAATGCTGGCCCAGGTGGATGCAGAATCCGCCCAGGCCATTCATGAAAACAACGTGAAACGCGTCATTCGGGCGCTGGAATTTTATCATCTGTCCGGAAAAAAGATATCAGAGCACAACGAAGAGGAACGCCGGCGCAAATCCCCGTATCAGTTTTGCTATTTCGTCTTAAATGATGAGAGGGAAAGACTTTACCGGCGGATAGAACAGCGGGTGGACCTTATGCTGGAAGAAGGGCTGGTGGAAGAAGTACAAAATCTGCAAAAGATGGGATACAATAAACATATGGTATCCATGCAGGGCCTGGGCTATAAAGAAATCCTGGATTATCTGGAAGGGGACTGCACGCTGGAAGAAGCCGTATACCGCATCAAACGGGATACAAGGCATTTTGCCAAACGCCAGCTCACCTGGTTTCGGCGGGAGCGTCAGGTTACCTGGATTCAGAAACAGGAGTTTGACTATGATAATGATAAAATTTTAACATTTATGACACAAGAACTGAAAAAGAAACAGATTATTTAAGTGTTCCGGCAGAAAGAGAGGAAGTTATGGAAGCCATCTATCAGAAACTGGGGATTGACGAAAAAGTTTTTCTCTATGGCCAGAAGTTTGAACGGGAATTAAAAGAACGGTTTGAAGAAATTGACAGGGCGGCCGAATATAACCAGTTAAAGGTGATTCATGCCATGCAAAGCCACAGAGTAAGCGCAGAATGCTTTATGGGAAGCAGCGGTTACGGGTATAATGATATGGGAAGGGATACTCTGGAAGAAGTCTATGCCACATGTTTTCACGGAGAGGCCGCACTGGTGCGTCCCCAGATTACCTGCGGCACCCATGCGCTGGCCCTTGCGCTGATGTCCAATCTGCGTCCCGGAGATGAAATCCTCTCCCCGGTGGGGAAACCCTACGATACCCTGGAGGAAGTCATCGGAATCCGCCCTTCCGCAGGCTCGCTGGCGGAGTACGGAATCACTTACCGGCAGGTGGATTTACTTCCGGACGGAGCCTTTGACCTGGATGGAATCCGGGAAGCCCTGAATGAAAAGACCAGACTGGTTACCATTCAGCGTTCCAAAGGTTATCAGACCAGACCCACCTTGTCGGTGGAACGAATCGGGGAACTGATTTCTTTTGTAAAAAAAATCAGACCGGACGTTCTGTGCATGGTGGATAACTGTTACGGGGAATTTGTGGAGCGAAGAGAACCTCTGGAAGTGGGAGCGGATATGATCGTGGGCTCTCTGATTAAAAATCCCGGCGGCGGTCTGGCGCCCATCGGCGGCTATATTGTTGGGAAAAAAGCGTGTGTGGACAATGCCGCTTACCGGCTGACCTCTCCGGGCCTTGGCAAAGAAGTAGGCGCTTCCCTGGGCGTGATTCAGTCTTTTTATCAGGGTCTGTTTCTGGCGCCCACGGTGACAGCCTCAGCCTTAAAAAGCGCCGTTTTTGCCGCTAATATATACGAAAGTCTGGGATTTCCGGTGATTCCCGACAGCAGGGAAAGCCGCCATGATATTATTCAGGCAGTTACCTTAAAATCTCCGGAAGGGCTGATTGCATTCTGCAAAGGCATCCAGGCGGCGGCTCCGGTGGACAGCCATGTGACGCCAGAACCCTGGGCCATGCCGGGGTATGACGACGAGGTGATTATGGCGGCAGGAGCATTCGTGCAGGGTTCCTCCATTGAGCTCAGCGCAGACGGGCCTCTGCGGGAGCCTTATACGGCCTATTTTCAGGGAGGTCTTACCTGGTATCACGGAAAACTGGGTATTTTAATGTCCCTGCAGAAACTCTGTGAGGCAGGACTGGTAAAATTATGATTTATTTTATGAAGTTTTAACAATATATTAGTATACATGGGTGCCCTTTTGTGCTAAAATAAAATGTAAAACTTTTTCCCCCTGTCTGAGAGAGGGAAAGGAAGAATATGAATACACATATTACCATGAAAGAAATGCCGGAATCCGAGCGGCCGCTGGAGAAATGTTTCCGTTATGGAGCGCAGGCGCTGTCTGATGCAGAATTACTGGCAGTGATTTTGAAAAGCGGTACGAAAAATATGACCGCATTGCAGCTTGCCCAGTTGTTTCTGGCCCGTAAAGAAAGAAATCTCCTGAATCTGAACAGTATGCAGATAGAGGAAATGCAGGAAATTCCGGGAATCGGACAGGTGAAGGCGGCTCAGTTAAAATGTGTGGCCGAGCTTGCCGGGCGCATTGCCAGAACCAGCAGGCTGAAAAGTGTGAGGCTGAGCGAACCGGCCAGCATTGCGGCCTATTATATGGAGTCCCTCCGGCATGAAACAAAGGAAAAACTGTTATTGGCCATGTTTGACGCCAGAAGCAATCTTCTGGGGGATGAGATTATTTCGGTAGGTACCGTGACCTGTTCACTGGTATCTCCGAGGGAGATCTTTCTGAAAGCGCTGGAATACCGGGCGGTGCACATTGTTCTGCTCCACAACCATCCCAGCGGGGACCCGGAACCGGGCGATGCGGACATCAGTGTAACCCGGCGGGTACAGGAGAGCGGAAGCCTTCTGGGGATTGCCCTTGCGGATCATATCATCATTGGTGATAACAGATATATAAGCCTGAGAGAAAATGGCCTGTTAGGCTGAGGAAAGGAACGTAATTATGTCAGCAAATGTTTATGGAATTGATCTGGGTACCTACAATCTGAAAATATTCTGTAAGGGAACCGGTAAGGTGATCAATGAGAAAAATACCATTGCCATAGTGAACAAGAACCAGTTATATGCATTCGGCGACGATGCATACGCCATGTATGAGAAAGCACCGGATTCCATTCAGGTATCATTTCCGGTGGTGAACGGCGTGATTGCAGATTATAACAATATGCAGACCATGATTGGCGAGGTACTGGACAAGCATGTGAAGAACCATATCAAAGGAGCGGAATTTATCGTGGCTGTGCCCACGGATATTACGGAAGTGGAGAAGAAGGCCTTTTTTGACCTGTTTTACAAGAGCAGATTCAAGCCCAAAAGCGTGCTTCTCTGTGAAAAACCCATTGCGGATGCAGTGGGCCTGGAACTGGATGTAAGTTCCCCCACCGGATTTATGATTGTAAATATCGGTGCGGATACCACGGAGATTTCCGTAATTTCTCTGGGCGGCCTGGTGCTGAGCGATCTCCTTTTATTTGGCGGAAAACGTATTGACGAATCCATTATTAACCATCTGAAACGGAATTTCAGCCTGGTGATTGGACAGAAGACAGCCATGTATTTAAAAGAGACTCTGGGCTGTGCCCTGCCGGAGGAAGAAGAACAGAGCGCGGTGATTGTGGGACGGGACGTGGTGAGCGGACTGCCCATAGAGATGGAGGTATCCTCCTCTGTCATTTATGAGGCCATTAAGGACAACCTGAATTCCATCTGCAACTCCATTAAGATGATTCTGGAGAAAACGCCGCCGGAGCTTGCGCGGGATATTATTCATTCCGGTATTTATATTACCGGAGGATCTTCCAAAATCAAACGTCTGGACGAGCTGTTTACCCAGATTACCAATATTCAGGTAAATACCTGCGAACTGCCGGAAGAAAGCGCCGTACGGGGGCTGAATAAGATTGTTTCCGAAGAAAAGCTGCGGAAACTGGCCTTTAGCATGAAGACCAGAATTTATAAATAAAGGTGTAATTATTTATGAGACGTAAATTAACAAAACATTCGATTCCAACCAAATATACACTGCTGATACTCACATGCGTCTGTGTGATTGTCATGTTTGTGAGTTTTACCCTGAATCTGTCCGGGGGCCCTCTGAACACGGTAGCGGGGTATGTATTTGTACCCATGCAGAAAGGAATCAACTCCATCGGCACCTGGTTTGTGTCCAGAGCGGATGATTTGAAATCCCTGCGTGATGTGATGCAGGAAAACAGAGAGCTGCAGGAACAGGTGGACCAGCTTACCCAGGAACTGAATACCATAAAGCTGGAGCAGTATGAGCTGGACAACCTCCGGGAACTGATGGATCTGGACCAGAAATACCCCAGCTACGAAAAGGTAGCGGCCAGAGTCATCGGTGTTGACGGGGGGAACTGGTTTAATATTTTTCTGATTGACAAGGGCACCAGGGACGGCATTGAAAAGGACATGAACGTGATTGCCGGAAGCGGGCTGGTTGGAATTGTCATTGACACAGGGCCCAACTATGCCAAGGTTCGTTCTATTATCGACGACGCCAGCAATGTGAGCGGTATGGCCCTGTCAACGGCAGACCGGTGTATCATCAACGGAAACCTGGCCTCCATGAATGAAAATCAGGTCATTGAGTTTTCGGATTTGAAATGCGACGACGATACGGTGGCGACAGGAGAACAGATTGTAACCTCCCACATCAGCGACAAATATCTGGAAGGGATTCTGATAGGTTATGTCAGCACCATTGAGCGGGATTCCAACAATCTGACTTATTCCGGCACCATTACGCCGGCCGTGGATTTTCAGCATTTACAGGAAGTGCTGGTGATTCTGGATAAGAAAAATATCCAAAAGGACCAGGAGGAGTCGTGACATGAAGCTGAGACTGAGACGCAAGCTGGTGGTATTTCTAATCATCGGCATCTGTTTCCTGCTGCAGTGCACCCTGTTTCAGGCGCTGGCCTTTGCCTCCATTTCGCCCAATCTTCTGATTGTGGTCACTTCCTCCTTCGGCTTTATGCGGGGCCGGAAAGAAGGCATGTGGATTGGCCTGCTCTGCGGCCTGCTGCTGGATATATTTTTTGGGAGCGTGATTGGGTTTTATGCTCTGATTTATGCATATCTGGGCTACATTAACGGATTTTTCCGCAAAATGTTTTTCCCGGATGATATTAAGCTGCCGCTGATTTTGATTGCAATGAGCGATTTTTCCTATAACATACTGGTGTATCTGTTTTTGTTTTTCTTAAGAGGAAAGTTGCGGTTTCCCTATTATCTGATTCATATTATGCTGCCGGAACTGGTATATACCATTCTGGTAACCATTATTCTCTATTTTGTGATTCTGAAAATAAATCAGAAACTGGAAGTCAGTGAAAGAAGGAGTGCAGGTAAGTTTGTTTGAGTTTTTAAAGAAGTTCAGTAAAAAATTGATAAGTTCCAGATTATTTGTGCTCAGCGTGGTCATGATTGGGCTCTTTGCCGTACTGTTTCAGCGGATTTTTGTACTGCAGATTATCAACGGAGAAGAATATCTGGACAATTATACCCTGCGCATTCAGAAAGAGCGTATTACTTCCGGAACCAGAGGAAGCATTTATGACCGCAACGGCAAACTGCTGGCTTACAATGAACTTTCTTATTCCGTTACCATAGAGGACAACGGTATTTACAGCAGCAATGATGAAAAGAACAGAAAGATGAACGAGGAACTGCATACTGTTATCCATATGATAGAAGATAAGGGAGATACCATTACCAATACGTTCAGCATTGTGAAAAAAGACCGGGGAGCATATGAATTCAACCTGTCCGGAAAGGCATTGAAGCGTTTTCTTGCGGATGTCTACGGACATACCAAAACAGACGATTTAAAATACAATAAAAGGTTAGGCTATAATGAAGGTTCTGCAACGCCGGAACAGGTCATGGAATACCTGCAGAAAGGGTTCGGCATTTATGTGGAAGGCAGGGAATACGAGGATAAAGTGCCGGAAGATACGGTGTATTATGAGGAAGAAGATGCATACAAGATTACTCTGCTGCGCTATGCCATTTCCCAGAACAGCTACCAGCGGTATGTCCAGACCACCATTGCGCAGAATGTCAGTGATGAGACCGTGGCCGTTATCAAAGAGAATTCTGAGATTCTTCAGGGGATTGACGTGATGGAAGACAGTATCCGCAAATATGAGGACAGCGTTTATTTTTCCCATATTATCGGTTATACAGGCAAAATATCCCAGGCGGAGTATGATGAACTTTCCAAAAAAGACGATTCCTATACCCTGAATGACGTGATTGGGAAATCCGGCATTGAACAGGTCATGGACCAGGAACTGCAGGGAACGAAAGGAACGGAGAAGTTCTATGCGGACAGTGTGGGGCGGATTACGGAAATCATTGAGAAAATAGACGCTTCCTCCGGAAATGATATTTACCTGTCCATAGACTGGGAATTGCAGAAAGCAGTTTACGGTATGCTGGAGCAGGAACTGGCCGGCATTATTTATGCCAATATTGAAAATATCAAGGAATATGATACCAGCACCGGTACAGCTTCCGATATTAAAATTCCTGTGGACGATGTGTATTTTGCATTGATTAACAACAATATTATCAATATAGACCGCTTAAGCAGGAAAGACGCAAAAGAAACAGAACAGCAGGTGTACAGTGCATTTCTGAGCAAACAGAACGCTGTCCTGGAGGGACTGCGCCAGCAGTTTGCTTCCGCTTCCCCCACGCCGTTTGAAGAACTGGACCGGGAACAGCAGAATTACATGAGTTATATCCTCTCCATGCTGGAGGAGAAAGACATTTTTCTGTCAGAGGAAGTGGATACGGAAGATGAGGTCTACAAGGACTGGAAGAACGATACGGTCAGCCTGTGTGAATATCTGCGGCGCGCCATTTCCATGAACTGGATTGATATTACAAAATTTGACACGGAATCCAGATATTCGGATTCTACGGAAATCTACAACGCCCTTGTAAATTATATTACGGAATCTCTGAAAGAAGACCGGGAATTCAGCAAAAAGATTTATAAATTTATGATAAATCAGGATTTGATTTCGGGCACGCAGATTTGTCTGTTATTATTTGAACAGGGCGTACTGCAGGAAAACGAAGGGGATTTGAGCGCTCTGCAAAACGGCAGCCTCAGCGCCTACAACTTTATACGGGATAAGATTAAGAATCTGCAGCTTACCCCGGCGCAGCTTGCTCTGGACCCCTGTACGGCAAGCTGTGTTCTGATAAATCCGAAGACAGGAGAACTTCTGGCCTGCGTTACTTATCCGGGCTATGATACCAACCGCCTTGCCAATACGGTGGATTCGGAATATTTTTCCAGCCTTCAGAGTGATTTGTCCATTCCTCAGTACAATAACGCCACCCAGCAGCAGACGGCTCCGGGTTCCACCTTCAAGCCGATTACTGCGGCGGCAGCTCTGACGGAAGGGGCAGTCAGCACAGGGGAACAGATTGTCACAAAAGGAGAATATACGGAAATCAATCCGTCGCCGAAATGCTGGATTTATCCGGGAAATACCCATGGTTCCATCAATATTTCCGAAGCAATCCGGGATTCCTGCAACTACTTTTTCTATGAGCTGGGTTATCGAATGAGCTCTGCGGGAGGAACCTATAATGAAAACCGGGGTATTTCCACGATAGAAAAATATGCGGCATTGTTCGGCCTGGATGAAAATACCGGCATTGAGATACCGGAGAATAAACCCCATATTGCGGACGAATACCCCATTACCGCATCCATCGGCCAGAGTAATCATAACTTTACCACCACTCAGATTGCCAGATATCTGGCCGCAGTGGCCAGCAGCGGAAATATTTATAAGCTGACTCTTCTGGATAAGGAGACCACTTCTGACGGAACACTGGTGAGAGAATTTAAACCGGAAATTATAAGGAATATTACGGAAGTATCCGCATCTTCCTGGAATGCGATTCAGAACGGTATGCGGATGGTAGCGGAGAATAACGACGTTTTCAAAGATTTTCCCATTGCAGTGGCCGGAAAAACGGGTACTGCACAGCAGATTCCAACGAGGCCCAATCACGCGCTGTTTATTGGATATGCGCCCTTTGGAAATCCTGAAATCGCCATTACCACAAGGATAGCCTATGGATATTCTTCTGCCAATGCAGTGGAAGTGTCCAGCAATATCCTGAAATATTATTTTAAACTTGCGGATAAAGACACATTGCTGAACGGACAGGCGGAAGATATCGAAAGTACAGCAAATGGATTTGCGGATTAGAGTTTGGAGGGATGAATTTGTCAAAGCCAGTGGTACTGAAGAGTAACAGGTACGGAATCAATCTGATTCTGGATGACAGCATGGAATTTGAATCGCTGCTGGACTGTATTCGGGAACGGTTTAAAGATTCCGAAGGATTTTTTAAGAATGCCAAAATGGCCATTTCCTTTGAAGGGAGAAAACTGACACAGGAGGAAGAATTCCGCATTGTGGAGACCATTACGGATCATACATCCATCAATATTATCTGTATTCTGGACAACGATGCGCTGAGAGAGGAACTGATTCGCCAGAAAATTGAGCGATTTGAGGATGAGCAGGCCGGAAAAACCGGAGAATTTTACAAAGGAACCCTTCGCTCCGGGCAGGTTCTGGACTGTGAAACCAGTATCGTTATCCTTGGAGACATCAATCCGGGGGCAAAAGTAATTTCCAAAGGAAATATTGTGGTACTGGGAGCACTGAAAGGCAATGCCTATGCGGGGGCAAACGGCAATGAACAGGCTTTCGTGGCCGCTCTGGATATGGATCCCATTCAGATTAAAATCGGGGACGTGATGGGAAGGAGCGCCGACAAGGTAACCGGAAAAAAGCGTCTGAAGAAACAGAAAGTTGTATCGGAACCACAGGTAGCCATCGTAAAAGACGGCAATATCTACATTGAACCGATTACAAAGGGTCTTTTGAATAATATATAAAAAGCAGGAGGATATAGTAGGATGAGTGAAGTAATTGTTATAACATCAGGCAAGGGCGGAGTTGGAAAAACCACCACTACGGCAAATGTGGGAACGGGTCTGGCGCAGCTTGACAAAAAAGTTGTGCTGATTGATACCGATATCGGACTTCGGAATCTGGATGTGGTTATGGGGCTGGAAAACCGCATTGTTTACAATCTGGTGGATGTGGTGGAAGGAAACTGTCGTATGAAGCAGGCTCTGATTAAGGATAAGCGTTATCCCAATCTTTCCCTGCTGCCTTCTGCCCAGACCAGAGACAAATCTGCCGTGTCGCCGGAACAGATGATTAAGCTGATAGAAGAGCTGAGAGAAGAATTTGACTATATTCTGCTGGACTGCCCGGCAGGAATTGAACAGGGATTTAAAAATGCCATTGCCGGAGCAGACCGGGCGCTGGTGGTTACCACGCCGGAGGTTTCCGCTATCCGGGATGCGGACCGGATTATCGGGCTTCTGGGAGCAAATGAAGTAAAGAGAACGGAGCTGATTGTGAACCGTCTCCGTATGGATATGGTAAAACGTGGGGATATGATGAACATCAATGATGTGACGGATATCCTTGCCATAGATCTGATTGGTGCGGTGCCGGACGACGAGCAGATTGTAATTTCCACCAATCAGGGAGAACCGCTGGTTGGCTCGGACTGTCTGGCGGGGAAAGCATTTGCCAATATCTGTCACAGAATTCTGGGAGAGGAAGTGCCCTTCCTGGATTTGGAGATTAAATCCAGCGTATGGGGGAAACTGAAAGAAATTTTTAAGAAAAATTAGGAGGAAGCCAGTATGGGTTTAATGGATTTATTTAAAAAGAAAACCTCCGGGGATATTGCCAAAGACCGATTAAAATTACTGTTGGTTTCCGACCGTGCAAACTGTTCTCCGGATGTGATGGAAATGATAAAAAATGACATTATTCAGGTGATTTCAAAATATATGGAGATTGATGCGGACGGACTGGACATTCAGATTACCCAGACGGAATCAGAGGGAAATAACGGGAATGTACCCGCATTGTATGCCAATATTCCCATTAAGGATATGAAGCACCCAAGTGCTTCCTGATAAAAAATGCAGAGATTTGGATAAGGGACTGGAATTATGTTAAAACAATATCAGATTAAAAACTACAATTTTCGTTTGGTAATCTATGTGGTAGCGCTTACCATGCTTGGAATCAGTGTGATTGGCAGCGCTCAGAAAGCCGTGCAGTCGAAACAGGTGTTCGGGCTTCTGCTGGGGCTGTTCGTGATGGTGATTGTCTCCATGATTGATTATTCCTTTATTCTGCGTTTTAACTGGCTGATTTATATATTCAATATCGGTCTCCTTTCGCTGATTACGTTTCATGTATTTGGACATCAGGCCGGGGGAGCTGGACGCTGGATTGAGATTGCCGGATTTCGGTTCCAGCCTTCAGAGCTATCAAAAATACTGCTGATTCTGTTTTTTTCCTGGTTTTTTTCCAAATATCAGGAGAAAATCAATACGCTGCCCATGATTCTGCTTTCCGGAGGGCTGATATTTGTCCCCTGGTTCATGATTGAGCAGCAGCCGGATTTGTCTACCAGTATTGTTGTAGCAATAATTTTTATTGCACTCTTGTTTTTGGCCGGATTAAGTTATAAAATAATAGCAGGCGTGCTGGCGGTACTGATTCCGGCCGGAACCCTGTTTATCTATCTGATTCTGCAGCCGAATCAGAAGATTCTTGACTATTACCAGTGGTTGCGTATTATGGCCTGGCTGCAGCCGGAAAAATATGCAAAAGATGCATATCAGCAGCAGAATTCCATTATGGCCATCGGCTCCGGACAATTGTGGGGTAAGGGACTGAACAACGATACGGCCTTTTCGGTGAAAAATGGAAATTATATTCCGGAGCCTCAGACAGATTTTATTTTCGCAGTTGCAGGAGAAGAACTGGGATTTGTGGGAGGAGCCGTGATACTGTTGCTGTTGCTGTTAATCGTAATCGAATGTATTTTAATTGGGAGAAAGGCAAAAGATTTGTCGGGACGGCTGATTTGCGGCGGAGTTGCTGCCTGGGTTGGATTCCAGACATTCGTTAATATCTGTGTGGTGACCGGATTAATGCCGAATACCGGTCTGCCATTGCCCTTTGTCAGCTACGGGCTTACCTCGCTGGTAAGTCTGTTTATTGGGATTGGACTTGTATTGAATGTAGGGCTTCAGCCTCTTAAGTACAGAATGGAGGGTTTTTAAAATGAATATTGGATTGATTGCACATGATTCGAAGAAAAAATTAATGCAGAATTTTTGCATTGCATATCGGGGGATACTCTGCAAAAATGAGCTGTTTGCAACGGGAACCACCGGAAGACTTATTGAGGAAGTGACAAATCTGTCAATTCACAAATATCTGGCCGGACATCTGGGAGGCGCCCAGCAGCTTGGCGCTCAGATTGAGCACAATCAGATTGACCTTGTAATCTTTCTGCGGGATCCTCTGACGCCGAAATCCCATGAACCGGACGTCAACAATGTGGTTCATCTGTGTGATACTCATAATATTCCACTGGCAACCAACCTTGCCACAGCAGAACTGTTAATCAAATCACTGGACAGAGGAGACTTAGAGTGGCGTGAAATGTATAAATAGAAATCAGACAGTCAGAATAGCAGGGTTTATTCTCTCTCTTGTACTGCTCTGCGGCTGCGGAGAGAAAGTGACCGTGGAACATGCCTATGACATTGCAGAAAGTCCCGGAATGTACGGACTTACTGTGGAGAGCAGCAACAGCGCTACATCCGCATCAAGTTCCTTTTTTGCGGAAGAACTCTGTGTGGCAGGTAACGAGAATATCTTAAGTGAAAACGTGACAGATTCTCTTTCTCAGGCTGCCGGACTGTTTAACTTAAAAGAACATACCATGGTATTTGGAAAAAATGTGCATGAACGGCTGTATCCGGCAAGCACTACCAAGATTCTGACTGCCTATGTGGCCTTAAAGTATGGAAAACTGACAGATACTGCCACCGTAACGGAAGCGGAGCTTCAGCTTGAGCCGGGGTCATCTGTCTGCGGGCTGAAAGCAGGAGAAACCACCACACTGGAGCATCTGCTCTATGGGCTGATTCTCTGCAGCGGAAATGATGCCGCTAATGTTATAGCGGATCTGGTCTCCGGAAGCACGGAAGAATTTGCAAAGAAGATGAATGAGGAGGCAAAAGCCCTGGGCGCCACCAACTCCCATTTTGTAAATGCCCATGGCCTGCAGAATGAAGAACACTATACCACCGTATATGATATGTATCTGATTTTTCAGGCGGCCATGGAAAATGAAGAATTCGTTAAAATTATCAGCGCTTCTTCCCATACCGGAGAACTGACCGATGCTTCCGGGCAGGCTGTTACGAAAGAATGGAAAAGTACCAATAAGTATCTGAACGGAGAAAAAGAGGTGCCGGAAGGGCTCCAGGTTATCGGAGGGAAAACAGGAACCACCAGTGATGCGGGCTCCTGTCTGGTGCTCTACAGTAAGAAAGGGGAACTTCCCATTATATCCATTGTTTTTAAGGCGGACAACGCTGACGGGCTTTACGAGGAAATGACACAATTACTAAAAGAAATTTGAAATAGCGGTTGAATTTCCCGTAAATATATACTATAATTACCATATTAAAAGCATTATTGTCATGCAAAATTGAGAATGGACTTCTGAATTGTGAGAAGAAAATTATCTATTTTGCATAAATTCGGTTGAGACTAGGAGGAGATTGTCATGGTACAAATTATAGCTGGCGAAAAGGGAAAAGGTAAGACAAAACATTTATTGGAGAGGGTAAACGAATCGGTAAAATCTGCTACCGGCAATATTGTGTATCTGGATAAAAGCCAGAAGCACATGTATGAGCTCAGCAATAAAGTTCGTCTGATTAATGTTTCGGATTATATGATTTCAAATTGTGATGAATTTCTGGGATTCCTCTGCGGGGTTATTTCTCAGGATCACGATCTGGAAGAGATGTATTTAGACAGTTTCCTTACCATTGCAATGTTAGAGGGCGGCGATATCAGCCATGCTATCACCAAGCTGGACTCTATCAGCGATAAATTCCATGTTAATTTTATTTTAAGCATTTCCATGAATGAAAGAGATTTGCCTGACTGTACCAGGGGGAAGGTAATCGTATCTCTGTAGACCATCAGAAAAGCGGACAGGTCCGCATCAACATGAGAACATACAAAAGGGGTTATCGAGTAAGCAGCGATAACCCCTTTGATTGAAAATATATTCGTTTTCTGCAGATGAGATGCTGAATGTCAGGCTTCGTTGATGGAGCGGATGCGCCCAAAAACGCTGCAGAGATACAGACCGCCGATTCCTACGATTCCATAGATAATCCGGGTGAGCCAGCTCATATCGCCGAATAAAAATGATACCAGGTCAAAACGGAATAAACCGATCAGTCCCCAATTGACAGCACCTACAATCACCAGTGCCAGCAGTGTGTAATCCAAACCTTTGGTATTCATATGCATTCCTCCTTTTACATGAATTTAGTATTTCCAGACGAAAAAAAATCATGTTGGAAATTCATGGCACTTGAGTTTGTACTTTTAAAATGATAGAATATCTGTAACATTTCATTGTGTGCAGCCACAGAAACAGGACTTAATATTTATGGCAAAAAAAAATAATAAAAAAGTTGTAAAATTCCACAGAACGTCTCATTTTAATATAGGCGTTGTTGTTTTTCTTATTATATTTGTATATATGGTTTACAATATTTTCCAGTATTTTACTGCAGGACAGGTGGCAGTTTATGAGGTAACTCAGGGAACCATTACCCAGAATCACACGTATACCGGCGTCATTCTGCGGGAAGAAAAAGTGTTTCAGGCGGAAAATTCCGGTTATATCAATTATTATAACAGAGATGCTGCGAAAGTCAGTGTAAATTCCTATGTGTATTCTGTGGATGAAACCGGAGATTTCTACAAAGAGATTACCAGTCAGAACGACGGACAGCTTTTTGCTGAAAAAGGCTCCTACGACGAACTGGAAAAAACAGCGTCCAACTATGTGCTGGATTATTCCAATGAAGATTTTTATAAGGTATATACCTTTCAGTATGATATGGAAGCAGAACTGATGGAAGCCATCAGTGCCAATGCGTTATCCAGTCTGGATCATTACCAGGAAGGGGCCTTGGGATTCCACATCCATCAGGCTGCGGAGCCCGGAATTGTGGTATACAATACGGATGGTCTGGAACATGTGACAACGGAAAATTTCACGAAAGATATTTTTGATGCTTCTGCCCATCAGAAAGAAAATCTGATTTCCAGAGAGCAGGTAACTGCCGGAGAGCCAGCTTATAAGATGATTACCAGCGAAATCTGGAACCTGGTGGTTCCGATAGAGAAGGAACTGGCCGATGATCTGGCAAAGGAGTCCAATATACAGGTGGAGTTTAAGAAGGACAATTCCACTGCCTGGGGGGCTTCCCGGATTTTAAATCAGGGCGATGACTGGTATCTGATACTGACCTTCCAGAATTCTGCCATTCGCTTTGCTGCGGACCGCTATCTGGATGTGAAGCTGCTGCTGTCAGATACCAATGGACTGAAAATACCAAACACAGCTCTGACGAAAAAAGATTTCTTTCTCATTCCCAAAGATTTTCTCACCAAAGGCGGAGATGACGGGAACAGCGGCGTTACGCGTCAGTATCAGGATGATAATGGCAAGATCATTATGGAATTTACAGAAGTTGCGATTGCAGAAGAAACAGAAAACAGATACTATATTGCAGCTTCCGCCCTGGAAAAGGGGGATATTCTGATAAAATCAGATTCCAGTGAGAAATTTACCCTGTCAGAAACAGAGTCTCTGCCAGGAGTCTTTAATATTAACAGAGGTTATGCGGTATTTCGTAAAGTGGAAATCCTGTTTCAGAATCAGGAATATACCATTGTAGATACAGGAACCAGTTATGGAATTTCCCTTTACGATCACATAGCGCTGGAAGCCTCAGCCATCAGAGAAAATGAGATTATACGGTAAGCTGCCGCAGGAGGATATATGGTATGGTAAAAGAGAATTTATTACAGGTACAGGAAAATATCAGAAAAGCATGTGAGAAGTCCGGCAGAAGTCCGGAGGAAGTTACCCTGATTGCAGTCAGCAAGACAAAGCCTGTTCCCATGCTGGAGGAAGCCTATGAAGCCGGAAGCCGGGAATTCGGAGAAAATAAAGTGCAGGAGATTATGGACAAATATCCGGTTCTGCCTTCTGACATTCACTGGCATATGATTGGACACCTCCAGAGAAACAAGGTAAAATATATTGTGGACAAGGTATGTCTGATTCATTCTGTGGATTCCCTGCGTCTGGCAGAGGAAATCAGCGCACAGGCAGAAAAGAAGCAGGTGGAAGTGGATATTCTGGTGGAAGTTAATATTGCCCAGGAGGAAAGCAAGTTTGGAATTTCCAGAGAAGAAGCCTTCCGGCTTGTGGAAGAAATTGCCAGACTTCCTCATATCCACATCAAAGGCCTTATGACAATTGCTCCCTTTGTGGAGAATCCGGAAGACAATCGGGAATATTTTCATCAAATCCGGCAATTATCTGTTGACATAATGCGGAAAAACATTGATAATGTAAGTATGTCTGTGCTTTCTATGGGCATGACAGGTGACTACATGGTAGCCATAGAAGAAGGGGCCACCATGGTTCGTGTTGGAACAGGTATTTTTGGCGAGCGGAATTATCCGAAAACCTGTGAAACTGATTAAAGGGAGACTATTATGGGAATGCTGGATAAATTTTTAGATGTTATGAGATTGAATTCAGACGACGATGATTTTTACGATGACGATTACTATGATGACGATTATGAAGAAGAAAAGCCTAAACGGAAGAGCTTTCTGAAGGAAAAAGATACGGAAGATGAGGAAGATGATTTTGAAGAAAAACGTCCGCGTCCGGTAAAAACGCCGAAGGTAACGCCTATGCGCCCTTCCAAAAGGCAGGCAAACGGCATGGAAGTATGCGTCATCAAGCCCACCACAGTAGAAGATGCACGGGAAATTACAGAGACCTTGCTGCTGAACAGAACCGTTGTATTGAATGTGGAAGGGCTGGATGTGGATATTGCCCAGCGTATTATTGATTTCACTTCCGGTTCCTGTTTTGCCATCAGCGGAAATCTCCAGAAAATTTCCAATTACATATTTATCATTACGCCGCCCAATGTGGATATTTCCGGTGATTTTGCCAATATTATGGATGCCTTTGACGTACCTGCCATCCAGAGGGATTTTTAGAAAATGGCAGAGATGACAAGGGACGAAAAATTACTGGCGAAACGTTTTATTGATTTATCCAGACAGGCACAGCAGAAAAACATCGTTGTATTCAGTGAATTTTTAAACTTAAACGAATTGAATATTTTCCGCCGCCAGGGTCCTGAACTCTGCTGCGACTTTGCATTGTCCGGCGGATATGAATTAAGTGAGCGTCAGATGATTGCATTTATACCTGATGCTCTTTGTTATACCTGGAATTTTCCCATATCCTGTTTGAAAATCACACCAGTAAATAAAAAATTTGCTGAAGAATTAAGTCATCGGGATGTACTTGGAAGTCTGATGAATCTTGGACTTGAGCGTTCCAGACTGGGGGACATTCTGGTGGATGAGCAGGAGATTTACGTGTTCTGCCATGAAAAGAATGCAGCGTATATTATGGAAGAACTTACCCGGATACGCCATACCACGGTCTGTACGGAACGGACGGAACCTGGGGAAATTTCTCCGGAGCCGAAAAAAGAAGCCGGAGAGGGAATCATAACTTCCAATCGTCTGGACAGCGTAATTGCCTGTCTCTGCAGAATATCCCGTTCTCAGGCAAGCCAGTGGATTCGCAGCGGCCGGGTGTTTATCAATAACAGGGAAATCCTTCAGATTACTTATGAATGCAGGGAACAGGATTTGATTTCCGTGCGTTCTATGGGGAGATTCCGATTTCTGGGCTGCCGGGGAGAGACACGGAAAGGACGCATGAAAATACAGTATGAAAAATATATTTAGATTGAGGAATGATTATGGGAAAAACAATAACAGTCTCTTATGAAGGAAAACCATGTTACAATATTGAAATTCAGCCGGATTTCCGTCTGCTTCCGGAACAGTTAAAAGGACTTGGATACGGCAGGAACCGGGCATGTATTATTACCGAATCCAATGTGGCAGGCTGGTACCTGGAGGAAGTGAAATCACTTCTGGAGCCGGTTTTTTCCTGCTGTACTTCCTTTGTATTTGAAGCGGGAGAGGCCAGTAAAAACACAGATACGGTAGGAGCGATTTATCACCATCTGATTCAGAATGCCTTTGACCGGAAAGACGTTTTAATTGCCCTGGGCGGGGGAGTGGTGGGGGATATGGCCGGATTTGCGGCAGCCACTTATCTGCGAGGTATTGATTTTGTGCAGGTTCCCACTTCTCTGCTGGCCCAGACGGACAGCAGCATTGGCGGAAAAACGGGCGTGGATTTTCAGCAGTATAAAAATATGGTAGGGGCTTTTTACATGCCCCGGCTGGTCTATATGAACATCTCCACTCTGAAAACACTGCCCGAACGTCAGTTTATTGCCGGAATGGCTGAAATAATCAAACACGGATTTATCAAAGACAGCAATTATACGGAGTTTATCCGCAGCCGCAGCCAGGAAATCCGAATGCAGGATTATCCTGTTATGGAGGAAATGATTTACAGGAGCTGCCGGATTAAAGGGGATGTGGTGGAGCGGGATCCAAAAGAACAGGGAGAACGCGCACTTTTAAATTTCGGTCACACCATTGGCCATGCCATCGAAAAATTGTCTGACTTTTCCTTATGCCATGGAGAATGCGTGGCCCTTGGCATGGTAAGCGCCGGTTATATTTCCTGTCGGAAAGGCACAGTTTCACCGGGGCAGTTTGAGGAATTAAAAGCCATTCTGCAAAATTACGGACTTCCCGTATCCCTTTCCGATTTTTCTCACAGTCCGGAAGAGATTCTTGCAGCCACAAAACTGGATAAAAAAATGGAATCCGGAAAAATAAAATTTATTCTGCTGAAAACACTGGGAGAATCTTATATTACAAAGGATTTGACGGATTCTGAGATTTTAGAAGGGATAAGATATATTTTATGAATGCGAAAAAGCGAAAAAGCTGTATCCTCTATGCAGTCAGCACTGTGTTGCTGCTGATGCTGGACCAGGTAACCAAATATCTGGCGGTCATCCATTTAAAGGACGGCAGTTCCTTTGTCCTGATTCCGGACGTATTTCAGCTTCACTACCTGGAGAACCGGGGTGCGGCATTTGGCCTGATGCAGGGTCAGAAGCCGTGGTTTGTAATCAGTACGCTGCTTATGCTTATGCTGATGGTTCTGGTATATTTCCGGATTCCCATGGATAAAAAGTATCGCTGGCTCCGGTTTATTCTGGTTCTTCTGACAGCGGGGGCTCTGGGAAACCTGGTGGATCGGCTGCGTCTGAATTATGTGATAGATTTCTTTTATTTTGAGCTGATAAACTTTCCTATTTTCAATGTGGCTGACATTTATGTTACGGTGGGAATGGGACTTTTGCTGATACTGGTTCTTTTCTATTATAAAGAAGAAGAACTGGAAATGCTCTGGCCTTTCCGCAGGAAGAAAGATAAGTCAGAAGAAGGGCAGCAGTAACAGGAGGCAAAATAATGGAGGATTTTTTTCCTGAAAACGCGGAGAAATTTGAGGTGAATCCGGAACAGACCGGAGAACGTCTGGATAAATTTCTGTCCGAAGTCTGCAAAGATTCCTCACGCTCTTTTCTTCAGAAACTGATAAAAGAAGGTCAGGTGCTTGTAAACAGGGAACCCCAGAAAGCCAGTTACCGGGTAACGGAGCAGGATGTGGTTCACCTTACCATTCCTCCGGCCCAGGAACCGGAACTTCTTCCGGAGCCCATTCCCCTGGACGTCCTCTATGAGGATGATGACCTTCTGGTGGTAAATAAACCAAAAGGGATGGTAGTACATCCTTCAGCAGGCCATGATTCCGGCACTCTGGTGAACGCAGTGATGTATCACTGCAGAGACAGCCTTTCTGGTATCAATGGCCATATCCGGCCCGGTATTGTACATCGGATTGATATGGATACCACTGGAGCTCTGATTGTCTGTAAAAATGACAATGCCCATATCAGAATTGCAGAACAGATTAAGGAGCATTCCGTGACAAGGCGTTACCTTGGAATTGTGAAGGGGATTGTGAAACAGGATACAGGAACCATTGAAACTACGGTTGGACGCCATCCGATTGAGCGTAAAAAGATGGCAGTGAACGTGGTGAATGGCAGGAGAGCAGTGACTCATTACAGAGTTCTCCAGCGGTTTTCCAGACACACGTATATGGAATTTGAACTGGAAACAGGGCGTACCCATCAGATTCGTGTCCATATGGCCAGCATGGGCCATCCCCTTCTGGGAGACAGTCTCTATGGAAATGGGAAGAATCCCTGGCATCTGCAGGGGCAGACATTACATGCGGCAGTCACAGGATTTATTCACCCCACTACCGGGGCATATCTTGAAATAGCAGCTCCGCTGCCGGAATATTTCAGGCAGCTCCTTCAGAAGAACCAGCTCTGAAACCGTATATACATTTTGCCGGGATTGTGATATAATATGCCTTGAAGAGGGACCCATCGTTTGCCTTGAGGAGGGACCCATCGTTTGCCTTGAGGAGGGACCCATCGGAGATGGGAGGAGACCTGAAGGCAGATGGGAGGAGACCTGAAGGCAGATGGGAGGAGACCTGAAGGCTGAACAGGAAGGAATCCTGAAGGCTTCGAAAAAATGACATATTGGACTGATGACAGAACAAATGGAAAGGTGGTATATGTATGGAACAATTTGTAATTACAATTGGACGGGAGTTTGGCAGCGGCGGTCTGGATGTGGGACGGATGCTCTCGGATAAATTAAATGTAAAATGCTATGACAAGGAATTACTTTCCATGGCTGCAAAAGAAAGCGGATTATGTCAGGAAATTTTTGAAAATCACGATGAAAAGCCCACCAGCAGTTTCCTCTATTCACTGGTTATGGATACTTATTCTGTCAGCGGGTACACATCTGCGCCTTTTCTGGATATGCCCCTGAATCATAAAGTTTTTCTGGCGCAGTTTGATGCGATTAAGAATCTTGCCAGAAAGGAGTCCTGCATTATTGTAGGCCGCTGTGCAGATTATGCACTGGCAGAACATCCCAATTGTATCAATGTCTTTATCCATGCGGATATGGAATTCCGTATTGACCATATTATGAAGACTTTCGACCTTTCAAGAGAAAAGGCTACGGACATGATACATAAAACAGATAAGAAACGCGCAAGCTATTATAACTATTATTCCAGCAAAAAATGGGGAGATTCCAGAAGCTATCATCTGACTCTGGACAGCAGCCAGCTTGGACTTCAGGGCTGCGGAGAGATGATTCTGAACTATATGGATATACGGAAAAAATATAAAATTCAATCATCTTCCTGAAAGATACTTCCGGAGAATTTCCCTGCAAGTTTGCGGCGTTCATCGTCAATGGCCGCGTAGTGCTGGCGTGTGGTTTCAACACTTTTATGGCCCAGTGCATCGGCTACCAGATAAATGTCGCCTGTTTCTTTATAAAGATTCGTCCCATAGGTGCTGCGCAGCTTGTGGGGCGTAATTTTTTTGCTGATTTTAGCTGCGTCCGTATATTTCTTTACCAGTTTTTCTACGGCACGGGTAGTCAGCCTGCTGTATTTCAGGGAGAGAAACAGTGCGTTTTCATGTTCCGGCAATGCTTTTTCCGCCAGAATGGGGCGTTCCAGCTCCAGATAATCCAACAATGCATTGCTTACTTCTTCGCCGAAGTAAACCATGGATTCATTCCCTCCTTTTCGTACCACCCGCATACCATAATGTTTAAAACTTACATCATTGACGTCCAGTCCCACACATTCCGATACACGAATACCTGTTCCGAGCAGCAGAGTCAGAATAGCAATATCCCGGTATTTTGTTTTCTGATGGGAGGCGAGCTGCCTGGCAGTAAGAGAACTTCCGTGTTCCACTGCGGAAATCAGTTCCGCAACTTCGTCTTTATCGAGACGGATAATATTTTCTTTATGCTTTTTCGGTGTTTCTATCATGGAAGGTGCGTTTGTCTTAATAAATTCCTTTTTAAAATAATAGTTATACATGGTACGGATAGCGGAGAGCTTACGGGATTTTCCTTTTTCTCCGTTGGTAACAGCCTGCCCGTCTCTTTTTTCATAATAAGACAGGTATGCCAGGTATTCCTCAATATCCACCGGGGTCATTTCATCCAGTACGGATATGGGGATATCGTGCATGGGCATTCTGGCATATACGGGATTATTTTCCTGTATAAATTCAAAAAAAATACGAATATCATATCCATAGGATAATCTGGTTCTGGATGCTGTATTTCTGGTATCCAGATATCGGAAAAAATCTCCGCAGAATTTTGGAAGTTCTTTTAATAATCCCTGAAGTTTGCGCTTATTTTCCAGATTAATTTTTTCCACGTAATCCATGAAAAATCCTTTCTTTTATATTATTAACAGTTTACAGAATTCGGTCCCGGCAAATGTTCTATCTGTAAAAAATCAGGAGCCGCTGCAAACAGGGAACGATGTATTGGTTGTCTGAAATGTTCCATATATCAGTTCGTAAAATCAACATTTCGCGAACTGATATATCAGGAAGCGCTGTGTACTATTTCTTCTGAATCCAGCAGAATGGTAAAGGGTCCGTCGTTCAATAAAGAAATTTTCATGTCAGCTCCGAAAACTCCGGTTTCCACTACCGAAATCTGTTTTCTGCATTCAGATATAATGTATTCATATAATTCTCTGGCCAGTTCCGGATGACCGGCTTTGGTAAAGGAAGGCCGATTGCCTTTTTTGCAGTCAGCATATAATGTAAATTGCGAAATCAGCAATAATTCACCGGATATATCCTGAAGAGACAGATTTGTCTTTCCCTGTTCATCGCTGAAAATCCGCATACCAGTCAGTTTCCGAATCATCTTATCTGCAATTTCACGGGTATCCTGATGGCTGATTCCGATAAATACCAGAAATCCGTTTCCAATTTTCCCGATGGTTTCCTGTTCAACTGTTACCTGAGCTTCTGTGACGCGTTGAATGATAAATCGCATATTAATTGCCTCCATTACAGCTTTGTGTACGCTATTCACTATTATAGCTCTGTGAAAAGGAAAATACAAGAAATAGTTACGGGATATAATATGGTACAAGCAGAAATTTTCCCGCATGAATCTCATCGCTGCCAAGGCCGTTTAGAGATTTAATATCTCTTACATATTCCTGAATACTGTCATAGTCATCTGTCATATATTCCGAGGCAATGCTCCAGAGACTGTCGCCGGACTTTATTTCAATGCTTGTGTAGGACTTGAAGCCTGTGTCTGTTTCTGCTGCTTTCGGGCTTTTTCCCTGGAACAGAAGAATTCCTGCAAAAATACAGCAGACAAGAGAAATTCCTGCAGTAAGAAGAATCTTCTTATTTCTGTGCTGCCGGATTTTTATATACTGAAAAACCCTTTCTGATAAGGCCATACCTGTTCTGCTGTATTTCATAATTTCTTCCCTCCAATCCGAACACATATTCCGAACATTTGTTTATACAGATTATAAATGAAGAACATATATTTGTCAAGAAAATTCAAGAACAGATTTTCGGAATATGTGTTTGCATTTCGGAGAAATCTGTGTTAAGATAAAAACAGTTAAAGTTTGGGAGGTACGATTATGGCATATGGAAAAATAAGTGAAAAACAGAAGGAAATTCTGGAATACATTAAGAGCGAAATTCTGAACAGGGGCTATCCCCCTGCAGTGCGTGACATTTGCGAAGCTGTTCATCTGAAGTCCACGTCTTCTGTTCATTCTCATCTGGAAACACTGGAGAAGAATGGTTATATCCGGAGAGATCCCACCAAGCCAAGAGCAATTGAAATTATAGACGACACCTTTAATCTGGTGCGGCGTGAAGTGGTAAATGTTCCCCTTCTGGGACGTGTTGCTGCCGGACAGCCGCTGCTGGCGGTGGAGAATATTGAAGCCTATTTTCCCGTACCTTCGGAATATATGCCCAATGAAGAGAGTTTTATGCTGCGTGTAAAGGGAGAAAGCATGATAAATGCAGGAATTTTTGACGGGGATAATATTCTGGTGCGGCGTCAGTCCACTGCCTCCAATGGCGATATGGTAGTTGCACTGGTGGATGATTCTGCCACAGTGAAGACATTTTATAAAGAAGATGGCTATTACCGCCTTCAGCCGGAGAACGACTCCATGGAGCCTATTATTGTAGAAGAATGTTCTATCCTTGGGAAAGTGTTTGGGGTATTTCGTTTTTTTGAATAGTAGTGACATCTTCCATTCGCACGAGTGTGTATAATGGTTTTATCTTATAAGAAGATACTTTCACGCTTTAGTGTGACACGGTATTTCCTATAAGATAAAAAAGCGGACAGGTCCGCTTCAACTCCCTGAATCCCTCATTCTTGAGGGACCTGGGCGCTTTGTCGCGCACGAGCGGATTGCCTGGCAATAAATTTCCTCTCCGCGAGCTGCGCATCCTGCCCGGAAGGCTTTTCTCTTATAGGAAATCTATATACTTTAGCATTTCACAGTGACACGGTATTTCCTATAAGATAAAAAAGCCGCTGTAAAATGCTGCTGTATACGGATTATGGTATCCGGGTTTTTCCATATCTTGTATATAAACTGCATTTTACAACGACCCCTGAATCTGTTGTTTTATAAATCTTCCACTGCTATTTTTTTACCGTCTGTCCAGATTCGTTCCAGATCATAAAACAGACGGTCTTCTTTGGAAAATATGTGGACAATAATATCGCGGTAATCCATGAGAACCCAGCTTGAGCTGCGGTTGCCTTCAATCTGTTTCGGCGTATGTCCGGCTTTGCCCAGTTCTTCTTCTACTGCATCCACCATTGCCTGAATCTGGTTGACATTTCCTCCGGTTGCGATTACAAAGTAATCAGCCAGCGGAGAAATTTCACTGATATCAATTACACGTACTTCTTCTGCCTTTTTTTCACTTAATGCATGGCAGGCAGCTCTTGCCATTTCACGGGAAATATCCATTATATGTCCTCCTGTTTTGCCTGATTTTTAAAATACTGGTAAGATTCCATGGTCATGGGATCAAGTTCACCGCCTTTTCTCTTCAGATAATCCAGTGTATCTGAAAGGATTTTCAGCATGGTACGGTCCAGATCTTCAAAGGCCATCTTCCGTACCTCTTCCAGGTCAGGTGCTTTATCCCGGTTCGGTTCAATATAATCTGCAATATAGATAATTTTATCCAGCGTGTTCATATTCGGTGCTCCTGTCGTATGCACCTGAATGGCATGAAGAATGTCCTCATCGTCTGTTTCATAATATTTCTGTGCGAAAAATGCTCCCAGTTTTGCATGAAGCAGAAAGGGGCTTCGTTCCTCTGAAGGGGAAATGGGAATATCATATTTTTTGCACAGTTTAAATTTATCCCGGCTGGAAACGCATTTCGCACAGTCATGCAACAGCCCTGCATACATGGCCTGTTCCAGATTTGCATGGTGTGCCATTGCCAGTGCCGCGGCCGTGTACATGACACCAAGGGTGTGGGTATATCGTTCCTTATCCAGTTCCTTTTTCAGTTTCTTCTCTATCTCCGTTCGTTTCAATCTCTGCTTCCTCCCCTTCATATAAATGATGTTCTCTGATATAAGATTCTACTGTTCCGGGAACAAGATACCGTATGGTCCGTCCATACCGCAGCCTGTTACGAATATCCTGAGAAGATACTTCCAGACTGGGGGTATCCAGCGGAAAAAATCTGTCCTGGTATTTTTCATTCAGGTAAGCAATCTGCTGGAAAAATCGTTCTTCCTGTCTGTGTTTGCGGCAGGCAGCCAGAATACGGCAGCTTTTCAGAATTTCTTCCGGTTTCCGCCAAAGTTCAAAATCAAAGAGTGAATCTGCGCCCAGAATAAAAAACAATTCTGCATTTGTATAATTTTCTTTTAATTTCTGCATGGTAATATAAGTGTAACTGGTTTTCCGGGACTCCACTTCCATCTTATTCAGGGAAAATACGGGGTTGTCGGCAATGGCCAGAGCAACCATACGACAGCGGTGGATGGAATCGGTCACATACTGCTCCTGCTTGTGGGGAGAATGACCTGTGGGCAGAAATAATACTTTGTCAAGCCGGAACTGTTCTCTGGCATTTTCTGCAATCATCAGGTGCCCGTAATGAATGGGATCAAAGGTTCCTCCCATAATCCCTATTCTTTGTACTTTGTTTTTTTTCATATTGCACCCCTGCTATTTCGGCAGTTGAATTTTTGGCTCCTTTTTTGCCGGACGGTATAATATTATTTTTTTTCCAATCACCTGGACCACCAGGGAGTGTGTACGCTCTGCCACTGTATCGGCTATTTCATTTGGGTCGTCGAAACAGTTTTTTAATACGGAGAGTTTTATCAGTTCTCTTTTTTCCAGCGCTTCGTCCACTGCAGCTACAAGTTCCGGCGTCAAGCTTGATTTTCCAACCTGGAAAATGGCGTCCTGGCTGCTGGCCAGACTTTTTAAATATGCGCGCTGCTTACTTGTTATATTCATGGCATATCCTTTCTGAAGCCTTATTTATAGTAATCAAATTCCAGACCGTACATCCGTACGGTATCTCCTTCGGAAATTCCGGCGTTTTCCAGGTCTTCCAGGATTCCCTGTTCCCGCAGAAATTTCTGAAAAAACAGAAATCCCTTTTCTGAATCAATATTGGTATATCCAAGCATTTTTTCAATTTTCGGGCCTTCTACCACATAGACATTATTTTCCACGTCATATTCCACAGTGCAGGCTTCTTCCTGGAATATGGCGGTTTCCGGAAAGAACTCCTGTTCATAGACAATGGGAGTATCATCCATGCCGGAAAGAAGGTCATTGACATAATACAGTAATTCCTTTAATCCCTGTCCGCTGACGGCAGATATGGGAAAAACGCGGATTCCCTGAGATTCAAATTCTGCTTTTAACAGAGGGATGGCACTTTCTGATTCATCATAAATGGCGTCCGTTTTATTTGCGGCAATAACCTGAGGTTTTTTCAAGAGCTGGGGATTGTAATTTTCCAGTTCCCGATTGATGGCATAAATATCTGCCACAGGATCTCTTCCCTCTACGGAAGCGGCGTCCACCATATGAATCATAACGCGGGTCCGCTCGATATGCTTCAGGAAAGCATGGCCCAGTCCTACTCCTTCGGAAGCTCCCTCAATTAAACCGGGAATGTCTGCAATCACAAATCCTCCGGCGTCTTCCAGATCAACTACACCCAGATTGGGATTTAAAGTGGTAAAATGGTAATTTGCAATTTTAGGCCGGGCATTGGTCACACGGGCTAACAGTGTGGATTTTCCCACATTGGGAAATCCAACCAGTCCCACGTCCGCAATCACTTTCAGCTCCAGACGGACTTCCAGTTCCATACCGGGCTGTCCGGGCTGGGCATATTTCGGCGCCTGCATGGTGGCGGTGGCATAATGCTGATTTCCCAGTCCGCCTCTGCCGCCTTTCAGAATAATCTGGCGTTTGTTTTCTCCGGACATATCGGCGATGACTTTGTCGCTTTCTGCGTCGCGGATGATGGTTCCGGCAGGTACTTTGACAATCAGGTCTTCCCCGTTTTTGCCGTGGCAGTTGCGTTTCCTGCCGTCCTCGCCGTTCTCCGCTGCGTATTTCCGCCGGTGTCTGAAATCGGTGAGGGTATTCAGCCCTTCGTCTACCTGAAAAATCAGGTTACCTCCATGGCCTCCGTCACCGCCGTCCGGCCCGCCGTTAGGAACGTATTTTTCTCGTCGGAAAGAGACATGCCCATTGCCGCCTTTCCCTGATTTTATTATAATTTTTGCACTGTCTGCAAACATGGTTTATACCTCATAATTGTGATAAAAACAGCCGTATGAAAAGAATAGACCCGGCTATTCAGTCGAGTCTATCAGTGGTATCATGCAGTCTACTGTTCGTTGCCTGCTACTGGATATACGGAAGCCTGTTTTTTATCTCTTCCTTTTCTTTCAAATCTCAGAACGCCGTCAACCTTGGCGAATAATGTATCATCTCCGCCCTTTCCAACATTCACCCCAGGATGAATTCTGGTTCCGCGCTGTCTGTATAAAATATTTCCAGCCTTGACAAACTGTCCGTCAGCTCTTTTTGCACCCAACCGTTTAGATTCGGAATCTCTGCCGTTCTTGGTAGAACCAACTCCCTTTTTATGAGCGAAAAACTGAAGATTCATATTCAACATGTTCTACACCTCCTCGAATGTAAGCGAAACATACTTTTTGCCGTAATTTTTCTGTATTCCCTGTAAACCCAGAACCAGTGAACGGAGCAACAGCAGGGAGCTTTCAGAGTATCCCTCTTTCAGGGAAAAATCAATCCGTCCCGTATCAGAATCCGTCGTCAGATCAAACCTGTCTGATACAAGCTGTTCCACAGAATTAATGGCATTTATCACCAGAACTGAAACTGCGGCACAGACAATATCTTCTCCGGAAACAGCGTATCCTGCGTGTCCCTTACAGCGAAATGCTGTGTATTCCTGTTCTCTGTTTTTATAAACTGTGATACAGATCATAATATTCCTGTCACTTAACCATTAATCTTTTCAATCTTTACTTTGGTGAAGGACTGTCTGTGACCGTTCTTCTTGTGATAGCCGGTTTTTCTCTTATACTTGTAAACGATGACTTTCTTTCCTCTTCCGTTTTCCACTACGGAAGCCTCAACAGTTGCGTTTGCTGCATCTGTTCCAACTTTCAGAGAACCGTCGTTTACTGCCAGTACATCGTCAAAAGTAACTTTTTCACCAGCTTCCAGACCAAGTTTTTCAATGGTAATGATATCGCCTTCAGATACTTTGTACTGTTTACCACCTGTTGCTATAATTGCGTACATATGGCACCTCCTATTATCATTACTCGCCAGTTATGGTGCTGCAACTGCAGTCTTTCAAACCTCACTGTGCGGCATACTCATAGAGAATAGCATAAAAATGCTGACAAGTCAATGGTTTTTTACCTGTTCTGCCAGAGATTTTCTGACTTTTTTCCGTGTCACTTCCACAAGGTTCAGTTTTGTCCGGTCCACTACCTGAACCGGGACAGAATCTGTGCGGACTGCGCTGCGCAATGTCTGCATCAGAAGTTCCTGGGCCTCTGCGGACTTCATGTCAATAAAATCTATAATAATGATACCGGAAAGATTGCGGAGCCTGAGCTGACGCGCCAGCTCCCAGGCAGCCTCCAGATTAATCTTAAGGTAATGTTCCTGCGCCTGTTTTCCGGAAATGCTTTTGCCTGAATTTACATCCACTACCGTTAAAGCCTCCGTGGGCTGTATAATTAAATAGCCTCCGGATTTCAGCCATACCTTTTCCTGAAGGGCTTCCTGCAGCCGGATGTCCAGATGGTAAAGTTTGTTCAGGCTTAACAGGCTGTCTTCATAAAAAGTAAGTTTCTGTTTTTCTTCCGGTTGGGCATGTTCAAAATAAGAGCTGATTTTTTCTGAAAGTTCCCGGTCGTCGGTAATTACTGTTTCCAGCTGTGAGCGGTTCAGGCCCTGAAGGACATGGAGATATTCCGGCGTACTCTCTTTCAGGCAGGAAAAAACGGTGCGGCAGGGAGCGGTCTTCTTAAGATATATAAACTCTTCCTTTAATTTCTCATACTCATTTAAAATCTCCTGTCTGGAAGCAAATGCTGCATTTGTGCGGACAATTATTCCAAAATCACTGTTTTTCTCAAAAGTTAAATCCTGCCTTAATTCTTCCCGCTTTTCTTCGTCCAGTTTTCTGGAAATACCCAGAGTGATATTCTCACTGGTCAGAACAAGATAATTTCCTGTGAGGTTCAGGTTGGTGGTGACTCTGGGAGGTTTGGATTTGCTGCTTTCCTGAGATACCTGTACCACAAGTTCGTCTCCCTGTACCAGCCTGGGGCTGTTAATCTTTTTCACATACAGAGGATGTTTCAGTTCTTCCAGAGGATAGTAACAGGATGTGCCCGGAGCAATCTCAATAAAGGCGGCGTTCAGGTTTTTTACGATATTTTTTACCCGGCCCACATAAATATTTCCCAGAATGCTCTGCTGCCCGTCAGGTTCCAGATGAAGTTCCAGTATTTTTTTTCCCTGATAAAGTGCAGTTGCAATATAAGTTCTGTTATTCCACTTAAGCCTGGTCACCAGCAATGTCGTTCCCATAAATAATGTCCTCACCTAATTCTCCCAGTGCGAAAAATTCCGGAAATGTTTTCTTTTTTTCTGTCCAGGATTGCTTTAACTGTTTCAGGTATTTTTCGTATAATTTCCGCTCCTGCTCTCCTTTTACAGGAATTTCTTCCGATTTTGCATAAACTTCAAGACGATGTATCTGAATGTCCCAGGGCTCATAATCCTGATTGCAGAATCTGCTGAAGGCTTCCAGTACAAGTTCCGGCTTAATATTGTCGCTGCTTCCGGTACATACCCTTAAGAAGATTCCATGATTTCCGGCAGGAGTCTCTTTCAGATTCGGGTATTCTTCCTGGAGGTTTACCATCTTCATCTCATAGATTAAGGGCTTTAAGTTTAACTCCATCCGGCTTTTTTTGGTCTGTTTGGTAATCAGAATTTCCGGCTGGCCCTCATAAAAATCATGAATCTGCTGCCTGAGACGTTCCGGTGAGGAAAAAAGTCCTTTCTGTTCCTCTCCGGCATACAGGAGATAATCGGCGGCTGCCACCAGAGACATGGCGGTCTTGGCTGTATCCGGCAGCTTTTTGTATTCCAGAACAGAGATTCCTTCCACCATAACACGGTTTAAGTCTTCCAGGGATTCCTGGCTGGATTTGGAAGATTTTACTTCGATATCAAAGTATTCTCCGTCGCTGGTGACGCCCACGCCCAGGGGCGCTGCAAAGGACATAATCTGATGGGGGCTGTAGCCTTCGGAATAGGAAATGTCAATCCCCGCCCGCCGGATGGCTTTCTGGAAATAGCGCATCATATCCAGATGTCCCACAAATTTCATTACCCCGTATTTCTGAAATTTAATTCTGATGTTCAATGCAGACACCTCCTTTCCACACAGCGGCGCCGCAGCCATTGCACTGCTGTCTGCAGTTTGGCGTCACTTCTCCCTTTTGCGCCCGTTCCCATTCTCTTTTCAAAAATTCTTTTGAAACGCCGCAATCAATAAAATCCCAAGGCAGGATTTCGCCGGTGCTTCTGGTACGCAGATTGTAAAAATCAATGGAAATCCCGCATTCCTCAAAAGCCTCCATCCATTTTTGGTTATCAAAAAATTCGCTCCAGGCGTCGAATATGCAGCCTTTTTCATATGCCCTGACCAGAACCTGTCCCACTCTCCGGTCCCCTCTGGCAAAAACGCCTTCCAGAACCGTAACGTCAGCTTCATGCCAGTTGTACTTTAAACTCTTCCGGTTTAACTGTTCTTTCACTTCTTCATTGACTGTTCCGGCACAGGCCAGATAATCTTCCTGTTTCAGCATGGGCGCCCACTGAAATGGCGTAAAGGGTTTAGGCACGAAAAAGGAAGTGCTGATGGTAATCTGGCATTTTCCGTTGCGCCGGTCTTTGGGAATTTCATAATATCTGCGGGCAATTTTGTCTGCAAGCCGGGGGATTTCCTTTCGGTCTTCCTCTGTTTCCGTGGGCAGCCCCAGCATAAAATACAGCTTGACTTTCTGCCAGCCCCCTGCAAAGGCAAGGCCTGCGCCTTCCAGAATCACTTCTTCGGTGAGGCCTTTGTTTATTACATTTCTCAGTCTTTGAGAGCCTGCTTCCGGTGCAAAGGTCAGGCTGCTTTTCCGGATATCCTGAACTTTACTCATAACATCCAGAGAAAATGCGTCAATGCGCAGGGAAGGAAGGGAAATGTTGACGCCCTGTTCTTTGGCGTCCATCAGGTAATTTATCAGTTCAGGGAGATGGCTGTAATCACTGGAACTTAACGAACTTAAAGAGATTTCTTCATGTCCGGTGTTTTCCAGCATTTCACGGGCCCATTCCTTTAACATGTTCACGTCACGTTCTCTGGTGGGCCGGTAAATCATGCCTGCCTGGCAGAACCGGCAGCCCCGGATACATCCCCGCTGAATTTCCAGCACCACCCGGTCCTGGGTTGCTTTTATAAAAGGAACCAGGGGGTTACGGGGATAATGGGTATGGCTGATATCCATCTGGATTTCTTTTTTTACCGTGGCCGGCACATCTTCATATTTTGGATGAAAAGCCGCAATGGTTCCGTCCTCCCCATATTCCACCTGGTAAAGGGAAGGAACATAGATGCCCGGCAGATGGCTGGCGGCACGTAAAAATTCCCTGCGGTCTGCGCCCTGGGATTTCATGGATTTGTATAAATCAAACAAATCGTCGTATCGTGTTTCTCCCTCTCCGATGTAAAACAGGTCAAAGAACTCGGCCAGGGGTTCCGGATTGTACGTGCAGGGGCCGCCGCCGATGACAATGGGATGTTCCCCCGTGCGGCTTTCGGCCGAAAAAGGGATATTGCTTAAGTCCAGAATTTGAAGAATATTAGTATAACACATTTCGTACTGTATGGTGATACCAAGGAAATCCATATCTTTCACCGGAGACTGGGTTTCCAGTGTAAACAGGGGAATCTGCTGCTCTTTCATAATGCTGTGCAGGTCGCTCCAGGGGGAATAGACCCGTTCGCAGTATACATCCTCCCGTTTGTTGAACATATCATATAAAATCTGGATGCCCAGATGGGACATGCCGATTTCGTATACATCCGGAAAACACATGGCAAACCGGATGGCCACGGTTTCCGGATTTTTTCTGACCATATTGACTTCGTTGCCGATGTATCGGGCAGGTTTGTCAATATTCAGGAGTATTTCATCGCTCAGTGCTAATTGTTTCATATTTTTCATTCCTTTTCAGAGTATGTTGCTCAGACCATTATAACAATCCTAATCATTATGTAATATATTTCCTCAATTTCTGATACAGCTTCTCACTGATCCGTATTCCATTTTCCTTCAGCCGCTCAATACATTTTTCCACATCTTCCTTTGTCAGCATCCCTTCATCAAATGCCTGTGTCAGAATTCCAATCGTGCCGGTAGTTGTTATGCCCATTTTCCTGGCAACCTGCCTGCCTTTATGCTCGTCCATCAACAATACATCTGAATGCTTTTCATCTGCCAGAATAATTGCTTCACTTTCTCCGGTATCTAATCCGGTAAAATTTCGCAAAATGGTAACGGATTTCTCATTGTTCACTTTCTCTACATACAAAAATTCACACTCCTGTATCATTTTTATTTCTTTACAAAATGCTTTATTATCTGTCAATTCCAGATATACTGTCTCAGGAATATAAACAACACGAAACAGTTTTTACAACAATTCTAATTTTCCAGCTTTCATCAGAGAAATAATCGGTGTTGTATCTGAAACAACAATCATACGGTCGTACCTCTTAATTTTTTTAATACTGCCAAATTTTCTTCAAATTCTTCTTCCGTTTCATCAAAATATGGCAGACCTAATTTGCCATACAATGCAATTAAGTCAATCTTATGAAGCCCAAGCATTTCTGCTGCCTTTCCATGAGACATGACACCATTTCTGATATAAGGGCAGACCAGCATTGCATTTCTTGTTATTTGTGCCTCTTTATCTTCCGGCACTGTATACGGTACAATTCTTCTGGTACATCAATTTCTACCTTTATCATTGTCCTAGCAATCATCTCCTTATTTTTACAAGTATGTTTTTATTCATATTATATACTTTTTACCTTATCCTTACAACAAAAAAGTCAATACAACAAAAAAGTCAATAATTGAAACCCTTAAGAAATTCCCAAAAACCGAGAGAGATTATTTCCCTCCCGGTTTAATTATAAGCAATGTAATCCAATGCCATATCCATGTTATGCAGTTCATTCTCCACCTCGATTTGTGTAACAGTATGGTAAAAAACTTTCTTTATATACATCTGTTTCCACATAAACTGTGCATATTATCTGTTACTTCTGTTTACTGCCTGCCTCCATACTGATATGAAACACTTCTTCCAGTTCTTCCACTGGCAGGGGATTCCATTCCAGCTGTTCCCAGACGTCCTGGGTCTTATACTGCTGAAAAGTAATCTGCTTCTGGTCGCAGTACACAAAGGCGGCAAAAATCAGAACGGCTATCATGGTCCGCAGGCCAAGGCTGGAAAAATGGATTTCCTCCTGCGGGTTTTCTCTCGCTGCACCGCCCTTTCTCCGGTCCGGTACTTCCCGATAAAAAGATTCCCGAATCCGGTCTACATAATCTCTCCGCTCTGTAACAGTTTCTTCCATTGATTTTATCATGGCTTCTCCTGAAAAATTCTTTGTTACAGTTTAGTAGAAAAGCATTGGAAAAATACATGTTTTTTCAGAATTGTCCGTTTTTTATCCGCACTGCTACGTCTTTCACATGGCTTTTCAGATATGCCGTAATATCTGAATCCCTCTGCCAGTATGTCTCTGCAAATTTTACCGTAAGTTCTGCCAGATGTATTTCCAGTTCATCGTAAGTCAGAGGCTCGCACCATTTTATAATCTGCTGTCGCTCTGATTCCGTAAAGCCTGCGGTTTCCAGAGGTTTTTTCAGCATAATATGAACCATCAGGTTTAAAAAGACAGCGTTTCCCAGATTTTCCACACTGTTTTCGTAATCGCCCAGGGAATGTTCCAGCACCTGCCTGATATAGGACGCATCCATTGTCTGCAAAAAGCGCTGTTCCTGATAAATGATTTTTATGTATTCATATACCGTGTCAACACCGGAATATGCACTGAGATCCGCGGGAACGGGATAATCCAGGGTAATGATGGTGTCCATGGGAGCAAATTTCATATCATACCACTTGAAAAATTCCGGGATTCCTTTTAAAATGGTATCTTTAAGGCAGATATTTCCGTACGTCCTGAAAAATGGCGTGAGAGAATTGCAGAGTTTCCGGAGCTCCTGCGCTTTTTCCTGTACAAGATGGAAACCCTGCCTGTAAGCCTCTTCGGCCAAAATGTTTTCCGGCAGGAGGGTTTCTGTTCCGGTGTTTTCGTATTCCCGGATACAGTACAGCACAGCTTCCATGAGCTGTTCGGCTCTTTCATAAGTGACAGATGTACTCTCAAATCCGGTGTACTGCCCCGCCAGTTTTGCCACAACCGGAATCAGTTCTTCCATTTTAAAATTTAATCTGCACATAATGCTCCTCCATTCTTTGTTAAAATAGATAAATTTAAAACAGGATTTTATAAAATGTCAGGAAAGAAGTTCATATAGAGTATACAGATACACTTCTCTGTCCCATCGCTGTACTTCATCAAACTGTTCATATTCTGCATATCCGTCACTTCCCTCATATCCGCGGTAACCCGCCCGGATGGCCTGGGCAAAGATATTCAGACAGGTGCCTTCCAGGTATTCCGGATCTCCGGAACAGACAGTCTCAAACTGTTCTTTCATAAAATGGAGCAACTCCGTGTCAGTAATCTCGTCCAGCATTTCATTCTTGTAGTGATAAAAGATTTCCTGAAGTCGAATGATGGTTTCGGTATAATTATCCATTGTAATATAATCAGAGTCACAGAATTCATAAATAATCTTTGGGAGAATGCTCTCAGAAAATTCCACGCGCTTCTGCTCTTTCAGGGTCTGCTTCTGCTCCGCAACCAGCAGTTCCACATCTTCCGGCGTCAGTGTAAGACCGAATTTTTCCGTATACCGGTTGGTTTCCAGTACGTTGGATATCTGTATTTTTCTGCCTGCTTCCATGAAATACTCTGACATAGTCCCTTTACTGTTTTTATCCATGGCAGTTCCTCCTTTTCAGATGACGGGTAAATCGTAACGTGATATAATGTAACATGTATATGTTGTTATTTCAAGTCTGGAAAAAACGTATTTTTATGGTATAATATGCCTTGAGGAAGAGACCTGAAGGCAGGGAAAGGATGGTGGCAAAATGAATGAAAAAGAGATTATTGATATTTCAATCAGGAGGAGCTGGAAGTATGAATAAAAAAAGGTCGTTACAAAATGCTACAAGCAGCATTTTGTAACGACCTTCTTCCTGTTCAATTTTTTAAAAAATCGCTGAATTCCTTCAATTATTCCTCATGGATATTAATTCCGACATACATCCCTCACAGGTTTACATAAAACATTTATGTAAACTTCTAACGCTGGTTCAGTTCTTCCACAATATCTTCCCAGGTTACTTCTTTTTCCACCATCAATACCATCATGTGGTACAGCAAATCTGAAATTTCGTATTTGATTTCTTCTTTTTCCGGATTCTTGGCGGCAATTACAATTTCCGTAGCTTCCTCTCCTATTTTCTTCAGAATTTTGTCAATTCCTTTATCAAACAGATAGTTGGTATAGGAGCCTTCTTTGGGATGGATTTTACGGTCCTGAATTACATCATAGACATCTTCAAAAATTCTCAGGGGATTTTTGGTGGTAAATTCTTTTTTCACAAGTTCCTGGAAAAAGCAGGTTGCATTGCCCGTATGGCAGGCTGCCCCTACCTGAGATACTTTTGCCAGAAGGGTGTCTTTGTCACAGTCAATGGTCAGAGACTTGACATACTGATAATGACCGGAAGTTTCTCCTTTCATCCAGAGTTTCTGCCTGCTTCTGCTGTAGTAGGTCATCTTGCCAAGGGACAGGGTGGTTTTGAAAGATTCCTCGTTCATGTAAGCCATCATCAGCACTTCCGCTGTCCGGTAATCCTGGACGATAACCGGAAGGAGGCCGTCGCTGTTCAGCTTAAATTCCGACCATTCCATGGAGGATTCAAATTTCTTGGTCTCAATCCCTTCGGCTGCCAGAGTCTGTTTCAGTTCTGTGATATAAGTGTCGGGATTGCTGACATAGCCACCGCCGATTCCGGTTACGCAGTCTTTTTTCAGGATTTCCACCCAGTGTTCTTTGTCATAGCCCTCCACAAGTACGCTGAAAGGAAGGTTCGTAATATTTTCCAGAGATTCTATAATGGTTTCATTCAGTACAACCAGTTTGTGTACATGTTCTTCCACTTCTTTTTTGTGCTTGAACATTAAATCCACGTTTTCCATGGAAATCAGCAGCTTTTCCCGTCCGAACCGATGAGAGGCTTCTTCTGCAAGCTGAATGGTCTCATGTCTGGAGCTGTCTAAAATAGTTCCTCTGCAGCCGGCATAAAGTAATTTCTTAATATCTTCCAGTCTGGTAATGGTTCCGGCTCCGTAGATGGGGATTTCCACCAGCCGGCTCAGTTCTTTAATGGTATGGAGGTTGGTATCATGTTCCTCATCTGTCTCTGACAAATCAAAAATGTAAAGTTTGTCCACACCGCTGTCGTTGTATATTCTGGCCAGTTTTTTCCAGTCTCCGGCACTTTCCGGATTATTTTTCCCTTTGACTGCCATGCCGTTTTTCAGGTACATGGTGGCAATCAGGTTCTTATGTTCCATATTTTCACCTATAAACTACCTTTCGTTGACATAATATCTTTAATTCTTGGGTCTCTTAAAGTGGCTTCATCCAGCGCCCTTCCAAAGGATTTAAACAGCCCTTCAATCATATGATGGTTGTTGGAGCCGTTTAAGAGCTTCATGTGCAGGTTCATGCCTGCGCTGTAGGAAATGGCATAAAAGAATTCCCGGACCATTTCTGTTTCCATGTAGCCTACCCGTTCAGCGGTAAATTCCCCTTCAAAAGAAAAATAAGGTCTTCCGCTTAAGTCTATGGCGCAGAGCACCAGCGTTTCGTCCATGGGCAGGATACAGCTTCCGTAGCGTCTGATTCCCCTTTTATCCCTCAGTGCAATCCGTATGGCGTTTCCCAGCACAATCCCCGTATCTTCAATGGTATGGTGGGTATCCACAATCAGATCTCCGGTAACCTGAACCTTAAGGTCAAAAAAACCATGACGGGCAAATCCGTCCAGCATGTGGTCAAAAAAACCGATTCCTGTATTCAGCTGAGTAGTTCCGCTGCCATCCAGGTTCAGGGTCAGGCTGATATCTGTCTCTTTTGTTTTCCGGTGCTGTCTGGCAGTTCTGTCTCCTGGCATAGCGTTCTCCTTCCTGCATTCATCCAAAACGGACTTATTTTAATCCTCAAACCTTACTTTAATCGAATTTGCGTGAGCCGTCAACTGTTCAGATGTGGCAAATTGTACAATATCCTGGTAAACCGGCTCCAGAGCTTCTCTGGAACAGGAAATAATGCTGGATTTTTTGATAAAATCATCTACTCCCAGAGGGGAGAAAAATTTTGCCGTACCGTTGGTGGGCAGTACATGATTAGGCCCGGCAAAATAATCTCCCAGAGGTTCGCTGGCGTAGTCTCCCAGGAAAATAGCTCCGGCATTTTTAATTTTCATCATGGTTTCAAATGGGCTTGCTGTTAAAATCTCAAGATGTTCGGAAGCAATTTCATTGGCAGTTTCCACAGCTTCTTCCATGGTATCCGCAACCAGGATATAACCGTAGTTTTCCAGAGATTTTTCGATAATCTCTTTTCTGGAAAGGGCGGCGGTAAAACAATCCACTTCACGGGAAACCTGCTCTGCCAGGGCCTGGCTGGTGGTAATCAGGATGGCGCTGGCCAGTTCATCGTGCTCTGCCTGGGATAACAAATCGGCGGCCACATACCGGGGATTGGCTGTTTCATCTGCCAGAATCAGAATTTCGCTGGGGCCGGCGATGGAATCAATGCTTACATGGCCGAATACTGCTTTTTTGGCCAGGGCCACATAAATATTGCCGGGGCCTGTAATTTTATCCACTTTCGGTATGGATTCCGTTCCGAAAGCGAGAGCCGCAACAGCCTGGGCTCCTCCTGCTTTGTAAATTTCATCTGCTCCTGCCAGATCAGCGGCGGCCAGTGTGGCGGGATTGACTTTTCCGTCCCGGTTACAGGGAGTTACCATCACAATTTTTTCCACACCTGCAACCTTTGCCGGAATGATATTCATAAGAACGGAAGATGGATAGGCGGCCTTTCCCCCAGGCACATATACGCCCACACGGGAAAGGGCTGTTACTTTCTGGCCCAGCAGCACGCCGTCGGGCCGGCTGTCGAACCAGCTGTACTGCTTCTGTTTTTCGTGATAGGCCCGAATGTTTTCCAGTGATTTTTTCATCACGTCCAGAAGTTTTGCATCCGTAAGACGATATGCCTCCCGGATTTCTTCTTCCGTTACCCGGATATTTTCTTTATTGATTTCAGCTCCGTCAAACTGTTTCGTACAGGCGAACAATGCTTCATCCTTTTTCTCGCGCACTTCAGCAATAATGTTGTTGACGGTTGCTTCATACTGCTGGTAGTTGTTGGGACTTCTCTTTAATAAATCTTCCAGAAGATTCTCTTTTGTGTCCCTGGTTAATTTTAATATTCTCATAATATCCTCCCTGGATTCCTGCATATTCTAAACTTAAAGAAAAAGTCAATTCTGAATTATATAAAAATATATCCTGCAATTCAGAGAAAAATTAAAAGTGAATTTTACAGGCAGTTTTAAATCCTGAATTAATATTATAAAATCCCCTTTAAATCCTGAATTATTTTCGTAATTCTTTCATGTTCCATTTTCATACTGACCTGGTTCACCACCATTCTTGCAGAGAGGGGACATACTTCCTCCAGTACATGAAGGCCGTTTTCCCGCAGGGTGGAACCTGTCTCCACGATATCCACAATAACTTCGGACAGTCCTACAATGGGAGCCAGTTCAATGGAACCGTTCAGCTTGATAATTTCCACTGTCTGATGTTTCCGGTTATAAAAATAATTTTTGGCAATTCTGGGATATTTGGTGGCAACGCGAATCAGTTCATGGTGTTTCAGAAGTTCTTCTGCTTCTTTCGGGCCGCAGACGCACATCCGGCATTTTCCAAATCCCAAATCCAGCACTTCATAAATATTTCTGCCTTCTTCCAGAATGGTGTCCTTTCCCACAATCCCAATATCCGCTGCACCGTACTCCACATAGGTGGGCACGTCCGGCCCTTTGGCCAGGAAGAATTTCAGCTTCAGTTCTTCGTTGACAAAAATCAGTTTCCTGGTGTCTTTATCCTTCATTTCCTGGCAGGTGATGCCTGTTTTTTCAAAAGCGGCCAGTGCCTGCCTGGCCAGCCTGCCCTTTCCCAGTGCAAAGGTTAAATATCTCTGTTCCTCTCTGGTATCCATGTTTTATCCTTTCTTTTTACATTTCAGCTGACATTCAGCTGATACTCGGCTGATACGGTCTTACGGTATCAGCACAGAAACTGAACGTCCGTCATATTCATACGGTCCGCATAGGACTGGTAGTCTTCCCGTGCTTTTGTTTCCTGCCACCGTACCAGAGAAACCTGGCTGCCCTGGCTGCGCAGAGCGTTTGCCTGACGGATGGCTTCTTCCTGTCTGGATTCCTGGTATACCAGCAGAATTCCGTTATTACTGACGGGGATGTCCGTTTTCTGTCTGGATAATGCGGCCAGAAGCTGGTCTACGACTACTGCAAAACCGATGGCAGGTGCATCTTTCCCAAAATAAGTGAGCAATTTGTCATAACGCCCGCCTTTTACCACCGGTTCGCCGCTTCCAAAGGTGTAGCCGGAAAAAATAATTCCGGTATAATAATGATAGGTGCTCAGCATACCAGGCTCAATGGAAATGTATTTTTCCACACCGTAATATTTTAATACCTGAGTCAGTTCCTCCAGATGTTCCAGAGCGTGGAGAACATCCGGATAAGAAGCAGACAGTTTTTTTGCTCTCAGCAACAGTTCTTCGGACATGCAGATATTTCCCAGCATGGAAAATAATTCCCGCAAATCTCCGGACAGATGAAGGGAGTCCAGCAGTTCTTCCACACCGAAAAAGTTTTTATTGGATATGAGTTCCACCAGTTCCAGCTCCGTTTCCTCTTCCAGCCCTGCGGCTTTGGCCAGTCCCCGGAAAAAGTCCACATGGCCCACGCCAATCTGAAATTCCTGCAGGCCTGCTACTTTCAGGGCATTTACCACAAGGGCAAGAATTTCTCCGTCGGCAGCTACGGAATTGTCTCCGATTAATTCTGCCCCTGACTGGGTAATTTCTTTCAGACGGCCCTGATAGCTGCTGTTGTTGATAAAAGTATTTCCCATGTAACAGAGCCGCACCGGAAATGCTTCATCTCCGTAATATTTTGCCGCACATCTTGCAATGGAAGGGGTAATATCCGGGCGGAGCACCAGTGTATTGCCTTCCCGGTCAAAGAATTTATATAAGTCTCTGGAAGGTGTTGTTCCGATTTCCCGGCTGAAAATATCAAAAAATTCAAAGGTGGGCGTCTCTATGGTATGATACCCGTACTTTTTCAGCAGTTCATGGAGATTTTCTTGCAGCACCTGTTTTCGCGCGCATTCACTGCTGTAAATATCCCGGACTCCTTCCGGGGTATGTAATAATTTCTGTCTCATAGTCGTTCCTTTCATCCCTGTATGGAAAAGTGCCGTCTCTGAAAACTGCCGGACACTTTAGTATGCTACCATGCTACCTTACTAAAACAATGATATTATATAAGAAAATACGTTGTTTGTCAACTTCGTTTTTCCAGATCCTGCTGCATAAGCTCCAGATAGGGTACCAGAATTCCGCCTCCGGAGGAGAGGAAGAAATCGGGTTCCAGTTCCTCATACCGGAAACTTTTTCTTCCTCCTGCTTCTGCCCGATTCCAGAATTCCATGAGTTTTCTGTGGCGCAGGTAATAAAATTCATTTCTGTGGGAATAAAAAATCAGCAGAAAGGAAATTCCTTTCTGTTTCTCAAATGCTTCCATAAACCGAATCTGGTGGGGATGGATGTTCTGCAGGGGAAAGGTATCGGTATGACATTCCTTGGCGTCAAAACATACCGGAATTCCCTGTACCGCTCCGATATAGTCCACGGTACTTTTCTGGTCAAAATAGGCCAGAGTAATGTGCCTGCTGTCTTTGTCAATCCGGATGGGTGTGATGGGTGTGGGAACTTTCTGAATCAGTGCAAGCCCGTGTTCCGCATATTTTTCGTTGGTAAGATTGATAAATTCTTCCAGTGTGGAACCGCGCAGGCCTCTGGAGTTCCATGTAGCCATAATAGTATCCCCCTTTATCTGTGTTCTCTGAGATAGCGGAGTGTTTTCAGGAAAATACCGCTGACAGGTGCTTCCAGAACCGTTCCGTCCGCCAGTTTTATCAGAGAGGCATGGAGCAGCTGGGACTGGATGCCAAGTTCCCGGTATCCCCAGGCATTGATGATTTTGTCACCGTATTTGTGGTCTCCCAGAACGGGATATCCCAGGGCTGCCAGATGAGCCCGAATCTGATGAGAACGTCCGGTAATCAGGCGTACGCTCAGAAGGGTAAAATCTCCCTGCTGCCCGGCGGTGAAAGTTTCCACCGGCTTGCAGGCTGTGCGGATATATCTGCTGCCGGGAATTTCTGTTTCGGATACCGTTACCCGGTTTTGGGCTTCCTCTTTTGACAGCCATCCTTCCAGTGTCCGGGCTTCGGAAATCTTCCCTTTCACAAGGCAGAGATAATATTTCCGGGCAGAACGGTCCTGTAACTGTCCGCTCAGCTCCTGCAGGCCCTTCAGACTTTTTCCGGCAATCAGAAGGCCGGAGGTATTTCTGTCCAGACGGTTGCAGACAGAGGGACGGAAAGTTTTCAAATCTTCTTCTTTCAGTTCCTGTTTCCCCAGCAGGTAGCCGATGATATATTCGTTGGCGGAAACATCCGAATATTTTCCTTTCTGAGAAAGCATACCCGCCGGTTTGTTGATGACCAGAATATCTTCATCCTCATAAATAATGTTCAGAGAAATCCGGGGATAAGTTACGGAAGGAGTTTTTGAAAATTTTGCCAGGGTTTCCTCCGACAGAAATAATGTAACCGTATCGCCCAGGTTCAGTTTTTCGGAACCGTCTGCCTTTTTGCCGTTGAGGGTGATATTTTTCTTACGGAGCATTTTATAAATAAAACTGCCCGGCGCCTGGGACAGGAGTTTTTTCAGGTATTTATCCAGACGCTGGCCTTTTTCGTTATTTCCAATCTGAAATTCTTTCATGGTTTTTTCTCCTGTTTTTTTCTCTTGTGAATATTGCGGATGGTTCCTGTTCTGCCTGACGTTCTGTTTCCGGATTTGCGCTGTTTGCCGGAACGTTGTTCCGGAATATTATGCTGCCTGCCGGAACGTTGTTCCGGAATATTATGCTGCCTGCCGGAACATTGTTCCGGAATATTATGCTGTTTGCCGGAATGTTGTTCTGAAAATTTCCGGGGCCTGATAAGACAGTACCGCTCAAACCCAATCAAATCCTGACGCCCGGTTTTCAGAAGGGCTTCCCGGACCAGATCATAATTTTTCGCATCCCGATACTGTATCAGCGCCCGCTGCATGGCTTTTTCATGGGGATTTCTTGCCACATACACCGGTTCCATGGTACGGGGATCCAGCCCTGTGTAGTACATGCAGGTGGAAATGGTGGAAGGCGTGGGGTAGAAATCCTGCACCTGTTCAGGCATATATCCCAGTTCCCGCAGGAATTCCGCCAGTTCTACCGCTTCCTGTAAGGTGGAGCCGGGATGAGAGGACATGAGATAAGGCACCAGGTACTGCTCTTTGTGCAGCTTCCGGTTCATATTCTCGTACTCCCGGACGAATCTGCGGTACACAGATGATTCCGGCTTGCCCATATACTGCAATACCTGGTCAGAAATATGTTCCGGCGCCACTTTCAGCTGTCCGCTTACATGATACTGACACAGTTCTCTCAGAAATGTATGGTCGGAATCTGCCAGCAGATAATCAAATCGAATGCCGGACCGGATAAATACTTTTTTGACACCCGGAAGATTCCGGAGTTTTCGAAGCAGGTCAAGATAATCCCTGTGGTCAGCCTTCAGATTTCTGCAGGGTTCCGGAAACAGACATTGTCTGTCGGTGCAGACGCCTTTTGTAAGCTGCTTTTCACAGGCGGGAAAACGGAAATTGGCGGTAGGGCCGCCCACGTCATGAATATATCCTTTAAAATCCCGGTCCTTTATCAGAAGTTCCGCCTCTCTGAGCAGGGATTCGTGGCTTCTGGACTGAATGATCCGTCCCTGATGGAAGGTCAGGGCACAGAAATTGCAGCCGCCAAAACAGCCCCGGTTGCTGGTAAGGCTGAATTTTATTTCGGAAATTGCAGGTACGCCTCCCGCTTTTTCATAAGAGGGATGGTATGTGCGCATATAAGGCAATGCGTATACGTCGTCCATCTCCTGCCGGCTCAGAGGATGGGCCGGGGGATTCTGCACCACATATACCTGATTGAGATATTCTTCCGCCAGCCGCCTGCCGGAATATGGGTCCGTATTGGTGTACTGCCGGTAAAAGCTCCTGGCATAAACCTTTTTATCCTGTGCTGTTTTTTCAAATTCCGGCAGGAATATGGCGCCATAGATATCTTCTTTTTTTCTGGTTTTATATACGGTGCCTTCCACAAAGGTAATCTGTTCCGCAGGCAGGCCGCTGTCCAGCGCTTCTGCCAGAGCCAGTATGCTGCGCTCTCCCATGCCGTACATCAGAATATCCGCGCCGCTGTCCAGAAGGATGGAACGTCTGATTTTATTGCTCCAGTAATCGTAATGGGCCAGTCTCCGCAGGCTGGCTTCCACGCCGCCGATTAAAATGGGCGTTTTTTTATAAGTCTGGCGTATCAGGTTGCCATATACAATTGTTGCATAGTCCGGCCGCTTTCCCATGATTCCTCCAGGGGTAAAAGCGTCATGATCCCGGCGGCGTCCGGATACACTGTAATGATTTACCATGGAATCCATATTTCCTCCGCTGACCAGGAAAGCCAGTCTGGGTTCCCCGTAAATGGCAATGCTGTCTTTCTTTTTCCAGTCCGGCTGGGAAATGATACCCACTGTATATCCGTGGGCTTCCAGCAGGCGGCTGATAATGGCATGTCCAAACGAGGGGTGATCCACATAGGCGTCCCCGATGACATACACAAAATCAAACTGTGTAATTCCCCGTTTTTGCATATCTTCTCTGCAAATGGGCAGAAAATCCCGTTCCATACTGTCTCCTTATATATTCAGTGCGGGTTCTAAAATACCCGGTTCCATCTCCTGGGACGGAGAAAAGACTTCATAGTAAGTATTGATATAGTAATCTGCCAGATTCTGTTTTTCCTGTCTCTGAGCAGAGGAAAATTCATCTTCTACGGCGCATACCCGCATTCCTGCATTTTTTCCTGCCAGAATTCCCATGGGCACGTCTTCAAATACCAGACAGTGTTCCGGCTTTGTCCCAAGACGTCCCGCTGCCTCCAGGTATACATCCGGCGCCGGCTTTCCACGTTTCACCTCACAGGCTGTGACAATTTCCTGAATATAACCGTCAAAGCGGAGGGCCTGTGCCACTGCGTCCACCAGTTCTCTGGAATTGCTGGTGGCAATACCTGTGGAAATTCCCTGCTGTTTGCAGTATTTCAGAAATTCTTCCGCACCGGGTTTGAAATTTACTTCATATGTATATTTCCGAATAGCCATCCGGTTCCAGATTTCTTTCAGTTCTTCTACGCTTTCGGAAAGATGGAACAGTTCTCTGGTATAGACTGCGGTTTCCGTAAAACTCATACCTTCAATATCATGCTGGTAGGTTTCCGGCAGGGTAAGACCCCGCTGTTCTAAAAATTCCACGTCTATGTCATGCCACAGCCACATGGAGTCCACCAGAGTTCCGTCCAGGTCAAAGATGACCGACCGTATATTTTTTAACATAGTGCTGTTCTCCTTAAAGTCTTTTGGGCCGGCAGGAACATCCGATGCCAAGGCCTCCCTGCCCGATATGGCAGGAGACGCCCATGGAAAGATTGTCACATAATACTTCCATGCCCGGAAAGGCCTCACGGATTTCCCGCAGCCATTCTTCCGTGGCTTCCTGGGAAGCGCTGGAGGCAGCCAGCAGATATACTTCTCCCTTTTCCTGCCACTCCCGGAAGGTGGTTTCCAGGTCGTGGTGCATGGCTTCAATCATGGCTTTTCTGGCTCTGGCTGTCCCATGGCATTTCTTAAAGGTATCCAGGGTGCCCACATCAAATTTCAGTACCGGTTTGATATTCAGTACAGTGCCCAGGGCTGCTGTGGCCGGGGATATTCTTCCGCCCCGCTTTAAGTGTTCCAGCGTCTCCACACCCACGTAGATGACCATTTTGTCTCTGGATGCTTCCAGAATCTCTTTAATTTCCGGAGCAGTATAGCCTTCCTCAATCAGTTCCAGCGCATCCAGAACGGAGCGGTGCAGGGCTGTGGATACCCTTCCGTTGTCCACCACAAAGATTTTGCCATTATAAGGTTCTTCCTGTGCCAGTCCCAGAGCTGCCCCGCAGGAGCCGCTCAGCCCGCTGCTGATGGGAATGTACAGAATCTGTTCACAGGTTTCCATCCCTTTATCCCATAATTTCATAACCTCCGCCGGAGAAGGCTGGGAAGTGGAAACCTCGCTGCCGGAGTCCAGTTTCTGGAAAAATGCTTCTCTGGACAGGTTCACATCTTCATAGTAGCATATATCGTCAAAATAAAAGGGCATGGGCAGCACCAGAATATCAAGTTCCGCCGCCTCTTTTTGTGTAATTCCGCTGTGACTGTCAGTTATTACGCCAATTTTTTTCATAGCTTCCTCCTGTATCCGGAGCCTCCGTTTTGGATGGCCCTCTGTATTCCGTTATCTTCTGCAACTCTTCCTGAGTCAGCGGCCGGTAATCCCCCGGCTGCAGGGAGCCGTCCAGCTCCAGGCTGCCCATGGAAATCCGCTTTAAATACAGCACTTTTTTGCCCACTGCCTCAAACATCCGTTTTACCTGATGGAATTTTCCTTCTGTAATGGTCAGGGTAATCCGGGAAATTTCCGGCTGGTTTTCAGGCAGAAGTTTCAGTTCTGCCGGCCGGGTGGGCCTGGCTTCTCCGATATCAATCCCCTGGGAGAACTGTTTCACATCTTCTTCTGTCACCCTGCCCGAAACTTCGGCATAATAGGTCTTTGGCACATGTTTTCCGGGAGCCAGAAGATTGTGAGCCAGCGTACCGTCATTGGTAATCAGCATAAGACCTTCCGTGTCCAAATCCAGCCTGCCCACGGGAAACAGTCCTTTTTTGCGGTTTTCCGGAAAATATTCAAGAACTGTTCTGTGCACATTGTCTTTCACTGCACTGACGCAGCCCTGGGGTTTATAAAACAGAAAGTATTCGTATCTGGTATAAGGGATATCATGCCCCTGAAAGGACACCGTGTCCGTATCCGGGATTATCTTCTGTTCCGGTCCTGCCGGAAGCATTCCGTTTACCAGAACCTGCTTTTTGCGTATGTACTGTTTTACCTGGCTGCGGGTGCCGATTCCCATGTCCGCAAGATATTTGTCCAGTCTGATCTGCATGGCACATCCTTTCTGTTTCTCCGGTGGAAATGGTTCAGGAAAACTGATAGTTCAGACGTTTATCCTCCAGCCATTTTAATACCCAGTAAGGGTTAATGCTGAGTTCCTTTCCCGTTCCATCGTCAATGTAAATACCCATATGAAGATGGACTGCAAATTTTCCCACAGTGCCTTCTTCCTCTCCATAGCCGCTGTCTCCCATAAAGCCCAGCAGTTCTCCGGCCTTTATCTCGTCCCCTTCCTGAAAGTCCCTGGCATAATCATGGAGATGGGCGTAGTAAAAATAGCCGCCATGGGGAGAACGGATTCCGATTCGGTATCCTCCCAGTTTCAGCCATCCGATTTTTTCCACGACGCCGTCTGTCATGCTGATGACAGGATAATGGCCCCGCAGGTTCAGAGAGGCCATGATATCGGTTCCTTCATGGCCCCGGTTTCCTCCGAAATTTCGGTCAAACATCCAGGAATTCTCGAAGGAGGTGGTCAGAGAACTGTCCCTTGCCGACAGGGGAACGGGAAAATACCGCAGGTCTTCCCAAATGGCCTGTTCTGCCTGTTCCAGAGCACGGATTCTCTCAGGCTGATATTCATAAAGAAGGTTCAGGTAATCTTCCAGCTGGCTTTTTTCCTGTTTTTCTGTAAAAAGATAACTCAGCAAATAATCGTAACGGGTGTAGTTCGTATCTTTTTCAAAGGCACAGAAGTCCTCAAACTGTTCGGAAGGGACCTGCTGCTGCCGCAGGAGTTCTCTGGTATCTTCCCCCGCCAGAAGGTGGGTAATCTTCGCAATCTGCCGGATATGTCCGGTCAGGACCGTAATCAGGCAGACCATTGCTGTAAGAATCAGTAACCATATACATACCTGCTTTTTCATAGTCTTCCTTTTACGAGGATATTTGGTTTATGTTCCTGTTCCCCTGTGTGGTATCCGGATTGTTTTCCATATTCCTTATAAGGGAAATTACCGGGAACGTTTTAAAAATTCCAGAAGCAGCTTCCATACTCTTTCCGCGGAGGAAATGCTTAACCGTTCCTGAGGTGTGTGGATATCAAAATTATCGGGGCCAAGGGAAATGCAGTCCAGGTTCTCAAGTTTTCCGGAAAAAATACCGCATTCCAGTCCGGCATGAATGGCCTGAATCTTCGGTTCTTCCTGAAACAATTCCCGGTAAACGGCCGCCATCTGTTCACGCATGGGGGAATCTGCCCGGTATTCCCATGCAGGATAATCACCGCTTATGTTGATTTCGCCTCCCAGAAATTCAGTGAGAAAGGCCAGTCGTTCCGTCACCTCATATTTTCTGCTGGTGACGCTGCTTCTTACGGAAAAGCACAGGGAAAATGATTCATGTTCCAGCTTCATAATACCGGGATTCAGAGAGGTTTCCACCAGTCCTTCCAGTTCCGGACTCATATGCTGCACGCCCCAGGGCATGGTACGGAGGAAAAACAGCACTTTGGTCAGAGAGGATGCGTCCAGAACCTCTGTCTGCTTCTGCTCCATTTCGGTACACTGAACGCTGACCTTTGGATCGGAACTGCGGTATTCATGTTTCAGCACTTCCTGCCAGGAGGAAACCAGCCTTTCCAGTTCTGATTTGTCCGAGGCATCCGGTAACAGGATGGTACATCCGGCTTCCCGCGGGATAGCATTATCTTTCAGGCCCCCCTGCAATGTTTCCAGGGAAAAGGGAAGTTCTTCCCGTATTCCGTTTAATATCCGTCCAAGGAGTACAGCGGCATTCCCGCGCTCTTTATGGATTTCGCTGCCGGAATGGCCTCCCTGCAGTCCAGCCACTCTGATTTCATAAAGGAATCCCTGTGACGATGTCCGGGTAACGGGAATCATGCAGTCTGCCTGCAGTCCTCCCGCACATCCGGTCAGGAAAATGCTTTCTTCGTCGGAATCAATGTTCAGAAGTTTTCTTCCTTTCAGCATGGAGAGGTCAATGGATTCCGCACCCAGCATTCCCACTTCCTCGTCTACGGTAAAGACCACTTCCAGCGGCGGGTGAGGCAGGGTATCGTCTTCCAGAATGGCAAAGGCGTAGGCCAGGGCGATTCCGTCATCCCCGCCCAGGGTGGTTCCCTCTGCTTTCAGAAAATCGCCGTCCACATACAGCCGCAGGCCTTCTTTTTCAAAATCAATGTCCGCATGGTTTTCCTTTTCGCATACCATATCCATATGGCCCTGTATGATAATGGGCTCAGACATTTCATAACCCTCGGAACCGTTTTTGAAAATAATGACGTTATTGCTGTCATCCTGTATCCAGTTCAGATTATGGGCTCTGGCAAAGGATACGCAGTAATCGCTGATGGCTTTTGTATTTCCGGAGCCATGGGGAATCTGGCAGATTTCTTCAAAATATGCAAAAACTCTTTCCGGCTTTAACTGTTCACAAACTCTCATATTCGCCTCCTGCTTTGGTATATTTATTTTATTGGTTCATAGAATAAACTATGAAAAAAATCATGTACATTATTATTTTAATCGGATTTTTACTTTACATTTTAATATTTCCTCAGGAATCGGTAAATGCCGCTGCCCTGGGGCTGAATCTGTGGTATGAGAAAATGCTGCCCACATTGCTGCCTTTTTCCATTCTCTCCTACATTCTGATTCACTCCGGAATACTGGACAGATTTACCATGGTGCTGCACCGGGGGCTGAAACATCTGTTTCCGGTAAGCAGCGCCGGTATTTATCCTCTTGCGGCCGGACTGCTGTTCGGCTTCCCCATGGGCAGCAAAATCACATCGGAACTGGTGCTTGCAGGGAAAATGACCAGAGAGGAGGGGCAGCGTCTGTTCTGTGTCTGCAACAATATCAGTCCCATGTTTATCAGCAGCTTCATTCTGAATGACTGCCTGGGCAGACCGGATTTAAGGACAGCAAGTTATCTGATTCTGTACGGGCCGCCGCTGATCCTTTATATGATGCTGAACAGCCGGCGCAGATTTGAATCTCCGGTTACCGGTAATTCTTCAAAAAAAGCGACATCCATGAACTTTCAAATCATAGATGCCGGCATTATGAACGGATTTGAAACACTGGCAAAGCTGGGAGGCTACATTATGCTCTTTGCCATACTGGCCCGGATGACCATGCTGCTGCCTTTGTCAAATCCGGTTTTAACATGTATTTTCATCGGATTTACGGAAATTACCAACGGAATCTCCTGTACTGCCGAACAGCATATGGCTGTTCAGATTGCATATCCTCTGATGATGGCGTTTACCGCCTTCGGCGGTCTTTCCGGCTTTGCTCAGACGGCCTCCATGGTAAAAGAAACGGGATTTTCCATGGTTCCCTATATCCGGATGAAACTGTTCGGAACGGTTACTGCCTTTGTGCTGGCTTTCCTGCTTGTCCGCTGATACTTATATTTCCGTAACCTGAAGCTCCGGAACGGCTTCGCTTTCATTGGCTCCGGAATCCGGATCTCCGCCTGCCGGCGACAGTTCAATACGGTTGGCATTTACCACACTGTAGCATTCCTGCAGAGAATTTAAAAGATTATCTGTTCTGGCTTTGGTGGTATCCATGGCATGTCCGATAATACTTTCCAGGCCTTTTAAAATATCATCTGTGTACTGAATGGCTCCCATACGGATATTATTTGCATCATTCGTGGCGTTATCCAGAATTTCCTGCGCCTGGTTGGTGGCAATTAATACCACTTCGTTTGCCTGGGCATAGGCCTGCTGCATAATTTCATGTTCGCTGACCAGTTCTGTGGTATGTACTTCAGCCTGGGCGATAATGGCGTCCGCCTTGGCCTGGGCGTCTGCCAGAATGGCTTCCTTGTTGCTGATCATCCTCTGATAACGCTTGATTTCATCGGGCATTCTTCTGCGGAGTTCTGATAACAAATCTTCGATTTCATCTTTGTCCACCACAATCCTGCTGTTGGAAAAAGGCTGGTATTTACAGTTCTCAATATAATCTTCAATCTCGTCGATAATCTGCTCGATTTTGTTACTCATATATGTAACGCTCCTTACATTCAGCTATATTTTGCATAAATTCTGTCTATAAGCTGCTCCGGTACAAAATGAGAAATATCCCCCCCGTAAGAAGCAACTTCCTTCACGATGGTAGAGCTCAGATAGGCATATTCCAGACTGGTTGTTAAAAATACCGTGTCAATCCGGGAATTCACAATACGGTTGGTCTGGGCAATCTGAAGTTCATATTCAAAATCAGTGACAGCCCTGAGACCGCGGACAATAATGGAAGCATCTACTTCCCTGGCATAATCTATCAGAAGCCCGTTAAAAGACGTGATTCTGATATTCGGAATATGGCCTGTAATCTCTTCTAACATACTAACACGTTCCTGTACAGAAAACAATGGATTTTTTGCACTATTGATTAAAACTGCCACCACCAGTTCATCCACAATCTGGGCGGAACGCTCTATCATATCAATGTGTCCAAAGGTTACCGGGTCAAAACTGCCCGGATAAATTGCTCTTTTCATCTGTTTCCCCCATAGCTTCTTACTTCAACCGCAGAAATACATGTTTATTGGTTTTGTAAGTTTTTTCCTTTGTAATGGTATAGCCCATGGATTCTGCCCGGGAAAAGTCCGTATCCAGAGCGGCTTCCACTACAATCAGTGAAGATTCGGTAATCAGCGATGATTCCTTCAGGGCCTGCAGGACGTCTTCTTCCAGATGTTTTCCGTAAGGCGGGTCCAGGAATACAAGGTCAAAAGGTTCTTTGCCTTCCAGCCATCGGATTGCCGAAAGAACATCTTTTATCAGCAGCGTGCACCGGTCCGTAAACCTGGTAAACCGTATATTTTCCTCAATACAGGAGGCTGCTTTCTTATTGTTCTCCACAAAAACCGCAGCCTCTGCGCCCCGGCTGACTGCCTCCAGCCCCATCTGTCCGCTCCCGGCGAACAAATCCAGAAACCTGCTGTCCAAAAGCTCCGGGTTCAGCATATTGAATAAGGTTTCCTTGATACGGTCTGAGGTGGGTCTTGTTTCCATGCCCGAAATGGTTTTCAGGGGAAGGCTCCGGGCGCTTCCTGCTATGATTCTCATTGCTTCACCTCGTTTAAAATTGCCTTCCTAAGAAGGGTCAGTGCACTTGCCACAGAATACTCCCTGATTTTGCTCCGGCTGCCGCTGAACAGATTTTTCTCCGTATAAACCGTTCCTTTACAGCAGCAGCTGATATATACCAGACCTACCGGCTTTTCTTCGGTGCCTCCTTCAGGCCCTGCGATTCCGGTTACAGCCACGCAGATATCGGCGCCTGCCGCTTTCCGCCCGCCTCTGGCCATTTCTTCTGCCGTTTCAGGGCTGACTGCACCGTGACATGCCAGCGTCTGATGGGAAACGCCCAGCAGTTTTTCCTTGGCCTCATTGGAATAGGTAATATAGCCTTCTTTAAAGTTTTCCGAAATGCCGGACACATTCACCAGTCTGCCGGCCAGCAGCCCACCGGTACAGGATTCTGCCGTAGTGACGGTGAGATGATGTTTTTTCAGCAGTTCCCCTATGGCCTGCTCCAGAGTCACCTGAGGGTCGTCCGTGTAAATCAGATCTCCAAACCGCTGTTTCAGAGCCTGTTCCACCGGTGCAATCAAATCAAGAGCCGCTGCTTCTGTTTCTGCTTTTGCGGTAAGGCGCAGATGTACTTCCCCTGTTTTGGCGTAGGGCGCCACGGTCGGATTCTTCTGTGCGTCAATTAAATCCAGTATTTTTGTCTCAGCCGCGCTTTCTCCGATACCGCAGAACTTGACCATTCTGGAACAGATGACTTCCGGCTGCAGGGCGCGCAGATATGGGTATACCTGTTCTTTAAACATGGGAATCAGCTCGTTGGGCGGTCCCGGAAGGAGAATCATGCAGGTATCCGCATCTTCCATGATAATGCCCGGCGCTGTCCCGTTGGCATTATACAGTACTTTGCAGCCTTCCGGAACCAGCGACTGTTTCCAGTTATTTTCGGTAATTTCATTGCCTCTTTTGCTCATGAATTCCTGTATTTCCTGTCTGGCTCTTTCATCCTCCACCAGCTTCCGCCCCATAACTTCTGCGGCTGTTTCTTTCGTCAGGTCATCTCTGGTGGGCCCAAGGCCTCCGCACAGAATGATTACATCGGAACGTTCTTTTGCCGTACGCAGCAAATACTCCAGGCGCCCGGCATTGTCACCCACCACGCTCTGATAATACACGGAAAGCCCCAGCATGGCGCACTGTTCCGAAAGGAAAGCTCCGTTGGTGTTCACAATATTGCCCAGAAGTAATTCTGTTCCCACACAAATCAGTTCTGCTGTCATGTTTCATCACCCTTTTCTGTAAAATTTAAAATAATGATTATTTTAGTAACAGTTCAACACGGCACTTTGCATTTGCTGCAAAGTCTGTCATTATTTTTGCTCTTTCAGAACGTCTTTATTCTTGACAATATAATCAATTAAAGAAACAAGGGTCAGAATCAGTGCAATATATGTGATAACAGTTGCACAGATGCGGTAAATGTCATTGTCGTAATTTAAAATCAGCATTACAATCATAATCATCTGAAAGGTGGTTTTAAATTTTCCCCAGTAGCTTGCCGCAATTACAATTCCGTTGTCGGAGGCTACCAGACGGAATCCGCTGATGATAAATTCCCGGCTGATGATAATAATGGAAATCCAGGCTGCAAGGCTGCCGTTGGCAGTCAGGCAGATTAATGCGGACGCTACCAGAAGTTTATCAGCCAGCGGGTCCATAAATTTCCCGAAATTTGTCACCAAATCATACTTTCTTGCAATTTTTCCGTCCATAAGGTCTGTCAGGCTGGCAATGACAAACAGTACGACGGAAGCGTACACGCCTGCCTGGCCCAGCCCTGGAACCAGCATACAGATTACAAAAGGAACAATCAGAATCATTCGTAAAATTGTTAATTTGTTTGGTAAGTTCATACAATCACCTCTCCTGTTAAATCATATTCATGTGCTCCGGTTACTTTTACTTTTACAAAATCTCCGGTCACCAGTGTTTCCTCCGTATTGATGAAGATGTAGCCGTCAATTTCCGGTGCGTCCCGGTAAGTTCTTCCCACACAGACGTTTTCTCCCTCTACGGTTCCCTCAATCATCACCCACAGTTCCCGGCCCTTCATTTCTTCATTTTTATCAAAAATGATTTCCTCCTGCAGCTCCATAATATCTTCTTTCCAGATGGATTTCTGATATTCTTCTATCTGGTCCGGAAATTCTGCCGCCGGAGTATCTTCTTCCTGAGAATAGGTAAATGCCCCCAGACGGTCAAATTCCATCTCATTGAGAAAATACATGAGTTCTTCGTGCATTTCCTGCGTTTCCCCCGGAAATCCGGTAATCAGGGTGGTCCGGAGGGCAATGTCAGGAATTTCCTCTCTCAGATGAGTCAGTTTTTCCGTGAGTTCTTCCCTGGTGGTCCGCCGTCCCATCCGCTTCAGGATTTCATTGCTGATATGCTGAATGGGCATATCCAGGTAATGGCATACCTTTGGATTTCGCTTTATGGCCTGAATCAGTTCCTCGTAAATTTCTTCCGGATAACAGTACATAATGCGAATCCACTGAATACCGGGAATTTTATTCAGTTCATCCAGCAGCCGGTGCAGTGATTTCTCACCATACAAATCCAGACCGTATAAAGTGGTTTCCTGAGCTACCAGAATCAGTTCCTTTACGCCCTGGTCTGCAAATTTCTCTGCCTGGGCCAGAAGCTGTTCCATGGGTACGCTCCGGTATCGGCCGCGAATCTTTGGAATAATGCAGTAACTGCAGTTTTTATTACAGCCTTCTGCTATTTTCAGGTGGGCATAGTGGCCTCCGGTGGTCAGAAAACGCTTTCCGGAAAGTACGGGCAGGTTTTCCAGAGGCCGGTAGGATTCATATTTTTTCCCTTCCAGCACTGCGTCCACTGCCGCTGCGATTTCCTGCCCGGAGCCGGTACCCAGCACTGCGTCCACCTGGGGAATTTCCTGTATGATTTCCTGCCGGTACCGTTCGGCCAGACAGCCTGTTACCAGCAGTGCCTGACAGGTTCCGGCTTCTTTATATTCTGCCAGTTCCAGAATGGTATTGATACTTTCTTCTTTGGCGTCGTTAATAAAACAGCAGGTATTAATAATGATAACTTCCGCCTGTTCTTCCTCGTCCGTAAAGGTATGGCCTGCTTCTGATAATGTTCCTGTCATATATTCCGTATCTACCAGGTTCTTATCACATCCCAGAGAAACAAATAAAATTCTCATGTTCTTCTCCATTTCTTCTATAAAGATTACCACACCGTTCTGTCAGCTGGCAGAACAATGTGGTAATCTTTGCCGGAGCGTTTCAGATTTCCGAATCCTCACTGTCATCTTCTTCGCCCACAATTTTCACCTTACTGCTGTATAATTCCTCCACCGCAATGGAAAAAGGTTTTTTATTGGAGGGGTTGTCAATCAGCGGGTCTTCGCCTCCGATGATCTGCCTTGCCCTTTTTGCAGTTGCAAGTACAATGGAATAACGGCTGTTTACCACCGGCTCCTCTCCAATCTCAACGTTGCTGTTTACCACTTTCATTAAATCTGTGTAAGACGGATGCAGCATCATAATATCATTCTCCTTTCGCAAAGCCTTTTAACTCTGTCCTGATTCGTTCAATCAATGCGTGGTTTCGGGCCACACGGGCATGTTCATTCTGTATCATGGTGTGTACCTGTTCCACACATGTTTCCAGATCGTCGTTGATGATCAGGTAGTCGTATGCTTCCACTCCCTGAGCTTCCTGCCATGCACGACTCAAACGGGAACGGATTACGTCTTCTGTCTCCGTTCCTCTCTCTGTCAGCCTGTTCTTCAGTTCTTCCGCTCCCGGCGGTGTGACAAACAGCAGCAATGTATCGGGACGGGCTTCCTTTACTTTCAGAGCGCCCTGGATTTCTATTTCGAGAATAACGTCCTTTCCCGCCTCTGACTGCTGCTTCACATATGCTTCGGGTGTTCCGTAATAGTGGTTTACATACTGAGCGTACTCCAGTAATGCGTGATTATCTATCATGGACTGGAATTCTTCTTCCGATACAAAGAAGTATTCCTTTCCATGGGTTTCTCCCGGTCTTGGGGCTCTGGTGGTAGCTGAAATACTCAGCGCGTAAGTATCCGGATATTTTTCTGATAACCGGTTCATAATGGTTCCTTTTCCGGCTCCGGAAAAGCCGGATACCACAGTCAAAATACCTGTTTTACTGTTCGTTTTCATTGCGTGCAATTCCTTTTATTCTATGTTCTGAATCTGTTCCCGTACTTTTTCAATATCTGTTTTCAGATTGATGGCAATATCGGAAACAGTCAGGTCATTGGCTTTGGAAAGAATGGTATTTGCCTCCCGGTTCATTTCCTGGGCAATAAAATCCAGCTTTCTTCCCACGCTTCCGCCTTCTGTCAGAGTATCTCTGGTACTGCTGATATGGCTTTTCAGACGGACGGTTTCTTCATCCGTGCAGATTCGGTCGGCAAAAATGGTGACCTCCGTAAGGATTCTGCTCTCATCCATCTGGGCATCCGACAGAAGTTCCCGGACCTTATCGGTCAGTTTCTGCCGGTATTCTGCCAGAATCTCCGGGGAACGCTGTTCAATCTGTTCCACATATTCTGACATCAGCTCCAGTTTCCCCAGTAAATCTTTCTTTAACTGTTCACCCTCCCGGATACGGGTTTTCACAAACTGCTCCGCAGCTTCTGTGACCGCCTGTTCTAACAGTTTCCACAGTTCTTCTTCGTCCACTGCCTGAGCTTCCATGGTGAGGACTTCCGGACACTGGGAAAGTTCTCTGGCACTCAGGTCGCAGGGCAGCGAAAAGGTATCTCCTATCTGCCGGATGTACGTTACATATTTTTCAGCCAGATCCTGGTTATAGTTTAAGGTAATCTGGTTCTCCGTACAGTCTTCATAAGTAATATAAACATCCACTTTTCCCCGCTGGATATAATTTTTCAGGAGATTGCGGATATTATTTTCAAAAAAATTCATTTTCCGCGGCATCTTGACGGCAAGATCCAGATACCGGTGATTCACCGACTTTATCTCCACCGTGATTCTGCGGGCCTCGTCTGCAAGCTCGCAGCGTCCAAAGCCGGTCATGCTTTTTATCATAAGAGCCTCCTGTATGCATAGATGAATGTATTATAAAACAATTCCCATAATTAGTCAATCAGGATTCTTTCAGGTTTCCATGGAGCTGCTGCAGGGACCGCACTTCGCTGCTGCCATGCTTTTTCAGGGAAAGAATTCCGCTGACCGTAGCTTTTGCCGCTGCCATGGTGGTCATGTAGGGAATCTTTTTCTTAATGGCGGCTTTTCTCAGGTAGCTGTCGTCCGCTTTTCGGTCCTGGCCGATGGGCGTATTCACAATCAGATCAATTTTGCCGTTGGTAATCAGGTCCAGCATATTGGGCCTTCCTTCCTGGAGCTTGTGTACCATATCCGCTTCAATGCCTGCCTCGCGAATGAGTTTACAGGTGTTTTTGGAAGCGATGATATGAAAGCCTGCTTCTGCAAATTTCCGGGCAATCTCCACCACTTCCGGCTTGTCTCTGTTGCTGACGGAAATCAGGACGGTTCCTTCCAGAGGGAGTTTCATCTGGGCAGCTTCCTGGGCTTTGAAGAATGCTTCTCCGTAGGATTCGGAAAGTCCCAGAACCTCGCCGGTGGAGCGCATTTCCGGCCCTAACACCGGGTCCACTTCCTGGAACATATTAAAGGGGAAGACAGATTCTTTGACGCCGTAATAGGAAATATTCTGTTCTTTCAGTTCCGGTACCGGAGAAGGATTTCCGGTCAGTTCTGCGGTTACAATATCAATGGCCAGAGGCACCATACGGATATTGCAGACCTTGGACACCAGCGGTACGGTTCTGGAGGCTCTTGGATTGGCTTCCAGAACGAATACTTTGCCGTTCTCAATGGCATACTGCATGTTCATCAGTCCCTGCACATGCATTTCCTCTGCAATTTTTCTTGTATATTCCTTGATAGTGGCCACATTTTCCTCAGAAATATGTCTGGAGGGAATAATGCAGGCGGAATCACCGGAATGTACTCCTGCCAGCTCGATGTGTTCCATCACTGCAGGTACAAATGCATGGCGTCCGTCGCTGATGGCGTCTGCTTCACACTCTGTTGCATGGCCCAGAAAACGGTCAATCAGAATGGGCCTGTCCGGGGTTACGCCCACAGCGGCGTTCATATAGCCTTCCATGCTGTCCGCATCATAAACTACTTCCATGCCCCGTCCGCCCAGCACGTAGGAAGGACGTACCATGACCGGATAGCCGATTTCTTCTGCAATGTGAAGGGCCTCCTCCACATTGACTGCCATGCCTGATTCGGGCATGGGGATTTCCAGTTTGTCCATCATGGCCCGGAACAAATCCCGGTCTTCGGCCAGATCGATGACAGAGGGAGCGGTTCCCAGAATCTTCACGCCGTTTTTCTCCAGGTCTGCCGCCAGATTCAGAGGCGTCTGACCGCCGAACTGGGCAATCACACCTGCAGGCTTTTCTTTTTTATAGATACTTAACACATCTTCCAGCGTCAGCGGTTCAAAATACAGCTTGTCGGAGGTGTCGTAATCGGTGGAAACGGTTTCCGGGTTGCAGTTTACAATAATAGTTTCAAATCCCAGCTTTTTCAATGCCAGAGAAGCATGGACGCAGCAGTAATCAAACTCAATTCCCTGGCCAATCCGGTTGGGACCGCCGCCCAGAATCATGATTTTGGGCTTTCCTTCCGAGACCGGATTTTTATCTTCGGCATTGTAGGTGGAATAATAGTAGGCGCTGTCTTTGGTTCCGCTGACATGTACGCCTTCCCAGGCTTCTTCCATGCCCAGAGAAATCCGTTTTTCCCGGATATCTGCCTCCGGTATTTCTAAAATCTGGCTTAAATATTTATCAGAAAATCCATGTTTCTTGGCTTTAATCAAAGCAGTATCGGAAGGAAGATGACCTTTTTCTATTGCAAGGGCCTCCTCCTCTTCCACCAGTTCTTTCATCTGCTCCAGAAAATAATGTTTTACCCTGGTGATTTCGTGAATTTCTTCCGGTGCAGCTCCTTTCCGCAATGCTTCATATATAATGAAATACCGTTCACTGGAAGGAGTTATAAGAAGTTTTAATAAATCTTCTTTTGATTTTTTATCAAAGTCTTTTGCATGGCCGAGTCCGTAGCGTCCGGTTTCCAGACTGCGTATGGCTTTCTGGAAGGCTTCTTTGAAAGTCTTTCCAATGCTCATGACTTCTCCCACTGCCCGCATCTGGGTGCCCAGCTTATCTTCCACACCTTTGAATTTTTCAAAAGCCCAGCGGGCAAATTTGATTACCACATAATCTCCGTCGGGCACGTATTTGTCCAGCGTGCCGTATTTTCCGCAGGGAATGTCCGCAAGGGTCAGCCCTGTGGCCAGCATGGCGGATACCAGCGCGATAGGGAAGCCGGTCGCCTTGGAAGCCAGAGCCGAAGAACGGGAGGTTCTGGGATTGATTTCGATTACAATGTCCCGGTCTGTTTTGGGGTCATGGGCCCACTGTACGTTGGTGCCGCCGATGACCTGAATGGATTCCACAATTTTGTAGGATTTCTCCTGCAGCCGTTTCTGTACTTCTTCCGATATGGTGAGCATGGGTGCGGAACAGAAAGAGTCTCCCGTATGCACGCCAAGAGGGTCTATATTCTCGATAAAGCATACGGTAATCATGTTGTTGTCTGCATCCCTTACCACTTCCAGCTCCAGTTCTTCCCAGCCCAGAATGGATTCTTCCACCAGCACCTGCCCTACCAGGCTGGCCTGCAGTCCTCTGGCACAGACGGTTTTCAGTTCTTCCACATTGTATACCAGGCCGCCTCCTGCGCCGCCCATGGTATAGGCCGGACGGAGTACCACCGGGTATCCCAGTTTGTCTGCAATCTCCATGGCTTCTTCCACGGAGTAAGCCACCTCGCTTCGTGCCATCTCAATGCCAAGGCTGTCCATGGTTTTCTTAAATTCAATACGGTCTTCCCCCCGCTCAATGGCGTCTACCTGTACGCCGATGACCTGTACGTTATATTTGTCGAGAACGCCTGTTTTAGCAAGTTCTGAACATAAATTAAGACCCGACTGCCCGCCAAGGTTTGGCAGCAATGCATCTGGTCTTTCTTTTGCAATAATCTGTTCCATTCGTTCTGCATTCAAAGGTTCAATATAAGTAACGTCGGCAGTTTCCGGGTCTGTCATAATGGTGGCAGGATTGGAATTTACCAATACGATTTCATAACCCAGACTTCTCAGTGCCTTACACGCCTGTGTACCGGAATAGTCAAATTCACACGCCTGTCCAATAACAATGGGACCGGAACCGATAATCAGCACTTTATGGATATCTTTTCTCTGAGACATTCTTGTTCCTCCTGTCTGTAACGACTACTTTTGTTGACGGTATTTCTCAGTAAACTATTATACAGGAAAATCTTTCATGTAGCAACGGGAAAGTTTAATTTTAATGTTGTCTGGTAACAGTTCAGTTACTGTTCACACCCTGCGGGTGTTCCGGTAATGGCATCCGGCCATTTAAAGTCACCTTCGGTGAGAGGCCGGATTGCCCGGCAGCCACTACTTCTTTGGCAGGACACTGTGCAGCGTGGTGCTGTCTCTCTGTATTCCATAATTTCACAGGCCGGTGTTACATCATTTTTCAGTTTATATTCTGAACTTTGTCATTTCCTGTTTCATTTCCTGAGAAACCTCTGACAGATTTTCAATACCTGCGGTTACTTTTGCAATTCCCTTTGCCTGTTTTGCTATGGATTCTGCCACCTGTTCTGTGAGTCCTGCCGTATTGGCGGAAATATTCTGTATTCTCTCAGCAGCACATACCACCATGCGGTCGCACTGGTGCATGTTTTCCACAAGCTCCTCCATGCTGCTGACGGATTCTTTTGTCCGCTCTGCCAGCATACGGAAATCGGAAAATGTTCCCTGTACCTGTTTAGCCGCCTGCGCCTGTCCATCCACGCCTGCACGGATGGATTCGATATCTGCAACCACATCGGAGATTTCTCCGCACAGTTCTGCAATGATTTTTTCTATGTCATCTGTTGCTGCCGATGAATCTGAAGCAAGTTTTCCTATGGATTCTGCCACTACGGAAAAGCCTCTGCCATGTTCTCCTGCACGTGCAGCCTCTACGGACGCATTCAGGGCAAGCAGCTCTGTCTGGGAAGCTATGTTGTTGATGGTATTTAAAATTCCTGAAATCTTCCGGGACTGTTCTTCCAGTGCCATAATCCTGTCATATGCTTCGGCCATTCCCCTGGAAGCCTCTTCATTCTGTTGCTGAAGCCTTGTCACACCCTGTATTCCCTTCTCGCTGGAAACAATGGTATCCTGTGCATTTTCAAGAAGGAATCTGCTCTTTTCCTGCAATTGCCCGAATTTTGCCCCCAGGATTCTTTCCTGTGTGAGGACTTCTCTCACATCTGCATCCTGTTCCTCCGAGCCATTCAGTATTTCCCGGACTGCCTGACCGGTGTGGTCCATTTCCTTTTCAATTTGTTTTAAATGTCCTGCGCTTTCCACAACTTCTCCGGCAATCACCGCATTCTTTTTCAGAATTACCGATATTTTTCCTGTCATTTTATTAAAATTTTTGGAAAGCACACCGATTTCATTCTCAATACTTTCTTCTGCCTGTACGGTAAAATCCCCGTCAGAGGCATTTTGAATTAATTCTGTAATGGATACAATCGGTCTGGTCAGCCTGCGTGCCAGCAATGCAGTTACTAAAATTGCTGCTGCAATCATAAAAAGGGCCACTGCTGCTGCAACAGCAATCATGCGATGCACCGGGGCCATTGCTGATTTTTCTCTGTGGAGGGTTATTACGGACCAGGTATCGGATTCCCCTTTGAGCGGAATAGACGCATAGCTTACAATGTAATGTTCTCCTTCGTTTGTAATCCTGCCGCTTCCTGTATTTCCAGACATAACTTCTGCAATAATTTCCTGGTAATCCCTGGAAACCGTTATCGTCTGCTCCTCTGTCACAATATTGCCTTCCCCGTCAACCTCCGGCTGCCCCGCCTTATCCTTGCAGGAGACGGTTTTGGTCATCTGTTTGTAATTGTAGAGTTCTTCTATCTGGGTGCTGTCCGGGTGGGCCACCACAACGCCTTCTCCATCAATGACAAAGGAATATTCTCCATGCTCCGTATCGGAGAATTCTTCTATCAGGCTCTGCAGATAATTCAGTTTTAAATCCACCGCAAAAATTCCGATAAAGGTATTCTCCTGATACATGGGAAAAAATATGGAGGCGCATGGCATTCCGGTATTTACGGAATAATAGGACTTTGAGATAAAAGGTTTCTGTTCCTCCACAGTCTGCTGAAACCACCATCTGCCGGAACGGTCTGCCAGTTCGCCGGAGGAACGTCCCGTCTGCATACCGTCCGTTCCCTGTATGTAAAGCAGTTCCAGATAAGGATTGCGCCTGACACATTCCTCAAGAATCGTTGTCTGCATATTGGTTTCCATGGTGAGAATACTGGGATTTACAGATAATTCTTCTGTAATACCGTAGGCACCGTCCAGAAACGTGGCAATCTCACCGGCTACCAGCTGCGACTTGTCCTGGCTCCTTCCATAGATTTGATTTTTATAGGATTTTACAAAAATAGTTCCAATAATTCCTGTTAAGCAGATTGCCAGTACACATACAATCAGTATCATAGGCAAAAGAAGCTGCTTGAAAATACCTGTCTTTTTCATTGGTATACCCGTGCCTTTCCTGAGTAAATATAGCATTTAGCAAGTAAAACTATGATTACATCATACCCTATTACCGGAAAAATAGCAATGATTCTCCGAATCTCTTATGAACAATTATTTTCATAATCTGAATCTTTCCATATATCCTAATGGGGATTGCTGAATGCCCAGGTGGAACGGATATTTCCTGTAATCAGACGTAGACTCATTGGCTCTGTTATACAATATCAGCCTGACAGATGGAATTAATTTTCAACAAACTTTTCTGACAGAGTAAGGTGGACTCTTTTTTATCTGCACAAACAGCGGTAATATGCATAAAATAAGATAAAACCGCCATAATCTGACAAATACATTCAAATATTTTTAATATTCAGGTTTTTATAAAGAATCAGGAGGAACAATTAGAATGAGTCATAAATCATGCTGTTGTCATTGCTGTCCGAAGAACGAATCCAATCTACAGCCAGCTTATTTTAATGCTGTCATGCAGGGAGGTTACCAGGAGATTGCTCCGGAGGAAAATGTTAATTTTTTACTGGCTTTTCAATCCGGTGACTTTTCCTTCACCCCAAACACAGCAGAAATTATAGTCCACACAGAAGGTATTTACCGAATAGATTATAGTTTACTAGTATAGCGAATATTAAATTGTTGATAGTTTAAATAGTTGCTGCTTCATCGGGATTAATTTCATCCATTTTATATGTCCAATGATAAACGATTGGATCGGCATTGATCTCATCGAAGTAGCGGTATATCCGCTCCGACAGTTCCTCCTTTGAATTGACGCGGATGCCTTTTAACATCTGCTTTGTCATTTTGCTGAAAAAGCTTTCAATCATATTCAGCCATGAAGTGTGTGTCGGGGTAAATACAAACAAAAAACGGCCTTCGGGTAACGTTGCAAGAAACTGTTGGGTTTCCTTTGAAGTATGGGCTGAGTGGTTGTCCAGTATCAGCCGTATTGTGTCACCCTCCGGGTATTTTACATCAAGAATCTTTAGAAACTCGATAAAATCAGAACTTTTGTGTGTCTGGCTGACCAATGGAATTGCCTCCCCTGTCAAAAGGTCAATACCTGCAGGCAGTGACAGCGTCCCAAGCCGCACATACTCATAATCCCGGCGGACATAACCTTTTTCCTCTGTCGGGGTATGGTCGGGATATTTGTTGGCAACAGCCTGGATGCCGGGTTTTTCATCATATGAAACAGTATGTGTCAAATGCCCGTTTTCCGGTATGATGATATTCCCATCAATGCCAAACTGCATCTCGACCTGCTTATAGACCAGGAGGACGTCATGCATCTTATTCTCAAAATCAGGGTCTTTCCGTTCAAGATAATACTTGATCCTGAATGGTTTTATATCCATCTTTTTGAGATATTTTTGGAGCCATGGTTTGGTAACTGTCTTTAAGCGTGGATAGCCGGCTTCTTCAGCATATGCCTGTATATGTCTGTGCAACGCAGCCAGTGTCCATAATTCTGCAGCATAGCCAGGGTCACAGGGTTTTTGGCAGGCTATACTGACAATCCATGCTTTTGCATCGTCAGTAATCTCAACTGGTCTGCCGGAACGCTCGTCATCAAATATGGCAAGGTTAATTCCATTGTTAAGATAACGGTCAATACAGCGCCGGACGGTATTCACACTAATGCCCAGGCCGTCTGCGATAGCCTTGTCTGTCCTGGCTTCGGATTTCCATAGCAATATTCGGGCACGGTCAACAACCTGCGCCTGGATAGTTCTGGCTTTTATCAATGATTTTAGGTAATCACGTTCTTCATCTGATATTGTAATGCTATAAGATAACGCTGGCATAATCAGCCTCCATAAATTATATTTATTAAGTCTATTATACCAGATACCGAAACTATCAACAACTTAATTTATGATATACTAGTACAGCGTTTTTTTGATGCTCATATACTATCAAGGCTGTTTTTAACCAGCATATTTCCAGTTAAATGCTTTGGCTGTTAAATTGTATTGTTTAATAAAATTAAGGATGCTTTGAGCCATTTCCTCTACGGATTTATAGCTGCCTTTTTTCAAAAGCTTCCGATTGATGATACCAAACCAGATTTCTATCTGGTTCACCCAGGAACTGTGCTTCGGCGTATATACAAAACGAATCCTGTGGCTTTCATCCATAAGGAAAGTTTCCCTGCTTTTCATGCTCTCCAGTATGCCTTTCTTTCCCTTAATACCAGGATCAACCGTAATGGAACATTTCTGTGCAACCAACTTTACAAGTCCTTCGGATTTATGGGTATTAAGACCATCACAGATAATGATATAGTTTTTATCTGCATCCTCTGATATAAGCTGCCCCACAGCATTGCAGAAATCTTCCTCATTTCGTGTGCTGTTCAGATACGGTGACTGGATCCTGCCATCTGCAACACGCAGGAATGTGATCAGACTTATAGTGCCATGACGGATGTATTCAAACTCATGCAGCGCCGGGCTGCCCGGGCGTACCGGCTTGTCCGGATATTTGCGCTCCAATGCCTGGATCCCGGTCATTTCATCCGTGGAATATACTTCCGTACCGCATTCAGCAAGTTCCGAAGCCTGAAGATAGATGCCGCAGATTGTTTCAATTTTTTTTAAAGGATTCCGGGTTATCGTGCCTTTCCGGGGAGTTGAGCCAGTAACGGTTTTTCCATGGTGCGATACCCGCAAATTTAAGGAACCTCTGTACACTTGCGACAGAAATGGATCCCACGATACCCTGCCTGACAGCTTCTTTCGCAAGGGATGCAAGATTCCAGCAGCTCAGCTCACAGCCAAAGTCTTTTGGGTTTTTACACGCCAGTTCATTGATGAGCATGATCTGTTCCGGGGTGAATACAGGCTCTTTTCCGGGTCTTTGTTTATCTGAAAGCACAGACTTTATGACATCAGACAGCTTTTTATCACCATCCGGTCCGTCATACTCCTCCGTCTGGGCAATAAGGTCTATGTTGTTATAAAAACGATTCCGCCATATGCTGACAGTCGAATAGGTGGTTCCAAGCGCTTCTGCGATCTGGGTATTGTTTTTCTCCTCCGCGGCCATCAATATAATTTTGGATCGGGTCACAATACATGATGGCAGGGAATAGCTGGTGCTGAAATTTTTTAATATTGTTTCTGCCTTATCAGACAAAGTAAAAGAAGCAGCTTGAAAACCACGCATAATATTCCCTCCAATTTGAACCAATTCCTGTTAAGATATTATTGCATATTTTATAAAAAAATGGAAGAAAAAAGCATATGGTTATCAAAGAAACATTGTACTAGTGTACTGACCTGTTGATATTTAATCAAATAATTCTGGTAACCACAGCTGTTTTGATATATAATAAAAGAAACGGCGGTGATTCCTATGGCAAGACCTAAAAAGTATAATATCCATCTCACAGAAGAAGAATTTAGAAAGTTGAAATCTGTTATCCGTAAGAAGGAAACTTCAAAAACTATCCGCAGCAGATGCCAGGTTATTCTTGATCTGGACGAGGCGCATGGAAAAGTTTTAACTCATGAACAAAGCGCAAAGTCCAATGGTGTCTGTATGGCAACCGTCACCAATACTGTGACGAAATACATCAATGGCGGCATTGACGCAGTTACTGAATTTAAAAGGAACATAAATTCAGATAATGCAAGGCGCAAGGTTGACGGGCGTACAGAGGCCCGGCTGATTGAACTTGCCTGCGGCCCCGTTCCAGAAGGGCACTCCCGGTGGACAATCCGTCTGCTTGAGGAAAAATCCAAAGTGGTTCTGGAAACCCCTGTGGGCAGGGAGGCAATCCGCAATGCCCTAAAAAAAACAAACTTCGACCTCACAAAAACGACTACTGGTGCATCCCGTCAAAAGAAGACCCGGAATTCATAGCCTGCATGGAGGATATCCCTGATGTTTACGAACGCCCCTATGATGAAAATCGTCCGGTTGTGTGTATGGACGAAAAACCATATCAGCTTTTGGGAGAGTCCAGGGAGCCTTTGCCAATGATTCCCGGAAGTGACCGGAAAACCGATTCGGAATATGTCCGCAATGGTACGGTCAGCATCTTTGCCTTCGTGGAACCGCTCGGAGGGATGCACCATGTGAGTGTCCGGGAACACCGTACAGCCGTCGACTGGGCAGAGGAAATCAGGTATCTGGTGGACATCATGTACCCTGATGCCGAGAAGATCGTCCTTGTGATGGATAATCTGAACACACATAAAGCAGCTTCCCTGTACAAACGGTATCCGCCTGAAGAAGCAAGACGCATCATAAAAAAATTGGAGATACATTATACGCCAAAGCATGGGAGCTGGCTGGACATTGCAGAAATAGAGCTTAATGTAATGACCAGGCAATGTCTCAGCCGCCGCATCGCTGAAACAGGACTGTTACGCAAAGAACTGTCCGCATGGGAAACGGAGCGGAATACAGTGGCGGCAAAGGTCAACTGGCAGTTCCGGACTACTGATGCCAGAATAAAGCTCAGTTCCTTATACCCTGTATTTACTTCTGCCTCTTGATGAGGTGGTAGTAATGCTAAATATCAACAGGTCAGTACACTAGTCCGCCCCACCGCCGGACTGTTGAATATTGCTTATGCGGTGGCAGTCAATGGCCTGGAAAATCCCTTATCATTTTTCGGAACTTATTCAGATGAACTTGCAAATACGGTACGCACAGAACTAACTGGCATGTTTATTACCTCTATTCCTGCCGGAGCAACTGTGACACTGCGCAATAAGTCCTCTACTATTGATTATCTGGCAGGAACAGGCATTGACAATCAGGCTGACAATCATGCCTCCATTTTACTCCAGAGGATTGCCTGATATCATTTTACTTATGATATGGCTCTCCATAACATATCTAAGTGCGAAAAAATCTCATAGTATTATTCAAAAACAGGCAGAACAATGATATGTCCTGCCTACAAATCAACACCTTAAATATTCCTGCGCCTCCTCTTTGGTCAATAAAAACTTTTCTTGTAATTTTTGCAATATCATACTATCTGGTATATCTAAATCCCTCAATGCTGATATCATTCCCAATATTCCCTGTTCTCTTCCTTTTTCCACATTTTCCTGGTCACGCATTAACAATGTCATATATTCATGCCTCCATTCCCTGTTTCTTTTTGCTTCTTTTACCGCTTCTTCCAGTTTTTTTACATAAGAATCTTCTGTATCATCCGCTTTCCTCCCCGCCACATAATCCAGAAATGCCATTAGTTCTTTACTGACATCATCCTGTATCCCTTCCGTGTTGAGGAATATTTTTACCGTTTCATCTCCCATTGATATGCTGTTATCTTCTTTACAGATATTTTCAAAGGTATAAATATGACGCCCTTTATCGTATAAATCAAACGGGCAGATAAATATGATGTAACTCCGGTTCAGCCTTTTGTAATACTGTTTCTTATCAATGAGTTGTAAATCTATCATGCTCTGATAATATCTGCTCCTTTTGGGAAGCTCCTTTGTATTGCTTACCTGCATTTCTATGTCATAAACTGTTTCCTTATCGTCCTTTACATACACATCCAGCCTTACTCCGTGGGCGTCCCTGTCCTGCTCAATGCTTTTCTGCAACTCCGGGTATTCTATGTGGTCTATCTTTAAATCCGGCAGAATCCTCTGCAGTAATTCTTTACACAGCTCCGGGTTCTGCATGACTTTCCCAAACAGGAAATCATTGGATATGCCTAATTCCTCCCAGCTTGTTTGGCTGTCTTCTATATTTTCTATCTGCTCTTTTTCATTGCCATTCATATTGTCTTACCTGCTTTCTGTCACTCCTTGCCGGGAAACTGTATCTTCCATAAAGCTGCTTTTCTTATGGTTCTATTATACACATTCTCCGGCTAAATTACAATCATCCATGCCCCTGCTTTTATGGTTTTTATTCTTTCAGGATAACCAGCTTATTGGGGAAGCACTCTATACGTACACTGCTCCCTGCTTCAAATCCCCATTTTCTGACCCGGTTTCCCTGCAGCATAATCTGTGGTACGGTTTTCCCACTGCCTGTTGTAACTGCATATGCCTTTACCCTGCGGGTAATTATGGTATAGTCTGTATCTTTTGCCACATATTCATCCAGATGGAATTTCCCCATAACCTGGAACATCCGGGACAGCATAGTGTCTTTCCCAATCCTGCAGATTTCTGTAAAATCCGGTTCCTTCCGGTATTCTGTACCCTCCTGGGTTTCCCGCAATAAAACCTGCTGGTTCTGGCGGATAAATCCGGAAAGCATCCAGAGGTTGTTCAGCTCATAGAGTGTGTCCGTCACAGAATAAAATTCCCGTCCCGTCAGGCTCTTTTTGGAATAATAATCGGAAAAGTCTTTCTCTTTCGCCATCATAAGGAAACGCATGGTTTCTGTAAATTCCCTCTGTTCCATTTCGGAGTCCAGCTTTTCATATTCCCTGATAAGATACTGGTTTAAATCATGGTTCATCTTCTGTTGCCCTCTCTTTCCTTTTTCATCTTTGTACCGCTTTCCTATATCACAAGTTCCAGTTCCAGTGACGTTATCCCAAATTCCTGAAACATAAAAACAGACGGCGCACCGTCTGGTGGTGTGCCGCCATTGTTCTGTAAGAACCTGATTAACTCGTCAGAAAGTTTCAGTTTTATGGAATCTATGTTCCTGTCCCTGTCTATGGTGATTTCCTTTATCAGCAGGTGCAGTAACCGCTTCCGTATAGTTCGGTTTATATCAGCGGATAAGGCTTTGCTGAAGTTCTTTAAGATTCCCCTCACTGCTTCCTCTGGTATCTCTTTGCGCCCTTCTTCCAGCAGAATAAGATGGTTCTCACTGGTATGCTCCCTGATTTGTTCCATCTGCCGGCCTAATTCCTGTTTCCTCATTAAAAATTCCTCTCTGGTAATCACACCGTCTTCATAGGCTTCATGGTTCTTCATCATGCGCTTTGAAAGTTTTTCCTGTTCTTTCTCCTGTAAATCCTGCTCTTTATAAGCATTTTTCTTTCTGATTTCGTGTTCCCGGTTTACCCTTGAAAAGACTTCCTGAAACACTTTGTCATCATTTAAGACTTCCTCCATCCTCCGGTAGACAAAGTCATTGGCTTTCTCCACCCGTATCATATTGCTGTGGCAGACTGCGCTTCCTTTATTCTTCCAGTTCCCACAGGCATAACAGGTCAGCTCCCGTCTGCTTCCGTCCGCCTTTTTATTGATTACCCTTGAAATCACCATTCCTGCGCCACATTCGGGGCATTTCAGTATCCCCGTCAGCGGGTATTCCCCATCATAGATACGGGACGGTTTTCCTGATTTCTGGCTGATTAAGAACTGCACCTGGTTCCACTGCTCCTCTGTTATGATGGCTTCATGGATTCCATCAGCAATAATCGGGTCGGGGTTGATATTGTTGCGCCTTTTCTCATTCCAGTCCCGTCGCACATTAAAACGAACTTTCCCAATATAGACCGGGTTGGTAAGTATGGTGCGGAGCTGTGCCACAGAAAATGTATTTCCGAGTTTGGTCTGATACCCTTTTTTATTCAGGTAGTTTGCAATCGCCTTATAGCCTTTGCCGGACGCATACATCCCATAAATGATTTTAATGACCTCCGCTTCTTTTTCATCAATTTCAAGGCGTGATTTTTTCCTTGCCAAATCTTCCGTTCCCTCCATGGGAACCCAATGGTAGCCCAAAGGCGCAATCCCTCCGCACCACTCCCCTGCACGGGCTTTGGCTTTCATCCCCATCTTTACATTCTGTGCAATGGTATTTCGCTCAAACTCCCCCACCAGTGCCATCATCTGGAACTGCATTTTCCCTGCCGGTGTATCGGATTCAAAAGGCTCGGAATAAGAGCGGTAAGCTATCCCGTACCTGTCCAGCGTGTTCACAATCTTTATGGCGTCCTCCAGTTTCCGGCTTAAACGGTTGATTTTCCATGACATCACGATATCAAACTTCTTTTCTCCTGCTTCCTTTAACAGTTCCTGTATGGCCGGCCTGTGGGCAATGTCTTTCCCGCTGATTCCTGCGTCAGAAAAGACCTTGTAGACTTCATAGCCCTGTTTCATGCAGTATTCCCTTATCAGACGCTCCTGCTCCCCGATACTGTAGCCTTCTTCCGCCTGCTCCCTGGTGCTTACCCTGCAGTAAATGGCAGCGGTTGCTTTTTGTTCTGTATGGCTCATAATCTTTTCCTCTCTTTCTTTCATGGTTCAGAGTTATAATATATATTCTGTCTGTCTTCTTAACACGGAAGAAAAACCTCCTGACCAAACTTATACGAAAAGGTATACCCATTCGCCAAATGATTTACGTTTTCCCTGAAAAATGGAATCTGTCGGTAAACCATTTGGCTCACAGATATTTATTTACAACTCTTCTTTTAGATAAAATTCAACAATAAGCTGTGAAAGCATGGATATAAACAGTTCCAGCCACTCATTTTCTTTTAACTGTTTCACTTTTTAAATTCCTCCAATACATAAGCATAATTATTTTCTTATCAGGACAATCAGGACAGTAAGGACGGTCTTTTGCCAGAGAATTTTTAATCCATTTTTATTCATGTAGTTGTCACGTTTTCTTTTTTCTGTTTTTACCGCCCTTATCGCCTTTACGGTCTTATCCCATCTCTTTTTTACAGATTTTTACAAAACGTGCTCCATTCTTTTTTCCAATCTCAACAGAAATTCCCACATTTGAAAGTCCTGTTTGCAGCTCTTTCAGCCGCCTTGACAAGTGGTTTGGCTGCTTTATCTTATTATTTGCATATATCCCTTTTTCGTAAAGCATATCGGAAATCTCTGCGCTTAATTCACTCATTGTTCCTTTAAATTCCCCGGCTTCCTCAATGTAATCCATTACTGCACTGGCTACTTCATCCTCTTCCAAGAGTTCCGCATTCAGCCTGATACGGTTCTTCTGATATGCTTCCAGAAATTTTTCCTGTCCATATCCCAATGCCTCCGATACTGCACATCCCCATTTTAAAAAGTCGATAAGACGGTCATCTATGGTTACTTCAATCGAAGGCAGGATTTGCATAGCCCTGGAAATACACTCAAGCATGCCATAGAGTATATAAGGCTTTTCTGCTTCAAATTCCTCCATAACATCTTTTTTGCTTCTGCGGACTTTTGCGGAAATGGTTTTCATATTCAAAAACACACAGCGGTCGAGGAAGTCCGAACGGTCTGAAAGCAGATGGATTCCATTCATATAGACGGTAGACCTTATATTTATCTCACACAATTCACTGTCTGAATACTTCTTCCTTTTAACTGCTGTTGCCCCCGTCACTACCTGACAGAAAATATTTGCCTGTGCCCTGGTAATACTGTCCATGTTGTCCAGACACACAATATCCTGTGATTCTAAAAGCAGCAAAAAATCTTCCTCATTTTTCGGCATTACCGTTACATTATTGCTGGATATATCCAAACAGCGTTTATCCATTTCCATGGAAGTGGTTTTAGAAGAACCTCTGGAGCCTTTGTAAATAACGATAGGTTGTTCAATCCCTGTTATCAGCCTGACAACCAATATGACATTATGGAGAATCCGGTCTGCGGAACTGGCAAAGTGGTAATACTTTTTCATCAGTTTTAAAAAAGATTCCCCTTTTTGCGGCATGGGCTGTGGAAGTAAAGTTTTCCTCTTTATCAGCCTGACAGGAGGTTCTTTACAGGTATTTATCCCCGATTCGTTGATACAAAGCACGGTAGCTTCTTCATCAGCCAGATTATAGTACATACAACCCTCATATAAAGCGAAACGATTATATACGGGATATTCCTTCCCCTGAAAAAATGCCTTTGAGATAAGCGTTTCAATCACCGTCTGAATCATATCGCCCCTGCTTCCACGCTTATATGTCTGAAAATACAGGTTCCTCAGCCACATCTGGTAAAGTTCAGACTTAAGGGGATAATTCACAAAACCCCCCTTTTGCGGAACCTGGATAAAGGCTTCCCCTGTAATGCTCCGAAAAGGGATATGTCCCTGTTCTTCTATCATCCTGAGAAGGACGTCTATCTGGCTCTCCTTTTCCGGGAGTTGATTTTCGGTATTTGTTTTCTTCACAGAGGGTACGGGTCTGTTTCCCTCCATCAAACGCCAGAGTGTTTGCCAGTTTTCTTCCTTGCAACTGTCATGGTGACAGCCAGCCGCAATCCCGCCATTCTCAAACTGAATGATATATGCCCCCTTATCTGTCGAATGTTCCTGATTCCATGGGCATGATTCCAGGATGTAACAGGTGCCATTTTCGATTGGCTTTGTCCTCGCAACGGAAATCTCGTGGGATTTCATCCATTTTTCAAGAGAAAAAACATCATTGTTTCTTTCTTTTCTGCTAACACCGGTGCTGCCAAATTTTTGATTTTGTATTTTTTTCTCTTTACTTTGCTTTTCCTGTACTGCACGTTCCATCAAAGCAACTGATACATTCGTAATATCTTCCGGTACTGATATTATTCTGGAACGCCTATGGGGTCTTTCTTCCGTACTGTCACCTTTACAGGCCACCGTGCCATACATCTTCGTTATTCTGGCTGCATTGTGATTAACTACGTCGACTTTTACATTTTCCGTAGAAAATTTATGGTCAAGTGCCTTTAAAAAATTTTTTATCAGTGTTGTGCTTCTCTCGTCATTGGGCATATCAACCGGATATAGCAAGTGGTATCCATTTCCGCTCAATGCCACTACGGGTTCAGGGAATCCATTGTCCGTCAAATACTTCTGGATTTTCTCCCCTAATCCTACAGCCAAATCTAATTCTTCGTCTGTGCTGGAAATTCCTGCAGGACGCTCCGGGTCTAAATCAATCAACACCCACCTGCGGCAACAGATTTCTTTATCGTTAGTTGTACTCTTCGCATAATTTTGTAAACGGTTCATGCTTCTGGCTTGGATACCATCACATAAAGCATTCATGGTCAGATAAATATTGTAACTGCCATCATAACGCTGAATGTGCTGAATCAGTTTTTCTACATCATTATAATACCCCGATATGGTTCCTTTGTTGGTATTTAATACTCTCACCTCTGCAAATTTGCCAGGTTCAACCAGTACCTGAAATGCTTTCGTTACTTCCTTTTGAAGCTCATTAAAATTTCTCACGTAGGTTTCCCTCCATTAAATGATTTCGATTCGTAGCTTTCCGGATAAACTATGCAATTTTTCACAGCCTGAAGACTGCCTTCTGTAACGTTACGACTATAAAATACCATAGTGACTTTCAAAAATCACGGTTCACTTTTTTTTCAATTTTTTGAACCCCTGGCAAAAAAAATTTACAAAAAAAGTATCAGCCAATGAGCCAATACTTTTTTTATATCGTAGTATCATATTTTACCTTTATTAAAATAAACTTTTTTCATCCCTGTTTGTTTCTTTCTCTTTTGTGTACAGATTTAAAATGACACTTGTAAATATTTCAAACATATTCGGTAAATGCTCCCTCTTTTCGGCGAAATATTCTTCTTCAGCAGTTTCAAATTCTTTTTTATAATCTTCTAAAAGTTTCTCCCAGTTTTCTAAATAAGTCTTTAAATATAGTTCAAACTGCTCTAACAAAAATAATTTTTCTCCGCTGCTAAAATAATACCGCTGGGACTTCTCTGCCTCCTGTACGGTTGTTAAATGATTTGATGGCAGTGTAAAATAATTATCTTTTAGCCCATCAATATCACTTTTATAATCTACCAAAATATCTATTTTTCTATTTAAAACCTCTGGCAAATCCAGTAGTTCTTTTATCCTCTCCTGAACCATTGTTCCCATGCGCTTCTCTGCCAGCATAATTTTTTTCTTATTTTCCAGGGCTGCCTTAACTTCCTCTGCATACATATTTGCTTTGCTCAATAGTTCCCATCTACGGTAAACATATTCTTCTTCCACAGCATTATCCCAGTCGTTTTCAATCTCATCCAAATCCTCGGCTTCATCAATCATATCGTCCAGTTCTTTTTTTCTATTACTGTCTAATCCTTCAACAACTATGGATTTTCCGTATGACTGAAAGGATTCCCGCATTTGCCCTGCAAAGTTTTCTATCTCATCTTCGGTTATCTTATCAAATCTTCCATTTTTTATTTTACTTCCCAAACAATTCTTTTTTCCCGATGGAAGTAATAATAGCACTTCAAAAAAAGCCAATATGTATTCCGGGAAAATCTTTTTGTTTCCTTGTAGATAAAGCTCATTCTTCAATATATCCTTATAGCCTAAACCTCCCAGCTTTCCTTTTAGGTCACGTTTTAAATTTTTGATGCTATCAGAATTTGATGGTATATCCTCTGCAAACCCATCTCCATATTTTTTTCTCAATATTTTTTCTAAAAATGCTGTAAAAGATTTTTTTTCACTACTCTCATCCATAATTTTTCTCCTCGCTTATATGATTCATATTATTTATTTTACTATACTTGTCTGCTTGATTTCTATATCTTTCTTTCGCCCTGTTTTTACACAAAAAACTAAAAAAAATGATAATGTAACAAAACTGTGGCAATAACTTTATCTTCCGTTATCACCACAGTTTCTACAATTTATTTTTACAATCCTATTTTCTCCGTGTCCTGCTCCCCTGCTTCACACACTTCGACGCTGTATAGATGGAGATTCCCAATCCAACTCCGGCTGTCACGGATTCTACCACCACACTGGACGCTACCGCACTTCCAACAACTGCTAAAAACCCTAAAATCATGCTTCGATTCCTTTCTGATAAATCAATATTATTCCGTAATCATTGTTTGTTAAATATAAGGCTTCCACCCATTCCGTACCGTCAACCGTAACCGTATCAAGGTATTCATACATGGATTCCTGGATATAATGCTCTTTTAAAATCTCTTTGTATGCTTCTTCTGCGGCTTCATCACTTTTCGGAATCACAGTGCAGAACCCTCCCATGCCTCCCATCACGTCACGTTCCGCCCCATAATTGCTGTCCAGTATCTCAACCTGGGAAACAAGATAGGTTAATATCTGTTCCGGTAATTCCATCTGCAGGACAGGGTAATTGTCCCAGTAATCCCGTTCTGTACCGATACAATAAAATACTCTGGCTTTTTTCTGTTCTTCTGCCATTGATACAAAATGGGCATTATCATCTGTTTCGGCTCTTTCTTCCACAATTCCATACCCCATGCACTGATAACGACCCTCCCGGTCTTCCGCTCCCGCCGCATAAAAAATCATCCTGACTGTTCCTTTCTGTATCTGGAACGACCTTACTTCTATGGTGCTTCCGTTTGCGGTGAATGTTTCGTAATCGGCGGCAGGCAGTATCTTACGAAACCCTGCCCATTCCTCCGTTTTCAGATAGTCCGTGTGAAACTGACAGTCAGTATAGCTCCATCCTGTTTCCGGCTCTGTCTTTTCTTTGTGCTTTACATAATTAAAAAAACGCTCCCAGCTCTGGAATAAAATCCTTACCATGTTCCATCCCTCCTGTAATCATCCTGCCCTTTTGTTGTATAGATGAGCTGAATCTTCTGGCTTTTCATTTTTACATGGGTTATGTACCAGCTTTTTGTCTTTCCTTTTCGGCTTCTTATTGGAATTTCGTCTATTTTCTCCTCTATCCTGATTTTGTTTGGGTACATCCCGACAGTGTCTTCCACTTCCAGACAGTCATCTTTTATTCTGTCTAAGCATAAAACAATGAATCCATCTTTCCCCAGCTCTTTAGCGTGGAGTATGTAGTAAATTCTCACTATCACTTCCTCCGGTATCTGTTTCTTCCCCAGATACCTGTTTATCTGCTTCAGCAAATGCCACTGGCTCACCGTCCTGATTCGGATTGTCTTTTTCATCCTGTTTCTTCTCCTTTTTCTCTTTTTCCGGTTTCTTTATTTTACCCGGCAGCTTTTTCTCCCTGTCTTCTCCCGCTTTTTCTGGCAGCTTTCCATTCCCGGCTTCTTTCAGTGTATTCTTTTCCGCAAATTCAAATGGGCGTAATTTCCATCTGTTGGGAAAATATCTTCCTGCCATCAGTGGATGTGTGGCTTTGAGCCTTTCATATTCTCCTTTGTTGTCTACAATGTCCACTACTTTTTCTTTATAAGGTTTCAGAAGTTTTAACAGATGTTCTTTTTCTTCTTTCACAAATTTATTTGTCAGGAACGTATTACCATATCCAAGCAGGACAGCGTCAAAACCACGTTTTAACACTTCCTCAAGGTATTTCCGGTTCTCTGTGTTGTTCGCCACTTCTGAGGGCTTTAAACGCTTCGAAAAAAGGTCTGCGTAAAGGTTACAGACTGTCATTGTGGTATATCCCATGGGGATTAAGTTGTTTAAGATAAATGTGGTGGTCGTGTCTAAAATGCTGACATCTGTACTGGCAGGGTTTAAGCCAATGATTAAGATACTTTTCTCCGGCTTTCTGTCTTTGCAGGTGAAGGTCAGCTCAAACCGTTTTTTATGGTTCTTATCGAAAATGCCTTTCCGCTCCACTGTCATGGATTCTGTTGATAATTTTTCCATTGGTATGCTCCTTTTTGCACGAAAATAAGGCAGATAACATTTCTGCCATCTGCCTGTTTTCCAAACTCTTATATTGTTATGCGTTTACTGTTTCCAGTGCCACCAGTACGCCTACTGTAATGACACATGCGCCTAAAAAGATTCCTGCGTGCATATATATCACCCCTTTCCTGATAGTTTTCAGGGTAATAATATGTATTTCACATTGCTTTAAGCCTTCACTTTCACCCAATCATGCGGCTTCATTTTCCCATTTTTATCTTTCTTACAGTTTCCGCCAGTTGGCTTTGCGCTTTCTGAATTTGTTGTGGCAGTCTTCCCACAATTCCTGCATTTTCATCTCATACTCTCACCTCTCTCCAATTTTTTATATTGTCGGAAAAATTCCTGCGTACCTGGATATCACTCCCATATAAAATTTCATGCATAGAGATAATATATATCTTACAAAAATCTGCTTATCTGAAATTTATCTGAAGCATATAATCATAAAATGTACTTTGCAGACTTTCCGGCATATATTCATATCTTTCATCTGCCATATATTCATTGATTTTTCCCCTGGCTTCTTCTATCTCTCCATCCTCTATCAATGCTCCCACTTCTTTAGCTACTTCAAGCCCTTCGTTTCCATATTCCTCCAGAGTTTCTACTTTCTCTTTTAATTTTTCTATATCAGCTTCAAATATATCATAATCTTTGTAATTTCCATTCATTTCGTCCAAAATAGTTTTTACTTTTCCCAAATTCATTTCAGAATATTTTTCCATTTCTTTTTGAGCGGCTCCATAAAGTTTAAGATCCTCAATTAACCTGGATACTTTTTTGGACATTTTTTCTCCCTTAAATTCAATATCTTCTGCGTCCTCCAATGCAGCATAGTAATTCCCCTGCTTCACACTCCTGATGATATTTTTTTCTAACTCACTGGCTTCTCCTGACATTATAATTTTTCCAATGATTAAAAGTACCGCTATTACAATGATAATAGGCAAAACCTTCTTCATATCTAAATCCCTCCTCTGGCTGTTTCACTCCACAATATCCATTTCCGTATCAATCGAATCTTTTGGTTGATTTTGTTCCAGTTCTGTCTGACTTGATACGCCGCCAACCCATTCCGGTTGAAAGTCGACTGCCCCTTCTTCGCTTTCTTTTTTCTGATAACTTTCATATTGAATGATTAACTGTTCCAACCGCTCACTCTGTTCCATGGATGTATCTGCTACTAGTATATCATAAATTAAGTTGTTGATAGTTTCGGTATCTGGTATAATAGACTTAATAAATATAATTTATGGAGGCTGATTATGCCAGCGTTATCTTATAGCATTACAATATCAGATGAAGAACGTGATTACCTAAAATCATTGATAAAAGCCAGAACTATCCAGGCGCAGGTTGTTGACCGTGCCCGAATATTGCTATGGAAATCCGAAGCCAGGACAGACAAGGCTATCGCAGACGGCCTGGGCATTAGTGTGAATACCGTCCGGCGCTGTATTGACCGTTATCTTAACAATGGAATTAACCTTGCCATATTTGATGACGAGCGTTCCGGCAGACCAGTTGAGATTACTGACGATGCAAAAGCATGGATTGTCAGTATAGCCTGCCAAAAACCCTGTGACCCTGGCTATGCTGCAGAATTATGGACACTGGCTGCGTTGCACAGACATATACAGGCATATGCTGAAGAAGCCGGCTATCCACGCTTAAAGACAGTTACCAAACCATGGCTCCAAAAATATCTCAAAAAGATGGATATAAAACCATTCAGGATCAAGTATTATCTTGAACGGAAAGACCCTGATTTTGAGAATAAGATGCATGACGTCCTCCTGGTCTATAAGCAGGTCGAGATGCAGTTTGGCATTGATGGGAATATCATCATACCGGAAAACGGGCATTTGACACATACTGTTTCATATGATGAAAAACCCGGCATCCAGGCTGTTGCCAACAAATATCCCGACCATACCCCGACAGAGGAAAAAGGTTATGTCCGCCGGGATTATGAGTATGTGCGGCTTGGGACGCTGTCACTGCCTGCAGGTATTGACCTTTTGACAGGGGAGGCAATTCCATTGGTCAGCCAGACACACAAAAGTTCTGATTTTATCGAGTTTCTAAAGATTCTTGATGTAAAATACCCGGAGGGTGACACAATACGGCTGATACTGGACAACCACTCAGCCCATACTTCAAAGGAAACCCAACAGTTTCTTGCAACGTTACCCGAAGGCCGTTTTTTGTTTGTATTTACCCCGACACACACTTCATGGCTGAATATGATTGAAAGCTTTTTCAGCAAAATGACAAAGCAGATGTTAAAAGGCATCCGCGTCAATTCAAAGGAGGAACTGTCGGAGCGGATATACCGCTACTTCGATGAGATCAATGCCGATCCAATCGTTTATCATTGGACATATAAAATGGATGAAATTAATCCCGATGAAGCAGCAACTATTTAAACTATCAACAATTTAATATTCGCTATACTAGCATTTCATTTTCTTTATACTCCGTAATTACCTTACCCATAGATTCATAATTTCCGCTATCATAACTGTCCTGAATTTTCTGAATGATTTCCTCTATTTCATTCCTGTGATTTTCCAGCTCGACAATACGGTTTTCCAGTTCTTCCACATCTTCCTCAAAAGATGAGTATTTTTTGTAGCTTCCGTTAAACCCCAGTATCTGTCTCTTTGCTTCCTCCAAATCATTTTCTGAACTCTGTCCATGGAGCAAAGACACTACATCATTATAATTATCTACATCAGCAATCAAATCTCCCATTTTCCCTGTTTTCTCTATGTCGAACTCATTTACAAGAATGTGAACCTCATTATATTTTCCTTCCTTAATATACTGCTCAACATACTTCTCTCCTTTATTGCCACATGCCTGTAATATAAAAGCAACAGACAATACTACTATAAAACAGAATCCTTTTTTTAATCTTCTCATTTCATATCTCTATATTTTTCATAACAATTTACTTAAATTTTTTTACTACATACGCAATCCCTGAAAATACTACAATTACCCAAAATAGCTCCCATACAAATTCAATGACATATGACAGAAGCCACAGAACCACCATAACTCCAATAATGGCGACAATTATCCCAAGTACTTTTTTCATGCTTCCTCACTCCATTTGCAAGTTTATTTTTTAAACAGCTTCCCAAACCCTTTGATGACATCCATGCCGCTCTTCGGGTTTAAGAATTTATCTTTTTTCTTTTCCAAATACTGTACTGCTTCCGTGGTATCTTCCTGTCCCAATCCCAGTTTTGGCAATAACAGCTCCATCTTCTGAAAGGCTTCCTCAATTTTCTCCAAAGAAGAAGTATCTGCTTTTTTCATTGCTTTCAGAAGTCTGTCTTTTCCCGCCTGTTTCCGGTCTGCTTTTTTAAATAGACCGGTGGAACAAAATTTTTTATCAAAATCCGCTAAATATCTATTGATTTTATCTAAATATTTTGGCTTCAGCTCGGAACAGAACTGCTCTTCAAACACAGATTTCTTTTCCAGCAAATCTTCCTCATAGTCAAGAAGTGATTCTGATGTGGGCGGAGTAATTTCCTCAAAGAAATCCTGTATTGCCTGTAATTCTTTACGGGCAAAATCAGCAGAATCCCTGGTAGTGCAGACGATATCATCTACCGTCCGGTACAACAGGTCAAAGTCTTCCAGCCTTTTATTGATATATTTCATGCATTCCAGCTCGTCTGTCACTGGCAGGCTTAAATTCATGCAGTATTCCATCAGTTTTTCTTTTGCTATTACAGAATCTTCTTCTGTTTCTCCCTGAATGTCTTTTACATATTGGAGTGCCTGATTATCCTTAGATGATTGCAGGTCAACGCCATAATAATCTGCCAGTATGCCCAGCTCTCCTTTTTCATCCCCAAATGACGCAAGCATGGTTTCAAATAAATCAAGGCTGTATGGATGCAATGCCAGAATTTCCTGATAGATTTGGTCCGTTTTCTCTTTTGGGACTGCCCCGCTTTTTATATTATTCAGTAATCGCTGTGCGGTTTCCATGTCATTCTCTGACGGGACTCCCCATACAATATCTTCCTTTGTTTCTGAAATAAGATGTATCAATACATGATGTAAGGCAAAAGCAGATTCAAAGACGCCGTTCTGTATTGTTTCCCTTGTTTTCGGGTCAGAAAATATCTGCTTTAATTCCGAATTAGCTGCCATCTTACTGAAGGAATTACCTATTGCATTCACGAAGCTATGCCCCATGCCTTCTGCAACGTTCCTCATTCCAAGGCTGGCCTGATGTGCATAATTATCTATTACTGTCCCGCCATAACTGCCGCCTTCCCATCTGGCACGATTATCTTTCCGCTCCTGACGGTATTGTTTCTGCGCTTCCAAATCCTCATTTACGGATATAATTTTCTCACAGACAGAATCGGATGCCGCATAAAAGGGATTCAGATAGCCCTTCTCATTTGCATACTGGTAAATCGTATCGTAATCCCAGTCATAGCGTTCCATGCTGATAAGTTCTTTTTTCATTTCATCTATCACCGGGCAGATACTTTTCTGAAAATCTGATGATGTTTTCTGCAGAATGTCATTGCAGTTCGTATAGTCACTATAAAAGGAAGAAAACTGCCTTACCGCTTCTTCTGCCAGACGGTAATACTTCTTCCGCAAGACGTTATAAATATTTCTCTCTTTTGGAATATGGACTGTACCAATTGCACAGGGATATTCCACAGGATGGTTCTCCTGTTCCAGCAATTCTTTCATTAACATAGACAACACTCCTTTGCTTTTTTATTTCATGTACTTCTTTTTCATCTTCGCATTGAGCATATATATACCCCGTATATAAATATACCATATATTCCAGAATCTTACAATAATATTGTGGATAAAATATAATAGACATCGGAGGTACGGACAATGCCTAAAAAAGAAAACCCCTTGCGCCAGCTCCCGGCCAGTTCGGATGGTTATGGCGATATAAAAATCCATTTAGCAGAAATATTAGAGGAAAAAAATATCTCCCTGAATCAGTTGTCTTTCCGCACGGAAATGCAGAGAACACAACTACGGAATTACAGGGATGGGAAAATACAGCGTCTGGATATTGATATTTTAAAACGATTATGTTACGTTCTGGAATGCGACCTGCACGACCTGATAGAATACATCCCGCCAGATAAGCTATAAGCACAAAATATACCCATCTTAGACTAAAACACCCCATGGAAAGCCACCTGCTCCCATGGGGTTAAAAATACAACTTTTATTCTCTTTCTCCTGCCTGAATCTCTGTTCCCTTTCGCACTTACTTATGATATGGCTCTTTCGCAAGAATACGGTAGCTTCGGTAAATCTGTTCCAGCAAAATTACCCGCATAAGCTGGTGAGGAAAGGTCATCCTGGAAAAACTCAGCAGAAAATCTGCTTTCTGCAAAATCTGTTCTGACAGTCCCAGAGATCCTCCGATAACAAATATGATATGGCTTTTTCCCGACACGCCCAGTTTTTCTATCTTTTCCGAAAGTTCCAGAGAATCCAGCATGTTTCCTTCTATTGCCAGCGCACAGATAAAGGCGTCTTCCCGGAAATGCTTCATAAGACGCTGGCCTTCTTTTTCCTTTATCTGAATTTCTTCTGCAGCGCTGGCATGTTCCGGTGTTTTTTCGTCTGCAACCTCAATGATTTCCAGTTTACAGTACCGGGCAAGGCGCTTTTGGAATTCCTGGATGGCCTGCCGATAGAAACTTTCTTTTATTTTTCCAACTGCTAATAAAGTGATTTTCACGTTATGTTCTCCTTTTTATTGTAATATGGTATTTTTTCCTTTATAATATATTCAGAGTCTTGAGTTCTCACAGAATCAATATAAATTATGATAACTTATGTACAGATAACTAATTTTCAGAGGTGAAATGATTATGAAATTATTGGAAGAAAAAATCAGACAGGACGGTACCGCCGTAAATGAACATATTTTAAAAGTAGACAGTTTTATCAATCATCAGGTAGACCCGGCATTAATGCAGGAAATGGGAAAAGAGATTGCGGAACATTTTAAAGATAAAGGGATTACAAAAGTTGCCACCATCGAAAGTTCCGGAATTGCTCCGGCAATTATGACGTCTCTTGCCCTGGGGGTTCCTATGGTAATCCTGAAAAAACAGCCTTCCAAGATTCTGAATCAGGATTTATACCAGACTGTTGTGACTTCTTTTACCAAGGAGACAAATTATGAACTGACTCTTTCCAAAAAATATATTACAGCCGATGACCATGTACTTCTTGTGGATGATTTTCTGGCAAACGGCGAAGCGGCAACCGCTGCAATCCGTCTCATCCGCATGTCCCATGCCACCATTGCCGGACTTGGGGTTCTGATTGAAAAATCTTTCCAGCCCGGCCGGGAAAAACTGACAGCTCAGGGCATTGAAGTCTATGCACTGGCACGGATTGCAAAAATGGCAGAAAATTATATTCAATTTAAAGAATAATCTGCCATTTTTTCAGCAGGATTAGGATGTCAAAAAGGGTGCGCTGCACAAAAAGTGCTTTTGCACCCTGATTCTGTAGGGAAACAACTGCAAAATACTGTGTTTATGCACAATATGACAGTCCCGTGATTATCTCTTCATTATTTCTCTCAATCTTTCCAGAAACAGTAAACATTTATTCTCCTGTTCCGATGTATAACCCTGCGGAATTTTTTTCATCCAGATAAGATTGGGAATAAACAGCATCAGCAGAAATATCAGTCCCATATAAGAAAATCCCACATGACCCATTCCTTGACATACCTCCCTGGTCTGAACTGGTTTTTATGTTTCTGTGCCGGTTATTTCTTCTTTCCGCCAATCAGGCTTTTCAGCTTCAGGGCTTTGTCGATATTTCCGTCCACTTTCAGTTTCTTTAATGTCACTGCGAGAATCGGATCCAGTTTTCCCTGGGCAATTTTCATCAGGTTTTCCGCCGAACAGGTAAACATGGCGTCTCTGTCGTGGTAGTCATAAGGCTCCACATACAGTTTGCCTTCTTTTACCTCCACATAAAATATACCCTCTGCCTCTCCGGTGATGTTAAACTGATAAGCCAGATGCTCGGTAATATTGCTCACATCTGCATCCATAAATGTTTCTTTTACTTTTGAAAAAAATTCTTCATACGTCATAACTTTCCCTCCTCATGATAAATTTACATCATCAGGGCTCCTCCCGGCAGGCCGGGTCCCTCCTCATGATAAATCATCAAACAGTGATAATTGATTGGATTCCGGCAGGTTTCCGAGAATTCCAAGGTCTCCCATCAGGTCAATCACCGTTTTGGATACTTTGGTGCGCTGGCGGAAATCGTCTTTGGACAGGAAAGGCCCGTCTTTTGCCGCTTCCACCACCGCCTCCGCCGCCTTATCGCCCAGGCCCTCGATACTGTCAAGGGCCGGCATCAGTTTCCCGTCTACAATCTGGAACATATGGGCCTGTGCGGAGAATAAATCCAAAGGCAGAAATTCAAAGCCTCTGGCGTACATTTCCTGTACGATTTTCATATCTTTTACGGTGTCCTGTTCCTTTTTGGTCAGAGATTCTTTCCTGCGGTCAAAATCTGCCATAAAATATTCCAGCTTTTCTTTTCCCTGGCACATCAGCTCATAACTGAACGAAGTGGCGCGGATACTGAAAAATGCCGCATAATAGGCCAGCGGATAAAAAATTTTACAGTAGGCAATCCGCCATGCCATCATAACATAGGCCGCCGCATGGGCTTTTGGGAACATGTACTTGATTTTTTTGCAGGACCAGATATACCAGTCCGGCACATTGTGCTCTGTCATGGCCTGTTCCCATTCCGGTTTCAGGCCTTTGCCCTTGCGGACGCTTTCCATAATGGTAAAGCTCAGTTCACTTTCCATCCCCATACCAATCAGGTAGGTCATAATATCGTCACGGGTACAGATTGCCGTGGAAATGGTGGCTTTTTTCTCCTGAATTAAGGTCTGAGCGTTTCCAAGCCAAACATCTGTTCCGTGGGACAGACCGGAAATCCGCACCAGATCGGAAAAGGACTGGGGATTGGTGTCAATCAGCATCTGAATAACAAACTCCGTACCGAATTCCGGAATCCCAAGGGAGCCCAGTTTGCAGCCGCCAATATCCTCCGGTGTAATTCCAAGAGCCTGGGTGCTCTGGAACAGGGACATGACATTTTTGTCGTCCAGGGGAATCTGTCTGGCGTCAATGCCGGTCAGATCCTCCAGCATACGAATCATGGTAGGATCATCGTGTCCCAGTATGTCCAGTTTCAGCAGGTTATGGTCGATGGAATGATAGTCAAAATGGGTGGTGACAATATCGGTGGACATATCGTTTGCCGGATGCTGGATGGGGGTAAAGGAATGGATTTCCTCTCCCAGAGGAAGTACGATAATCCCTCCCGGATGCTGTCCGGTGGTGCGGCGAATCCCCACGCAGCCCTGTACAATCCGGTCGATTTCACAGTTCCGTTTCCGGACGCCCCGCTCTTCGTAATAATTCCGGATATACCCGAATGCTGTTTTGTCAGCCAGGGTTCCGATGGTTCCGGCCCGGTAAGTCTGTCCGTATCCGAAAATCACTTCGCAGTATGCATGGGCCTTACTCTGATACTCTCCGGAAAAATTCAAATCAATATCCGGCTCTTTATTGCCCTTAAATCCCAGAAATGTCTCAAAGGGGATATCAAACCCCTCTTTCATCAGGGGTTCTCCGCAGACCGGACAGCTTTTGTCGGGCATGTCGCATCCGGCCCGTCCGGCGTCGGCGTATGTTCTGACTTCCTCCGATTCAAAATCACAGTAATGACATTTTTTGCAGTAATAATGGGGAGCCAGGGGATTTACCTCTGTTATTCCCGCCATGGTAGCCACAAAGGAGGATCCTACGGAACCGCGGGAGCCCACCAGATAACCGTCCTCATTGGATTTCCATACCAGTTTCTGGGCAATAATATACATTACTGCGTATCCGTTGGAGATAATGGAGTTTAATTCACGCTCCAGACGTTCCTGCACAATGGGCGGAAGTTCTTCCCCATAAATTTCATGAGCTTTATTGTAACAGATATCCCGGAGCATCTGGTCGGAATTTTCAATAACAGGAGGACATTTATCCGGACGTACCGGAGAAATCTTTTCACACATGTCGGCAATCCGGTTTGGATTGGTAATGACCACTTCTTCGGCTTTTTCACTGCCCAGATAATCGAACTCCGCCAGCATTTCCTCTGTGGTACGCAGATACAGGGGCGCCTGATTGTCGGCATCCTTAAATCCTTTGCCTGCCATAATAATCCGGCGGTATACTTCGTCTTCCGGGTCCAGAAAATGTACGTCGCAGGTTGCCACCACGGGTTTGTGAAATTCTTCTCCCAGCGTTACAATTCTGCGGTTAATATCTTTTAATTCTTCTTCCGAAGCAACGGCCGGGTCTTCTCCCCGCAGCATAAATTCATTATTTCCCAGCGGCTGGATTTCCAGATAATCATAAAAACGCACCAGTCTGGCGATTTCTTCTTCCGAATGCCCCCTCAGTATGGCCTGATACAATTCTCCGGCCTCACAGGCGGAACCTATCAGAAGTCCTTCCCGGTATTTGAGAAATTCACTTTTGGGAATTCTGGGCTGCCGGTGGAAATACGTCAGGTGGGCTGCCGATACCAGACGGTACAGATTAATCCTTCCGGTATCGTTGGTGGCCAGGATAATGGCATGGTGGCTGGGGAGCTTTCTGATATTTTCCACCGAAGTACTGCCCAGCGCGTTTACTTCTTCCAGTGTGGATATTCCCTGTTCTTTCAGCATCGCCGCAAATTTCACAAAAATTTCCGCAGTACAGGCTGCATCGTCCACGGCCCGGTGGTGATTTTCCAGAGAAATTTTTAATGCCTTTGCCACGGTATCCAGTTTGAAGCGATTTAACTGGGGCAGCAATACCCGTGCCAGCGCCACCGTGTCAATGACCGTATATTCACAGGGAAGATTCTGGCGTTCACAGTTTTTACTGATAAAACTCATGTCGAATCCGGCGTTGTGGGCTACCATAACGCCGCCCCGGCAGAATTCCAGAAATTCCGGTAATACTTCCTCTATGGCAGGGGCGGACAATACCATATCGTCTTTGATTCCGGTCAGTTCTTCGATTTTAAAGGGAATGGGTACCTGGGGATTTACGAAAGTGGAAAATCGCTCCGTAATTTTTCCGCCGGACACTTTTACAGCGCCGATTTCGATAATCCGGTTGTTTATGGGGGAAAATCCCGTGGTTTCCAAATCAAATACCACGTATGTATCTTCCAGGTTCTGGCCCTGCGGGTTTTCCACAATCTGCTTTAAATCATCCACCAGGTAGGCTTCCACCCCATAAAGTATTTTGAAATCATCTTCCGGGGAAACAGCATGGTTGGCGTCCGGAAAAGACTGTACGTCGCCATGGTCCGTGATGGCAATGGCTTTATGGCCCCATTTCATGGCCCGTCTGATAATGTCTTTTACCTCGGAAACGCCGTCCATATCGCTCATTTTTGTATGGCAGTGAAGTTCTACCCGTTTCTGGGGGCTGGTATCCATACGGATGGAGGTGAAATCCGGTATTTTTTTCATTCCCACAACAGAGCCGATGGTAAGCTCTCCGTCAAATTTGTCGATGGTGGTAACGCCTTTGATTTTCAGGAAAGCCCCTTTTTTTACCTCTGAGGTAATAGCAGGAACTGCCTCATTTCCGGCGAACATTTTTACCATAATGGTATCAGTAAAATCTGTAATGGAAAAGAGAATAATGGTTTTTTCGTTCCGGATTTCTCTGGTATCCAGACTCAGCACCTTCCCTCGGACAACCACCTCGCCCATTTCGCCTATAATCTGTTCGATGGCGATAATTTCATCCTCAAAGTCACGTCCGTATACCACATCAGGGTTGTCCGACTTCTTAAATCTCCCATAGGAATTTCCTTTTCTTTCGGGCGGCATATTTCCGGAAAATCCTTCTTTTTTCTTTCCGGCAGATTGCTTTTCCGGTGCAGGCCCGCCGGGTTTCTGTTTTGGATTCGGTATGTCTTCCGGTATATCCCCGTCCGGAGAGCGGGAGGCGGACGCAGATTCCGAAGCAGCAT